>QCBT01000006.1 GCA_003281525.1 Prochlorococcus sp. AG-347-J06 | reverse complement strand
CTCACACTGGAACTATCCGGCAAAAATGATGAAAATAATTCTAATTTAAATAAGCTCAATTCTATTCAAGATGATCTGGTTTCCAAAGAAAATCTTATAAATGATCTCACACTGGAACTATCCGGCAAAAATGATGAAAATAATTCTAATTTAAATAAGCTCAATTCTATTCAAGATGATCTGGTTTCCAAAGAAAATCTTATAAATGATCTCACACTGGAACTTGAAGAAGCTGCTAAGGCGTACGATGAAAATAAATCCAATTTGAATAAGCTCAGCTCCGTTCAAGATGAAAATAATTTCAATTTAAATATGTTGCACAAAACTCAAGAAAAGCTTTCTAGGTTTGATATTGAGAACTCTATGATAAGAAAAGCTTCAGAGGAACAAATGAGTAGATCTTTTGAAATTATTCAGAGATTATTAAAAAGTAAATTTCCTAAAAATTCTAAGATTGCAATGGAATTCATGAAAATTGAGATAACTTAAAAAATCTATATATTTAATTTTTCATTCAATAAAGTAATAATAAGGACTAAATTTAGAGTTTTTTCTTGACCAAATGTATTAATTTTCTTAATTAATATACAAAAGTTGAATTGTGTTTATATTTTTTTGATTTAATCAGATGAAAATCATAACCTATTTTTTCAATAATTTAAGTTTTATTTTTTCAAAAAAACTCAGATTTCCTTGATTTAATTTTTCTTCTATCAAATCAAGAAGCAATTTATATTGATAAATTTTTTCCCAATCATTAGAGTATTTCGAATTTGGATCATTTAAATATTTTAAATAATCAATATCTTTTTCGGAAGCCACAAATTTAGTTTCATTAAGTGGCATTATTTCTGTTTTATTATAGATCTGATTAAATATTATTTCTTTAGTTTGCGGCAAATTAAAAACTCCCTCCTCATCAAAAGAAAATCTCAAATTTTTATTATGAAAATATTCAGGTATCTCAAGTGATGAAATTTTAAATCCGCAATATCCATCAATCCCAAACTTTTTTAAGTCTTCTCTAAAAGAATCACATGTAACTAATATAGCTTTTTCTTCTTGCCCACTTCTTAACCATATCTTTTGAGGATTTTGGTCATTTTTTTTATAGCACCATCCATGTATATAACCATCCTCTAATATCCCATCAATATGTCCATATAAACCAAGTAATTTTTTGTTATTTATTAAATAATTTAATTTGTAATCAATTGATTGATTCTTAGAGAAGAATTCCAATTTTATTTTTTTATTAGATTTTTCGCTAATAGCAAATACTGAAAATTTATTATTGATCTTTTCCTCCGATAACAATTCATTTGGAATATTTAATTCAAAACCAATGAATTTATTATTTGAACCTAATTTAGTTGCGACATCCTCCCTTTCTAATTTTATGAAAGCCTCAGATATTATTTTTTCACTACAAAATAAAGCTACTTTATTAAAAGAATTATCTTTCGAGTATATCCAGCCAGATATTTGTGAAGGGGTGACAATCTCTATCCCACCTTTAAAATTTTTCTTTCTTTTAAGAAATTTAAGTAATTTCATCTTTATATTTGAAGAAATAAAATCTAATTCAAAGTGGGAAACAAATTATAAATTCGAAAATTAATTTTTTGATTTTTAGATTACTACGCATAGTTAGTTTCTACCATATTGATCATCAAATCTAATGATATCATCCTCTCCTAAGTATGATCCACTTTGAACTTCAATAAGTTCCAATGGTATTTCCCCTGGATTAGACAATCTATGTCTAGCTCCAAGTGGAATATAAGTACTTTCATTTTTAGTGATTGTAAACTTTTTATCATCAATCTCTACTTCAGCTTTTCCTTTAACAATAACCCAATGTTCAGATCTATGATGATGCATTTGTAAGGATAACTTTGCTCCTGGATTTACATGTATAATTTTGACTTTCCATTTTTGATCTTCTAAGATTGAGATATAAAAACCCCATGGACGAAAGCCTTTTCTATTTGAGTTGGCTTCTTTAAAATTTTTATCTTGCAATTCATTAACAATTTTTTTTATATTTTGAGATTGATTTTTTTCAGCAATTAAAGTTGCATCATCAGTATCAATTATTACCAAGTCTTTTATTCCTAAACTTACTAGAAGCTTGTTTTCACTATGTAAATAACAATGTTCTGTATTTTGACTAATAACATTTCCTTTAATAACATTTCCATAATTATCTTTATCTGTATTTTCCCAAACTGATTTCCAACTCCCAATATCACTCCACTGAGCATCTAAAGGTAAAACGATGCCTTTGTTTGTTTTTTCCATAACTGCTACATCAATAGAAATATCTGGGCATGACTCAAAACACTGCTCATCTAGTCTCTGAAAATCAAGATCCATAGAACTATTACCAAATGTTTTTTTGCAAACGCTGTAAATTTCAGGATTTAATTTCTTTATTTCGTTAATAATTGTTTTTGCTTTGAATAAGAAAATTCCACTATTCCATGTATAAGTTTTATCATTTATGAGTTCTTTTGCCTTTCTTAAATTTGGCTTTTCTATAAATTCTGAAATTTTAATCCCTTCAACACTATTTAGGTTAAAAGGTTTTTCTGATTTTATATATCCATACCCTGTTTCTGGTGATCTTGGGATAATACCAAATGTTACCAACTTTTCTTCTGAAGAATATGTCTTGCCAATTTCTATTAAATCTCTAAACTTTTTATCATTTTTGATTTGATGATCAGCTGAAAGTATTAATAAATGTGGATTATCCTCGGTTTCTAAAGATTTAAATGCCGCCAAAAGGATTGCAGGTGCAGTATTTCTTCCAAATGGTTCTAATAAAATTGATTTAGGATTAATATGAATCTCGCGCATTTGTTCAGCGGCTATAAATCTATGTTCATTATTACAAACTAAGATTGGCTCTATTAAGTCTTTAATACCTTCAAGTCTTTGTTGAGTATTCTGAAGTAAAGATTTCTGATTTAAACAGTTTATTGATAAAAATTGTTTGGGGTAACTTTTTCTTGATAAAGGCCATAATCTGGTACCTTGCCCCCCGCACAATATTACAGGAATAATTTTAGTCTTTTTAGTTGATATATTATTAGAATCATTCATCAATTGAATACTAAAAATTAAACTAAACTTCAAAAATTAATTATAAGCTTACAATGATAATTATCTAAATAAAGTATAAAATATTTACTTATGTTTTAAGAAAATTTTTTAAAAAAAATTTGAAGTTCTTAGAAATTAATTAATTTTATTAGTAGCAATCTTTATTCCCTTAATTCATTATTACTTAGTAGATATCTATAATTTTGAATAGTTTGATTTAATCCTTCATCAAAACTAGTTTTAGGTTCCCACCCTAAACTTCTTATTTTTGAAATGTCGAGTTGTTTTTTTGGAGTACCATCTGGCTTAGATTTATC
Organism: Prochlorococcus sp. AG-347-J06; assembly: GCA_003281525.1. GTDB lineage: Bacteria > Cyanobacteriota > Cyanobacteriia > PCC-6307 > Cyanobiaceae > Prochlorococcus_A. Next base: position 67,444 of record QCBT01000006.1, on the reverse strand, counting down.
CCATACTATCTCTCCATTGAATCCACATTTTTTACATATAATTTCAGCAATCGTTTTTATTTTCATATCTTTTCCGGTTCCTACATTTAGATATTTTATATCTTTTTTATGTGGCTTCCAATTTTCTAAAAGAAATTTGCATGCATCAGCAAGATCATCAACATATAAAAACTCCCTATAAGGAGAACCGCTCCCCCAACAAATTACTTCTTTATGATGATTTTTTACGGCGTTTTCAAATTTACTAATTAATGCAGGAATAACATGACTCTTTTCTTGATGATAATAGTCTCCAGGACCATAAAGGTTGGTTGGCATTACAGAAATCGCATCAAATCCATATTGTAGATTTAAAGCTTCACATAATTTAATCCCGGCTATTTTTGCAATTGCATACCATTGATTGGTACTTTCTAAAGAATCAGAAAGTAAGGATTCCTCCTTAATTGGTTGTGGAGCAAATTTTGGATAAATACAACTACTTCCGAGAAATAGAAGCCTATTTACTCCATTTTCCCAAGCTCCCTCTATGAGGTTATTCTGAATCTTAAGGTTATCTAAAAGAAATTCTACCGGAAAGTTTGAGTTTGCAAGAATCCCGCCTACTTTTGCTGCTGCTACAACTACAACATCAGGTTTATTAACTTTATACCAGTTTTTTACCGCACTGGTATCTTTCAAATCTAAGTCAGTCCTTTTAACTGTCAGCAAATTACTATAACCATAATCTTTAAGATTTCTAGCAATAGCAGAACCTACCATTCCTTTGTGCCCTGCAATGAAAATCTTATTTTCCTTACTGATATATTTCATGAATTTTTTAGTAAATTTTAAATATTAGGGGGTTGTTCATTACTACTATTAACATCAAATCCACTTTTAACTAACAGCAATTCTTTTTGAGCTTCTTCTTTATCTACTTTCACCATTTCAGCAACCATTTCCTCTAATGTTGTCTTAGGAACCCAACCCAATTCATTCTTAGCTAGTGATGGATCCCCTAATAAAGTTTGGACTTCTGTAGGACGAAAATATTTTTTATCAATTCTAATTACTATTTCATTTGTATCCTCTCTTCTACCTATCTCATCGACTCCAGTGCCTTCCCAAATTATAGAACCCCAGTTAAGTGCTTTAGCAGTTAATTCAATAAACTTTCTTACACTTTCTTGTCTACCAGTAGCTATGACAAAATCAGTTGGCTTCTCTTGCTGTAACATCATCCATTGCATTTCAACGTAATCTCTTGCATGTCCCCAATCTCTAAGTGAATTTATATTGCCCATATATATTTCTTTTTCTAGACCAGCATCTATCCTTGATAATCCTCTAGTTATTTTTCTTGTTACAAAAGTTTCTCCTCTCCTTGGAGATTCGTGATTAAATAAAATTCCATTACATGCAAAAATATCATAAGCTTCTCTGTAATTTACCACTATCCAGTAAGCATACAATTTTGCTACTGCATAAGGACTTCTTGGATAAAAAGGTGTATTTTCATTTTGAGGAATTTCCTGAACTAAGCCATATAATTCACTTGTACTCGCTTGGTAAACTCTAGTTTTATTAACCAAACCAAGTAACTTAATTGCTTCAAGGATCCTTAAAGTTCCTAAAGCATCACTATTAGCTGTGTATTCTGGAGACTCAAAGCTAACTGCAACATGACTCTGTGCCCCTAAATTATATATTTCATCGGGTTTAATTTTTTCTATTATTTTTATAATATTTGTACTATCAGTTAGGTCTCCATAATGAAGTAAAAGTCTTGGATTATCTGCATGAGGATCTTGATAAATATCGTCAATCCTTGAAGTATTAAAACTACTAGATCTTCTTTTAATCCCATGAACTATATAATTTTTTTTTAATAAGAATTCAGCGAGATAACTACCATCTTGACCAGTAATGCCAGTAATTAGGGCTTTCTTCAAAACTTTTATAAATTAATATATTAATTATCATATCTCCACACTTATTTTGGCAATAAAGTACGATTATTTACTTAATAAAAATTGTAGTTTGTAAGGTATTTTTTAAATTCATAAATTTTGCACAATGCAATATACTACAACTCCATGTAAAAATAGAACCTAAAACACTATTTATTGATCTTAGATTGGAAATATATAAGTATTTTTAGCAACTTCCTCATTACTTTCCTAGCCCCCTTTCTCATTTGAGTTTGCAGAAAATAAAAAATTTATATTTAATTTCCTAAAAATATCTAATCTCTCTTTACAGTTCCCACTCCTACCCTCCAAAAACTAAGCCCTGAATTAATTACTTTTTCTTCATTTACTATTAATCTTGTATCAAAAACCCAACCAGGGGATCTCATTTTTTTGGATGCTTTTTCCCAGTTTATATCAGAATAAATTTCCCACTCTGTTAAAACAATAACTGCATCTAGATTATCAAAGAAATCGTTTTCTAAATGGGATTTTTCCCATTTTTTGTCGATATATAGTTTATTTAATTCCTTATTCTTACTACATTCTTCAATTGATGGTATTCCCAAATCTAAAGCTACTTGTTTTGTTGAAACTTTAGGATCATGAATCTTTAAAGAAGCTCCTTCGTTTAATAAGTTCTTACATATTTGAATGGCTGGAGACTCTCTAGTATCGTTAGTATTTGCCTTAAAAGAAAAACCTAGAATACCAATTCTTTTTTCAGTTAAAGTTCCAAATAATTTTTCCAAAATTATATGAGTTAATCTATCTTGATTCCAAATATTAAGATCAATAACGCTTTCCCAAAAATTAGCAACTTCAGGTAGACCAAAATGATTGGCTAAATAAACAAGATTTAATATATCTTTTTTAAAGCAACTGCCTCCAAAACCAGGGCCAACATTAAGGAATTTACTTCCAATCCGACTATCTTTACCAATTGCACGCGAGACCTCCCTAACGTCAGCACCAGTGACTTCACAAAGAGCACTTATTGAATTAATAGAACTAAGCCTTTGAGCAAGGAAGGCATTTGCTGTTAATTTTGCCAACTCACTACTCCATAAATTAGTGTGTATAATTTTTTCTTCATTCACCCATCTTTTATAAAGATCATGAAGTACTTTGATCGCATTTTCATTTGAACCTCCAATTAAGACCCTATCCGGATTTTCAAGATCATTAATAGCGGTTCCCTCTGCAAGAAATTCCGGATTTGATAATATATCAAAGGTTTTTTCATTCTTGGAATTTAAAGAAGATTGAGAACATTCAAGAATATCTTTGATTACTTCTCCAGTTCTCACAGGTAAAGTACTTTTTTCAACAACAATCGTATGCCCTTTTGCATGCTCAGAAATTTGCCTAGCACAAGATTCTACCCATTTTAAATCACTTGCTTGACCAGCACCAATTCCGCGAGTTTTTGTAGGAGTATTTACAGAGATGAAAATTATATCTGCTTCAGATATATATTTATGAACCTCGGTAGAAAAATGCAAATTCTTTCCACGACATCTTTTTACAATTTCATCTAGACCAGGTTCAAAAATAGGGAGCTTTGATAAATCCTTGTTATTCCAAGCTGCAATTCTATCCGGATTAACATCAACAACATTAAAAGAAATATCATTGCATTTATCGGCAAAAACGGACATAGTTGGGCCCCCAACATATCCCGCACCGATACAACAAACTTTTTTTATCAATTTATCTAAATAAATATAGTAAATCTTATCACTTAATTACATCTATATATGTATTTTTTAAATTTCATAATCCTCTGGATGATTTTTAAAATTATTTAAGGTACTTATCTTGGAAACAATTTTCCCTATTTTTATAAGAAAAAATAAAATTTCTAAGTATTAAAAAAATTTAAATGGATTCTAATTAAGACTAAAAATACTAAATCTTCACATCGTTAAAAATTTAAGCCGTTTTTTAAATTTACTTTAGGTTTTATTATTGAAGTCTAATACGATATCGTTATAGTTAAGGTTACTGAAATTTTTTAGATTTATCTTATTTATATCTTATAAAATTCTTTATTTAATTTTATTACCCTTAGAGAATTTCTTGAGGCATTTAAATAATTTTTTTTAAGAGTCACTTTATTATTAGCTAAAAAAAGAGAAATTAAAATAAGAGGTGATATAAAATAATTTCACACCTCATAATATTTTAAAATGAAAAGAATACTTGTAACGGGTGGGGCAGGTTTTATAGGTTCTCATACATGTGTTTGTCTTTTAGAAAGTGGGTATGAAATTTGCGTTATAGATTCATTAAGCCATAGCAATATAAAATCCCTTTATCAAATTAAAGAGATTTTTTTAAAAAAGAAAATTAACATCAAAGATAAATTAAAATTCTTCAAGGGAGACCTAATAGATAAAGAGTTTATAGATTCTGTTTTTAAAAAATCGAAAAAGGAAAATAAACCTATCAATGGAGTTATCCATTTCGCAGGACTTAAATCTGTATCAGAATCCGTTCTTAATCCTCTTAAATATTGGGAGAATAATGTATTCGGATCATTTAATTTAATTAAAACAATGCTAGAGAATAATTGTACAACGATCGTTTTCAGTAGCAGCGCAACAGTTTATGGAAATACATCTGATTCATTAATTAAAGAATCTTCAAAAATACAACCAATTAATCCATATGGGTCAACGAAATGTGCTGTTGAAAATTTATTAAATGACCTTTTTAATACAAAAAAAGATGAATGGCGTATAGCTATACTTCGTTATTTCAATCCAATAGGAGCACACCCATCCAGCTTAATTGGAGAAAATCCACTGCAAAAACCAAATAATATTTTCCCATTAATCATTAATGCAGCTTATGAACAAAAGCATTTAAAAGTTTTTGGTAATGATTGGCCTACTCATGATGGAACATGTATAAGAGACTATATACACATAATGGATTTAGCAGATGGACATATAAAAGCTTTAGATTACCTAATATCAAATAATAGTCAATTAATTAATTTAAATATTGGAACTGGCCACGGTCACAGTGTTCTGGATTTAATAAAAACTTTTGAACTTATCAATAATGTAAAAGTCCCATTTATATTTTCTAATAGAAGAAAAGGAGATGTATGTAAACTTGTGGCAAATAATCTTAGAGCAAAAAGAATTCTAAGTTGGTTTCCAAATAGATCTATAGAACAAATGTGTCGTGATGGGTGGAACTGGAAAATGCTAAACCCTAATGGTTTTTAATATTGTAGAAAAATCAATAATTTTTCTTTAGGATCTCGATTCTAAGATAATAAATGTTTTTCTTATCTAGCCTTTATCATTCTCAAATCCCACTAACATCCATGATAGTTGATATGTCCTTATTTGAAATCGATAACTAGATTAAATCTACATTAAAATAACTACAAAAATGAAGTATGGGACTATAAGACCATGATTTGCTTATTAAGCAATTCAAGAAATGAATATTCTCCTATAAGTAATTCTCTGAGGGAATCCCTCTCTGAAGATTTAACATAAATTTTTTTTGAACCTTCTCTTATTTTTCCTGAGGGCAAACTAATAGAAGGAAGGATACCCATCAAAGTTTGATACCCTAATGAATTTAAATTTTCCGCATTTGCAACAAAATTAATGGTTTTTATTCTCTCAATCGCTTCATCTACAGAGTATGAGCTTGAGTAGTGAAATAATTGAGCAAATAAATGCTCTTTTGGCATGTTTTTTGCAAATTCAATGATGGTTTTATCTCTTCCGAGCCATTTACCTTCTGTTCTCATGCAGGGGTGATCAATATTCGAAATATAGTATCCATAGATCATTTTATAATGAGAGATCACCCTTTCAATAGGGTCCCTAAATGTTGTAAGTATGAAAGTATTTTTGGGCAATTTTAAATTATGCATGGGAATGTGTGACCACGCATAAAAGTAATTACCAGACTCTATAAGATTTTTATTCCAACCCACAAAAACCTTACCATTATGAAAGGACCTACCACCATTCTTTGCAGCATCTTCATATATTTTTTTGATAATTTTTATTTCTTGGTTGCAAGAGTTTCCAATAAATTTATGATTGAAAGCAGTTCCAGCACATTTTCTGATATGAGAATGGTAGATCCTTGAATATTGACTTCCATCTCTTGCAATTATCTTATAGTTATTTAATCTTTCACATTCTAGATTAATATCGTTGTCCATATTGTTTAAAATTTTGTAAATCATTATATACCTCTTAACATTGAAATTAAATATATGAGAACGCTCAATAATAAGAAAAGTTCACATGATTTAAATACATCTTCGGAGATAAGTTGAATTAGGGCAACTTTCATATTTCTATAAGATTACTTCAAATCTTTTTTTTTGAGTTATATATAATTGATTGAAGAAAAAACTTGAATTTAAATTATTAGATAAATCTTGAATAACTTAATATTAAGAAATTATTCACCTTAATAAATCCTTTTAAATCTAATTTGTAAAGCACGTGTTTTTAAATGGTATAGTTAGTCAATTTAAAATCACGTTTCTAATGAACAAAGCAAATAAAATTTTGAGAAATAATCAATTAACAGAAGGTCTACTAAATTTAATGAGTAATGCTAATAAATCCATAATGGAAGTTTATGAAAAATCAGACAGCAAAGTAGATATAAAAGACGATAATACACCTGTAACTAAAGCGGATTTAGCTGCTAATAAAGTCTTAACAGATGGTTTGAAAAAGCTTTTCCCAGAAATACCTATTGTTAGCGAGGAAGATAAAAACTCATTAAATATCCCTAAGTCAAATAAAGTTTTCTGGTTAATTGATCCACTTGATGGTACAAAAGAATTTATTAAAAAAAATGATGAATTTACTTGCAACTTGGCACTAGTGGAAAAAAATGTTTCAACGCTTGGATTTGTTAGTGTTCCAGTTAAAGGATTAATTTATTATGGAGGGAAAAATTTTGGTTCCAGACTTATTAATAAAAATAAAACAATTTCAGAAGTTAAATATAAAAAAGTTTCCGGAATCTGTAGAGTTGTCGCTAGTAAAAGTCATCTTAACAAAGAAACAAAAGAATTTATTAACGATATAAAAGGTAAAATTGAGCTAGTACAAGCTGGTTCTAGTCTTAAATTCATTAAGATTGCAGAGGGTCTCGCTGATATTTATCCAAGACTTGCCCCAACATCTGAATGGGATACTGCTGCAGCCCATGCTATTTTGGAAGGTGCTGGTGGGAAGGTTTTGCAGTTAAATGGTAAAGATATTATTTATGGCAAAGAAAATATACTCAACCCATTCTTTATCGCTAGTGGAATCGAAAATAAAGTTGATATATAGAAAATAAGAACCATATTTAAATAATCAAATTTAAAAAAAAACTAATTATTTATTATTTGCAATAACCTAAAAAAATACCCTAATGATTCAAATTGATTCAGAGAAAGAATTCAAATTAATTAAGAATTCACTTTCAGTTTTTAAAAAAATTAGTCTTCAGAATATTGGATTCCAACAAATAAACGAATCTAATTTATATATGTACCAAAGTGATGAATATAAGGTTTTAAACTATTCAATTAATCCAAAGTTGTTTTTCTTAATAAATTTTGAAGATAATAATGTATTCATAAAATTAGAAAAAATAAGTATAGAAAATTTACCTAACATTTTCAAAACATTAAAATTAAGTCTAATTGTAAATATTTTTCATGAAAAGAATTTTTATAGAATTAATAGGCAAATAACATTAAAATTTGAAAGCAAAAATAAATTAATTAGATATTTCTCAGAAAATTTCACAAATAAATTTCTGAATAATTTGTTAGAGATGATATCAGTACGTTTTGATAGAAAGTTAATTAAAAAAGTATCAAAAATAATTTAGGTAATAATTTTTATAGTAATTGATAAAATTTGTATAGGAAATATAAATCGATTCATATACGATTAGAAAATTAGAGAGGAGACTTGGAAAAAACATCAAAAAAACTTCAGACTGGTTAAAGGTCTAAATTAATACCCTAAACTTTTTCTGCAAAGTTTACCAACAAGTTTTTTACTAAAATTAGCCAAGTAATATATTCATATTTTTTCAAATTTCTCAGCTTAACCAAGAAAACTTGTAACTATGGTGTAAAGATATTCTTAATGAAAAATATAATTAAATTATAAATACATCTTTCTCTTGATTTTCTACAAAGATAATTCTCTCAATATTTTTATTCACATCCCAAGAACTGGAGGAAACTTGGTTCAGAAATTAATTATTGAAGCAGGTCTAACTGATGAATCAATAGTTTGCAGAAATTATCAAGATGGCATTAATAGATTCGGCATTCAGGGCAAATACACAAAGACTAAGCATCAGAGAATGCTGGATTACATTCAAATCCAGAGCAATTTTTCCGATTTAAAAGTGTACGCGTTCCTTAGGGATCCATTTCTTAGGCTAGTTTCGTTATATTTTGCGCCGCACAGATGGATAAAAATAGACCCAATTTCTCAAGCAATGATTTTAATGGATGAGATTTTTTTCTCAGAGGATGACTTTTTGTCACTTGTTGATTTTTCCCTTGCAAGTTGGCAGTTTTTGACAACCTCAGAAAGATACTACATCCCTCCAAAAAACCTAATAACACTTGACTTCAAGAAATTTGATAAAGAAATCAATCAAATATTTATGCATAAAAAAAATAAATTCCAAGTCCCTAAAGTAAATCAATCTCCATTTAAAAAGGAAATAAAGAAAATACTTTCTTCAAAAAACCTTCAAAATTATGTCTACAAATCGCATCATGTTAAAGACTTAGAAATCATAAATAATTTCACTTATTAACTAAAGAAAAAATTATTTGTTTTAGATTTTTACAATTACTGATTTAAAACCTTCCGAAAGTGCAAGTAGATTTTTTAAACTCATCAACAATAAGAAATATTATTTGATAACTGCAAATAAGTTTGCATATATCTTTAACCAATTAAATATTTTGCAGAAGCTAGTCAGTATTTTTCAATAAAGTTTGTATTTAAGCAGTAAGTAATCTATTCAATAAATATATTTACCTTATCTAGCAAATTTAAAATCTGGTTCTCACTAAAATTAGACTCATTAATTTTTGCAAAACATGAATCTAAAATTAAGTTTTTTTGTGACATCCTGAGACAGCTTAATAACTCTTTACTATTCAACTCATCTTCCTTAAAAAGATAATCATCATCTTTAATATGCCCTACATGAAAATGAGAAACTGGGTCATATTGTTCAAAGCTCTTTTTACTATATCCAAAAGTATCTTTTAAAAAATTTTTAATACTTTGTTTAGAAAATTTTTGCGAAATCTCAGAAGACAAATAAGAGGGTATTTCAGAATTAAAAACATATTTATTAATTAGCTGCACTACTGAAGAAGAAAAGTGATTATCAATGAGTTGCTCATCAATAATTAAAGGATTAAAAAAAGGAATAATTTCTGTTTTAATTTTTTGAAAGTATGAGTTGTATTCTTGGAGCTTCGATTGAACTTGTTCTTGCGTTGGTTTGAAATTTTCTTGATTCATATTTATAATTCGCATCTCAGACAAAATAGTCTGTAATGGATCGCGAAGTGAAAGTATAAAAAAACAACTTTTAGATCTGTATGACAAATTATCAATAATTAATTGCAAAATTTTGATATTATGAATTTTAATGATTAAAAAATCTTTATTTTTTATATCTTTTTTTGCGCTTTCTAATCCTTTTCCTTTTTTATTTACAAAACACTTATGATAGGAATATGTTGTTGCATCTATTAATTGACTCGTAACGTTAAATGCCCATGTGGTTCCAGAACGAGCATGACCAAAACAAATTATTAATTTCAAATCTTAAAATATATAAAATTATCAACCATATCATGAATTGAAAAAATATGGAATCCGATACTATCAGATTAATAGAACTGCTTACGCAGAATAAAATTAACGTTGCTTGGATTATTGTTGGGCCCGAATCAAGTGGGAGCAAATTCATCGCCAAGACACTAGGTTCAATTTATGGGATCCCAGAAAAATGGAATGGAAGTCAGTTTATATCAAAAAATAACTTGCTTATCTACCACAGATCTTGTCCTTTTAATAGACCAAAAAATCATTCACAAGTAATAATAGATGAAATAAAGTTAATCCAAAAATACTCTTGTCAGTTAAATGTAATTTTCACAACTAGAGATACCAACATATCTTCCTCTCGAAAATTAGCAAGATTCGGATATGAGAAACCTGAATCACTTGCCATTGATCAAGATGAAGTAAAAATTTTATTTGAATTTATAGGTAATTCAGGCCTTAAATTTTTTATATGGAACTACGAAACAATGATCTTAATTGGAGATAAATACTTTGACTTAATGTATGACTTCTTTAATGTAAGTTCCAGACTACATCCTGAGATAATTGACAGAAACAAAAAATTCTTAATAAATGATGCTTTCAATAATGATGAATATAGCAATATCTCACTTATTTACAATATAAATCTATATAGGCATTCTGGCTCTAAAAATATTTGCCAGGACCAAATGAGGGTTGTTGAGAGTTTAAGGAAGGCAATTAACGTATCGATTAATCGAAAAATAAAGGTTGTAGTTTCTGTAAGCGAAAAAGATTTTCGATATTTCAGAAATTTGTTGACCAGGCAACACTCACATTTTTCTGTAAGGCTTCTTGGCAAAGATTCATTAAAACTTAAAAAACCATATCTTAAAGATATTCTAGATCCAGATTATTGTGGAGATTTATTTACAGAGCAACTGAAATCGAATACTTCCTTTTGTATTTATGCAAACGCAGACATATGTATCCCAAATTATTTTTTTGAACTGGTTTTCCAGCAATTAAATTTTTATTATCGCAGCGGAAACAAAATGGCTAAAAGCGCTTCAAGAAATAAGCGAAAAGCTCCTGACTGTTTTATTTTCAATAGGCGCGATATTGTTGATGAGAAGATTATATGGCATCCGGGAAGCGATTTATTTTTGTTTCCCACTCACTGGCTTAAGAACATGTCCTTCGGATATGTTCAAATCGGACTGCCTCCAGTAGCGATAGTTTTATATTTAAATTGCTTGTATTTCTCAAAGAAAACTGTCCAAATTAGTGAATTGTTCACTACAAGTCATTACGGAGATGAAGAAGTATGGAGGAAGGACCAATTCATAAATGAAATTGATTTGAATATTAAGAGTGCAAAGAAAGCTTTTTTAAATTTGATAAATCATGACGTTAACAATCTTTCAAAATACGATCTTGAAAAGCATTCAATTCTACCAAAAAAAAGAATTGAATATTTCATCAAAGAATTTACTACCGAGATAAATCACTCTAAACAAAACTTGTAAATCTAGAGGCATACTCTAGGGTGAAGATTAAATTAATGAATCTCTATAAAGTATTATAGGAATTAAAGACCTTTTAAGATTTGGGGCCATAGCTCAGCTGGTAGAGCACCTGCATGGCATGCAGGGGGTCAGCGGTTCAAATCCGCTTGGCTCCATAAGGTTTTCAGGGATTTGAGGATCATAATTTAATACAATTAGTGCATAATCTAGTGCGGAATTAGTCGCACTTTTTTTGTAGGTTATTTGCTCGTTGCATGGCATGCAGGGGGCTGGAGCTCAAATCTCATTAGACTCTACTCAATTTTAGTGTATACCCAGGTTTTAAAACTGCGTTTTGTAATAACATAACTGTTATAACTACTCATCCATAAAAATTCTTAATCAAACTCGTCTCCAAACCGCTAAGAGTTTTCCTTGGATAATAACTTCATCCAAATTTAACTCTATTGGTTCATATAATGGATTTGCTGCCTCAAGAAAAATTTTTCCATTTTTTTTAGAGAAATACTTTAAAGTTGTTCCTAATCCTGGGACCATTGCACTTACTATAGTTCCATTTCTTAATGAGTATGAGTCAGTAATCTTCTCCATTAGAACCATATCACCATCGGCTATACATGCATCTATCATTGAATCTCCATTAACTGTAAGAGCAAAAATATTTTTCTTTTTTAAAATTTCAGAAAAATCCAGATTTTCATTTACATCAGAATAAGTTTCTATAAGACCTCCTGCTGCTACTGAACCCATAATTGGAACACCGCCCAGAACTTCATCAACAATTTGCAGAGTTCTAGCCTTACCTTCTTGCCAGCTAATGAAACCTTTTTGCTGTAAGTGCTTAAGTCTACTTTGGATTGGCGCGGGAGATCTTAAACCCATTGCCTGCATCATCTGTCTTATTGAGGGACTATGATTAAAATCTCTAATATAACTTTTAATCCACTCATAAAGCTCGTTCTGGGCATCTGATAGATTATGGTTTTCGGGATGATTCAAAAATAAAACAAATGTACTCTAATACATTTGTACCTATATTCCAAGAAAATTGCAAGTAGGAAAATTAAAGCATGCAAGCTAAAAGTGCTTGTTGCGCATGCAATCTATTTTCAGCCTGTTCAAAAATTCTACTTTTATCACTTTCGATTACAGCATCAATTATCTCTTTATTTCTATAAGCAGGAAGGCAATGAAGAATAATTGCATCTTCATTAGCTTTATTAACCAAATCATTGTCGATAGTAAAACCATTGAAATCTTTTTCTTTTTCTTCTTTTTTACTTTCTTCACCCATGGAAGACCAGACGTCGGTATATAAAACATTGGCACCTTTTACAGCACTATTAGGATCATGCATGATTTTTAGTAAATTATCATTTTTATAAATTTTGCGTGCTCTCTCGATAAAAATTGAGTTAGGCTCATAACCTCTAGGGCATGCAATCCTTACTTCAACACCTAATAACGCCCCACATAAAATTAGAGAATTAGCAACGTTATTTCCATCTCCTATAAATGTCAAGACTACATTTTTAAAATCGCCAAATTCCTCCTTAATTGTTAAAAAATCAGCTAGTGCTTGACATGGATGCTCTAAATCTGTAAGTGCATTAATAACAGGTTTAGTAGACCATTTTGCGTATTCTTCTAAATCTGAGTGATTAAAAGTTCTTATAGCAATAACATCGCAATACCTACTAAGAACTCTTGCTGTATCTTTTATTGGCTCACCTCTACCAATTTGTGAAGTAGTAGGATTAAGATCAATTGTAGTACCCCCTAGTCTTGACATTGCTACTTGGAAACTAACTCTTGTACGAGTTGAAGACTTGTCAAATATTAATCCCAATACTTTGTTTTTACACTCAATATTTAAGTCTTTATTTTTTAAATTTGTTGCGAGTTCGACTATATGATTAAATTCTTCGATTGAAATGTCCAAGCTTGAAAGAAAGTCTTTTTTTACAAGCTTGTTGGGTTTAATCATAAAATTCTAAGTAAAACCTTAATTCTACTATGTAGGCATTGTACATTCTGCCAGAAGAGTTTTGAGATCGTCACCTTCTATAACTTCTTCTTGGAGTATTTTTTGAGAAATCGATTCAAGAAGAGGAAGATTATTCCTCAAGATATTCAGTGCAGTTTCATGAGCATCATCAACTAGATCTCTAACCTCTTTGTCAATTGCTTGCGCAGTAGCATCACTAACAGATCTTCTGGGATTATTTCCATTACCTAAAAACTGACCTCCACCTTGCTTATCGTAGGCAAGAGGGCCAAGAATTTCACTCATACCAAAAGTACCAACCATTTGTTCTGCTATATCAGTTGCTCTTTGTAAATCATTTGAAGCTCCTGTAGTAATCTTTCCAAAGACAACCTCTTCAGCAGATCTTCCTCCAAGGAGTGTAGCTATTTGCCCTTTTAGTTCTTCTTTAGAATTCAAAAATCTTTCTTCAGTTGGCAATTGAAGAGTATAACCAAGTGCACTCATACCTCTTGGTACAATAGAAATTTTTGCAACTTTTGAACCTCCAGGCATAAGATGACCAACAATTGCATGACCGACTTCGTGGTATGCAACAACTTTCTTTTCGTCATCTTGCAATACACGACTTTTCTTTTCCAAACCAGCGACAACTCTCTCTATCGCTTCACTTAAATCCTTTTGTTCTACACTTTTTCTTTTGGCTCTGGCTGCAAGTAAAGCAGCTTCATTTACCATGTTAGCTAAATCAGCTCCTGCAAATCCACTAGTAGCTTGAGCAATGGCATCCAAGTCTATTGAATCAGCAAGTTTAACTTTTTTTGTATAAATCTCTAATATAGTTTTTCTGCCGGATAAATCTGGTCTATCAACTAGAACTTGCCTATCAAACCTTCCTGGTCTTAGAAGTGCCGCGTCAAGCACCTCTGGCTGGTTTGTAGCAGCAAGAACTATAACTGGCTTATCTGCTGAGGTAAATCCATCCATTTCGGTAAGAAGTTGATTTAGAGTTTGTTCTCTCTCATCATTACCTCCAACAACTCCCATTGATCCTGAACGACTTTTACCTATTGCATCTAGTTCGTCAATAAAAATTATACAAGGTGCTTTTTTCTTTGCTTGTTCAAATAAATCTCTTACTCTTGCTGCACCTGCACCCACAAACAGTTCAACAAATTCAGAACCTGAAATAATGAAGAAAGGGACTTCTGCTTCACCAGCAACAGCCTTTGAAAGAAGAGTTTTTCCTGTCCCTGGAGGTCCTACAAGAAGTACTCCTTTAGGTATTCGGGCTCCAATATCAGTATATCTTTCTGGTTTTTTTAAAAAGTCAACTATTTCTGTTAATTCGTCCTTAGCTTCATCAACTCCTGCTACATCTGCGAATGTTACTTTTGATTCGTCATCTGGCACATAAACTTTAGCTTTACTTTTAGTAAAACTTAGAGCCCCTTGGGCACCTCCGCCTCCCATACTTCTTCGAGCGAAAAATTGTAAGACAAGGATAAAAATCAAAGGAGGAACAACCCAGCTTAGTATAGTTGAAAAGAAATTAGGTTTCTTTGGAGGAGCAGCAGCAAATTCCACCCCTTTACTTTCTAATCTTTGAGGCAGATCCATATCAAAAATTGGTGTAGTCGCTAAAACTGAGGGAGCTCCCTCTTCAGCTCCATTCAATTCATATCTAATTTGTTCTTGAGTGATATAAGCACGCTTAACTTCACCGTCATTCACCTGATCTATGAATAGAGAGTAAGGAACTCTAGGGATTTGCATATTTTGATTAGGGAAAAGGCTGCTAAATAAAAGTAGTGCTCCAACACCTATCAAAATGATATTTACAATTCCAAATCTTCTATTAGGTTGATTATCGTCTTGTCTTATTGGCATAATTGTGGCAAATTTGATTTCATTATAAACTAAACCAACAGTTTCCGTATCTGTATTGTTTTTTTTGGGTAAGAACCGTACGGTACTTTAACTCATATAAAATACTTAAAAATTAATTTTTTAATGCACTCTTAACGCATATATCATCACCAATCAAACTAAGCTGAGATTGGCTTAATTTAATAATTTCATGCATTTCTACAAACTCAAAATCACCAAGGGGATTCATACTATTTTTTCCCCCTAAAATTTTTGGAGCAATAAAAGTTGTAATTTCTTGAATACAATTTGATTTAATAGCGGCAGTAGCCAATTTAGGGCCACATTCCCACAAAACTTTATTACATCCCCTTTTAGCAAGTATTTTTGAAATTAACTCTGGATTATCTGATGATACCTTTTCAACTTCAACAGACTTTGGAATCCTAGTGAGGTAGCTTTCATTTGCCGTTGAAGAATCATAAATAACAATTGTTTTTGCCTTATTACAATCCCAAAGATTAGATTTTGTTGGCAGGTCTAAACTTTTTGTAAAAACAACTCGCAAAGGCTCAGGATTTTTTAAACCTCTAGTAGTCAAAAGGGGATTATCTCTTCTTAATGTGTTTCCACCAATGATTATTGCATCAAATTCCGCTCTAAAAGAGTGTACTAATGCCCTTGACTCTTCATTAGTAATCCATTTACTTTTTCCATTTCTTAAAGCTATTCTTCCATCAATACTCATTGCCCATTTAAGAACACCAAATGGCTTTTTAGTAATATTCCTATAAATAAAAGCCTTATTTAAATCTAAGGATTGCTTTTTACATAATCCTAAGTGAACTTGTATTCCAGCTTCTTTTAGCAGCTTTATACCTTTACCCGCAACTCTTGTATCAGGGTCTTTAATAGATATATAAGCCTTTTTTATACCTGAAGATATTATCTTATCTACACATGGAGGTGTTCTACCCTGGTGACAGCAAGGTTCAAGATTTACATAAATTGACCCACCTTTAGCATCCTTTTTTAAATTATTAAAAGCCATTGCCTCTGCATGAGGCATGCCAGCTCTGTAATGAAATCCTTCTGAAATAAGCTTTCCATTCTTATCAATTATCACTGCCCCCACCCGAGGGTTAGGACTCGTTGTATTTTTGCCCAAAGAAGCCAAAAAAATCGCCCTTTTCATCCATTTTACATGGCTAACATTTTTTTCAAACATCTCATCTATTAATAATCAACTGAGTGTTCTCCATTCTTTAACCAGAAAAGGAGGTACAGGCAACTCTGAAAAAACACCTGGTAAAGATAATCTTAAGGGTCTATTTTTATCAATATTTTGTATAAGTTCATTAAGATCAAATTCAGCGGCAGCTTGTCTCCCATCATTTGCCAATTCCACATTAAGTAATGTTTTATCATCTAAAAGCCACTGTTTTCTCCCTGATTCAACCCTTAATTCAGTGGGATGATCAATCCTAAGGTTTCCTGGATAACCTATTACCCTCAAGATCAACTTATCTTCAAAAAGAGGTGATTTATAAGCCACTAATTGCCAAGTTTCAAAGTCCAAATCCCTTAAAAACTCACTACTAGCATTTATTAATTCCCCGTTTATTTCTGTTTCTGCAACTTCCGCAAATACTTTTAATGGGTTAAAACTTAAGGATACTAGTAAAAGTAAAGGTAATATTCCTTTAAAAAAAATATTTTTATTTGATTTTGTAATTTTCTTCATTTTCAGAATCCATCAGGGCATCAAGAGTTACAGCTGTTCTTACAATAGCTTGATATCTTTTGATTATTTTACGATTTTTTTCTATAACTCGAGATAAATTCAAAGTGTCTTTTTCAGAATAGCTAGATGTTAAATCGCTAGAATCTTCTTCAATACACTCAAACTGACTATCTTTATTAATTAGAGTTAACAATAAATCATGCAATCTCTTTCTCCTTTCAGACAATTGATTTATTATGAAAGCTCGAACAATCATAAGATAATTTCATAAAACATTCAAATAGATGAGTTTCTTTTAATTAAATATTCATGACTGAAAAAAAAAGAAAAATTCATGTAATAGGAATTAATTCTTATAAATTTGAAGATTTACCCCTCAAATTACAAAATCTATTTACAGAGACAGTTTCTATTGCAGTTCCTAATTCATATTTTGAAGAAATTAAATCATGGAGTCAAAATAATTTTGAAAAAAAGAAATCATTTTTTGAAAGCAAAAGTAATAACGAACTGATTAACTGGCTTAAATTTCAAAAAAGTGATGTGATTTTAATTTCAAGAGGAGATCCTCTCTGGTTTGGAATAGGGAGAATACTTCTAGAAAATTTTTCAAAAGATGAATTAAGTTTTTACCCTTCAAATACTTGTATTCAAATAGCATTTAACAAGTTAAAGATCCCATGGCAAGATACTGTTAATGTAAGTATTCATGGAAGAGATTCTACTAGGTTAGTTGAGGCTCTTAAACCAAGGCCTTCAAATTTGGCGATTATTACAGATTCACACAACAAAAGTTTAGAATTAATCAAAAAAAATTTATTAGAATTAAATCTGATTGATTTCTATGATTTTTGGCTCTGTGAAGAAATAGGCTTCGACAAGGAAAATATAAGAAAATTAAATCTTAAAGAATCATTACCCTCTGATATATCAAGTTTGAACATTGTTGTTCTTTCAAAAACAAAGAAAAATTACCCAAATGATAATCTCCCTCTTTTCGGAATAAGTGACCATATTTTTAAAACTTTTGACGACAGACCAAATTTATTTACTAAAAGGGAGGTTCGCGTTCAAATCTTGGCTGATCTAGAGCTCCCTAAAAATGGGGTCATTTGGGATATAGGAGCAGGTTGCGGGTCAATTGGTTTAGAGGCATTAAAATTAAGGCCTGATTTAAATTTGTTTTGTTTCGATAAAAGGATTGGATCAAAGTCATTAATACTAGAAAACTCAAAGAGGCTTAGCGTTAGACCAAAATTTATTTTTGAAGAAGACATAAATAATACCTTGAATACGAGAAATTTAAGTTCTTTTGAAAAACCTAATAGATTAATAATTGGAGGATGTGATAAAAAGACTAAAATTCAAATTATTAAAAAACTAGCTAAAGGTATGAATATTGGAGATATTATCGTTATCCCAATAATTGACATTCATTCTATTAAAGAATTAAAAGAGGAATTAGAAGATAAAAATTTCAAAACAAATTTAAGTTTAATGCAAACCTATAAGAGCTTGAGTATCGCTGAGGGAATAAGATTAGAACCAAATAATCCTGTTTTTCTATTAAAAGGAAAAAAATAAATTCAAACAATTGTTATTTGTTAGGTTTAGCCACATGAGGCAAACCCCAACCTAGTTTATTTCTTAAAACTTGGAAAAATTCATGATCTTCAAGCCTAATAAACTTTACTGAGTGTTTACTTTTTCTTATTAAAACTCTATCTTCAGGCCAAACATAACAACCAGCGTTTCCGTCAACAACCATTACCAACCTTTCAGGAGTTGCAGGAAAAACAGTAACTGGCTCTGAATCATTAAAAACCAATGCCCTAGATGCCAATGAATGTGGAGCAATTGGAGTTAATTGTACGACAGGGCAATCAGGTGTAATTACTGGCCCTCCAGCACTCAACGAATATGCAGTAGAACCGGTTGGAGTGGACAAAATTACTCCATCAGCTGATATATCCACAGGAGCATGTCGCCCTATGGAAATCTCAAAATGACACATACTTGTCAGAGGTTCTCTATGAAGAGCCATCTCATTAAGACAAAGAGACTCCCATCTCCTCTGATCATTTCTCATTACACTAATGATAAAGCAAGTTCTTTCTTCAATATCCCAATTTCCAGCAATTATTTTATCTATAGCCTCATCTAGGTTAGATAAATAAGCTTCGGCAAGAAATCCTAAATGACCAGTATTTATTGTAAGAATTGGAATTTTAGCGGGTGCCGTTTGCCTTGCAGCGGAAAGCACAGTCCCATCTCCGCCAAGAACAATTGCAAATTCCATTAATGAATCAAACCCCTCCGGGACACAATTCGTATATCCCAAAGGACGAACATGTTGATCTGGATTTGCGAAACCAACCATCCCTCCAGAGCTACTAACTCTTACAACTTCAAAATTAGATTTTTCCAATTTTTTTTGAACAGAAGTTGCAGTTTGAACAGCTAGTTCCTTTCCATCATTAACGATAAGCCCTGCTTTACGTACCAATCAAAAAATTAAAACTAGGTCCATCTTAAACTAATTTGTTGGACAATCATAATTTAAGAATTAAATACTATTAGAACTGTTCTAAGAATCTAATATCATTTGTATAAAATTTTCTGATGTCGTCAATCTGATGTCTCACCATACAAAATCTCTCGACTCCTAATCCTGCTGCAAAACCAGTCCATTTTTCAGAATCTATTCCTAATTTTTCTAAGACCGTTGGATCTACCATTCCGCAGCCCATTACTTCTAGCCATTTACCTTTCCACTGGACGTCTACTTCTGCTGAAGGTTCAGTAAATGGGAAATAACTAGCTCTAAATCTTACAGGAATATCTCCAAAAAAGGTCTTTAAGAATGTAAGAACTGTTCCTCTTAAATGACTAAAATTAATGTCTTGATCGATACATAAAACCTCAACCTGATTAAATACAGGGGAATGAGTAGCATCTACTGCATCTCTCCTATATACTCTCCCGGGAGCAATAATTCTTGCTGGAGGAGGATTTTTCTCTAAGTATCTTATCTGAACAGGAGAAGTATGAGTCCTTAAAAGACGATTCTCATCTAAGTAGAAAGTATCCTGCATATCTCTTGCGGGATGATTTTTGGGTATATTGAGAGACTCAAAATTATAAAAATCAGTTTCTATTTCAGGGCCACTTTCAACTGTGTATCCTAAACCACAAAAAATATCAATTATTTCATCTTGAGTTGAAATCAAAGGATGTTTGTTTCCAGGTGGGGTTCCAATTGAAGGGATAGTTACATCAATTTTTTCTGTTTTAATCTTTTTATCTAAGGCTTCACTATTTAGTTTATTTTTTCTTTCAGTTATTAGTTCTTGCAAATTTATCTTTATTAAATTTGCCTTCTGGCCAATAATTGGTCTATCAGTAGCAGATAATTGACCCATTGTTTTTAAGATAATTGACAAATCACCTTTTTTCCCTAACAAGGAAACTCTTAATTGATCCAGTTCTTCGTTTGTATTAGAGTTATCTATATTATTTTTTGCTTTTAGAGAAAGATTATTTAGTTTTTCCTCAATTTGACTTAATGATTCAATTTGACTCACTGATATAGTAAAAATAAGTATTACTTTATCTTACTTAAATATCGTCCATAAATAAAATGTATTGATTAATGAAACCGTTAAATATATTAATTAGCAATGATGATGGAGTTTTCGCAGCAGGGATCAGAGCGTTAGCAAAATCAGCCCAAAAAAGAGGACATAAGGTAAAAGTAGTATGTCCTGATCAAGAAAGATCAGCTACTGGTCATGGTCTTACTTTACAATCCCCATTAAGAGTGGAAAAAGCTAACGAATTATTTGGAGAAGGAATTGAAGCTTGGGGATGTTCTGGCACACCTGCTGATTGTGTCAAATTAGCACTATCTGAACTCTTGGATCATAAACCTGATTTGGTACTGTCTGGAATAAATCACGGACCGAATTTAGGGACGGATATTTTTTGTTCAGGCACAGTAGCTGCAGCGATGGAAGGCACTTTAGAAAATGTTCCCTCCATGGCAATAAGTGTCGCAAATTTTAAATGGAAAAATTTTGAATTTGCTGGAGAAATCGCAATGAATATTGCCGAACAAGCAATTAACGATAGTTGGCCAGCCTCACTTTTATTGAATCTGAATATCCCTCCCTGCGAAAAAAACAAAATAAAAGAATTATCCTGGACAAGATTATCTGTAAGAAAATATAAAAATCAATTTTCCAAAAGGGAAGACCCAAGGGGTGACGATTATTATTGGTTAGCAGGTGAGGTTGTTTTAGATCTTAAATCAAAAGGTTATGGTCCCAAAAACTGGCCCAGTGACGTATCACAAATACAAGAAAATAAAATATCCCTTACACCTGTAGAACCAGATTTATTTTGGAGAGGTAATTTAGACAACTTACCTAAAATTAATAATTCATTTGTAAATCCTTCTTAAAAGCCATAAAGAAAAACAAAGTCCAAAAAAATGAGCAGCAATAACTTGGGTGTTACTTAGAACTGATAATATTTCAAGACCAGTAATTGGGATATCAGATGTCGCTGTTATCAATTGTCCAGTTGTTTGAGATGATGCTTGTATAAATAAGGCGCCCATAAGAGCTTGATATCCAATTAATCCAAACAAAATTCCAAATAAATCAACAATTAGTCCTCGTTTTATCAATTTACCGGTTTGTCCTCTTGAGGGTCTTGCGTTGCTTGCGATTGCTCTTCCTGTTCTAACTATTAACCAACCTTGCCAAAGACTAAAAAGTAGTAAAATCAGGGATATTGTTGTAAGTGATAAACCAGGAGCTAAGCCAAGCTGTCCTTCGCTGTTATTTACAACATTTGAAAAAAGCAAAACAGCGGCAACAACAACACCTAAAATGGACTGAACCCAAAAGCGTATCCATCCAATGCGCCGCATTCCAAATGAAAGGGACTGAAAATCAATTTTATCAGACATTCATTCGATTGAATAAAATGTAATCAATCCAAATTTGCCACTAAAATCATAAAATTGCACGTAATCTTTTGATCTCTTTAATATCGCCATCTGAAGTTAAGAGTCCTACCTCAATAGCCATTGGCAGTTTTGATGGCCTTCATGCTGGCCACAGACAATTAATAAAAAGTGTTGTTGAAGAAAGTCAATATGCCCCAACAATTGCAAGCTTCTGGCCTCATCCTCGAGAAGTTCTTTACAAAGAGGCGCGTCTTAGACTTGATCTGCCTTATGAAAAACTATCTATTCTTGAAGATCTGGGGATTGAACAATTAGTTCTGATTCCTTTTGATATAGGACTATCCAAATTAAGTGCAGAAAGATTCGTAAGTGATATTTTGATAAATCAATTACAAGCAAAAAACATCTCTGTAGGTGCTAATTTTAAATTTGGTTTCAGAAGAAGTGGAGACATAAATACAATAAAAAATATGATTAAGGATACGGATATTAAACTAAAAATTATACCAATTTTAGAAGACAAGGAAGGTAGAATCAGTAGCAGCAGAATAAGAGATCTACTAGAGAAAAGTGATCTGAAAAATGCTTTCAAAATTCTTAAAAGACCTTATAGTTTTAATGGAAAGGTTGTTAAAGGTAAAGGAATTGGAAAAAGTATAGGATGGCCTACCGCAAATCTTGAAATAGATGGCAGGAAATTTTTACCTGGAGAAGGAGTTTATGCATCTTGGACAACCATTGAAAATTCCAACCAAAAAATTGAATCTGTTATGAATCTTGGCTCTCAACCAACAATAAATCCTTTATTGCCATCTGCAGTTGAAGTTCATTTAATAAATAAAGATATCGATCTATATGGTTTCAATCTATCTGTAGAACCAGTTGAAAAACTTAGATCTCAAATTAAGTTCAAAAATTTAGATCAACTTTCTAATCAAATTAAACAAGATAGAGATAATGCTTTAAAGATTTTTAAAAACTACAAAAAATAAATTACAAATGCTAAATACCAATACTAATTACGGTGAAGATTTAAGAATTTATCAAATTATTGACGCTAATCTAGATAGAGCTAGAGAAGGACTGAGAGTATTAGAGGATTGGGCTAGATTTGCTCTAGGCAAAGAAAAATATGTTGAAAAGATTAAAAATTTTAGACAAATCTTAGGAAAAAATCATTTAGAAGTTTATAAACAATCTAGAAATTACATTGAGGACAAATGTAAAGGATTGACTCATCAAGAACAAATGAACAGAAAAACATCTGAGCAAATTATAAGTTCTAATTCAGCACGAGTTCAAGAAGCATTGCGAGTCATAGAAGAATTCTCAAGGCTGCAGAATCATGAGCTTTCAAAAATCGCTTCGGAAATTAGATATGAAATTTATACTATTGAAATTGACTTATTAAGTTATAGCAAGTGGAAGAAGTCGGAGAAAATACTAAAAGAAAATGACTTATATGTAATCACAGATCAAAAGGACAATCTATTAGAAATAATAGAAGAGATTTTAATAGCGGGAGTAAAAATTATTCAATATAGATTTAAAACGGGAACTGATCAAGATCATCTTCAAAAAGCAATTCAGATTAAAAATCTATGTAATAGATATAATTCTTTGTTTATCGTTAACGATAGGCTTGATATAGCTCTAGCATCTAACGCGGATGGAATTCATCTAGGACAAGATGATTTAAACTTAAAAACCGCAAGAAAAATATTAGGATATTCAAAAATTATCGGTATAAGTGCAAATAATGGAACTGATATTTCAAATGCTCTTAAGGACGGTTGTGATTACATAGGAATAGGGCCAGTATTTGAAACTACGACAAAAAAGAATAAAAAACCTTTAGGTATTGAAAATATCAAAACATTAACAAAAGATTTAAATATTCCTTGGTTTGCTATTGGAGGAATCAAGTCAAATAATATTTCATATTTAAAAAGAAGTGGGTTTAAAAAAGTTGCCCTAGTTTCGCAATTAATGAATTCTGAAGATCCTAAAGAAGACGCTATTATGATTCTAAAAGAATTGTCTCATGAAAATTAAGGTAAATGGAGAAGAAAAAAAAATAGAACTTGATCAAGAAAATGCTCTACTATCTACAGCTCTTAACCATATGGGATATAAACCAAACACAATTGTAGTGGAGTTAAATAATTTAATTATAAATTCAATGAAATGGGAAAAAGTGAAGCTTAAAGATGGTGATAATTTAGAAATCGTTTCAATAGTTGGTGGTGGTTAAAAAAAAATTCTTTATGTATTAAAAATCTTCATAATTTTTTAAGTTTAGGCTTGAAACAATAACTAAAAATTTCCTTTTTTCGTTTTATATTTTTAATACCTAAATATTACAATGAAAGAAAAACTTGATAGTAACTCAAGGACCCTTAAATGGGAACAAAATGGTGAGTTAGCACATAAAGATCTCTCAGAGCTAATTGAAAGATTAAAAAATGTAGAAAGTGAACATACTTCATCTGAGCTTTCCAGATTAGGTACAAAATCAAACATAAAAGATTAAATTTGTTACTTAGATCTTGTTTTTATAAGAATTTGTACCAAATTAAAATTACCGAATATAAAAATAAATGCCGAAAAGATTTCCAGAGTGGGTAAATACAGAAGTCGTAATAAAAGCAATTAAAATGAGAGAGGAAGGAATGCTATCAAAACAACTTAATTTATGGATAGAAAACCTATTAGAAATAGAAAAAAAGTAATTATTTAGGAAATACTTTTAATAATTCTGAGAGCCGCCATTGCTGCTCCGTAACCATTATCTATATTCATAACTGCAATACCTGGAGAACAGCTTGACAACATACTATTTAAAGCAGTTTCTCCATCCTTGCTAACGCCGTATCCTACTGAGACAGGTACTGCAATTATAGGCTGTGCCAACAATCCACCCACAACCGTGGCCAAAGCTCCTTCCATTCCAGCACATACTATTAATACATCATATTTATTAATTTCTTCTAACTGACTCATCAATCGATGAAGTCCAGCTACTCCAACATCTATAAAAGATTGACATTTCACTCCATAAATTTCAAGCGCTAATTGTGCTTCAAGTGTTACAGCCAAATCGCTTGAGCCGCCTGAAATTATTGCAACTTTTTTATTAGTATATATTTTATTCAAATTTTTCCCAATTGTTAGGCAATTTGCTTCTTCATAGAATCGTGCATCATCATACAAATTTAAAAGATAATTAGCCTTTTCACTATTAATCCTAGTAATGAAAACAATTTCATTTTTACTTAATACATTTTCAGATAATCTCTCTAATTGGTCGATACTCTTATCTTGCCCCCAAATAGCCTCAATGAGTCCAATCCTATCTCTTCTTTGGAAATCGAACTTGATATCAAAATTCATCTTTGTTTATCTAATTCTCCCTCATAAATCAATTCAAAAGGATTATTGTCTACATTTAAGGCAGTTTTAACATTATCTTCAAATTTTTCTTGAACGGCATTTACTTCTGACATTGGTATGTTTTTCCATAATTTTTTGCTTTCCCAAGTAACCAATATTAATGCTTCTTCTTTTTCTTTATCCCACAATAATTGTCTTCCCAAAAAACCCTCTTGAGAAGATAACCATGGATCCCAGATTTCTTTTTCAGCATTTAACCATGCAGCTTTTGAAACGGCAGGGACTTTAAGTCTTAATTCTTCTATAACCATTTCACCTTGATAATTATCCATTGAAAGAGCTTTTAAATTAGGAATATCAGATTGAAAAATTAAAAATACTAAGCAAACTAATAATAAACAAAATCTTTGAATTTTTTTTTTCAAATTTAAATTAAATCTCATTTTTTCTCAAGTAGAACCACCGAGTGGCAACTTATACCCTCTTCTCTCCCTTCTGGACCCAATTTTTCATTCGTGGTTGCTTTAATACCAATTAAATTTTCATCAATATTTAAGATTTCAGAAATGTTTTTTTTCATTACTTTTATATGTGGCATGATTTTTGGTCTTTCAGCAACAAGAACACTATCAACATTATTTATTTCCCAACCATCTTGTCTTATTAAATCAATTACTTTTGATAACAAAAACAAGCTATCAGCATTTTTCCATTTTTCATCAGATGGGGGGAAATACTTTCCTATATCGCCCAGCGAAAGTGCTCCCAATAATGCATCCATTATTGAGTGACTTAAAACATCAGCATCACTATGACCATCCAATCCTAAATTTTCAGGATGATGCAATTTTACACCTCCAATAATTAAATCTCTATCCTCTACTAGTCTGTGAATATCGTATCCATTACCTATTCTAAATTTCATGAATTGATTATTTTCTTTTATTATTCTCTTACTTTGTGTGGATTTTTTGTAGTTTTCTTTTGAAATTAAGTCACTTCTTCTCTCCAATGTTCTTTCAAAACTTTTTCTTGTTCTCCAAGATTTAATCTCTTCATGATTGCCGCTCACTAGAATATCTGGCACTTTCATATCTCTAAAAGTTAACGGCCTAGTGTATTGAGGATATTCTAATAAAGAAGAATTATGACTCTCATCGACTAAGGAGTCTGGATCACCAAGAGTTCCTGGCAATAATCTAGTCAAACCGTTAATTATTGATATAGCAGGTATTTCACCTCCAGATAGTACATAATCGCCTATCGATATCTCTTCATCAGCTAAACATCTAATCCTTTCATCAAAACCTTCATATTGACCACAAATAATTATCATTTGATCCAAAGTAGACCATCTCGCAAGATCCTTTTGCTTTAAGACTTTACCCTGTGGGGTCATCAGCAAAGTTTTACTTTTAGGTAATTTTCTAATTGATTCATATGCCTTATAAATAGGTTCAGGTTTTAATACCATACCTGCTCCTCCTCCGTAAGGCTTATCGTCTACTTGTCTGTAAGAACCTTCTCCATATCCTCTTAAATCATGTAAATTTACATCGATCAAATTCCTATCTAGAGCTTTTGTTATGACCCCTAAATTATTTATTAATTCAAAAGCTTTAGGGAACAATGTAATTACATCAAAATTAAAACCACTCATCTAGAAATCTTCCTCATAACCAAACTCAATTAACCTTGATTCTTTTTTTCTCCAATTTGGAACAACTTTCACAAACAACTCTAGGTGAACTGGACCATCAATTAATTTTGACATATTTAATCTTGCTGAATGACCAATCATTTTTAACATTGAACCTTTCTTTCCAATAAGAATGCCTTTTTGAGTTGATCTTTCAACAATAATAGTAGCCAAAATAGCTGTGAAAACTTTGCCATTTTTTCTTTTCATTTCCTCTCTCTTTTCTATCTTTACTGCGACACTATGAGGTACTTCTTCTCTTGTATTTTTTAATACCTGTTCTCTTACTAAATCAGATAATAAGTTATCTAATGGTTGGTCGCAAATCGTCTCTTCGCCATAAAGTTTTGGTCCCTCAGGAAGAAAATTAAGAGCCATATCGACAAGTTTAGAGCATCCTTCTCCTTGAGAAGCACTTACAACTTGAAAGTTTCTATTAATTCCAAAAAATCTTCTATATTGATCTAATCGTAAATTTTCAAATTCTTTATTAACCAAATCCCACTTATTTAACGCAACAATAAACTTAGTTTTATTTTTGAGTAGAAAGTTCAAAATATATTCATCACCTCTACCAGGTTTTTCACTTGAATCAACTACAAAAATTACCATATCAACTCCATTAATTGCAGATTTTGCGTTTTTTACTAATACCTCTCCAAGTCGATGATGAGGTTTATGCACGCCAGGCGTATCGACAAAAATTATTTGCCCATCGTTTGTAGTAAGTATTCCTTTTAATTTATTTCTTGTAGTTTGCGCTATTGGAGAAGTAATTGTTATTTTTTCTCCAATCAATTTATTTATTAAAGTAGATTTACCCACATTTGGCCTTCCTAGTAAAGTTACAAACCCAGATCTATAATTGGTCAAAGACTTTTAATGCATCAATAATAAAATTCTGATCAAAAATGGAAAAAAAAACCATAGATTTAAAAGAAGCTTCGTTCATGCAAGCAATAAACATATCGGCACAATGGTGCAAAGAGTGGGGTGAAGATCTACTCAGCGAAGAGGTTTTAGCAGATAGAATCGCAGAGCTAACTAAAACAAGAAATGGACTCAGAGGATTTTTTGCATACGCTTTATCAGATAAAGATTGTTTTTTGTTAGATAAACTGCCTTTTTCACTAATTTACAAACTGAATGAAGGTGGTGATGCTGTAACAGACATAGTAGTAAAAAATTTAATAATGAGTTCCGCTCAAATTATTATTCATCGAAGAGATAATAATCATGAATATGAGATAACATCGGAAAACATTTCAGATAGATGTAAGGCTATTTTGAGACTGCTAGAAACTAGGTCAGTTACAAAGTCTGTCAATAAAGTTCTTAGAGACTTGAACAATATGGGAAATAGTTTTGATAATTCAGTAAAATATGACTCAGAGCAAAAAGAATTTATAAAAAAACAAATTCTTGATATTGTTCAATAAAAAAGCGTAGAAGTAAATCTACGCTTTAAATAAGACAATTAAATAATTTTAATCTCTTCTTCCACCACCTTGAAGTGCAATCATTAATCTCAATATAAAAACAAAAAGATTTATATAAGTTAGATACATACCTAGAGCACCTGCAAGGTATTGCTCATCGTTATATCTTCTTGGCATTGTATAGAAATCCACAAATGACATTGCAACGAATAAGACAGTTCCAAATCCTGCAATTATTAATTCGAGCCCTGAACCTCCAAAAACACCTGGAGCAAAGAATCCTCCAATTAATTGGACAAACATTGCTATGAGCAGTCCTATCAACCCAAGACCAACTACCCCACTAAGTGCTTGACCAACACTATCACTCATTCTTTGGCCAGTATAAGAGGCAATAACAAAAGTTATACCTGTAGCTAAGGCAGCTGTTCCAACAGAACCAATACCAATTGTTCCTATTGCTAAAGCAACTATTCCACTTAAGGTGAACCCAGTTAACAAGCTAAAACCGGTTAATAAAGGCAAAGCCTTCGCATTATTTGCATTATTTGCAGCACTTGTGGCTATAAAAAACAAAATCAATTCTGCAATTAATGCAACTATAGAAAGAGGCTGGAAAAGTCCAGGATTTGTTGCTATGAGTGAGACACCGGCTAAAACGCCTAAAGAAGTTAGAACCATACCTCCACCTACGTAAGGTAAAGCTTTTTGAACAACATTAGGTCCAACAATTGAACTAGTTTGTGCTTCACGAATAGCTTGATTGAAATTACTACTTGCTGGCATTTTCTTTTTTAAATATGGTCTTATTCTACTCGATTTTTAAAATTTCAGGGTACGGATCACCAGAGTTATAAATTTATTGATAAGCCTCAATAATTTTCTGAACTAAAGGATGACGAACTACATCTTCAACAGTTAGATAACAAAATTTTATACCTTGAGTTTCAGAGAAAATTCTCGATGCTTCGATGAGGCCGCTTTCCTGATCTTTTTTTAAATCAATTTGTGTAATATCTCCATTTACAACCATTTTTGATCTCTCTCCTAATCTGGTCAAAAACATTCTCATTTGGGAGCAAGTAGTATTTTGTGCTTCATCTAGGATAACTAAGGAGTTGTCTAAGGTTCTGCCTCTCATAAATGCCAAAGGAGCAACTTCAATAATACCCTTATCAATTAGCGAATTTGTTCTGTCAATCCCGAAAATACTATGTAAAGAATCAAATAGGGGTCTTAAATATGGATCTACTTTTTGTTGCAAATCACCAGGTAGGAATCCCAAACTTTCACCAGCTTCTACAGCTGGTCTGGTTAAAACAATTTTTTCAATTTTTTTCTCGTTCAATAGTCGTGCCGCGCAAACAGTTGCTAAAAATGTCTTACCAGTTCCAGCTGGACCAATCGCAAAGGTAAGATCAAAGTTTTCAATTGATTCAACATATTCTTTTTGCCTTATAGTTCTTGGTCTTAAATATCTTCCTTCTTTGGAACGCGCAAGGATTTTTTTTCCTAGTTCAGCATGTGAAGACGATTCGCCCATATTTAAAGAACTTAAAGCCGCTTTAAGATCTACCTCTGGGACTTCTAACCCTTGTTCCCAAATTGGTCTTGTTAGTTCTACTAATGCTGAGGCTCTCTCAATTTTAGATATGACACCATTCATTTCAAGTTGTAAACCTCTTATAGTTAAAGAAACTCCTGTAAGAGACTCAAATTTTTTTAAGAAAGAATTACCAGGTCCAGATAATGCTGTAGCGGCATCAGAGCTTGGCAAATCTATTTTGAAGTGACCAGTTTTGGAAACTTCCTTCATCTAGTTATTGAATAAGAATAAAAATTTATCAACCCACTAGCTTTCAGCTCCATTACCCTCGCTTTCAATTTTACTACTATCATTTTCTTCGTCTTTAGTTTTAGACTTAGCTATTTTTTCCTTCTCTAACTTTGCTTTACCAATTGCGATAGAGGGTCTTTCTGTTTTTTCTAATAGACCTCCCTTTTCTAGTAAAGTTCTTACAACATCAGTTGGCTGAGCACCCTGAGTAAGTCTTGTTCTTAAAGCTTCTGTGTCAAGCCTGGTTTCCTTAGTTCTTGGATTATAAAAACCTAGTTCTTGCAGGGGTCTACCATCTCTTCTGGAAGTACTATTGCATGCAACAATTCTGAAACTTGCCTCTTTTTTCTTTCCAAAGCGCTTAAGGCGCAATTTAATCATCTTAAATTAGTGCGTTTTAAATAATAATATCATTTAAAGGTAAAAATATAGAAACTATAAATCTGCAAAACCTTTTTTCTTTTTATTATTTTTTTGTTTTTTCATTGGCTTATTACCACTCATACCTCCCATTCCTGGCATTCCTCCCATTCCTGGCATTCCTCCCATTCCTGGCATTCCTCCCATTCCTCGCATTCCTCCCATTCCTGGCATTCCTCCCATTCCTGGCATTCCTCCCATTCCTGGCATTCCTCCCATTCCTGGCATTCCTCCCATTCCTGGCATTCCTCCCATTCCTGGCATTCCTCCCATTCCTGGCATTCCTCCCATTCCTGGCATTCCTCCCATTCCTGGCATTCCTCCGTTAGACATTTGTTTCATAAAACCTCTCATTCTTTGAAAATCGGCTAAAACTTTATCTACATCTTTTGCTTCATAACCGCTACCTTGAGCGATTCTTTGTCTTCTTGAGGGGTGAGCGGCAAGAACTTCGGGTTTTTGTTTCTCCTCAAGAGTCATTGACGAGATCATAGATTCTATTTTCTTAAGTTGATCTTCTCCATCTTTTATCATCCCATCATCTATTTTATTCATTCCAGGAATCAATTTAATCAAGCCACCAAGTGAACCCATTCTTTTAATTAATCTCATTTGCTTTACAAAATCATTAAAATCAAAAGTCGCTTCTTGAAGTTTCTTTTGCATCGCTTCTGCATCAGCAAGTTCAACTTCTTTTTGTGCTTTTTCAACAAGTGTCAATACATCGCCCATGCCTAAAATTCTGCTGGCCATTCTCTCTGGATGAAATGGTTGCAATGCCTCTATCTTTTCACCTACACCTATAAATTTGATTGGTTTACCACTTATTTTTCTTATCGATAAAGCAGCTCCACCTCTTGAGTCACCATCCAACTTAGTTAATATCGCCCCTGTGATTCCTACTTTTTCATGAAATGATTTTGTTAAGTCTGCAGCTTCTTGCCCAATCATTGAATCAACAACAAGCAAAACCTCATCAGGATTAGAAACTTCTTTTATTCGAACCATTTCACTCATCATGGAATCATCAATTTGAAGTCTTCCTGCGGTATCAATAATTATCGAATTAAAATCATTTTCACTAGCAAAATTCAATGCTTCCTTTGCTATTTCTTCTGGTTTGCTATTTTTTTCTTTAGCTGAAAAAACTTCCAATTCATATTGACTTCCCAATGTTTTAAGCTGCTCTACAGCTGCTGGTCGATAAATATCTGCAGCCACCAAAAGAACTTTTTTATCTTTTTCCTTTAAATAAAGTCCTAATTTTCCTGTTGCAGTTGTTTTACCCGCTCCCTGAAGTCCAGCCATCAAAATGACTGTAGGACTATTTTCATTTTCGTTTAATGGAGAATTTTCATTCCCCATAATGTTAATCAATTCTTTATTTACAACTTCAATAAATTTTTGACCAGGGTTTACACCCCTAACTACTTCTTCTCCAATAGCTTTATCTTTGACATCTGATATGAATTCTTTTACAACAGACAAACTAACATCTGCATCAAGGAGTGCTCTTTTTACCTCCTTCAAGGCATCGTTTATATTATTTTCACTAATTTTTGCTTCGCCTCTTAAACCCTTTACTGCGTCTTCAAAGCGTGACGAGAGTTCATCAAACATTATTAAAAAGTATTTTTAATTATTATAGATGATCTTGAAGTTTGTAATTACAAGCCACTCACGAAATCAACCAATTTCCACGATTTATTTGAAAAACCCAAAATATATTTAACTTTAAGGGGATTTAAAGATGTTTCATTAATAAATTCTCCAGAATTCTTTACTAACCTCTCAAGATAATTCAACTCTACTAAAACAACTATCCGAGATGAAGTTTGCGATTCCAAATCAATTTTAAGTATTTGGGAATTAATCTCCTTATAAATTCCTTTCTTGATATCGTTCTGTCTTTCTTCAATTGTTCGATCAATTAGACCTTTACTAACAATCTTAGAAAGATTAATTTCACCCTTTCCCGCTAAGTAATTACTTTTATTAAGAAGCCATCCATTAATTAAATTCCTAATATCTTCCAAAGAAGGTGAAGCAGTATTAAGTTCTTTGAATTCATAGGAAATAATTGAAGTAGATTTCTCAGAAATAGAATTCAATTTACTTGAAGGATTTTTTTTTATTTCTTGAATAATATCTATCTCACTAATCTTTTGATTTTTATCTTTTGCAATTAAAGGTTTTTCAACAATAGATTCATCCTGGATTGATTTTTTAAAATTATTTCTTAAAAATCCAATACCAATACCAAATGCAAATAAGATCAAAAACGCATAGATATAAATTAAATACGGCGACCGATTAATTATCTCTTTATCCTTTAAGAATTCCCCAAAACTAAACTTTAATTCAGCAATTTTTTCAATTAAAAAATTATAAAACTCAATTGGTTTTTTCTTAAAGTATTCCTCATTGAATTCTATTTCTTTGGTCTCAACCTTTTCATAGCCTTGTTTTATGCCACCAGGCCAAGGTAATCTCCTTTCATCAATATTCCCCAATATATTATCAAAATCTTCAGTCGTTATTGTGGAGGATTCCTTCTCAGTTTGTTGGTTTTGAAGATTTGATCTAATTGCAATTTTATTTGATTTCTTTTCTAATTTTTCAATAAATTCTTGAATTTCCCTATCTTCAAACCAAGAATCTAAGTCCACCTCTTTTGAGTCAATGTCTCTATACCCAACTAAGACATCATTCTCTAACCAATTTTTACAGAAAATACATATCGCTTCTAACTTATTTCCAGGATAATTATTAAGCCAATCTCGTAAATTTTCATCAGAACTACTTGAAAACCTTGCAGAGGCTTGGTTAATATCAGCTAAAAGCAAATCTAAACAACCAACTAGAGGCATTGAATCAAGACCTGAAAAATTTAGTTTCTTTAAAATTCTCCTCGCTTCAAATAATTTTTCTGGCTTTCTTCTAGAGAAACCAATAGCTGTTAAGGATAGAAACGCTAAAAAACCTGCTTCTAATGATCCTCTTTTTTGTAATTCAAGAAACAAATCAATCTGTTCTTGCACTGTTAAAAATGGCTTAATTTGTTTAAAAAAAACTTCAAACTCTTGCTGATTTAAATAATCTTTATATTCAGATTTATTTTTACCTTCCAAACCACCTCTTTTGATTATTAAATTTTCCAACATACTTAAACCTTTTTTATGAGACTCTTGATCATTTAGATCTCT
Source organism: Prochlorococcus sp. AG-347-J06 (assembly GCA_003281525.1). GTDB lineage: Bacteria > Cyanobacteriota > Cyanobacteriia > PCC-6307 > Cyanobiaceae > Prochlorococcus_A. The sequence continues at coordinate 33,544 of QCBT01000006.1, read as the reverse complement.
ACTAAGTAGATCTAGGATTCTGTAAGGAAGCAAAGCAACCAAATCTTCTTCAAGTTCTTTTCTTTTTTCTCCAAGCTTTCCCATTCTTTGTAGAAGTTGTATACCTTCATGTAAAAAGTCTGCCGCGTTCGAATAGGATCTAAGCTGTTGTTCTTGAATTGCAGAATCTCTAGCTGTTAAAGCCGCCAATAATGTTAAATCAGCTTCTCTACTACTTCCTAAAGCTGGAGTTTGTGGTGGTTGCAATGCTTTTCTCGTAATTTTAAAAGCTTCTTTTGGTGAACCTGATTCCCAAAGAAGTATTAATCCTGCAACTTCTCTATTTGAGGAAAAATCCAATCCAGAATTTCCATTTAATAACAAATTTTCGTACTCTCTTCTGCTTTCTGGATCTGTAAGTAGATCGGCAGTGAGGCGAAGCAGCTCAGATCTTTGGGTTAAAACTTCATAAGTAAAACCTTCATCAGGTGTTTTATCTAACCGCAATTGAAACGCCCTTAATATTTCCTCAGAAGTTGCAGAGGGGCTTACGCCAATTAAACGAAAATGATCTAAAGGAAGTTCCAAACAAATATCCTATTAAAAATTCTTAGACAAATTTTATCAAGTTAAAAATTTTTTTCACAAGGTCTTACAGAGTTATTAAAAAAAATCATGAAAATCGCCCATCACGGCTTAGAATGTTAACAAATCAAAACTTCGTTAAGGTATTTTTCTTGGAAACACACGTAGAGAGAATCTCAAATCTTCAAGACATAAAAAAAGCCGAATTAGATAGAGAAACAGGATTATTCCTTTATGAAGACATGACGCTTGGTCGTAGGTTTGAAGATAAGTGTGCAGAAATGTATTACAGGGGAAAAATGTTTGGTTTCGTTCATTTATATAACGGTCAAGAGGCTATAAGCACGGGAGTAATTGGCGCAATGAAAAAGAAACATGATTGGTTTTGTAGTACCTATCGCGATCATGTTCATGCACTAAGTGCGGGTGTTCCCTCATTTGAAGTAATGAGTGAACTTTTTGGCAAATCCACTGGTTGTAGCAAAGGCCGAGGTGGATCCATGCACTTATTTTCAAGAGAGCATCACCTACTCGGAGGATATGCATTTATTGGAGAGGGAATTCCAGTTGCCTTAGGGGCAGCCTTTTCAAGTAAATACAAAAAGGAAGTTGCTGGAAATAGTAATAGTGATGCTGTAACTGCAGCATTTTTTGGGGATGGGACTTGCAATAATGGGCAGTTTTTTGAATGTTTAAATATGGCCCAGTTATGGAAATTACCCATAATTTTTGTAGTTGAGAATAATAAATGGGCTATTGGTATGGCTCATGATAGAGCTACTAGTAATCCTGAAATCTGGAGAAAAGCGTCTGCTTTTGGCATGCACGGCGAGGAAGTTGATGGAATGGATGTATTAGCAGTAAGAGGGGCAGCACAAAGAGCAATTGAGCGAGCTAGGGCAGGAGAAGGTCCCACACTTTTAGAATGTTTAACTTATAGATATAGAGGGCATTCTCTTGCAGATCCAGATGAATTAAGGTCTGAAAAAGAGAAGGAGTTTTGGGGAAAAAGAGATCCTATTAAGAAATTAGCTCAAGAAATTATTGACGGTAAATTTGCTACGGAAGAAGAATTAAAAATTATTGAAAAGAAAATTGATGCTGAGATATCTGAGTCAGTTAAAAATGCAATTGAAGCTCCTGAACCTCCTTCAGAAGAATTAACCAAATATATTTGGGCAGAAGATTAGATTAAATACCGCTAGGCAATTTTCTGGTTAAATTCCTTAATTTTCTTAGTGCCTTAAGTTCAACTTGTCTTACTCTTTCTCTTGAAACTTCTAATAATCTTCCAATTTCTGCAAGCGTATGTCTCTCATTTGCATCAAGTCCAAACCTTAGTTTGAGAACATGTTGTTCTTGCTCGCTTAAATGACTTAACCATTTACCAAGTTGCTCTTGATGCATTTTTTGTTCAACTTGATCTAAAGGCTCTTCATTATTACTATCTGCAATTAAATCACCTAAAAAACTCCTGCCATCATCACCATTTACTGGAGCATCTAAACTACTTGTCGATAAAGCTTGTCTTAAAACAGAATCCAATTCTTCAACATCAATTTCCATTGCCTCTGCAATTTCAATTCTGCTTGGCATTGCACCAAGCTTATGAGCCAAATCTCTACTAACTTTTCTAATAGAAGCTAACCTTTCACTTAAGTGAACAGGTAAACGGATTGTTCTTGATTGACAGGCAATTGCTCTTGTCATACTCTGTCTAATCCACCAAAAGGCATAAGTAGAAAACTTATATCCTCTTGTAGGGTCAAATTTTTCAACAGCCCTCTCTAACCCTAGAGAACCTTCCTGTACTAAATCAAGAAGTTCCAATCCTTTACCTTGATATTTTTTTGCCACACTAACAACTAATCTTAAATTGGCTTTCATCATTCTTTCTTTAGCTCTTCGACCAATTTTTATAGTTCTTTTTTGCTGAATTGTAAATTCATTAGTTTTTTCATTTAATTGTCCATCTTCTGTAAGAATCATCATCTTTTGGACTTGGTTACCCAATTCAATCTCTTCGGCAGGTGTTAATAAAGGAACTCTCCCGATATTCTGCAAGTACCAACTAATTGGATCATTACTTCTCCTTTTGGGTTGTTCTGCATGTGTTGCTAATGATGAAACCATACTTTGACCTAATTTAGGTAATAAAACTCTCCTACACTTTTAAAGAAATAGCCAAATATTTAATGCGCGCTTCAGATTTCAAGTTATATTTGTACACTTATGTGTTTAAAACTATAAATAACTCTCTTAAATTGTTTCTTTCAAGATATTTGTCTCATTTTTATATTTCTCATTAATTTTGACAATTCGTCACCAATAGCAGAAGCATTTGACCCTTTTTTGCACTTTGATGCAGCAAATGAATGCAAAAGTACGTATTTAGCAAAAAAATCTGTTGTTATATTTTTAGAAAAGGTTAAATCAATCGCAGAACTGCCAGCGACAAAACCACATAAAAGATCACCTAAACCAGCTCGAGCTGTCTGTGAATCGGTTCCGAAAAGTTGCCAAACTTTTTTACTATCAGCAACTATGCTGTTAGCTCCCTTAAATAAAATACTAATGTTAAATTCTTTTGCTGCATCAAAAGCTAGCCCTAAATTGTTATGAGAATTGATATGAGGGAATAACCTTCGAAATTCTTTACCATGTGGTGTAATCCATGTTTTAAATTTTCTCTTTAAAAAGAAATTTGACCCTAACTTAGATTCTGAAATTCTATTAAGTGCATCTGCATCCAAGATCAATAACCCTCCATAATCCATAAGATAGTCTTTTGATTTTTGCCAATCATCATTATCAATTCCTATTCCTGGGCCGACAGCTACTGAATCAAACGAACTTAAATCAATATTCTTTAATGCACTAAATAAAGCTGAATTCCCATTTTGATTAGATTGCATAGTATTCTTTAAAACTATTTCTGGAGCAACTTGCCAAATAGATTCAGCAACTAACTCAGGCAGGACAGCCGAGATATAGCCTGCTCCACTTGATATCGCTCCTTTTAATGCTAAGTATGCAGCACCAGGATATTTTTCACTTCCAGCTATTAATAATGTTCTACCTCTTTTATATTTGTTCGAATTTTTTGGTAAAGAAGGTAAATCAATATTTTTTACATCTTTGTACGTAACCTTAAAAATCTTTTTATCAATTAAGGACAGTTTACTAATAGGTACTCCAACATCTATGTGGTGCAATTCGCCAATAAAAGGTAATGCAGAATCTTGCGTCAACCCAATCTTATTAAGACCAATTGCCAATGTATAGTCTGCCTTTACTGCGTTATTTAAAAAAGGCTCTCCTTTATCAGGACATAATCCTGTTGGAATATCAATACTTATTACCTTGCCATATTTGTTATGAAACTTTTGATTAAAAAGTTTAATTAATTTATTATCAACTTTTCTTGTTTGATTATTACCAAAAACCGCATCAATCCAAAGTTCTTTACCATTTGCATCAGGGGGATCTACTAATTTTGTAACACCAATAGATGTAAGATAATTAAGGTGGTTATTTGTTAATGTTTTTTTTATCGGGAATGGACACCATACCTTTACAAAAAAACCTTTCAAAAAAAGCTCTCTAGCTATTACTGCACCATCTCCACCATTATGCCCAGGACCCATAAAAACAGTTATTCCATACTTTAGAAGAGGTTTCCTTTTCAAGAGCCATCTACTAATTTGAATACCAGCTTTTTCCATCAATGCTTCTTGAGGCATTCCATCAGAAAACATTTCTTTCTCTAATATCAACATTTGCTTTGAATCAACAATTAAATGTTTAGAGTCAATTGTTGGCCATTCAATTTCGTTCATAATTAGTACAAAGCGATTGAAGTTCTGTTCAAAATTTAAACTTCCATGTTAAAGACTCAAAAGGATAAAAAATTAGAGAACTTTTTTTCTTCTAATAATAAAACCCAAAGGAAGAAAAATATTATTGTAGGTCTTTCTGGTGGCGTAGATAGTTCCCTTTCAGCTGCTCTTCTTGTAGAAAGCGGCTGGAATGTTGAGGGACTTACTCTTTGGCTAATGAAAGGACAAGGCTCCTGTTGTTCTGAAGGATTAGTAGATGCTGCTGGCCTTTGTGAAGATTTGGGAATTAATCATAAAATAATAGACTCAAGAGAAATTTTCGAAAGAGAGGTAATTCAAAAAACTACTGAAAGCTATGAAAAAGGATTCACTCCACTTCCATGTTCGATGTGCAACAAGAATGTGAAGTTTGAAGAGATGCTTAATTATGCAATTAGCAAAAAAGACTTTACTCATATTGCGACCGGACATTACGCAAGGATAAAAAAATCATCTTATGCTAAAAAACTTGATTGCAAAAGCTTTGTATTTAAGGACTTCCTTCTTCTCAGAGGTGCTGACAAAAACAAAGACCAAAGTTATTTTCTTTTTTCTCTTTCTCAAGAAGTACTAAGCAGATTAATATTTCCACTTGGTGAAATGAAAAAAGAAGAAACAAGAAGGGAAGCCTTAAGATTAGGCCTTAGAACTGCTCAAAAACCAGAAAGTCAAGATTTATGTTTAGTAGAGCATTATGGATCAATGCAGATATTTATCGACAAACACATCGAACCCAAAGAAGGAGAAATTGTGCATGTAAATGGGAAAGTCCTAGGAACTCACAATGGAATTCAGCACTTTACGGTAGGTCAAAGAAAAGGGTTGGGAATTTCTTGGCCGGATCCATTATATGTAAAAAGTTTAGACAGGGTAAAAAACATAGTTTATGTAGCAGATAAAAGTGATCTATTTAATAGAGAAGCAATAATTAATAAGGTTAACTGGGTTTCAATCGAAGAACCTAAGCAAGAGATAGAAGTAGAAGCACAAATCAGATATAGAAGTCATCCAATAAAAGGAACATTAATACCTTTGAAAAATTTACATAATACAACTACAACATTTAAATTAATTTTTGAAGAAAGTCAAAGTTCGGTAACTCCCGGACAAGCTGCAGTTTTTTATAAAGGAGAAATTTTATTAGGTGGTGGATTAATTAATTAATTTTCCAAAAGATATTTAATCCCATAAAAAATAAAAACAAACACAAAATAGGTTTATCTCCAAATTTTGTGTAGAAGGTCTTTTCGGATGAAAAATTAGGGAACACTATTTTATTTTGCTCCACTTTTAAATCTAGAAGTTGAATTATTTTTCCATCATCTTGAACTAAACCCGAAGGGCCGGTATTTGATACTAGTAAGTTATTTTTCTTATTTTCAATACTTCTTAATCTAGCCAAAGATAAGAATTGATTATAAAGCTTAGCTGGATATGGGTCTAAATTTGCTGCAGTTATTATTAGTTTTGCACCGCTATTAATAGCCTTTCTTATTTTTAGTCCATCACTAATTTCATAACATATAGCTACTGCTAGTGGGGGTGTAAATCTAGGATCAAACAATCTTGAATCAGAGCCTGGTTGAATTCCTCCTACTGCAGATAATCCTCTTGAAAAACTATTTAGAAATCTAGGTATTTTTTCACCTATTGGAACAAGTCTATTTTTATCTATAAATGAAGTAAAAGATTCATCTCCAATTTGAAATCCGAGTAAAGAACTTCTTAACTCATTATTTGAATTTCTGAAACCTCCTGCCAAGGTATTAACCTTAATACCTTTAGATAAATAAAAATTATTAGATAGAGTTCCTTCAGGTGCAACAAGAAGTTTTGCTTTGTTTGATAAAGCATATTGTTGAGCGATAGATAGTTTTTCTTTAATAAATTCATCATTTATTTTTAACTTTTCTCTTGTTGGTATATTAGTTTGCCAAATAGCTACTGGATATTCGTAATTTATTTTTATTGGAGTTATTAAACCTCCAAATAAATGCAAGAAAATAATAACCAAAAGTCCTAAAAGAAATATTTTTTTAAAATGAAGTTTTCTTTCCCATCTACCTTGACTAAAAAAAATCCAAAATCCAATCAATATTTGTAAAACACATAAACCACTTGCGCCAATCCATCTTGCCAAACCAGCAAGATAAATATCACCTGGGATAATACTCTCTCCTAAACCTATCCAAAAAAAAGGCGTTTGAGAAAGTATCAATTCACCAATCCCCCAAGTCAAAGATAAAAAAAATACTTTTACTGTTAAAGGCAATATTTTCATTTTAAAAATATCCTCTTTCCAGAGAATAATTTCAACTAACAATCCCCATAAATAAACTAATATCCCACCCAAAAAAGCGCAAAATAATAATATTGAAAGGGCGATTATTAAACTTGCAAGCCATGAAAACCCAAGCCATGTCAATGGATGAAGATCAAATAACCATGAATGACTTATCAAAACGAAGAAAAAACCCCACCAAAAATTTGCTATTTTCCTCTCACTTCCTTTCCACAAAATAAATAAGGATATTGGCATAAAAACCAGCCAAAAGTGAGTTGAAACAGAAATTCCTCCTAAAATTCCACCTAAACAAGGGTAAAAATATTGTCTTAGACTTTTAACGTGAGTCGGTATTAACAATCTAAAATTACGAATTTAAATTTATAATCACTCATTTATTGTACCTTCATTCTGTAGACTTAGTTTTAGTAACTTTCAAAATTTTAGTGAAAGAAGTCTTTATTAGTTTTGCAGTTTTTGTTTTTTGTGTTTCATTAACTCTGTTCAGTCAATTTAATTCACCACAAGTTGTTAATGCTGTCGAATCAGAAACTCAGTCAGTACAAAAAACACCTGTTGCTAAATCATCAAATGTCTCAAATAATAATTTATTTGAACTAGACCCATCAGATCCAAATCCTATACTTTTCGCCATGGCAGAAGAAACACCATCAGACAGCAATTCAAGGACTACTGAAAGTGGTCTAATTATTTCCGATATTGTAAATGGGGAAGGTGATGAAGCTAGCGCTGGGCAAACAGTTACCGTAAATTACACAGGAACTCTAGAAGACGGAACCCAATTCGACACTAGTATCGGTAGAGCTCCATTCACCTTTCCCTTGGGTGCTGGAAGAGTAATAAAAGGTTGGGACGAGGGTGTCGCAGGTATGAAGGTTGGAGGGAAAAGAAAATTAACAATACCTCCGGAACTTGGATACGGATCAAGAGGAGCAGGAAATGTAATCCCTGCCAATGCGACTTTAATATTTGAAGTTGAATTATTAAAAGTCAATTAAATTAAGTAAGAAAAATATCTAAGACTTTTCAATTTAGTGAATCTCCAAGTAGTATATATACAACTTCAAATATTTGAAATGTTAAGTAAATTCATCAATTCTTTTCTAAATAAAAAATCCCCAACGACAGTACATGCTCACTGTGACGGTCCTTGTGGTGTTTACGACCCAGCATCTACGAGAGTTGCCGCTGAAGCAGTTTTATCAATGACAAAAAAACTTATTGCATTAGAAGCTCCTTCTAGCACTGATTCAGCAGAGTGGGCTGCATACAGTAATACATTCTCTAGATATGTTGCAGTTAAAGAAGAGCAAGCAAAAGAAACAAAAAAAGAAATTCTAATTTTATGGACAGATTACTTTAAACCAGTTCACTTAGAAACTTATCCAGACTTACATGAAACCATTTGGAAGGCGGCCAAGTTATGCAGTGCATGCAAAGTTAATATTGACTTAGCTCAAGCTGAAGAACTCATGAGTTATGTAGAAAAGATTCATAGTATTTTCTGGGCTTCAAAAGGAAGATCAGACGCTTTTGTAAAAGCTAGTTAATCAGAATTATTTTCAAAAGTTTTTTTGATTTTATTTTATTTTTTTTAGGTTTAAGAAAAACTGCAATCATTAGTGGTGAATCGATGTTGCCTTACCTAAAAGAAGGAGATATTGTATTTTTTAAAAAATATAAAAAGAATAAATCAATACTTAAAAATCGACAAATAGTTATTTTTAATCATCCACTTAAAAATAAAATCCTAATAAAAAGGATAAATTCAGTAAATCAAAATAATATTTATGTTATTGGCGACAATATTGAATTTAGCGAAGATAGTAATAAATTTGGATTAATCAATAAAGAAAAAATAATTGGGATTGTCACCTCTAAATTAATTTTTCCTAAATTAAAAAATTTTTTAATTCAAAAAAACAGAAGCACTTCTTTGAATCCAAAATAATCCCAAAGAAAAGGAAAGCCCTCCTGCTATAGCTATTAATCTTTTAATAAATTTTTGACTTGCTTTAAAGGTGGTAAAAGATATTAAACAAGTAAAAAGATTCATACTTATTAGTGAACCAATCAAATATGAAATCAAATATAAGCAAGCGCTTGTCAAAGGTAGAGCTAAAGCAGGAAGAACTGCAAGAAAATGTGAACCTCCAGCTATACCGTGTAGCAAGCCTAAACCAGTCAAAGCATGTGAGTGCTTATTATATTTTTGTTCCTTAGCATGAAAGTGAAAGTGACGATGGGCAATTCCATTCTCATGCTTATGGGAATGCGAGTGGATACTTAATTTAAAAGAATTTTTTATAGAAAATACTCCAACAATTAGAAGAGAAATTCCCACTAGGAATTCCGCAATATTAGAAAATTTGTTTAATGGCGTAATATCCTTAATAAAAATCGCTAGAAAAGCTAACAAGATTACTCCTGAAGAGTGTCCTAAGCCCCAAGAGAAACTATTTTTAAGAGCTTTTTGGGGATTATTAATCGCTGCTGGCACCATTGCAATTAGATGATCAGCGCCACTAACTACATGCACAAATCCTGCAACTATACCTGTTAAAATTACAGCCTGCATATATATTCAGTACAACTCTGTTTATTCAAATTTATAGCACGATTTGGAGTCAATATTAAATTGAATTAAACAATTTCTTGAACGATTGTTCAATATCAGTTTCTCTCATAAAAGTTTCACCAATTAATACTCCCTTGATTCCAATAGATCTAAGCGATTCTAAATCTTCGGCACAATTAATTCCAGATTCACTTATAGGAATAATATTTTGTTTTAAAAATATATCTGCATATGTATGCATTAATTCAATTGATGTTTTTAAATCCGTTTTAAAAGTCTTTAAGTCCCTATTATTTATTCCAATCAAATTAAAAGATTTTAACTTTAAAATCCTTTCTAATTCATTAGAGTTATGGACTTCAACAAGAACACTCATCTTTAAATTATCAGCTATTTTCTTTAAATAAATTAAATCGTCATCACTTAAAATCGCAGCGATTAATAATATTGCATCGGCACCAGATACCCTTGCTTTATAAATCTGATAAGCAGAAATAATAAAATCTTTGCAGAGTAGAGGGAGATTAGTTGATCCCCTTACATTTTCGAGTATTTCATAACTACCTTGAAAAAACCTTTTATCGGTAAGTACTGAGATACATGATGCACCTAATCCTTCATAACAAATTGCAATGTTTTCAGGGTTAAAATTTTTTCTAATAACTCCTTTACTCGGACTAGCTTTTTTTATTTCAGCAATAACTCCTGGTTTTATTTTTGACTCCAAAATATTTTTATAAAAATCTTTTGGAGTAGGAAGTTTTTCAATCTTTTTGATGAGATCTTCTAAAGAGACTATTTTCTTAAAATTCTTAATTTCAATATCCTTATGCCATACAATTTCTTCCAGAATATTTTTTGCTTGTGCTTCTCTATGAGGTACGGCATATTCTAAATTTTCTACCCTTACTGTTGGATTTGGTGGCCTGCGTCTTATCTCCATTAATTTTAGATATTATTTTATTTGAGAAGCCGCTTGTTTATATGCAACCTCAACTACTTCACTAAGAGTAGGATGAGTATGAACTTCTTTAGATAATTCAATTACATCTTGGTTCCTTGAAATAGCGTTCGAAATTTCTTGAATTAAATCAGCTGCATGTAACCCAAAAATATGAGCACCTAATACTTTCCCATTATCTTTATTGAAAATCAACTTTAGCAAACCATCACTCTCCAATTCAGCTAATGCTTTTGAATTAGCTTTAAAGAAACTTTTCACAACTCCCAAAGTAAAATTTTCTTTTGCAGATATCTCTTTAGCTTCAACTTCAGAGAGACCAACTGAACTTATCTCTGGGTGAGTAAAAGTTGCTGCAGGGATACTTTTATAGTTAATTTCGACATTACCACCGCAAATATTATCAACAGCAATAGTACCCTGCGCTGCAGCTGTATGGGCAAGCATTAGTTTGCCCGTTACATCTCCAACAGCCCAAATATTAGGTATTATTTCATCACCATTCTTAACTCTCATTTGATCATCTACAGGAATGAAACCTTTTACTGTTTCGATACCAACCGACTCAAGATTTAAGTTATTACTATTAGGACTTCTGCCAGTTGCAACTAGTACTGCGTCAACTTCTAAAGTTTCTACAACTTCCTTAGATTTTGCATCCGTCAGTTCTATTTTTACAGGGCATCCAGGTAATATTTTTGTCGCAAAGACATTTGATTTTGTTTCTATATCTCTAGCTTGAATAAGGTTCTTCTTAGCAATTTTAGTTATGTCTGGATCAAATGTTGGCATAATATTCTCCAAAGCCTCGATCATGGTAACTTCACAACCAAGCGCGGTATAAACATCAGCAAATTCTAGTCCTATATATCCGCTTCCAATAATTGCTATCCATCTTGGAAGCCACTCAAGTTTAACCGCATCATCACTAGTAAATACGGTCCTATTATCCAAAGTTATTCCACGGGGCACAAAAGGAGAAGAGCCTGTTGCTATAACAATATTCTTACATGTAAAAATTTTATCAATTCCGTTTTTATCTCTTATGCCTACTTTTTGATTTCCTTCAATTCTTCCAATGCCCAAAATAATTTCAACTCCACTCCTTTTAAGAGTTTTTGTTAAATTTTCTCTAACATTTAAAACTAAATTATTTGCATGATCTGCAATTTTTGATCTCTCGAACCGTACTGGTGAAGCATGTATACCAAATTTAGCTAAATGTTCATAATCAGCTATTTCTCTAACTTTTCCACTTGCAGCTAAAAGAGCTTTGGATGGAACACAACCCTTGTTAACACAAGTGCCTCCCATATCAGAAGATTCTACTATTGCGACTTTCAGTCCCTTACCAGCAGCATGTTTAGCGGCATCAAAACCTCCATATCCTGCTCCTATAACGATTAAATCAAAATCAAAACTTGAATCAGTCACTTTTTATTTATTTATTTAGAGGTGTATGCGACTCTTTTTCGTTCTAGTAATAATGGAACTGCAACACAAGCCACATTCAATGATTCTACAAGCTCACTATGCGGAATTGTAATTGTTTCATTAAAAGCTTCTTGAATTTTTTTATGAATACCTTGACCTTCATTACCCAAAATTAATGCGGTACGTCTAGACCAATCCACTTCCCAGTAAGGTTTTGAAGGTTTTTTTGAACTATTATTGCTACTAGTAGAGAAAATCTTAAATCCTACATTTGATAATTCAGACAAAGACTTAAGTAAAGAATTTAATATTTCTTCTTTAGTTCCATCGAATCTTAAAAATGGCAGATGAAAAACTGCACCAGAGGATGCCCTTAATACCTTTTGGCCTAATGGGTGAGCACCACCAGCTAAAAAAATTGCATCAACACCTGCAGCTAAAGCAGTTCTAAAAAGATTGCCCATATTCCCAGGATCTTGAATCCTGTCGAGAACAAGAACAAAATCATCTTTTATATTAAATTGATAACTGGGTATTGCTGAAATCTCTACTAAAGCTGCTATCCCATCTGGATTAATTGTTGAAATCGCAGATGCTAAGACTTGCTCTGAGACAATATTTATTAATGACTGATGAAATTTTTTGCTTAGATATTGATTTTTTATTAGCCATTTTTCGGTAACTAAAATCTTAGAGGGATTTTTCCCAGACTTCAGCAATTCTTCAATGAGATGTGTACCCTCTATGCAAAAAAAGTCTTGATCTTTTGGAGATGATCCTCTTTTAAATGATCTAAATCTTTTAACTAGATTATTGTTTTTACTAGTTATTTTTAAAAAAGTATTTTCTATGAGTAATTTGAAAAAATCGTTATCAACTATATTTTAATTAAATATATATTTTGATCAATTATTTATTAAATTTTTATTTCCCAAAATATCAAAAAAAATACAATTTCACTTTTAATTAATATTCGTGACGTTACATAGGGTGGACTTAATATTATTAGTTTGTCATGATGAATCTAATAAATTAAGTCTTAATGATTTGCGGAAGCAAAACGAAGTCATATCTTAAATCGCAAAATTTAAAGATTATTGGCCAAGGCAAGTTAAATGGAATAGTTGAGATAAGTGGCGCGAAGAATTCCGCCTTAGTTTTATTAGCCTCATCATTGCTAACTAATGAAAAAATAATTCTTGAAAATGTACCTTTTCTGACTGATATTGAAAAAATGGGGAATATCCTAAAAAATTTAGGAGTGAATTTAGTTCATAAAAAAAACAAACTAGAAATAGATCCAACAACTATTGCGATTAAGGAACTTCCATATGAACTTGTTAAAGGATTAAGAGCTAGTTTCTTTTGTATAGGTGCACTATTAACTAAATTTGGAGAAGCTCAAGTACCTTTACCAGGTGGATGCAATATTGGCTCAAGGCCAATAGATGAGCACATTAATGGACTAATCGCATTAGGAGCAGACATAGTTATTGAAGAAGGAATTGTCAAGGCAATAATAAGAGGAAACAAAAATAGACTTCATGGCACTCATATTAAATTAAAGTGTCCAAGTGTAGGTGCGACTGAAACTTTAATAATGGCAGCATCTTTAGCTAAAGGAAGAACTACTATTGAAAATGCTGCTAGAGAGCCTGAAGTTCAAGATTTATGCCAAATGCTTAATAAAATGGGGGCAAAAATTTATGACTCCGGTAAAGAAACAATTATCATTGATGGTGTTAATAAGCTTGGCGGATGTACCCATAAAGTAATTCCAGACCGAATAGAAGCTGGAACTTTTCTAATAGCTGCTGCTGCAACTTCCTCTTCAATAACAATTTCTCCAGTAATCCCTCATCACCTTGAAGCTGTTACTAATAAGCTTCAAGAGAGTGGCAGTAAAATTACGATTAAAGGTAATTCGATTTCTATCAAGAGTAAAGCGATTAAAGGAGTAGATATTGAAACAGCTCCTTTTCCAGGCTTTCCTACTGATTTGCAGGCACCATTTACAGCTCTAATGACAATCGCAAATGGTGAATCAAAGATAACTGAAACAATTTTCGAAAACAGAATGAATCACATTTATTTACTTAATGAAATGGGCGCCCGTATAAAACTAAACAAAAATGTAGCTCACATTAAAGGTGTTAAAACAATTAATGGGATGAATCTAGTTGGCTCAGATTTAAGGTCATCAGCTGCATTAATAATTGCAGGAATCATCGCAAAAGGTTGTAGTAAGATCTATGGATTAGAACATTTAGATAGAGGTTATGAAAATTTTGAATTAAAACTAAAAAATTTAGGTGTAAAAATAATTAGAGAGATCAGTAAGAGTACTTTCGAGGAGAATGGATATAAAATTAGTCCTAAATCTGAGAAAATTCCAAAGCTTGAAGCAGCTTAGTCTTTTCCAAAAAAATTTTAAAATTAAGAGTGTTGATTCAAACGTAAGCAATATTTATTAGTGAAATACAACCTAAAAATAATATAAACAAAACTAGAAAACGGTTAGACCAAATTTTATTTAAGCCATTAAATTTGAATTCATTCATGCCCAAGTTCCACTATTAGATCCGAATGTTGTCAGTATAGTAACTGCAATAAAAAGGTAAGGGGCAAATCTAAGGGATAATTTTTTAGCTTGGATTTTAGACATGTTTTTTTATCCAATATAACACAATATTACTAATCATGAAGCTATCTCCTTTCAAAAAAAGACTTTTACTCGTATTTAATCACAAAAATGTGTCATAAATGCTTAAATTTTCTTTTTTATCTTATTTCTTGTCAGCAAATGCAATAAATATAAATCTATGTTTTTATCGAAAAGATTAACTATTAAAAAACGTTATCTTGATCACTGCTCCTTGACCCAAACAATAGTCAATAAATTGATTTTTGTTATAATAAAAAAGTTCATTTTTGCAAAAGCCTTGGGAGCGTGGTGGAATTGGTAGACGCACCGCACTCAAAATGCGGCACCTTCGGGTATGTCGGTTCAAGTCCGACCGCTCCCACTTTGATGAATACCTATAGTCGATTCGACATATCTTTCAAAAAAGGAAAAGGTTGTTGGCTATGGGACAAAACAGGTAAAAAGTATCTTGATGCAGTCGCTGGTATAGCAACTTGTAGTCTTGGACATAGCGACAGAGTTTTAAGAAGAAGGTTATCGACTCAACTAAAAAAGATTCAGCACATCTCCAATCTCTACAATATTGAAGAACAAGAACAATTGAGCAGAACCTTAACGAATATGAGTTGTGCTAAAAGCGTCTTTTTCTGCAACAGTGGTGCAGAAGCAAATGAATCAGCAATTAAATTAATTAAAAAATATGGTAATACAACAAATGAAGGCAAAGAATCAATTATTCTCGCAGCTGAATCCAGCTTTCATGGAAGGACACTAGCAGCCTTGAGTGCTACTGGACAGCCCAAATATCGAAAAGGTTTCGAACCAATGATTAAAGGGTTCAAATTTTTTAAATTTAACAATTTTGATTCGGTTAAAAAATTATTTGAAGAGTGTGAAAATAATGATCAAAAAATTTCCGGCGTTTTAGTTGAACCAATACAAGGAGAAGGCGGCGTAATTCCTGGAAGTAAAATATTTTTTAAAAGCCTGAGAGATATATGTGATAAATATAATTCTCTTCTAATGTTAGATGAGGTCCAAAGTGGCGTAGGTCGAACTGGGAAAATGTGGGGTTATGAGAATTTAGAAATTGAACCTGATGGATTCACCCTCGCTAAAGGATTGGGAGGAGGCCATGCAATTGGAGCATTATTAGTAAAAGAAAAAGCTAACATTTTTTCTCCAGGAGATCATGCAAGCACTTTTGGGGGTAACCCTTTCGCCTGTAAAGCTGCCCTAACAGTATTAGAAGAAATCAATAGAAGAAATCTTATCAATAATGTTTATCTAAGAGGGGAACAATTAAGTGCTGGATTTGAAGAATTGTCAAAAAAATTTCCAAATATTATTACCGGAAAAAGAGGTTTAGGTTTAATTCAAGGTCTTGTGATTAATGATGATTATGCTGATGCAAAAAAAATTACATTAAAAGCTTTTGATAAAGGATTACTGGTAGTTCCTGCAGGAGGGAACGTTGTAAGGATTGTCCCACCTTTAGTTATTTCGCGAAGAGAAATAAATATTCTTTTGGATAAGCTAAATTCAATTTTTGAAGAGTTATAGCAATTTAAATTTTGAAAAATGCAAATTTAAAATTTTTTGAATTATCACCCAAATATGAAAGGGATAATATCAAGTTAGGTTTATCAAGAATTAAAAAAGCACTTCAAGAACTTGGTAATCCTTGCGAGAATATCCCTGCGATACAAATTATTGGAACCAATGGGAAAGGATCAATCGCGGCATATTTAGAAAGTATACTTTTTGAAGCTAAAAGAAATTTTGGTGTAACGACATCTCCTCACCTTTTGGACGTATGCGAGAGGATTAGAGTTAATAAAAAAAATATTAACAAAACTGATTTTGAAAAAATCTATAGATTAATAGAAAAAAATTTTTCAACATTTGAATTAACTCCTTTTGAAAAAATCATTTGCTGTGCACTGAATTTTTTTGACAATAAAAAAGTTGAATTGCTCATTCTTGAAGCTGGCTTAGGTGGGCGATTAGACGCGACAACAGCTCACAAATCTAGACCAATAATTGCTATTGGGAATATTGGCATAGACCATAAAGAATTTCTTGGAGATACGATTGAAAAAATTGCCGAAGAGAAATTAGCCGTTATTGAAAAAAACTCAATTGTCATCTCATGCAAACAAAATAGTCAAGTTGAAAAATTAATAACCAAAAAAGTTAAAGAGGTTGGAGCAGAAATTATATGGAAAGATTCAATTTCAAACAGCTTTGAGCTTGGATTAAAAGGAATTTTTCAAAAGCATAATGCTTCAGTAGCTGTTGGAGCAATTGAAGCGCTAAATAATATGGGATTTGATATTAAAGAAAAACAAATATCTGAAGGTCTTAAAAAGACATCTTGGAATGGAAGGCTAGAAATAATAAATTATCTGAACAAAGAAATTCTTGTAGATTGTGCGCATAATTATCCTGCTGCAAAAGCACTCTCTGATGAGCGAAGCAATTGGGAGAAACAGGATAAAGGAATTTATTGGATTTTAGGTGTCCAAAGACAAAAAGATATTTACGCAATATTAAAAACACTTCTAAAGAAAAATGATCACTTATTACTTGTGCCAGTACCAAACCAACCTAGTTGGCAATTAAAAGATATCTCTCAGATTAAGGAAATTGACATTCAAAAAACAATTGAATTTAAAACATTTGAACTTGCCATTGAGTATTTATTTTCCCTAGAAAAATGGCCGCCTAATCATCCTGTTCTAACAGGTTCTATTTTTTTAGTTGCTGAATTTATTAAATTTTCAAATAATCAGAAATATTAAATATTAAATTGTTCCTTTACTTCCCAACCTTCCAGTTTCCCTGGATTTAAAAGCCCTTTAGGATCAAATTTTAATTTCGCTTTTACTTGATCTGCGTCAACCACTCCTAGGCCTCCGCCTTCGACAGTTAAAACATGGGGATTAAAAATAAACGCTCCAAGTTTCTTACAATCTTCCATTATTTCATTCAATTCATCTATCCCATTCCACCTTAATACAGGCAAAGCCGCTAATCTTGGTGATCCTTGTTGAGAAACTGCCTCTAAATGCCAAAGAACTTTTCTGCCCCATTTTTTTCTCAAAAAATTAATCAATTCAAGTTCATCATTAAGTGGCAAAAGCATCTGTAAATACGTCCAATTTTTATCCTTAGACCTCATATGAAGAGTTGTATGATTCCATACGACTTCAGAAATTCCATTAACGAGTTTTTCTTCTTCCCCAAGGAGGTTAGATTCAACTTTGAATTTTTTACAAATTAGCTCGATGGTTTTTATTCCTCCAAGAGTAGATTGAATTAATATCTTGTGACTTCTAGAATTAGTTTTAAACCATTTTGGCATTTGATCTACAATTTCTTCTTCAAGAATTGCTCCTAGTTTCAGATCAATTGCTGCGCTGGTGAGAGTTTTTAATATTTCTATTGTTTTTTCAAATTCAATACAGTCGATAACTATTGAATACCAATTACGTTTGATATCAGTAGCAAGTATTAAAGAAGTAATTATTCCATTAGTCCCATAAGCATGATTCAAAGGTTCGGATTCTTCAGCATCAAATTTTAATAATTCAGGTTTTTCATTCATCGTTACTGCCTCTAAACCAATAAGATTTCCTGGATCTCTTAGAAATCCCCACCTAATTGAACCAATACCTCCTGATCCACCTGCAATAAAACCTCCAATTGTTGCAGTTTTCCAAGTGCTTGGAAGTAACCTCAATTCCCTCTCATATTTCTCTAATTTTTTATTTAAATCTCCCATAAGACAGCCAGACTGTACTTTTACGAAACCTGTATCTGGATCAAATTCTTCTAACTTATTAAAGTGACTCATCTGCATTACAACGCCTTTAAACAATGGGACAGCTTGTCCATAATTACCTGTACCTGAACCCCTTAAAGTAAGTGGGATAGAAAATTCCCAACAAAGTTCTGCTACTTCCTTTACTGCTTTGTGATCATTAGGTCTTACCACCAAATCAGCAATACATTCGTTTAATTTTTCAGTAAGGATTGGAGAGTAGTTATAAAAATCTTTTGAAAGTCTTTTTATGTCAGATTGGCTTTCAATAATCTCTAAGTTTTTAACTTTCCTAAATTTGTCTATAAATTTAGGAGTATTTGATGTCATTAATTAAATTCTTATTGTTTTATATAAATTAGCCGATTAGCAATATAAATCGCCTTTTATAAAAACTTTTCTCTTTAAGGAACTCGAAAAAACATCCGCCCATCTTTGTGCATCTAAAATCACAAAATCAGCAGGACAACCCTTTTTAATTAAACCATCCCACTTTAAGTTTAATAATCGGCTTGGAGCTAAAAAAATAGAAGATAGAGTCATTCTCTCCCAGGGATTTAGTTGAAGCATAGGTATCGAGCAAGACAGCATATAAAAAGGATCAAAATTACCAAATGGGTACCAGGGATCTTGAACATTATCACTACCTAGAGATACATCTACGTGTGATTTTTGTAATTGCTTTATTGGAGCAACTGGTCTTTTTAATGAGGTAGTTTTATTACTTCGATTGAGTAGCCAAAAATTTGTTAGAGGTAAAGCAATAACTTTAATATTTTTCTCAGCCATTTTTTCTCCTAAATTTAAAATCTCTCTATGACTTAGAGAAATAAGACTACTCAAATGACTACAAGTAATTGGAAAACTATTAATTTTTAAATTTTCGATTGTCTCCAATAAAACTTTTATTCCCGCTCCAGGCTCAATGATCGATTCGTCTATATGCAAATCAATTTCTAATTTATATTTTCTAGCTAGAAGAAGCATCTTTGCTAGCAATTTTCTTGTATCTTTTTTATTGAAAGGAGGAACAATTACACCTCCTAAAATTCCTCCATTAGAGGAAAATATTTTTGCCAAATCTTCTCCATTAGTTGTATCCCAGAATTCCAATGGAGCTAAAGCAACGAATTGTAATGTCAACTCAGATGAAAATTTTTTTTGTAATTTAAAAAGTTCAATCCAAATATCAATAGATTGACTTTTATAAGTATCAATATGACTTCTAATAGCTCGGTATCCATTCCTTATGGCAAGTTTTAATGATTTCTCAACTCTTTCAAGAACCTTATCTGTAGTTCTAGTTTTATGTTCTTCAAGATTTACTGATAATGCTCCTCCATAGTTTGATTCAAGATTAGGAAAGTCTGCCCATGTAAAAGATTTATCAAAATGCGAATGCGATTCCACAAATCTTGGGAATAAAATATTTTTTGGTTTTGTAACTTTATTTTTTAAAGGCTTTAACTCAGAAACAAATCCATCCTCCCAACTAATGGAAACTGAACATAAATCCTCTATATCGATAATGAGGTTATCTATATCTTCTATTAAACAAAGGCTTCTGGGAATAAGAACCTCAGCTGTGCCGGAATTACTCAAATTTTTAAATTTTCTTTTATTTTAAATCATAAGAAAACCTTACGGAATTAGAAAATAATTCAAATTTCGCTAAAAGATAAAAATAACTATGAAAAATCCCCCTTGAGTTGTTAAATTTATAGTTGTGAGGCGGGCGTCGCCAAGTGGTTAAGGCAGCGGCTTGTGGCGCCGCTATTCGGGGGTTCGAATCCCCTCGCTCGCCCTCGTAAATATTGCAGCAAAATTATTTAACTTGTAATTTTGAATTAAAGAATCATAAAAAATCCCTAGCAAAGTGCTAACAAAAACAAAATCAGACGAAAAAAAAACTCAAAAGATCGCAACTACTGGCAGTTATTGGATAACCACATTTGGATGCCAAATGAACAAGGCTGATTCTGAGAGAATGGCTGGGACATTAGAGAAAATGGGATACACAAGAGCAGATAATGAATTAAATGCCGATTTGGTCTTGTACAATACATGCACTATTAGAGATAATGCAGAGCAAAAAGTTTATAGCTTTTTAGGAAGACAAGCAAAAAGAAAGCACAAAACACCTAGCTTAAAACTTATTGTTGCAGGTTGTCTTGCTCAGCAAGAGGGAGAATCCTTACTAAGAAGAGTCCCAGAACTTGATCTGGTTATGGGGCCTCAACACGTAAATAATCTTGAGAATCTTCTTGGGAAAGTTGATTTAGGAAATCAAGTTGCTGCTACAGAAGAAACCTTCATTTCTGAAGATATAACAAGTGCCAGAAGAGAAAGCTCTATTTGTGGCTGGGTTAATATCATTTATGGATGTAATGAAAGATGTTCATATTGTGTAGTTCCCTCTGTCAGAGGGAAAGAGCAATCAAGATATCCAAATGCGATAAAAAGTGAGATCCAAAAATTAGCTGATGATAATTTTAAAGAAATTACTCTGTTGGGTCAGAACATTGATGCTTATGGTAGAGACCTTCATGGAACTACAAAAGAGGGGAGAAAAGAGAATACCCTAACTGATCTTTTGTATTATATTCATGATGTTAATGGAATTCGCAGAATAAGATTTGCTACTAGTCATCCAAGATATTTTTCAAAAAGGTTGATTCAAGCTTGTTATGAACTTGATAAAGTCTGTGAACATTTCCATATCCCCTTCCAAAGTGGAAATGATGAAATTTTAAAGCAAATGTCCAGAGGTTACTCTATTAAAAAGTATAAAAATATTATCGAGAACATAAGGTCGTTAATGCCAGATGCATCAATCACAGCTGACGCGATAGTTGCTTTCCCAGGAGAAACCGAACAACAATATCAAGATACATTAAAGCTAATATCAGAAATTGGCTTTGATCAGGTTAATACAGCAGCATACTCTCCAAGGCCAAATACGCCTGCTGCAGTTTGGACGAATCAACTTGCGGAAGAGGTAAAAAAAGCTAGATTACAGGAAATTAATGATTTGGTCGAGAAAACTGCTAGGAGTAGAAATCAAAGATATATCAACAATATCGTAAGTGTTTTAATTGAGGGTTTAAATCCAAAAAATTCCTCTCAAATAATGGGTAGAACTAGAACAAATAGATTAACTTTCGTAGAGATTCCAAAAAACATTAACTTTAATTTTTCGTTGGGAGATGAGATAAATGTCCGAATAAATGAAGCAAGACCTTTTTCTTTAACAGGAGAACTTTCTTTATAAATTTTTTTTAAATGATCGGGGGAAAGAAAAAATGTATTGGATTAATATTTGGCGGGAATTCCAATGAACATGAAATATCGATATCCTCTGCAAAAACAGTTTTTCAAGCATTTAATGCACAAATAAATAAAGAACGCTTTACAGTTAAAGCCTTTTATATAAACAAATATGGAGTTTGGCTTGATAGTGATATTTCAGAAAAAATCCTAATTGGTGAAATTGAAAACTATAAGACAAAAAAACAAGAAATTTTTAATCAAGAAAAAATAAACTTCCTCGACGGAATTGAATTTCAAAATATTGATGTTTGGTTTCCTCTTCTACATGGATTTAATGGTGAAGACGGATCAATTCATGGCTTAATTAGATTTACAAAGAAACCTTTAGTCGGGTGCGGAATTATTGGCTCTGCACTTGGAATGGATAAAATATTGATGAAAACAATTTTCTCAAATCTTAAACTTCCTCAAGTTAATTATCTAGTTTTTCAAAATGAAGACCTCAACGATAAGCAAGTAAAAAATAAAATAATTAATGAAATTTTAAAAAAATTAAAATTTCCAGTTTTTGTTAAACCATCGAACTCTGGCTCATCTCTTGGAATCTCCAAAGTCAAAAATGAATCGGAAATATTACTAGCATTAGAAAAGGCTAGGGAAATAGATCCAAGAATCTTAATAGAGGAAGGTTTAGAGGTAAGGGAGATTGAATGCGGAATAATTGGAAATTCAAAACTCTTAACCTCTGAGATAGGCGAGGTAAATTACGAAAGTGATTGGTATGATTACGATTCAAAATATCACTCAAATAATAAAATAATTATCCCAGCCGAAATAGATTCTAAAATCACAAAAGAAATTAAAGAAATTGCTATTAAAAGTTGTAGAGCACTAAATATTTTCGGTTTTGCAAGAGTAGATTTCTTTTTAGAAAAATCTTCAAATAAAATTTTGCTAAATGAAATAAATACAATTCCTGGTTTTACAGAAAACAGTATGTTTCCAATGCTTTGGGAAGCTTCAGGTTTAAAAATTGAACAACTTGTGGCTAAACTGGTAGAAATATCTTTAGATTTGTAATTTAAATCAAATGTTGCATGGACTACTTTGGTTACCATTACTTTTAATCTTCATTTTATTAACTGCACTTGGATGGTTAGAAAGAAGAAGGCAAAATCTTTTTAGAAGTTGGGCTAGTGATTCTGAACTGTGCAAGTTAGATAGTTCAGGTGCAGCGTCTTTAAAAAATGGGGAGTTAAAGTGGAGCGCATTTGAAGCTGGTAAATTTGAAGAAAAAGATTGTTTTACGATCAAGAAACTAGAATTAGTTGAATTAATGGCACTAACTTCAGGGGAAGCTCCTCTAACAAGTGAATCTCAAGGTAAGTGCAGGTTGAGATTAGTAGGGGACGGGAAAGAGATGGATGTACCATTTTCAGATGCAGAGCAAGCGAGAGAATGGATGGATCAACTGATGGAAAAAGCTCGATGTGATTTGTGAAAAACAAAAAAGGAATCAAAAATAGAAGCTTTTTTTTTCTAATTTCATTTTTATTTTTAACAAGCTTTTTAAGCATAAAAACACTCAAAAAAGTTTATATTCAGGACATCAGGATTTCTGGTAGTGAATTATTTTCGCAGAATGATGTGATAAAAAATTCATCTTTAAATTTTCCTACCCGATTAATTTTTATTGAAACAAATTTGCTAGAAAAAGAGTTAAAACAAAATTTATCACTCAAGAATGTTTCGGTAATCAGAGAACTATTTCCTTTTGGTTTGAAAATTCATATTAATTCAAGAACTCCAATAGCTTACGGTGAGAGAATATTAAATTACGAAAAAATATTAGGCTTCATTGATAAAGATGGAATTTTTATAAATAAACAAAATGTGGATGAAAAAAATTTGAATAAACTAACCATAAAAGTTTTTGGGTGGAAAGAAAAATTTAAAAAAATATTATCTGAAATTTTTATTGCTATAGATAATTATGAATTAGAGATAGTTAAAATAACTTTCTCATCCGATGGGTTTCTAACTGTTGAGGAAAAAGATTTAAAAACAATATTCTTAGGATTTAAGCCAAATTTAATCAACAATCAATTTCAAAAAATCAATTATCTTAAAAATGAATTTAAGAAAAATAGCTTTTCAAAAAAAATAGATAATATTGATCTTACTAATCCAGATAAACCAAAAATAAAAGTGTTCAAACCCTAATATTTGAAAAATGATTTTGAGTAATTTTTTTTAATTATTGTAGTGTTGATATGGGTTTTGCATTCAAAACAAAATATTTAATAAATAAATATTTTTAGGATTTTCCTCAACAAATTCCTACATATGAGCGCAGTAAGTTCATAATGCACCCAATACTAGTAAAAGATTCCTATTAAGAGATGAGCTTCGGTAACAATCCAAACTTTGATCAATCGAGAGAAATCCTTCCAAGCCAAAACGCCAAAATAGAGGTAATTGGTGTAGGTGGTGGTGGCAGTAATGCAGTCAATAGAATGATAAATAGTGATTTAGAAGGTGTTTCATTTAGAGTCCTCAATACCGATGCACAAGCGCTACTACAATCTTCTGCAGAAAGTAGAGTTCAACTTGGACAAAACCTCACTAGAGGTTTAGGTGCAGGTGGGAATCCAAGTATTGGGCAAAAAGCTGCCGAAGAATCGAAAGAAGAGCTTCAACAAGCTTTAGAGGGATCTGATCTAGTTTTTATAGCCGCTGGAATGGGTGGAGGAACTGGTACAGGTGCTGCTCCCGTTGTTGCAGAAGTAGCCAAACAAAGTGGCGCTCTAACAGTAGGTATAGTAACCAAGCCATTTTCTTTTGAAGGGAAAAGAAGAATGCGTCAAGCAGAGGAGGGGATCGCAAGACTAGCTGAAAACGTTGATACTCTTATAGTTATTCCAAATGACCGATTAAAAGACGTTATAGCAGGAGCTCCTCTTCAAGAAGCATTTAGGAATGCTGATGATGTCCTAAGGATGGGAGTCAAAGGCATTAGTGACATAATTACTTGCCCTGGATTAGTTAATGTTGATTTTGCAGACGTTAGATCAGTTATGACTGAGGCTGGCACCGCACTTCTAGGAATAGGTATAGGTTCAGGAAGATCGAGAGCTATAGAGGCTGCACAGGCAGCAATGAATAGTCCTTTATTAGAAGCAGCAAGAATTGATGGAGCTAAAGGCTGCGTTATAAATATTACTGGAGGCAAAGACATGACTTTAGAAGACATGACCTCTGCATCTGAAATTATTTATGATGTTGTTGATCAAGAAGCGAATATTATTGTTGGTGCAGTGGTCGATGAGGCAATGGAAGGAGAGATACAAGTTACTGTAATTGCTACAGGATTTGAAACAACCCAACCATTAAACCAGCAAAGAATAAAAAACAGATTATCTAATCAACCCTTATATAACTATTCCGAAAATAAAGAATCAGGAGCCAGTATTCCTGAGTTTTTGAGATTAAGGCAAAATAAAAAAGATATAGGTTAAAAGGTAAAATAGAGTGACTCGGTTATCTCGCCTGCCTCAAGCATCCCTTGTGGCTGCTACCTTCCGGTCCTGACCAGGTTTAGGCGTTAAAACCGCGAAAGGCCGAGTCAAAATCATACTAGCAATTCTTGATTAAAAAAGATACATAAATTTATTATGTTACCTTCAGACCTAGTTAATTATAAAAAAAAATCTCGCAAAATCATTGCACTAACTGCTTGGGACTCCATATCAGGATCTATTGCAGAACAGGCAAATGTTGATCTCGTACTAGTAGGAGATTCATTAGCAATGGTCTGCTTAGGATACAAATCGACATTGCCAATAACTTTAGAAAACATAATTTATCATACTAATGCTGTTTCAAGAGGTTTTAAGAAAAAAATTGAGGAACAACCTCTAGTCGTTTCAGATATGCCTTTTCTGACTTACCAATGTGGTGAGGACAAAGCTGTTGAGTATGCAGGGAAAATCATTCAGAGCACTTATGCAAAAGCTGTAAAAGTGGAAGGAGCTGAACCAGAAATACAAAAAGTTATTTCTAGATTAATAAGAATGGGAATCCCTGTTATGGGTCATATAGGTCTTACACCACAAAGCTATCTAAATATTGGATTAAGAAAACAAGGAGAAAGCTTAGCAAGCCAAGAAAAAATTAAGAAAGAGGCTTCAATTCTTGAAGAATTAGGATGTTTTTCAATAGTTATTGAACATATTCCTGATTTGCTTGCTAAAGAAATACAAAATTCTTTAACAATTCCCACAATAGGTATCGGCGCAGGTAATTATTGCGATGGGCAAATAAGAGTTACTGCAGATTTGTTAGGCCTCAATGATGATCAACCCCCATTTTGCAAACCAATTATCCAAGGAAAGAAATTATTTAAGGATAAATTAAAAGAATGGGTAGACTCTGAAAGAGTTAACTAACCACATACATTTTGTCACAAGTAGCAATTTACCAAAAAGCCTAGATTTACTGAAGTTTCTAAAGATATGTAGTATCAAGTAAGCGTTTCGTTCTTTTTAAAATTATTTTCTCAAGAATTAAGGAGATTTTCAAAATTTCATATTAAAAAATTACTTTAAAAGTTCTGGGCAATATTCTGCATATCTTTTTTGTTTTTCTTCTTCTATTGTCTTAAGCCACCCTTTATCCTTAATTTCCCCTTTATTTATCATCATTAAGTCTTCTAATTTCAATGCTTTATTTTTAGGCATATCAAAAGATCCATTAGCCAGACAAGCAGCAGACATTCCTCCCCAAATGAAACTATATTGATAAAAGTCTGAAATAAATTCTTCCGTATGTGCGTTTACTGCACTAGGTGAAGTAAGTACAGCAAATAAAGGTATTAAAAAAAATTTTCTCATAAAAACAGTGGCTAATTGACCAAATTATAGATTGACTGTCAAATATTTTTATAGCAGAGATTTGCTTTACCTCTTGTTAGAGAAGTTCTTAAAAAGATTTATTTTATTATCCATAAATAGGAAAAAGCTTGTGATAATCAAGGGTTTAGCTATGACAAAAAGTGGGTGATTAGTCTTAATTAATCTCATCCCACCACTTAAACATAGAAACAAGAACTTGATTACTAAGTTCCATGCCATTAGGCTCACTTAAAAAGAATCTATTCCCCTTTTTTACTAGTAGTCCACTTTCAAGAAATCTTTCCCATTCTTCAACCAATTTACTGAAGTTGCTTTCAAATTTTTTGTTTTCCCAGTTTTGTTCTTTAAACACTTCTTTGATATCTACACCCTCTTTGAGTCTTAATCCCAACATTATTTTCTCATCAAGTTCTTTATAAACAAACTCCTTATTAGTTAGGGATGAATCTAAATTAAATTCGTCTTGTCTAGTTACCCATTCTTTATATTTTTTACTTACTCTTGGCCGAGTAAACTTTTCCCCCCAAGGTGAACTAGTGGAACCTTGACCAAAACTCCACCAGCCTAAACCACTCCAATAAACTCTATTATGTCTCGACTGATGTCGCGGAAGGCAATAGTTTGAGATTTCATATCTTGAATACCCTATGTTTTTTAAAATTAAATGGGTTGATTCACTATTCCTAAAAGCTTCTTCATCACTTGGGAGTTTTAATTTGCCTAAATTAATTAATTTTTTAAAAACAGTGCCATTTTCAATATTTAAATCGTAAATAGATAGATGAGGTGGTGAAAATGTAATTGCTTTTTTTAAGTCATCTTGCCATTCTTTAAATCCACTTAGTGGCAAGTTTTGAATTAAGTCTAAACTCCAGCTTTTTATTAACCCAGAATCATATTCTCTCTTCAACCATAAACAAGATTTCTCTGCATCTTCTTTCAAATGACGCCTTCCCGACTTTTGAAGTATCTGATTATTAAAACTTTGTACTCCAAGACTAAATCTATTTATCCCAGCATTTATGAATCCGAAAAGATCATCTTGAGTAAAACTTGCTGGATCAACCTCCATAGTGATTTCAGCACCATAGTCAATTCCATAATTTTCTTTAAAAAGATCAACTAATTCTTTGATTTGGGCAGGATCTAAAATTGAGGGTGTACCACCTCCTATATAAATTGTCGATAGAGGTGATTTATGCTTAATTGACAATATTTCTTTATATAAAAATTGCAAATACTCTTGAACTGTTTTGCTTCCATAACCTTTTAAAGTTTCAACTTCGTTTCCTAGTGGAATAACTGCAAAATCACAATAAAAACACCTTCTGTGGCAAAAAGGAATGTGCACATAAGCACTTCTTGGAAACTTATTCATAATATAAGTTCATTTTAAGCTCCAAAAAAGTATTAAGGATCGAAAAAAATAAAATCCTTATTTACTCAATTAATAAATCCTAGTAGATTATAGATATGACAGATATCTTAGTATTAATTTTATTTATATTGTCTGGGGCTGCTTCAGGATGGCTTGGTGTTGATTTATTACCAGTAGACATACTCAAACAGGTTTCTAATGTAGAGGGTTTTAGAATTGTTTTAGCAATAATTGGTTTTTTTGTAGGATTAGCAGCCGGTTTTGTATTCCTTCAACTTAGAAAGACTTTTCTTGATCAAATAAGGACAATGCCTACGGACTTACTAATAAGTAGGTCTGTCGGATTAATTTTAGGATTACTTGTTGCAAATCTCCTACTAGCTCCAATTCTATTAATTCCCTTCCCTAGAGAGGTTTTTTTCGCAAAACCATTAGCAGCTATATTAAGCAACATTTTCTTTGGTGTGCTTGGTTATAAGTTGGCAGATACCCATGGAAGGACATTATTGAGATTATTCAATCCAAATAACACTGATGCATATCTAGTTAATGAAGGAATTCTCCCTGCTGCAAGTCCAAAGATTCTAGATACTAGCGTAATTATTGATGGAAGAATCAATGGTCTATTAAGTTGCGGCTTATTGGAAGGACAATTAATTGTTGCTCAAAGTGTAATTGATGAATTACAAACTTTAGCTGACTCAAGCAGTAATGAAAAAAGGTCGAAAGGCAGAAGAGGTCTCAAGTTATTAAAAGAATTAAGAGATTTATATGGGAGAAGACTTGTAATAAACCCAACAAAGTATGAAGGTAATGGGGTAGATGAAAAACTCCTTAAAATTACTGAGGATATGACAGGAACTTTAATTACGGCAGATTATAATCTTTCTCAGATCGCTGAAGTTAAAGAATTAAAAGTTATGAATTTGAGTGATTTGGTTATTGCTTTAAGGCCAGAAGTACAACCAGGAGAGTCACTTAATATAAAAATCGTAAGAGAAGGCAAAGAAAAAATGCAAGGTATTGGATATTTAGATGACGGCACAATGGTTGTTATTGATGAGGCAAAGAATTTTGTTGGAAGCAGATTAGATATTGTCATCACAGGAGCATTACAAACTCCTACTGGAAGAATGGTCTTTGGAAAACTAATAAATAATCCTGAGTCAAACAAATCTTTTAAATCACCAGCGACACAGGGCTAAATCTAGCTAGAATCAGTTCAATCTTAATTTTGTGATACAAATGACTGTATCTGCTCCTTATTACGGCGAAAACACCGTTATGAGGACCCCGCCCCCAGATCTCCCCTCTCTTTTACTGAAAGAGCGAATTGTTTATCTTGGTTTACCATTATTTTCAGATGATGATGCGAAAAGACAACTAGGAATGGATGTTACTGAGCTAATCATTGCTCAACTTCTTTATTTAGAGTTTGAGGATCCAGAAAAACCAATTTATTTCTATATCAATTCAACTGGGACAAGTTGGTACACCGGTGACGCAGTTGGTTTTGAAACAGAAGCTTTCGCTATCTGCGATACAATAAGCTACATTAAGCCTCCAGTTCATACGATATGTATCGGACAAGCAATGGGGACTGCTGCAGTTATTCTTTCATCTGGCACTAAGGGACAAAGAGCCGCTCTTCCACATGCTTCTATTGTTTTGCACCAACCTATAAGCGGAGCAAGAGGTCAAGCAACCGATATCCAAATAAGAGCTGAGGAAGTTTTGAAAAATAAAAAATCAATGCTGGAGATTTTATCTCGTAATACTGGAAAGACCATCGAAGAACTCTCAAAAGACTCTGACAGGATGAGTTATCTCAACCCACAAGAGGCCCTAGATTATGGAGTTATCGATAGAATACTTACAAGTCAAAAAGATCTCCCAAATAAAATTTAACACTCACAAAACTATTTTAAAATCATGCCAATAGGAACTCCAAGCGTGCCTTACAGACTTCCAGGAAGTCAATACGAAAGATGGGTCGACATATATACAAGACTAGGTGTTGAAAGAATTCTTTTTCTTGGACAAGAAGTGAATGATGGTATTGCTAATAGCCTTGTTGCACAAATGCTTTATTTAGATGCTGATGATAATTCCAAACCTATCTATCTGTATATAAATAGCCCAGGAGGATCAGTAACTGCTGGCTTGGCAATTTATGACACTATTAAATACGTAAAAAGTGATGTAGTAACCATATGCGTAGGACTAGCAGCCTCTATGGGAGCGTTCCTATTAGCCGCTGGTACAAAAGGTAAAAGAGTTGCTTTGCCCCACAGCAGAATAATGATTCATCAACCCTTAGGAGGGACATCTCAACGCCAAGCAAGTGATATTGAAATAGAAGCTAAGGAAATTTTAAGAATTAAAGATATGTTAAACATGTCCATGGCAGACATGACAGGCCAATCATTTGAGAAAATTGAAAAGGATACTGATAGAGATTATTTTCTAAGTGCGGAAGAAGCAAAAAATTATGGATTAATCGACAGAGTAATTACACATCCTAGCGAAGCAAATCAGTCTTAAACTTTTTAAATTAATATTTAATTTTAATTTTTTAAATTAATAATTTTTTGGTTTATTGCCACCTTAATGTCTAAAATGTTAATTATCAAATGCAAAGAAGCTACAACTAATGACCCAACTCTTTTACGACACAGATGCAGATCTAAGTCTTTTAAATAATAAAACAATAGCCATTATTGGATATGGATCACAAGGTCATGCGCATGCCCTAAATCTTAAAGATAGCGGTATGGATGTAATTGTTGGATTATATAAAGGAAGCAAGTCTGAAAGCAAAGCTATTAGTGATGGTCTACAAGTCTTTAGCGTTTCTGAAGCTTGCGAAAAAGCAGACTGGATTATGATTCTCCTCCCCGATGAGTTTCAGAAAGAGGTTTACCTAAAAGAAATAGAACCAAACTTAAAAGAAGGAAAGATACTAAGTTTTGCTCATGGCTTCAATATAAGATTCGGACTTATCGAACCTCCTAGTTTTGTGGATGTTGTAATGATTGCCCCAAAAGGACCTGGACACACTGTTCGTTGGGAATATCAGAACGGTCAAGGAGTTCCAGCACTGTTTGCAGTTGAGCAGGATTCTTCCGGAAGCGCAAGATCATTGGCAATGGCTTACGCAAAAGGAATTGGCGGAACGAGAGCTGGGATTCTTGAAACAAATTTCAAAGAAGAAACAGAAACTGATTTATTTGGCGAACAAGCGGTTTTGTGTGGAGGATTATCAGAACTGGTTAAATCAGGATTCGAAACTCTTGTTGAGGCAGGTTATCAACCCGAACTTGCTTACTTCGAATGCTTACATGAAGTTAAACTTATTGTTGATTTAATGGTGAAGGGAGGCTTATCTCAAATGAGAGATTCCATCTCAAATACTGCAGAATTTGGAGATTATGTAAGTGGTAAAAGACTTATCAATAGTGATACAAAGAAAGAAATGCAGAAAATTCTAAAAGATATTCAAGATGGAACTTTCGCTAAGAATTTTGTGGAAGAATGCGATAAAAACAAACCCTTAATGACAAAATTAAGAGAAGAGAACTCAAAACATGAAATTGAGAAAATTGGTAAAGGTCTGCGCTCGATGTTCAGTTGGCTGAAATAAATTTATTTTTAATATTCCTTGGATCGATTGGTTTTGATTTATTGATCGGCGATCCAAGATTTTTAATCCACCCTGTTCAAGTAATTGGCTCTTACATAAAAAAAATATCTGATTACCTTATAAATAATTTTGGGGAAAATAAAAAAATATTGTTTTGGGGAGGATTAATCGTAGCTATATCAACCATTGGAATGAGTTTTGGTTTAGGTAAATTAATAGAACTCAGTTATTTTCAATCAAGAAATAATTTTTTTGGTGGATTGCTAATTTTTTTTGGACTTTCAAGTTGTATAGCGACTAAGGGACTTATTTCAAGTGTGAAAGAAATTGCAGCACTAATAGAACACGAAGAAATTAGTGACCAAAATAAGAGAATAATCAAAGAGAAGGTACAAAGGATAGTAAGTAGGGATGTAAGTTCATCTTCTTTAGAACATCTTTTGAGATCAAGTACAGAGAGTCTTACCGAAAATTCTGTTGATGGAATATTTGGGCCATTATTTTGGATTTTTATTGGAATTTTTTTAATGAAATTTTCAATTTTTCTGCCAGGTCCTTTATCACTTGGTTTTTCTTATAAAGCCATAAGTACCCTAGATTCAATGATAGGTTACAAATATGATTATTTTAGATATTTAGGTTTTTTCAGTGCAAAAATCGAAGATATTTTTACGTTTGTTCCTTCAAGATTAGTTTTAATCACATTACCTTTAGTAAGTCCCAAAATTAATGAGTATGGATCAATCATAAAAAAAAGCTATCTTGATGGTAAAAAATATGATTCACCTAATGCTGGGATTTCAGAAGCTATATTTGCTTATATTTCTGGTGTAAAATTGGGTGGAAAAAGTAAATATAAAAATGAGATTAGCGAAAAGCCAATAATCAATGCGAATGGAGATAATTGCACTGGAAAGAACATTAAATATATTTGTCAATTAATTTTGAAATTACAATTTTTATGGATAATAATTTTTGTCTTAATTTTTTTTGTGATTTCGACTTTAATTTAGTAATAAATTAGTTTTAATATTACTAGAATAATCAAAAATTCTATGCAAGAAAACGGCTCTTCAATTGAAAATCAAAAAGATGATTTTACTAATACATCATCTAATGATAATGAATACTCAAAATGGGTAGACAATCAGGGAGATGAAGTAAAGAATGTTTTTGGATTTAATAGCAGTGCTGAACTTGTAAATGGTAGAGCTGCAATGATCGGATTTTTAATGCTCATATTAACCGAGTTAGTTTTTAGCGGCAGACCTGTAACTTCTTCAATTTTTGGTATTAATTAAAAATGGAAGCAAAAAAATCTAATCCAATAAAATTATTCTTATACATATCTGTATGGGTAATTATTTGGGGCACTATAGGATCTTTAGTCGATTTTCCTCTATATAAAAATAAAATCTACTTAGAAGGAAGCATATATCAATATCTTACTTTCACAGTTACAGCGATTATTTCAATTATATCTGCAAAGTTTTTTTATAAGAAAATTGATTTATAAAAACTTGTACCTGAATTTCTTAATAATTTTTGCTGGTTCTTTACTTTCATTGGACTCGTAAAGTATCCACTTATGTGTCTCAGTATCATGGTCACAACCGTAATTTCCAGATGGGTTATCGTAACTTGAAAGATATGAATGACAAATTTGGTCTGCCTCAAAAGCAGAGTCATAACTTGTTAGAAAAAATATCAAAAATAGAACAGTTATTAACAAAAAAAATAATTGAGAAACTAAATTAACTACTTTCATAAGATATTTTAAAATTTAAATATATCATCTAATAAAATTATTCGATCTAAAAATATAGCTAACGACCAACATTAAATACAAAATCATGGAATTCTTGATTCTTTAAATACAGGATGACTAGCAATACTAAAATCATATTTAAGCCTATTACAATTGATCCAAAAATATTTATTTGTTTTTTACCTGGCAAAGTGTAAGTAAATTTCTTACCTTTAAGAAAACCAAATAAACCTTTTTTTTCTTTTATTTGAGGATTTTGAGTATTATTCTTAACTTCATTATCAGAAAAACCTTTTACCATTTCAAATTGAATAACAAATTTATGATATTCCAAAAAAATTAATTATTTTAATAATTAACAATTTTTAATCACATATGGGAT
>QCBT01000005.1 GCA_003281525.1 Prochlorococcus sp. AG-347-J06 | reverse complement strand
AAAAAAATATAAATAGTAAATTAAATTCTTTTGTAAAAGATCATATCGCAACGAAAAAACCAAATCTTACAAATGAGCAAAAAATTGCATTTCAAGAATTTCAAACAATGAAACCAGGAGATGCATTACTTCTTTGGGGCGAAACAGGTTCAGGTAAAACAGAAGTGTATATGAGAATTGCTGAAGATCAATTTCTTAAGAAAAAAAGTTGTTTGATACTAGCCCCAGAAATTGGATTAATTCCTCAACTTATTGATAGGTTTAGTAGGCGATTTAATAATGTAGTTTACGAATACCATAGTAATTGTTCTCCCGATAATAGAACTTTGGTTTGGAAGAAAATTATTAATGCTAAAGAACCTTTAATAGTAATAGGTACAAGGTCTGCAGTTTTTCTTCCAATCAAAAATCTGGGATTAATAATAATGGATGAAGAACATGATGTTTCTTATAAGCAAGATAGTCCTATGCCTTGCTATGACGCGAGAGAGATTGCTATTGAAATAGTAAAAAGGAATTCTGCAAAGTTAATTTTTGGGAGTGCAACCCCATCAATGAAGACTTGGAAAAAGTGTATTTTTGAAAGGAATTTTAAATTGGTAAGAATGATTAAAAGGATATCCAGTAATGAGACTCCTGAAATAAAAATTATTGATATGCGGGATGAGTTCAAGGAGGGAAATATGAAAATTTTTTCCAATGAATTATTACAATTGCTTCCTCAACTACGCTTAAAAAAAGAGCAAGCAATAATTTTGATCCCTAGGAGGGGGCATAGTGGATTTTTAAGTTGTAGAAATTGCGGCTATTTAATAAATTGCCCCAACTGTGACGTTCCTTTATCAGTTCATCTCGGATCACAAGGAAAAAAATGGTTAAGGTGCCATTGGTGTGATCATAAATCAAGATTGATCAATCGTTGCCCAGATTGTCATTCAACTGCTTTCAAACCTTTTGGAATTGGTACGCAAAGGGTAATAGAGTTTTTAAATGAAGAATTTCCTGACTTAAGAGTACTTCGCTTTGATAGAGATACAACTTCAGGAAAGGATGGTCATAGAGATATTCTTTCAAAGTTTTCTAAAGGTGATGCTGATATTCTTGTCGGTACTCAGATGTTGGCAAAAGGTATTGACATCCCCAATATTACTCTTTCAGTAATTATTGCAGCAGATGGGTTGCTTCATCGACCAGACATTTCAGCAGAAGAAAAATCATTACAATTATTTTTGCAAGTAGCAGGAAGGGCCGGCAGGGCACAAAAAAAAGGGAAAGTAATTTTTCAAACATATAAACCAAACCACCCGGTGATTTCGTATCTTCAAAAAAGAGATTATGAAAGATTCTTAATTGAAAACTCGAGATTGAGAAAGGATGCTAATTTATTTCCATTTTGCACAATTTGCCTACTTAAATTATCAGGTGAAAATTATGAATTAACTGAATCAATTGCAATAAAATTAGCAAAATATCTACTCAGTTTTTGTGAGAAAAAGAATTGGAAATTAAATGGTCCTGCCCCTAGTTTAATAGCTAAAGTCGGTAAAAAATTTAGATGGCAGATATTAATACATGGTCCTGAAGGAACAAAGATACCTTTACCTGATAGATCAATATTATGGAAACTTATTCCAAAAAATGTTTTTTTAACAATAGATGTTAATCCAGCAGAGTTGTAATTACTTTGATGGAAGTTGAGGTAAATCTGAACCCAATTTAAATCTATAGAATCTTAATAAATAAGCCAATATTATAATTATTAAAATAATAGATATCCCAATCAAGAGTTTGTTTAAGCTCCAGAAAGAAAATTCAAGACTATTTATTTGCCCTTGATTTAAATCCCAAATTATTAGATTTTTTGTGATTTCTAAATTTGAATTATTTTTATCGGTAAGGATAGCTTTATTAGGGTGAATAATTTTGAAAATGAGTTCTAAATTATCAATGCCTTTAATAGAATTCAGATCCAAATCTAACCTGTAAAAGTATTTTTTAAAGAAAATGAAGTTTTTTTGAGTAGTATTAATCTCTATATTTGTTGATTCTCCCGCTAACTTTCCAGCTGTATTTTGGGTGATTTTAAGAACTTGCTTTGTATCCTCAAAATTGAGATTTTTATGTTTCAAAGAAAAGGTTGATTCGTCTTTTTCAATTTCTGCGTCAGGAAAAATATCTTTCATCTTCTCTTCAAATTTTAATTGCCAAGGAAATTTCTTTATGTATTTACTCTCTATAACTAAATTATTAGTTATTGAATCAAGTTCACTAAGATCTAGGGTATCCTCAATTTTTACGCAGCCACTTAAAAGTGGAATTAATAATAAAAGTATTAAAAAAATGATCAGTGAAAACCCTTTCTGAAAGGGTTTTGTTTCACCAGTTGGTGTCTCAGTTACATTAATAAATTTTTTTTTCTTCAATACCTCATTTTTTTTACGCAGTGAGTTAAGAGATTTTTTATTGATTGATGGGTCGCTTTCAAACTGTACGTTCCAATTTTCTGGCTTTTTAATGTCAGGAGAGTCTATAACTTCCATCAAATATTTTGCATTTTCTCTCGTCTTATTATCGTATGATTTTAGAAGTTCTTTACAAAACCTTTTGGCCTCCTCTTTTTTGTTGATACCACAAAGAGCAGTAATTAGGATTGTTCTTAAATTTACTCCCTCTTTGCTCGATAAAGGAAATGATTCGATTATGGGCAAAAGGAATTCAATACAATAATGATACTCACCTTTAGCTAAAGCAAGTTCTACTGTTTCTAAAACTTGCTCATAAGTTTTCATGGGTTAGGCGACTATCATTGTACCTATTCCGGAATTTGTAAAAATCTCAAGAAGTAATGAATGTTCTATTCTTCCATCAATTATGTGCGCTGCTTTGACTCCTTGGGCTAAAGCTCTTATACAGCATTCTGTCTTTGGAATCATACCTTCAGTCACAATTTTTTTATCAATAAAATCTCTTGCCTCTTTGAGATTAGTTTTTTCAACAAGACTATTTTTGTTATCTTTTTCTTTTAAAATCCCTTGAGTATCAGTAAGAAGAATAAGTTTTTCTGCATTTATTGCAGCAGCAATTTCTCCAGCAACAAAATCTGCATTGATATTATGGGAAATACCCTCCAAGGTTGATCCAATGCTAGAAATAATTGGGATATATCCTTTAGAAATAAGAGGATCTAATATTTCAGGATTGATTTTTGTTACCTCTCCTACCAACCCATGGCTCCCATCTCCTAGTTCTCTAGATTGAATTAAGTTGCCATCAAGACCTGATATTCCTACAGCTAAGGATCCAGTTTTATTAATGCCTTTTACAATTTGTTTGTTAACTCTACCCATTAGAACCATCTCGACGATTTCCATTGTTTTTTGATCAGTAATTCTTAATCCATTTTCGAATTTAGGAGATATTTCTAATTTCTTTAACCAATTATTAATCTCAGGTCCACCTCCATGAATTACTATCGGACAAACCCCAACGGTTGATAAAAGTGCTATGTCTCTAAAAAAAGCATTTTTTAAATTATCATTCTCCATAACAGAACCGCCATACTTGATAACAATTTTTCTACCTGAGAAACTTTGTATATATGGAAGTGCTTCACTTAATATTGATACTCTTTGAGAATCATTCATTACTAAAATTAATATAAACTAAATTGAATTGAGAAATTAGTTTTTTACAAATATATCCCTATATTCAATAAAAGAGAATAAAATCAAATTCTTTTTTATTATCGTCGATAATAAATTCTGATTCAAGACCTTTGACGAAAAACCTGTTTAATCTTTCTTGTTTTTCAATCCATTTTTCTAGAGGGACAGCGTTTAATTCGAAACGCATTCTAAGACCATTTTTTTCTTCCTTAGTAATTTCTTCTATTTCTTTTAATTGAGGGGGGTTATCCTCGTCCCACAAATTTAAAGATTCTAATGACGATTCAAGATGAGCTTTTATCCCATACCTCCATCTTGTAACATCCTTAACTAGTGCTGTTAATTCTTTTGGTCTATTAAATTTATTTGTCGCAAAATTTGTCTTGTCAAACAACTCTACAGGAGGTATTTCGGAAGTCTTTAAGCCTAAGCCAATTAGAAAAATAGGTACTCCATAAAAAAAAGTAGGTACACTTAAATTCACTGAGTCTGTAAAATAAGCAGTCATTCCAACAAAAGCTAATATACCCCCAGCTGTTACGATTAAGTTTCCAGGCGATAAGTATTTCTTCATTTTGATTTAGTAGAATGAGTTTTAATTGTGCTAACAAGTATTATGCAAGATCTTAATACTGCAAATCAAGAAGATTTGATTTTTAAACTTGATCAAGATAGAGCATGGCTACTAGAAAATCTTGATAAGGGTAAATGGCCAGAAATCAGAAGCGAACTTGCCGCGCTTGAAAGAAAAATAAGCAAATTTATTATAAGTGTTCGAGAAAATAATGTTGATATTTGATTTAAAAAGGTATTTCGTCAACTTCAGGTACTAAAGGTGAACTATCCCAACTAGATTTTTTCGTGGGTTCTTTATTTTCAAATGACTCGTTATTTTCTTTTTGATCAGAATTAATAACTTCAACTGGAGAGATTTGATGAATCTTTGAAGCTGTTAGTTCTGGTTGCTTTTCTTTTGTTCCGTCTTTTCTAGTGACAGAATTCATCTTTAGACGTCCCTCAATAACAATATTTTGCCCTTCCTTTAGTTCATCTACCATTTCTTGGGCAATATTTCCCCATCCTATGATCTTGAGATTTCTGGTTGGATCTTCACTACGTAATCCTTTAAAATTAACAATCATTTCTGCAATTGGAGTTTGGTTTTCTTTGGTATACCTCATTTGGGGAGCGCTATTAATTACCGCCTGAATTAAACAATGATTCATTACTTACTATTTAATTAAAGACATACTGATGCAGAATCAAGAAAATTGCTATAAAAATGTTTGGATCCTATCAGGAACTTCGGATGGACCTGTAATAGCTAATAGGCTACTTGAACTTAATTATTCAGTCTTCGCAAGTGTTTTAACTTATAGAGCAAGGCAAGCTTATATTGAAAATCCAAAGTTACATATCATTACGGGGAAATTAAATAATAAAGAGCAAATAATTAATTTCATAAATAAAAATAAAATCACATGCGTTGTCGATGCTACTCATCCGTTTGCCGTAATAATTTCTAAAAATCTTAATAATGCATGTAAAGAAATTAATACACCTCTTTTACTTTTTGAGAGGAAATCTCTAATAAATAACACTAATAATTTTTATTATATTGATCATTTAAAGGATATAAATAATGTTGATATTGAGAATAAGAATATTCTTCTTGCAATAGGATCAAGATTCCTTAACGATACAGCTAGTTATTATATGAGCTGTAAAGCAAATGTATTTACAAGGGTACTTCCAACTTATGAGAGTATAACTAAAGCTTTTGGATCATGTATTAAAAAATCAAACATAGCGATACTTGAACCGAGTAAAAATAATAAAAGCATTTTAGAAAAAAAACTTTGTGATTTTTGGGAGATAGATTATGTTTTATGCAGAGAATCTGGAAGTTATTCTCAGAAAAACTGGGAGAGTATAGTTTCTGGAAGTAAAATGAAGTTATTTTTAGTTAAAAGGCCGAAAGTTAAAAATTATTATTCTTACTCTTTTGATCAACATCACAATTTGATAAATCACATAATTAAAAAATATTGATGTTTAATTCATTATGGAAGTATTAGTTATGATCACAACTGAATCAAGTAACGCAAATGCTTTGCGAATGGCTAAAGTACTAATACAAAAAAAACTTGCAGCTTGTGTTTCGATAAAGCAAATTTTTTCAATTTATAAGTGGAATGATGATATTGAAGAAACTAAAGAGTTTGAAATTACAATAAAAAGTAAACTAGAATTTAAAGATTGTTTAATTGATTTCGTAAATAAAAATTCCACATATGATATCCCTCAAATTATTTACAAAAAATACCATGCTGAGATGAAATATTATGATTGGTTGAATAAGACTATTTGATTAAATCTATTTTATTAACTCTTTAAGATCAATATCTGTTCTAGATCCTAATTGCGTAATTATTTGCCCCGCACAAATTGAAGCTATCTCTCCGCATTTTTTGAGGGAACAATTGTTTATTAATCCATGGATAAATCCTCCCGCATAGATATCTCCCGCTCCTGTAGTATCAATAACTTTCCCCTTATTTATTGACTTTATTACTTCGGTAACATTTTTGTTGATTATGAGAGAACCATTGCTTCCAAGAGTTACTATGACTAATTCACATAAGGAAGATAGGTCTTCTAGGCAGCTTGCTAATTTATCATTTTTAAATAGACTTAACACCTCGGATTCATTACAAAAAACAATATCTACATATTCATAAATTAATTCCAAGAAGCTCTCACGATGTCTATCTACACAAAATGAATCAGACAAAGAAAGGATTATTTTTGTATTAGATTGTTTTGCGATTTGGGCGGCTTTAATAAAAGCTTTTTTAGCTAACTCGCTGTCCCATAAATATCCTTCTAAATATAAGTATTTACTTTCCTTAATTACAGTAAAGTCAATGTCTTTTGGCTCAAACTCTACAGATGCGCCTAGGTAAGTGCACATTGTTCTTTGTGCATCAGGTGTAACCAAAATGATTGAATGAGCTGTTGGAGCACCTTCAATAGTAGGTGGAGTATTAAATATAGTTTTACTTTTTTTTATATCGTCAGAAAAGAAATTCCCAAATTGATCATTTTTCACTCTTCCTATAAATTGCACATGATTACCTAATTCTGCTAAAGAAACAACGGTATTTGCTGAAGACCCACCTGAAATTTGTTTGATCACTTTGCAATTTTCTAACAATCTCTGAGATTCATCAGAATTAATTAGATTCATTGATCCTTTATCTAGATTATTTATCTCAAGAAACTCATCTTCAATATTTACAATAATATCTACTATTGCATTGCCCAGACCAATAAGATCAACTTTTTTATGTTCAAAATGTCTAAAGGATTCCTTCATTATTTTGGAACTAAATTACCTTAGCAATGCTCTTTTAGGACCATGTATTGGGTCTTCAATTACTATAGTTTGATCTCTATTCGCCCCCAACGAGACAATGGCAATTGGTACCTCCATTAATTCAGCTAAAAATCTTAGATAATTCATAGCATTCTCTGGGAGATCAGATAGTTTTCTGCAATCTGCAGTTGAACATTGCCAACCTTTTAATTTTTTGAAGATTGGCTTACATTTTTTTAAGTCATCTGAATTTGTAGGAAAGTAGTCTATTTCCTCTCCATCGAGATCATATGCAATGCAAACTTGAATCTCATCTAATTCATCTAACACATCAAGTTTCGTAACGGCTAAACAATCAAGACCATTTACAGATACAGCATATTTACCTATAACTCCATCAAACCACCCACATCTTCTCCTTCTCCCAGTAGTGGTTCCAAATTCACTGCCTCTATCACATAGTTGATCATTGATACTTCCTTGTAATTCAGTTGGGAATGGTCCTTCACCTACTCTTGTGGTATAAGCTTTTGCGACACCTATCACTCTATCAATTAAAGTTGGCCCCACTCCAGCTCCAATACATGCCCCTCCTGATATAGGGTTTGATGAGGTAACAAAAGGATAAGTCCCATGATCTAAGTCAAGTAGAGTCCCTTGAGCACCTTCGAAAAGAATATTCTTCTTGTTTTTCGAGGCTGTATGGATAGTCCTCGTACAGTCAACAACATGCTTTGATAATCTTTCCCCATAGTCAAGATATTCTTCAACAATATCTTCTAATTTAAGTGGTTTAATGCCATAGATTTTTTCTAGTAGACCGTTTTTTTCTCTTAATGGAATTTTGATCACATCACTTAGCCTTTCCTTATTGAGCAAGTCTCTTACCCTAATGCCATTTCTTTGTGATTTATCCGCATAAGTTGGCCCAATCCCACGACCTGTTGTCCCTATTTTGTTTGAACCTCTATCAGCCTCCATCACTTCATCTAATATTCTGTGGTAGGGCATTGTTACATGTGATGTTGATGAAATTTTTAATCCTGAGATATCAATTCCATTATCAATTAACATGTCAATTTCTTTAAGCAAGATTTTTGGATCTACTACAGTTCCTGAACCAATTAGACAAGAAGTATTTTTATAAAGTATTCCTGAGGGAATTAAATGTAATTTTAAGACTTTATCATCTACAACTATAGTATGACCTGCATTTACTCCCCCTTGATAGCGAACGACAACATCTGCCGAACGACTAAGCAAATCTGTTATTTTACCTTTTCCTTCGTCACCCCATTGGGCTCCGATTACAACAACATTGGCCAATTTTAGAAGAGCATTATTTTTGTGCGAATATTTAATATATTCAAAAATCTTAGTTTACTTTTAAAAAGTAAATGAATTGTATCAACTTTCTCTTAGAACCATTTTTTCAGCAAGAGAAAATTCTTTGGTTAAACGCTCTTTAAGTTTATCTGGTAAAGGTCTACTTGCAAAGTTTTTGTAATGACCTGCCATAGCATTTAATGCTGTTTGCATTGTGGTAAATGATTGAGTTTTATTCACCATTCCTCTATTTCTATATCTGGAAATATAGTCAGTTATAAGTGTAAGAGCTTCACTTCTTACTTCATCTTTATTTGGAGAATCTTTTGGAGTATCAACAGCTGTTTGTAATGTTTTAACAACTGAAATTGTATCCTTTGTATAGTCACCTGTCATAGCGGTTTTTGCAGCTATGGAAGGGGAACTAAATAGTGTAAAAACAACAATTAAGGATATTGCAAAAGATATAGCTTTGCTGAGATTTTTAAAAAATAATTTTGATGTCCATTTCAGTAACATAACTTAGCTCCCAAAAAAAATAAGCCTCAAGACTTTTTATTGTACATTATTTCAGATTCGGAAATAAATGTTTCTAACAATTTTTCTGTACTAATTTTAAGCTTAGTATTATTTGTTCTGCATAAAAGTTCTACTTCTTTATTAATAGAATCTCTGCCAATAATTATCTGAAAAGGAATACCAATTAATTCCGCATCTTTAAATTTCACTCCAGCTCTATCGTTTCTATCATCAAGAAGGACATCAATTTTATTAATTAAAAATTTGTTATAGATATGCTCAGTAAGATCACTTTGAATAGGATCTTTTAAGTTTGTTGGGATAATAATAACTTCAAAAGGGGAAATCTGGATAGGCCAACAAATGCCTTTTTGATCATGATTCTGTTCGATAGCGGCTTGAGCTATTCTTGTCACTCCTATTCCGTAACAACCCATCCATAAATTTTTTAGCTGACCATCCTTATCAGAGAACTTTGCATTTAATTTTTCACTATATTTCTGACCTAGTTGGAAAATATGTCCAATCTCAATACCTTTTTTTTCTTTCAGTTCTTCATCATCATTAATACTTATTTTTTCTCCTTTTTTGGCGTTCCTGATATCCCCAATTAGATAGTCTTTCGAATCAAAAGAAAATTCTTGAAAAACTTTATGGAAATTAACTTTATTCCCACCACTTATGAACTTTGAAAGGTCACTTGCAGAATGGTCAATTATTCTTGTCCATTTTTTTTTCCAATTAGAACTAGCTTTAATAGTTTTATTATCTAAATCTGGCCCGATAAAACCTAAGGGTAAATCAACTAGATTTTTTTCGATGGTATTTTTGTCTTCAATCTTTTTAAGATTAATAAGATTGAAATTATGAAGTTTATTGATTAAGTTAAAAAGCTTTACTTCATTAATTTGTTGATCGCCTCTAATGCATGCAAGAATTGGGACATTAAATTCACCTTCGAACTGTGCAAGGAATATTACTACTTTAATAATCTGACTTGGGTCTAAATTATTATTATCGCAAACTTCTAGGATTGTTTTTTGATGAGGCGTTTCCAACCACTCTGCAATATTGTCTTTAAGTGGAATAGGTTGAGAGGGTAGAGAAACAGCTTTTTCGATATTGGCAGCATAAGAACCACTTTGAGTGAACAAAATGGAATCTTCCCCAGCATCAGCAGTGACCATAAATTCTTTAGATGAAGCACCGCCAATTGCTCCACTATCAGCTTCAACCCCTACTGTCTGCAGTCCACAAGATTTAAAAATATTTTCATAAGCATTGCCCACCTTTTCATAGAAAGAAGCTAGATCGCTTTCTGAAGAATGAAAAGAATAACCATCTTTCATTATGAATTCTCTACTTCTCATCAATCCAAACCTTGGCCTTATTTCATCTCTAAATTTTGTTTGAATTTGATAAAAACATTGAGGTAATTGCTTATAGGAGTTGATGATCTCTGATGCAATACTCGTGATCACCTCTTCGTGAGTTGGTGCTAAACCAAATTCTTTACCCTGTCTATCTTTGAGATTAAACATTATTCCTTCCCCTGCAGTATATCCTTCCCACCTTTCACTTTTTTTCCATAAATCTGCAGGATGAAGTTGGGGTAATAGTAATTTTGTACAACCAATACTATTAAGTTCTCTATCTATTATTGCGGATATTTTTTCAATAACTCTAAGCATTAATGGCATGTATGCATAAATACCGCTATTGACTCTGCGAATATATCCAGCTTTTAAAAGTAATTGATGTGAAATAATCTCAGCTTCAGAAGGTGTGTCACGAAGTGTCCCCAGAGGAAATGAGGTTGTCACGCGCATACAAAAAAATCCTTAATAATACTTAATTTTATCAATTAAGATGAAAAAATAATTTAAAGTGTCTTGAGTCCCTCAACGCGGCTAGTCTAAAAATATTGTTTCTGCTAACTTTTTCAGTAATGAAGTTCAAACTCTTTTAAAAGTTCATTATTACTAAAACATTTTCTTAAGTTTATGGAAAATATAAATTCCAATATTTCTAGCGAAGAGGAATTAGTAGGTATTGATGAAGTTCAAAAATTCTTAAACAGATCAAGAGCTTCTGTCTATAGGTATACAAATACAGATTTAAGAAATCTAAACCCTAGCTTTAATCCAAGAAAATTAAATCCCGAATTTAGAACTGATCAAAAAGAACCTTTAAAATTTCATCCTAATGAAGTAGCAAGATTTGCAAAAGATATTTTAAGAATTAAGGAAGTGACTGTAGAGGTCTTTAATACACCTTCCTCCGCGGCTCAAAATATACTGGTGCAAATATTAGATGAACTAAAATCTATTAGGTCTTTGCTGGAAAAAGAGTAATAAAAAAGTTACTTGTAATTGTTTTGATTTATTGACATTTTTTAATGTAGGATAATGATGTTTAATTATCTC
Source organism: Prochlorococcus sp. AG-347-J06 (assembly GCA_003281525.1). Lineage (GTDB taxonomy): Bacteria > Cyanobacteriota > Cyanobacteriia > PCC-6307 > Cyanobiaceae > Prochlorococcus_A. The sequence continues at coordinate 65,034 of QCBT01000005.1, read as the reverse complement.
CTTAATCTTTACCAATTAAGAGTTCTTGAGTTACACGAAATCAAACCAGTTTATTCAAAGTAAATCAAGTGAAGAATCTTCTTATGGTTCTGCTCGAAGTGATTTTGAAAGAGATGATGATGACCCTTTAAGTATAAGGAGTTTATCAATAACATCTCTAGGTATTATTTTTGCCATTTTGACAATTGTTTTACCTTCGATAAGCATTTTAATTGGAAGACCTTTATCTCAAGGAAACGAGATAATTCATAATCACGATTTTAAAAAAGATGGACCTTAGTTCAATACCTCCATCTCCAATGAAGGGAATAGTAAATATCATTGTTGAAATACCTGCAGGGAGTAGGAATAAATATGAATATTGCTCTGATGCCGGAATAATGGCCTTAGACAGAGTATTGCATTCTTCAGTGAGGTATCCTTTCGATTATGGTTTTATTCCAAATACCCTCGCTGATGATGGAGCTCCTCTTGATGCAATGGTGATAATGGATGAGCCTACTTTTGCTGGTTGTTTAATAAAAGCTAGACCTATTGGAGTATTGGATATGCATGATTGTGGTGCATATGATGGGAAACTTTTATGTGTGCCTATAGCTAATTCTAGGCAGGATAATATAATAAGTATTAATCAAATTGCTCCTAATCAGCTTGAGGATGTTGCTGAATTTTTTAGAACAAGTAAAGGACTGGATGGAAGAACAGTTCAAATTGACGGTTGGAGGGATTTTGATGTGGTTGAAAATTTATTGAAAAGTTGTATACCCCTAAAAAAGAAAAACTTTAAAGTACTTAAGAAATCAAAAATTAGTAAATTAAATTGAAAAAAATAATTTTTTATAGTTATTTAAAATGCTCCACTTGCATAAAAGCTGCAAATTGGCTTCATAGTAAAGGCTTAGAATTCCAATTAATTGATATTTTAAAAGAACCACCACTTGTTAATTATCTAAATCTAGCTTTAAAGCAATACTCTGATGATAAGAAAAGGATTTTTAATACAAGAGGTAAAGCTTTTAAAACTCTCAATCTTGATATTAATGATTTATCAAAGGAAGAAATTATTCAACTTCTTTTAAGTGATGGCAAATTAATAAAAAGACCTTTTTTGATTTACGAAGGGAAAAAAGTAATTTTAGGTTTTAACGAAATTCAATATGCCAAACAATTTGTATAAATTTAAAAAATCAAGACTTAATTAATTTTATGCCTGGTTCTATTAAAAGTTTTTTAAAAGAATGGGGTCTACTCATTCTATTAACTTTTTTTGTTTCTTCTTGTAGATCATTTTTCGCAGAACCACGTTATATCCCCTCTGGATCGATGCTCCCCGAATTACAAATAAACGATAGGCTAATTATTGAAAAATTTTCGGTAAGAAACTCTTTACCAAAAAGAGGAGATATTGTTGTTTTTAACTCACCTTACTCCTTTGACGAAAAATTAATTTCATCAAGATCTAAGCCTTTACCAAAAAAAGGATATTGTTTTTTTATGAGTTTTCCTCCAATGTCATTTATTCCTGGCTTGAGGGATCAAGCTTGCGATGCTTACATTAAGAGAGTGGTGGCACTTCCAGGAGAAACTGTAAGTGTAAACACTAAGGGTGAATTAATAATAAATGATAAATTAATTCCTGAACCTTATGTCTCTTATAAGTGTTCATTTTCCCTGTTTAATCAATGTGGTAAATTTGAAAATATAAAAGTTCCAGAAGATCATTTTTTAGTTTTAGGCGATAATAGGGCAAATAGCTGGGATGGAAGATATTGGCCTGGAAGTAAATTTCTTCATAAAAAAGAGATAATTGGTAGAGCATATTTCAGATTTTGGCCTCTCAGTCAAGTTGGCTTTTTCAGTAAATGAAGCCTTTTTCTGACTCTGACTGCATCAAAATAAATTTTTAAGAAGGCTTAATTTAAAGTGCTCCTGAAGCAGTTGAATCAAGTATTCCTCCTAGGTGTGTTGTAATGTTAAGAGCGCTAATTACAGGGGGCTTATTGGGATCATTAAAAAGATCAATTATAGTTATGCCGCCATTACCCTGTTTTATCATCCAAATATTTGAATAATTAATCCCAAGGATATTACAAATAAGAGTTTTATTGACTGCATCATGAGCAACCATGAGGGTTCGATCATTATCCTTTTGAGATAAACAAATTTTGTCAAAAGCTTCTACTGACCTTTCTGATACATCTTTTATACATTCACCTTCAGGCATTATTACTTCTTCAGGTTTATCATGCCAATTTTTTAGTAAAGCAGGCCACTCTTCTCTAATTTCTGCTTCCAATTTACCCTCCCATAATCCGTGACTGATTTCTACTAGTGAATCTATTTTCTCAATTTTTAAATCTTTTTTATTTTGAAGGATTATTTGTGCAGTCTCATAAGGTCTATGCATTGAACTTGAAAATGCCTTATTGAAAGAAATATTTCTCAAATATTCAAAAGTCTTTCTAGCTTGATCTTTTCCGTTTTCATTTAGAGGGATATCAATTTGGCCTTGAAATCTACCTTCTTTGTTCCAGTTAGTTTCACCATGCCTTATGAGAAATATTCTGGAATCTCCAATTTTATTTGGAATATTTTTATTAAGATGGGAAGTTTGATTTAAGCATTCAATTTGAGTCTTAAAAGAGTTATCTTTCTTTGAAATATTGAGTATTGAGAAAGAAGCATTTTCTAATCTTATTTTTCTAAAACCTTGCTTAGGCTTGCCTATTAACAATAGTATTAAACATCTGAGAATTGCATTATGTCCAACAACTAAAATATTTACATCATCTTTGTCTAGGTAAATTTTTAAAATATCTTCTACAAAATTTGTTGCTTGAAAAAATAACTCTTGAATTGGTTTATAAGTTTTATTATCATTTCTTTTTAAGATAAGATTTTCCGGATCATTTTTCCATATAGGGTAAATTTCTGGAAATTTATTTTTTATTTCATCAATTTTTAGACCAGACCATTCACTCAGATCTACCTCTAGCAAATTATCGTCGAATATAATATTTTGTTCTTTATTGAAGGTCTTTTTAATTGTTTTTGCAGTCTCTGCCGCTCTGACAAGTGGGGAGGAATAGATTTTATCGAAGTTTATTTTTGATAATGCTTTTCCTGCTTTTTGGGCTTGTTTGTATCCTTCATCAGTTAAAAATGAATCGTCTGTTCTTCCTTGAATTAATCCTTTTGCATTGAAACTGCTTAGTCCATGCCTAACTAAAACTAATCTTATAGCCATTATATAAATTTGAAAATTAAGATAATTTAATCATCTCATGGAGTGATTAAAATAGATATATAAATATAAGGAAATTCAATGAAAACCAACTACAAATTTAAAGAATATAATAAGTTATGATCTTTAAAAATACTTCTAGGTCAAAACTCACTTTAGCTTTTATTTCTATCATCATAACTTTTTTTGTATGGCAACAAGGATTAAGAGACAGTTTAAATAGACCATCTGTTTCATTTGATATTAGTCAAAAAGAGCAAGAAATTGCTGAATTATCTGTCCAATCAATACCTTTAAAACTTAAAAAATTTTTTATCATTAATGATCCTGTTGATCAAATAAATAAATCACTCTCTGATGTCTCATTTGAAGAACTAACAGAAAGAAATAAATTAATTCGAATAATTTCTTCAGAATCAAATGATCCTATAATCTATAAAAATAGATCCAAAGATTTTGAAAATAAAAACTTTAAATTTCTTATTGATGAGATAGAAAAAAAATCAAATAATAATTCATATAAACCAAATTCCTATGAATTTGATTTATTTAAAGGTGATAGATTTTTATATCACCTTTTAAGCAGGAAATTTGATTTTGATGATAGTTCATTAATAACAAAATCATTTTCAAGCAAAATGTTTTTAAAATTATTAGCCATAAGACTAATACCACTTTTAACAATAATTATTGGCTCTATTCTGGCTCTAAAAACATTATGGACCACCATATCTTTGAAAAAGTTTGGTTGGCAAGAAATTAAATCTTTAGATTTAGAATTAATAGATATGGTCTTATTAATTGCAGGTGGATTTGTTGTTTTAGGAGAAGTAGTATCACCTTTGTTTTCTATCAGTTTGGTTGAACTTTTTTCTAAAAATATCTCTAATGAATTATCTCAATCTTTAAAAATATTCTTTGGATATATTTTTATGGCTATTCCGCCATTAGGGATAGTTTATTTTCAAATTAAATCTTTGAATGGTGAATTTAATTTTAAAAAGGATTATTTACAGTTCAATATCTTGTCAATAAAAAATGCAATTATTCTGGGAATTAAAGGTTGGTTAACAATTGTGCCTTTTGTTTTATTGATTTCTCTAATCATGAATAGTCTGATCGATAATCAGAATGGTAGTAACCCTTTGCTGGAAATTGTTCTTAATAATAATAATTACTTATCATTTTTTCTATTATTTTTAACGACAACTATATTAGCTCCTCTATTTGAGGAGATTATATTTCGCGGTATTTTACTCCCAACTCTTTCAAGAGATTTTGGAGTAATTTCGGGTATCATAGTTTCAGCCTTTATCTTTGCATTAGCCCATTTAAGTTTGGGAGAAATGCCGCCATTATTTGTTCTAGGCATTGGATTAGGAATCACAAGAATTGCTTCAGGGAGTTTGTTCTCTGCAGTGGTTATGCATTCTTTATGGAATGGATTGACCTTCTTAAATTTGTTCTTATTGAGGACATAAAGAATTAGCTTTTTACTTGCGAATCAAATAAAAAGATGTTTATTTGATTAATAATACTCCTTTTATTTAAAATAAAAATCATTAATGAAACCTTATTGGAATCAACTTAATTTTAAAAAAAAAGTTCCATATGAAGGTAGAAAAGATTCCGAAAAAATATCCATAATTAAAATCAAATTAGTACATCAAATTTTCGACACCATTAATATCTCTCTATTGGTATTAAGTTTTACCTTATTAACCTTGTCTTTTGATAGCCAAAGGAAATGGTCAAATACTTATAAAACCTTATCTAAAACAAGAGCTATCAATGATAATCTCATTGATTATATTTCCAAAATTGAGGCATTTTATATTAGTGAACTTGACTCTCTCAACATTTATAGAAAAACTAAACCTCAAGATTTAATTTATCTAGATAAACTTACTGAAAAAAAAGAAAATACATTTAAGAAAAATTTAAGTAACTTCATTGAAGGTTTTCGTGACAGCAAATATCAAAGAGGATATTGATGAAAAAATACAAAAAAATTGTTCGTCTAATACCGCTTGATCAAAGAAGATTTAAATTTCTCTATATTTTTAGCTTATTATTAATTTTTTGTTTGTTTGGTAGGTTAGTTAAATTACAAGTCTTTAATGCCTCTGATTTGCAAAGGAAAGCTAGATTAATACAAACTTCTAAGACTAACTCCTTAAAAAAAAGGAGATCAATCGTTGATAGAAATAATAGAGTAATTGCTTACGATAAACCGCTCTATAAATTGTGGGCCCATCCAAAATATTTTAATTTTCCTGGTGATTCAATTAACAGAGTTCGCAGTATTGAAGAAGTTTCAAAAAAATTGTCACCTATCTTGGGTATTAACGATGAAATACTCTTGAAGAAATTTAATAATAAAATGAGTGGGATAAAGCTTTTGGATAAAATTGCGGAAGGAAAGGCAGAAAAGATTAAGAACCTTCAAATAAGCGGAATTGATTTGTTTAAATATTCGCAGAGATATTATCCACAAGGAGAACTTTACTCTAATCTTGTCGGTTTTGTTAATGATGAGAATGTAGCTTCAGCAGGTTTAGAACTTCATTTAGATAATCAAATTAAAGTTTTTAATAAAAGTAATTTAATAAAAAGAGGAGGAGATGGAACCCCTCTACCGGATAATTCAGCACCAGGTGATTTTATTTCTGATTACAAAAGTTTAGGCCTAACTATAGATTCAAAATTACAGAAAGCGTCATACAGTGCATTATCAAAGCAAGTAAGCAAATGGAAAGCAAAGAAGGGATTTGCCATAGTTATGGATGTTAATGATGGTCGGATTCTCTCTTTGGTTACAGTCCCATCATATGATCCAAATAAATTTTGGCAGTATGATACTGAACTCTTTAGGGGTTGGTATTCTCAAGATTTATTTGAGCCGGGCTCAACTTTTAAACCTATTAATCTTGCCTTAGCTTTAGAAGAAAAAGTCATCCAGAAAGATGGAGTAGTTGAAGATATTGGAAAGATTAATGTTGGAGGCTGGACACTTTCTAATTGGGATAAAAAAGGTAATGGATACATTGACTATCCAAAAGTTTTGCAGGTTTCAAGTAATGTTGGGATGGTAAAAATAATGCAAAATTTAGACCCTACAATTTATTGGGATTGGCTAAAAAATTTAGGTATAAATAAAAATTTAGAGACTGACTTATTTGAATCAACTGCTGGCCAACTAAAGAGAAAAGATTTATTTGTAAATCAATCAATTGAGCCTGCTGTCACTTCTTTTGGTAAAGGTTTCTCAATTTCGCCACTTAAATTGGTTCAACTTCATGCGACTCTTGCAAATGGAGGTTTTGAAGTGACTCCTCATGTAACCTCAACTTTCAAAGAAAAATTTAATAAAAATCCAAAAAAACAATTTTTTTCACACGAGGTCACTAAAACTGTTCTTGAATGGATGGAGAGCGTAGTCGATAAAGGTAGTGGATCTGGAGTGAAAATCGAAGGTTATAGGATAGCAGGGAAAACGGGCACTTCTCAAAAAGCCTTGAATGGTTCGTATACAAGCAAAAAAGTTTGTAGTTTTGTCGCAATCTTACCAGTTAATGATCCAAAATATGCCGTCCTTGTAGTCGTTGATGAGCCATCTAAATCATATGCATATGGTTCAACTGTTGCAGTACCAGTTGCGAAAGAAATTATCGAAAGTTTGATAGTGATTGAAAAAATACCTCCCAAGATTAAAGATCATGGAATGATTGTTAAAAAACCCTAAAATTTTCCAATTTTATAAATATTTAATTCATTATCTGATGATTTCATGAGGAATTAAAGCTAGTTTGTATATATATGATTATCTAGACATGAAATCAATTTTAGAACAATTGTCCTCAATGACCGTTGTTGTTGCTGATACTGGAGATTTAGATTCGATAAAAAAATTTCAACCAAGAGATGCCACCACGAATCCATCGCTGATACTTGCTGCTGCTAAGAATCCTGATTATGTGAAATTAATTGATAAAGCTTTAGAAAGTTCAGAAAATGCATTGCCCCAAGGCTTCTCCGAAATTGACTTAATTAAAGAAACTGTTGATCAAGTTTCGGTATTTTTTGGAAAAGAAATATTGAAAATTATTTCAGGGCGCGTATCTACAGAAGTTGATGCAAGACTGAGCTTTGACACAGAAGCTACCGTAGAAAAAGCGAGAAAATTGATCAATCTTTACAAAAATTTTGGAATTGAAAAGGAAAGAATTTTGATTAAGATTGCCGCAACCTGGGAGGGAATCAAGGCAGCTGAAATTTTGGAAAAAGAGGGTATTAGGTGCAACTTAACTTTACTTTTTAACTTCTGCCAAGCGGTAACTTGTGCCAATGCAAAGATAACTCTAATTTCTCCCTTTGTTGGCCGTATATTGGATTGGCATAAAGCAAAAACTGGTAAAACTAGTTTCGTTGGTGCTGAAGACCCTGGTGTTATTTCGGTTACACAAATATACAATTACTTTAAAGAAAAGAAATTCAAGACAGAAGTAATGGGAGCGAGTTTTAGAAATCTTGATGAAATAAAAGAATTAGCAGGTTGTGATCTTTTAACAATTGCACCAAAATTTCTCGAGGAACTGAAAAAAGAAAAAGGAGAGTTAGTTAGAAAATTAGATTTAAGTACCCAAATAAATCATTCTATAGACTACGAATTTGAAGAAAAAGATTTCAGATTAAGCATGTTAGAAGATCAAATGGCAAGTGAAAAGCTTAGTGAGGGTATAACTGGATTCAGTAAGGCTATAGAAGAATTGGAAGAGCTGCTACTTAAGAGATATTCAGAAATTAAAAATCATAAATTGATTTCTGCTAACTAAATTTAAGTTTGAATTGAGAAAGAATTAAGAATCACTTTTTGTTAAAAGTCTTCTGATAACTCTTTTTGCAATATCTTCATAACTCATTTCTCCTGATAATATTTGAGCTATACGTTTAGGTGCTGTTTTTCTTTTGACACCTAATTGGTATCCAGTTCGAGGAAATCTATAAAATACCTGGGCTATTCTCCTCCCCCAAGCCATAGATTTCCCCCAAATGTTGTTAATTTTTTTCGTATAAAGATTTAAATTATCCTCTTTACCTGATAAGCAATGATCTATATGTTCTGCAGCATAAAAACTGCTAATTAAAGATGGTCTAATTCCTTCAGCTAAAAATGGATCACATAGAGATGCTGCATCTCCAACCGCTAGAATTTTGTCACCATTAATTGAGTGGAAGCCATTCCATATTCTCAGTTTCTTACTAAATATTTTATGAGGAAAATCATCAAAACCGAAGCTTCTGATTACTTGTTTATTTATAGCCTGATTTTCTAGGAGACCATTATTTATAAAAGTACCTAAACCAATATTTAAGCTTTCTCTTAAGGGGAATGCCCATGCAAAACCATATTTTATAAATCCAAACTCAAATCTAACTCCATCTCTAGGAATTTCACCTAGCCCTTTCAATCTTAATGAGATTGTGTTCGCAAATTTCGGTTTTCTTGGCCCTAAATTGAAATAACCTACCCATTTCGATTGGGACCCATCTGCAATAACAAGAAATTCAGTAATATATTTTCTTTTATTGTTGCAAGTGATTTCCCATTTATCATTTTTTTTTATGATTTTTTCTATCAATAATGGTCTCATTATCTGAGCTCCATTATTCAAGGACTCATCAAGTAATAATTGATCAAGCTTCTCTCTTTTAATAATCCAAAATGGGGATTCACCAGTCAGATCAGCAGTTACTTTATCTGAAGCTTTCCATCTGAATTCAACATTATTAATTTTTGACTCTATGGAATCATTGATATCTAAGGGAAGAAATCTTTGCATTGAAGATGCCATCCCTCCTGCACATGGTTTGTAATGTTGGGATTTTTCTTTTTCGATAATTAAAACTGAATATCCTTTCTTTGATAGGTTAAGAGCGGTGGATGATCCTGATAAACCCCCACCAATTATTACAACGTCAAATCCTATCAAACTTTTAGAATTTCCTTTTCTTTTTCAGACAATTTAGTTTCTATTAAGGCAATATATTTATCAGTAATTTTTTGAATTTCAGATTGATTATCTCTTGATTCGTCAATAGAAATGAGACCATCTTTTTCGTCTTTTTTTTCTTTATCAACAGCATCTCTCCTGATATTCCTCAAAGCTACTTTTCCTTCCTCTGCATATTTAGAGGCTAATTTACAGAATTCTTTTCTTCTTTCTTCTGTTAAAGGAGGAACATTTATTCTTATTACTTTACCATCATTATTTGGAGTAATACCTAAATCACTCATAGAAATAGATTTCTCAATCGCTTGTAAACATGAAATATCAAACGGTTGTATTGAAATTGTTTGTGAATCAACAGTACTTATTGTGGCAAGTGATTTAATTGGTGTTTCTGCCCCGTAATAATCAACACTTACTCTATCTAACAATGAAGCATTGGCTCTGCCTGTCCTAATTGTATTAAAGTTTCTTTGTGTGGCTTCAATACTTTTATTCATATTTTCTTGAATTTCTTGTTCTTTCATAATAAAAAAATTTAAATAAGCTTTAACTAATTAATGAACCTATAGGATCCCCAGCAACAGCTTTAGTAATGTTCCCTTTTTTGAATATATCAAATACCATGATAGGGATATTGTTATCTTTGCATAGTGCAATTGCAGTACTATCCATTACTGCGATTTCATCGCTAAGAACTTGCTGATAACTAAGAGAGGAATATTTTTTTGCATCTTTGAATTTATTAGGATCACAATTATATACTCCATCAACTTTGGTCGCCTTCATAACAACTTCAGCATTTATCTCCGCTGCCCTTAAAGCCGCCGTAGTGTCAGTGGTGAAAAATGGATTTCCGCATCCTCCTCCGAAGACCACAACTCTCCCTTTTTCAAGGTGTCTCATAGCTCTTCTTCTGATATAAGGTTCTGCAATTTCCTGCATTTCTATTGCAGTTTGAACTCTGGTTGCAACTCCTACTCTTTCTAAACCATCTTGAAGTGAAATAGCATTCATTACTGTTGCAAGCATCCCAACATAATCAGCTGTCGCTCTATCCATTCCATCTGCAGACCCTTTAAGCCCCCTAAAAATATTCCCGCCCCCAACAACTATTGCAAGTTGTACATTATTTTCGACTACTTTTGAAACATCCTCTGCAATTGACTGAACTATAGCAGGATCAATACCATAAGGTTTTTCACCCATTAGTGCTTCACCACTAAGTTTTAAGAGAACTCTTTTGTAAGTCATTCAATAATCGTACTTTTAAGACCTTAGCAAGTAAATGCACCAAATTTATTTTTTGTTCAGATATTGCTTGCGTCTTTAAACATTTCTAAACCTGCCTAAAGCAAATTTTAAATATTAATTTTCTTTAACTAAAATTCAACACACTTTTGTGCTTTTATTCCTTGTTCTTTAAATGGATGTCTTATTAGTTTCATTTCTGTGACTAAATCAGCGTAATTGATAATTGAATCAGATGCTCCCCTTCCAGTTAAAACAATATGATTTTTTCTATTATTTAAGCTTTTTAAAAAAGTGATTATTTCTTCGGGTGCAAGATAACCAAGTTTTGTCGCAATATTAATTTCATCAAGAATGATAAGTTTATAAGATTCGTTTTGGATGTATTTTTTGGCTAACTGCCAAGCCTCTTGAACTAATTTCTCATCTCTTATTCTATCTTGTGTTTCCCAAGTAAATCCCTCTCCTAATGCATGCCAAGATAGGTTTGAAGAAAGGTTTTTAAGTGCTTTTTCTTCTCCAGTGGCCCAGCCTCCCTTGATAAATTGAATTATTGCTACTTTATAGCCATGCCCTATCGTCCTTAAAGCCATCCCTAAAGATGCAGTTGTCTTGCCCTTGCCATTTCCTGTGAAAACAATCAATAATCCTTTTTTTGTTTTTCTAATTTGTAGTCTTTCGGCTTGAATATCTTTTCTTTTCTGCATTCTTTTTTTATATGAGCTCTCATCGCTATCCGGTGAAATTTTACCTCCTATACCAAGTTTATTTGCTTGATTATCGAGGTTAAATATTTTTTCGGAAGATGAAGGTTTTTCTTGCATATGGCCCTTATTTTTATTTTTTATTATAAAACTTTAAATATTTTTAACTCTTTTAACTTTTGAAAGTGCATTATTTACTGCCTGTTGTTGATCCCTTTTTGTAATCCAGTGGTGATAAGTTTGAGTATGTAAACTAACCGAATGTCCCATCATTCTGGCAGCCACAGTATCAGGTAAATCATAAAAAATTGTCCTTACTGCCCAAGCATGCCTTAAATCATAAGGTTTTATTTGTAAAGAGTAACGCTTAAACTGGTCTGTAATTTTTTTTCCAATATTTTGTAAGGTTGTAACTTTAAGGTCTCTATTGATATTTGGTAGAAGTTCTGGATTTTCACCAAGCTTTGATAATTCGAACTTTTCCACCCATTCAGGATGAAATGGCCAAACTTGATGTTCCCCAGTTTTAGTGGTAGGTAAAACTCTAATAATTTTGTCCCCAAAATTAGTAAGAGAACTTAAATCACAAAAAAATACTTCATGATTCCTTAATCCATATGTAGCCATCAAACCAAAGACAAATTTCCAAGACTTGTTTGGGATCGTCTCCCACAGTTTTTCTATTAACTCGTCTTTAGGAAGATCCCTAAATCCAGCCTTGTTCAAACCATATCCTCTAGAATTTAATTTCCAATTTTCTGGTAGTTTAATGTCCAAAAACTTAGCCAAAACACTTAAAGAAGTAGCGCATTGTTTCCTACTTCTGGTACCTTCCTTATAACTTTCAAGTGTTCTTTGAAATATTTTTTCTAAAGCTGCATTCTCATAGTCATTGTAAATATTTAAGATTCTTTTCATATATGGTTTGTAAGAACTTCTCCAAGTAGTTTTTCTAGTGCTGGTTCGAAAATCACTTTTATTTTCTTTAAAAAAAAATTCCTCAAATTGATTTAATCTTTTTGGGAATTCAAAACCATCTTTTATCTCCTTTTTATAAGGTTTGCCTATCCAATTAATCCAATCAAATTGATTCAATTCCAATTGCAAATTGATTAATTGTAATTTTTTTTTGGCTTCCTCTAACCCAGAAATATCAGCCTTTAAGCCAAGAGATATTCTTTGAATTTTAAAGTTATTGTTATCTTCTTTGGAGGGTAGTGAACCACGAATATTTAATTTCTCTCCTCTTTTCTCAATTTTAAGCTTGCTGCCTTGAGTAGCAAATTTATCATTGACATTATTAATTTCCTGAATTACGTTCATTTACTTATATAATTGACCATATAATGACGTTTTTAATGTTGATTTTCAATCTCCATAAATCTTAAATGGATAAAATAGGCGTCTTACTAATGAATTTAGGAGGGCCTGAACGTATTACTGATGTCGGTCCATTCTTATACAATCTTTTTTCTGATCCTGAAATCATCAGGACACCTTTCCCTGTTTTTCAAAAGCCCTTAGCTTGGTTAATTAGTACGCTTAGGAGTACTACTTCTCAACAGGCCTACCTTTCCATAGGTGGAGGTTCACCAATTAGAAGGATAACTGAACAACAAGCAAGAGAATTACAATCTAAATTAAGGGACAAGGGATTTAATGCCACTACCTACATTGCTATGAGGTATTGGCATCCTTTTACTGAATCAGCAATTGCTGATATGAAAGCAGATGGCATTGATCAAGTTGTTGTAATACCCTTGTATCCGCATTTTTCGATAAGTACTAGTGGTTCGAGCTTTAGAGAATTAAAAAAATTGCGAGATTCTGATGATGAATTTAAGAAGGTTCCAATGAGATGTGTAAGGAGTTGGTTCAGTCAATCAGGTTATTTAAAGTCTATGGTTGAATTAATTTCTGAACAAGTTTCACTTTGTGAATCACCTTCAAAAGCTCATATATTTTTCACTGCTCATGGAGTTCCTAAGAGTTACGTAGAGGAAGCTGGAGACCCTTACAAACAACAAATTGAAGATTGTTCTTTATTGATAATAGATGAATTGGAAAAATGTTTAGGGCATAGTAACCCTTATACACTTTCTTATCAGAGTAGAGTTGGTCCTGTTGAATGGTTGAAACCTTATACAGAAGAAGTATTGGCGGATCTTGGAAGGTCAAATGTGAGTGATTTAGTTGTGGTTCCTATAAGTTTCGTTGGAGAGCATATCGAAACGTTGCAAGAAATTGATATTGAATATAAAGAAATTGCTGAAAAAGCTGGTATTAAAAACTTTCGGAGAGTTAAAGCTCTAAATACTCATCCTACTTTTATTGAAGGACTCAGTGATCTTGTTATTTCTTGCTTGGAAGGACCTTTAGTTAATTTAGAGGAGGCTTCTCAGTTGCCTGAAAAAGTTAAACTTTATCCTCAGGAGAAGTGGCAATGGGGTTGGAATAATAGTTCAGAGGTGTGGAACGGAAGGGTTGCAATGATTATTTTTCTTGTGCTCTTTATTGAACTTATTTCAGGCTCTGGACCTCTACATAAATTAGGCATCTTATAAAGAAAAATTGATATTTATTTGAAAATTTTTAAATTTTTTTAAAGGGTTTTTTGAATACATTTCTGACATTACATTTCTAAATGAGGCAAAAGTATTTAATTGAGTTTAGTATTTATAGTAAATATTGAATTTCTTTAGTGACCCTTACTTCGAGATCCTTTTCAAAGGGTAGTTCAAAACATGAAAATCCAGTTTGGATAACTGGAGCAGATGCACTAATGGATTCTTTAAAAATTCATGGGGTAAAAGTTATATTTGGATATCCTGGAGGCGCTATACTGCCAATATATGATGCTGTTCATAAGGCAGAACAAGAAGGTTGGTTAAATCATTATATGGTTAGGCATGAACAAGGTGGTTCACATGCTGCTGATGGATATGCAAGGTCTACTGGTGAAGTAGGAGTATGTTTTGGGACCTCAGGCCCAGGTGCAACAAATTTGGTAACTGGAATTGCCACTGCGCAAATGGATTCAGTTCCCCTAGTTGTAGTTACAGGTCAAGTCCCGAGACCTGCTATAGGGACAGACGCTTTTCAAGAAACTGATATTTTTGGTATAACTCTTCCAATAGTGAAACATTCATGGGTAATAAGAGATCCTTCAGATATCGCGAAAGTAGTTTCTGAAGCTTTTTTTATAGCCTCATCTGGAAGACCTGGCCCTGTCTTAATTGATATACCCAAAGATGTAGGTCAGGAGTTCTTTAATTATCAAAGAGTTTTACCCGGTGAGATTATCCCTAAAGGATTTAAAAGGAATGGAGAAATTAATGATTGCGATATTAATAAAGCAATTAAATTAATAGAAGATTCTGAAAGACCTCTTTTATACGTAGGGGGTGGGGCAATATCTTCAGGAGCTCATGATGAAATAAAAACTTTGGCTAAGAATTATCAAATACCAGTTACCACGACCTTAATGGGGAAGGGCGCTTTTGATGAAAAAGACAATTTATCTGTAGGGATGTTAGGAATGCATGGAACTGCTTACGCAAATTTTGCTGTTACGGAATGCGATCTTTTAATTGCTATTGGAGCTAGATTCGATGATAGGGTGACAGGAAAATTAGATACTTTTGCCCCTAATGCAAAGGTAATTCACATAGATATTGACCCGGCAGAAGTTAATAAAAATAGACGTGTAGATGTAGCAATTGTTTCTGATGTTTCAAAAGCTGTTCGTAAAATTAATGAACAATCTCTAGATAACAAATTTACTAGTCAGACGAAAAACTGGTTAGAAAAAATTGATTTTTGGAAAAATAAACATCCTTTATATGACCCACCCAAAGAAGGAGAAATTTATCCCCAGGAGGTTCTTTTAAAAGTGAGGGAACTTTTACCCGAAGCTTATGTAACTACAGATGTAGGACAACACCAGATGTGGGCTGCTCAATATCTTAGGAATTCTCCAAGAAAATGGATTAGTAGTGCCGGATTAGGAACTATGGGTTTTGGATTGCCAGCTGCAATTGGAGTAAAAGCAGCCATACCTAATTCAGATGTGATTTGTATTGCAGGAGATGCAAGTGTATTAATGAATATTCAAGAATTAGGAACTTTATCTCAATATGGTCTAAAGGTGAAATTGATTATTATAAATAATCGCTGGCAAGGTATGGTAAGACAATGGCAAGAAAGTTTCTACGATGAAAGATATTCTTCATCTGATATGAGTAGTGGTGAACCTGATTTTGTAAAACTTGCTGAATCTTTTGGAGTTAAAGGATACTTAATTTCTGATAGAAAACAATTACAGAGTGAATTAAAAAATGCGCTTGATCATGATGGCCCTGCCTTAATTAATATTCTTGTCAGAAGAGGCGAAAATTGTTACCCAATGGTTCCTCCTGGGAAAAGTAATGCTCAAATGGTTGGATATGTTAATTGTGAAGACTAATTTTTTAGATTCGTCATTTTCAAGAAATTAACTTTAATATTATTCACAATCTTAGATGTTTCTGAATTGAAAAAATTATCAAAATTTTTAATTATAGTATGCTTGTTTGTACTTAATCCTGTAATAGTTAACTCGGCTGAAATACTTCAAATTAAAAGTTCAAATACAATTTTAGTGGGCGATCAAAATAGGCATTTAACGATTGGATTATTTTGTGTAGATGTAAATGAAAATGATGAGCTTGAAGCAACTAATTTACTAAAGAGAGAATTCCCAAGGGGAAGCAAAGTGAAAATAAAACCTTTTGGTTTCAAAGAGAATATTTTGTTAGCAAAAGTTTTTAATATTAAAGGTACTAAGGAGATGACCGAATTATTAGTCACTAAAAATTTAACTGGTGAAATTTGTCCAAGTTAACTATCTCTTATCTCTATGAGCAAATAATATTCCATTGCCTAGAGAATGTTTTGCTCCTTCTCCAGGAATTAAATTCATTTTTTAATTTGTATGTGCATAAATTTGAAATATCTATATTTGTATTAGGGATGTTCTCATTTAAAAGTTGTCTATAGGCAGATCCTTTAAGATCAAGTTGATTTAAGTTTTGCTCTTTGAAGTGATTTGAATCACAAAAATAAAGATCTTTTTCAGCATTAGTCAATTTGACAGTTATGTTTTTGTTTTCTGCCTTTCTATAAAATTCTTTGAGTGTCATTTTATCAACTAGATAATGTTCCTTAGAAATCGCTGGCCCTATTGCAACAAGTAAGTCATCTCTAGATGTCCCAAAAGTATCAAAAATTTTTACCAGATTTTTTATTATTTTTTTTTCTAAACCTTTTCTTCCACAATGCAAGGTTGCTACATTTCTTGTCCCTTTATCTGCAAAAAATATTGGCATACAATCAGCTGTGTAAACCCATAAGTTTTGACTGCATTTATTGCCAACAAGACCATCTGCATCAGTCTTAGACCCTTTTTGCGAATGAGATCCAAACACTATCACATTACTGTGGATTTGATTGGAAACACAATTTATTGAATTTTCATTAAAGTGATTCCCTAATAATTGAAGAAATTTCTCAGAGCAAGACTTCGTGAAGTATGCATGTTTGAAATTATTTTGACTAAGAATAGGTGATGAATAATACTCAAATTTTTTGTTTTGAATATAAATTTCATCTTTTGAGAAAGATATTTCTTTGTAAGGAATAGTTCCTGCTCCTAAACTGAATTTATGAAATTAATTCAATATCTCTTAAGATCCAGAATCCTGCAAATTTTTCGATATAAGGCGTTGACTGTATGGAAATAAATTGATAGCCAAAAGAATTTTTTTTATTCTCTAAAAATTTTTTATCCAAAATGTTTGCGTCTTTTTCTGGTAAATCAGTTACCAGCCACTTATCATCTTCTGAAGCTTCGAGTATGAGTTGGTTCTTATTTACGACTAATTTAATAGGTTCTAAACAACTAAACCATGCAGAAAGTGCCAAGGATCTATCTTTGCTAAAAAGTCTTAATCCTGGAACTAAGTAATTATCATCTAAATCTTGCTGAATTGGGAAAATATCTCCAAATTCCATAGGCCAATTTTCTGCTGATTTTAATTCGCCAATTGATATTTCAGATATAGTTAAAGCATCACCCCTTACTGCTTCTGGTAGAGGTGTAGGAGGGTTTTCCATTTTAGAGGTAAAAGTAGGAGCTAATACACCTCTTACATAACCTTTTTCCTTTGGATAAATCTCTTTTTCAAGAAATTCGATTCTATCTAATAAATTGTAAGTTCTTCTACTTACAATAGCCTCAATACTGACGGCCTCCAGAGATTTCTTAATGATAGATTTCATTGACGACCTCCAGAATCGAACTATAGAAGGTTTCTTCCAACCTTGTTTTTTTGCTTCACTTATTGCTTCATTTAGTGCCTTTGTAAGCCACACTGAATTAACTTCATTAGCAGGGCATTTTTTATTCCAAAGAAAAATATCTTCTGTCTTATAACTTCCTGTAGAGCAAATAATTAATTCCCACCTTTTTTTTCCGTTTGATTCAATAATTGGTCTTGAGTAAAAGTCTAATTCCCAATCTGAAATTTTTAATTTAAGACTTGACTCCATTCTTTTATTAATGTTCATTTATCTTGTTCTTTTTTATCGAAGAGTGCTTTAGTTTTTAGTGCTCTCTCTGTGGCTTCTTGCATAACTTTTTGCTTATCAATAATTAATTCTCCCGCAGAGTTTTCTAGGAGTGCTGTATTGAGGCCAATACGACCTTTTTCGAGGTCTATTTCAGATATTAAAGCTTTTATCATTTCCCCTTCTCTAAAAACTTCTCTTAAAGAACGAATCGATCCATTTGTTAGTGAGGATTGATGAAGAAGTCCACTAGCTCCTCCTAAATCTATAAAGAAGCCATATGGTTTTACTGCTAAAACTTCTCCTTCAATTAATTGACCTAATTCTAAACTTGTAAGTTTAGAGACTAATGAGGCTTTCTTTTCAGAGAGAACTAATTTTCTGGATTCTGGATTCACCTCAAGAAACGCTACTTTTAGAGTTTTGCCAACAAAGGATTGGTATTCTTTACCATCTTCAAGTTGGGATCTTGGTATGAATCCTCTTAATCCATCTACATCACACGTAAGCCCGCCTCTGTTAAATCCATTAATTAAAACGTTAATTAATTCTCCATTTTTTGCGGAAGTTGATACTTTCTCCCAACTTTGCCTGAGAATTAATGCCCGAGCGCTCACTGTTACCATCCCATCAGCATTTTGTTCTTTGATAACCAAAACTTCCATTTCAAGGCCTATAGAAAACTTTTCTTTAAAGTTAGTGATGACACCCAAACCACATTCTTTTTTGGGCATATAACCAGGTGCTTTCCCGCCAATGTCAATATATAGTCCATCACTTTCGATTGCTATAACCTTACCTGAAATTGTTTCTCCTGTAGCCCCAATTGGCTCATTTGCATTTAAAGCCTCCAAAAAAGCACTTTCATCAAAATCGAATTCATCAACTGTTCTTTCTAATTGAAAATCTGTGTTTTGCTCAGAAAAATTAAGGGGTCTATTTAAGTCTTGTTGAGTTAAATTTTGTTGAGAAATATCAAAATCCTTGGTGTTTTCGTTATTGTCCTCAATTTTTTTTACTGAATCATTTTTAATGATTTGCGATTTGATTGCGATATCTTCTTTTTTAATTTCTTCTTGCGAATTGGTTTTCTCATTATCTATTTTTTGAGTTTCTTTCTTGCTTATGTGAAGTACTTGAAGAGGTTTTTTATTGCCCTTTGGTTGGATATTATCTTGGGCATTTTTATTACTGACTCCCATCGTAGGTAAAATAAGAATAATTAATTATTAACATACTCTAAATGTTAGTACTCAAAATTAAAATTAATGAACTTTAAACCAATACCTAATAAATTTGAATATTTAAATTGGCAAGAAATTGAGTGTGTTGCAAAAAACAAAAGATCAACAGTGATTTGGCCATTCGGTGCTGTTGAGCAACATGGACCGCATTTGCCTCTTGCTACAGACAGTATTTTTGTTGATGAAATTATTAGCGAAGTTTTTAAATTATTCCCTGCCGATATTCCCTTAAAAAAACTTCCAACACAATATATTGGTTTTTCTCCAGAACATAAGGGTTTTGCTGGGACAATTTCACTTTCCTCAGATTTAATAACCTCAATTATAAAGGAAGTTGGAGGTCAATTATCTGAAATGGGTTTTAAAAGATTGATATTAATTAATGGACATGGAGGGCAAATTTCACTATTAAATACAGCTGCAAGAGAGTTAAGAAGTGTCGCACCAGGGATGGCAGTTTTCCCTTGTTTCTTATGGAGTGGTGTGAATGGATTGAGTGAATTGTTAACAAAAACTGAGATTGAGGATGGGCTTCATGCTTCTTTGGCTGAAACAAGTTTGATGATGGCTTTGAAACCAGAATTAGTAGGTGATGAACGCCCAAATGAGGGTAATAAAGTAGAGATCCCTGAAGGTTGGAGTCTAGAGGGCAACGCGCCTACTGCTTGGCTAACTGATGACTTCAGTAAATCAGGTGTTATTGGAGATAGTAGAGGAGCAAATGAGTCTTTAGGGAAAAATTTAAAGGAATTATTGATTAATCATTGGTTCAAATTGATTATGAATCTGATGCAATCAGATTGGCCAAACAATTCTTAAATAAGTTTAAGTAAAAAATGTGACTTAACATTTGAAACTATTTTCATGATATTTAAATAAACTCTCTATAATCGTGTAATATTCATGCATAATGAGCTAAAGATTACTGACATGCAAACTCTAGAATCAAATAAAAAAACTATTGAAGAATCGACTAATCCGATTTCTTTAGATTTACCCGACTTCACTACAGATTCTTACAAGGATGCATACAGCAGAATTAATGCAATTGTTATAGAGGGAGAGCAAGAAGCTCATGATAATTACATTTCAATAGCAACTTTAATTCCAAATGAGTTAGAAGAGTTAACTAAATTGGCGAGAATGGAAATGAAGCACAAAAAAGGCTTTACTGCATGTGGAAGGAATTTAGGTGTAGTAGCTGATATGGAATTTGCTAAAAAATTCTTTTCTAAATTACATGGTAATTTTCAAGTTGCTCTTGATAAAGGAAATTTAACAACATGTCTTTTAATACAAGCTATCTTAATTGAAGCATTTGCAATTTCTGCATATAACGTCTACATAAGAGTTGCGGATCCTTTTGCAAAAAAAATAACAGAGGGAGTTGTTAAAGATGAATATCTTCATTTAAATTATGGTCAAGAGTGGCTTAAAGAGAATCTATCTACTTGTAAAGAGGAATTAATGGAAGCTAATAAGGTTAATCTTCCGTTAATTAAAAAGATGTTAGATGAAGTAGCAGATGACGCATCAGTTTTAGCTATGGACAGAGAAGAATTAATGGAAGAATTTATGATTGCTTATCAAGATACATTGATGGAAATAGGTCTAGATAATAGAGAAATTGCAAGAATGGCTATGGCAGCTATCGTCTAGTTATATTTCTAATTAATAAAGGATTTTAATAATTAATCAATCCTATTTAAGTAGTTACCTCTGTGCTATTGTTCATAACATCGTATAGAAACCATTTATAAATTTTAAATGTTTGGGTTAATAGGCCACTCAACCAGTTTTGAAGATGCAAAAAGAAAAGCTTCGATGCTAGGCTTTGATCATATTGCTGATGGCGACTTGGATGTTTGGTGTACTGCTCCTCCTCAGCTTGTTGAAAATGTAGAAGTTAAGAGTGCTACTGGAATATCTATTGAAGGTTCTTATATAGATTCGTGCTTTGTTCCTGAAATGCTTTCAAGGTTTAAAACCGCCAGAAGAAAAGTTCTTAATGCTATGGAACTAGCTCAGAAAAAAGGGATTAACATTACTGCTTTAGGAGGATTTACTTCGATTATTTTCGAGAATTTTAATCTTCTACAGCATAAACAAATTAGAAATACAGCATTAGAGTGGGAAAGGTTTACTACTGGCAATACTCATACCGCCTGGGTTATTTGTAAGCAACTAGAGATAAATGCTCCTCGTATTGGGATTGATCTTAAAAAAGCAACTGTTGCTGTAATAGGTGCTACAGGTGATATTGGTAGTGCTGTTTGTAGGTGGCTTATCAATAAAACTGGGATTTCAGAACTTCTTATGGTAGCAAGACAACAAGAACCACTGGCGTTGTTACAAAAAGAATTAGATGGTGGCACCATAACAAGTATAGATGAGGCATTGCCTCAGGCTGATATTGTTGTATGGGTTGCAAGTATGCCTAAAACCATAGAAATTGATACTGATAACTTAAAAAAACCATGTTTAATGATTGATGGTGGATACCCCAAAAATCTTGATGAGAAATTTCAGGGTGAAAATATTTATGTTTTAAAAGGAGGTATAGTAGAGTTTTTCAATGATATTGGTTGGAATATGATGGAACTTGCGGAAATGCAAAACCCTCAGCGAGAGATGTTTGCTTGCTTCGCAGAAGCTATGATTTTAGAATTTGAAAAGTGTCATACAAACTTTAGTTGGGGAAGAAATAACATTTCCCTTGAAAAGATGGAATTTATTGGAGCAGCTTCTTTAAAGCATGGTTTTTCTGCAATTGGACTTGATAAGCAGCCTAAAGTATTAACTGTCTAAATTATGGCTAAACGTTACCTCCTTGATTTTGAAAAACCTCTTGTTGAACTTGAGAAGCAGATAGAGCAAATTAAAGAATTAGCTCGAGATTCAGAGGTAGATGTTAGTCAACAGCTTCTACAGCTTGAAACCTTAGCTGCTAGAAGAAGAGAAGAAATTTTTAAATCTCTCAACCCTGCTCAAAAGATTCAGGTAGCTAGACATCCTCAAAGACCAAGTACTTTGGACTTTGTTCAAATGTTTTGTGATGACTGGATCGAATTACATGGAGACAGAAATGGTGGCGATGATATGGCACTAATTGGGGGGATAGGTTCGATAAATAATAGACCAGTGTTGATGTTAGGGCATCAGAAAGGAAGGGACACAAAAGAAAATGTAGTAAGAAACTTTGGGATGGCAAAACCGGGAGGTTATAGAAAAGCTCTTAGATTAATGCAGCATGCAAGTAGATTTTCTTTGCCAATTCTTACATTTATTGATACTCCTGGAGCATATGCTGGTTTAAAAGCTGAAGAACAAGGTCAAGGGGAAGCGATTGCAAGAAACCTTCGAGAGATGTTTGGATTGAAAGTCCCAATTGTGGCTACTGTCATTGGAGAAGGAGGTTCAGGAGGTGCACTTGGAATAGGTGTTGCAGATAGGTTGCTAATGTTCGAACACAGTGTTTATACAGTTGCTAGTCCGGAAGCATGTGCATCAATTTTGTGGAGAGATGCTGCGAAGGCACCAGAAGCTGCATCAGCACTTAAAATTACAGGAAAAGATTTACTTAAATTGGGAATTATAGATGAGGTATTACCAGAACCTTCTGGCGGGAATAATTGGGCTCCTTTAGATGCTGGCAATACACTAAAAGAGGCTATTGAGAAACACCTTAATGCTTTACTGAAAATGCCTGAAGACGAATTAATTGAGGAAAGATACAAAAAGTTTAGGGTTTTAGGTAAATTTATCGAAGCAAATAATATTGAAGAGATTTATAGTGAAATTCCCCAAAAAACTGAATAAATTGAAACTAGCTTTTATAACTGGTGCTACGAAAGGTATTGGTAGATCTACCGCAATTACTTTTGCTAATGCTGGCTGGGATTTAATTTTACTTTCAAGGAATATGGATTTAATGGAGAAACTGAAGATTGAACTGTTGACTACTAAATCAAAAATTAACCTAATTAAATGTGATTTATCTAATGCTTTAGAAATAGAGCATTGTGTTAAAGAAGCAATTGAGAAGTATGGGTGCCCTTCAGTATTGATAAATAATGCCGGTTGTGCATTTAATGGCCCCTTAGTTGAAATGGATTTAGGTCAATGGGAACAAACTATTCAAATAAACCTCACAAGTGTTTTTCAAATTTGCAGCTCAATAATCCCTCAAATGAGAAAAAATGGTGGTTTAGTTATTAATGTTAGTAGTCATGCCTCATATAATGCATTCCCTCAATGGGGAGCTTATTGTGTTTCAAAATCTGCATTAGCGATGTTTACTAAATGCTTGAGGGAAGAGGAGAGATCAAATTCAATAAGAGCGTGCACAATAACTTTAGGTTCAGTAAATACTCCTCTTTGGGACTCGGAATCTATCAATGCTGATTTTGATAGAACGTTTATGCTCTCCTCAAGCGAAGTATCAGATACTATTCTCTATATGGCTCAACAACCTGAATCACAACTGATTGAAGACTTAACTTTAATGCCCTCTGGAGGAGCCTTTTAAACATTCTGTTTATCTGCCTAATCTTAAAACGGTGATTTTTTTTAGTGCTATTTGAACCCGATTGAACAAGAGAATGTGATATAGTATATAAGCAATTAAGCTTTTTGGAAGATACAGTTAATTAAGTTGCATACAATTTTCTGTTTAGAATTTTATGACCTCTACATTACCCAACGATAATATTAGAAACTTTGACGACCACATTACTAATAAACTAATTTCTGAAATTATAAGAGACAGAATTAAAAACTCTGGGACAAGATTTAGTGCTAATGATAATATTTCTGAGTTTATAAACCCTGGTGAATTAGAAATTTTAGAAAAAGAAGTAGCCTCAAGAGTTAAAGACTTACTAAAGTCCCTCATAATAGATGTTGAAAATGATCATAATACTCAAGAAACTGCTGAGAGAGTTTCAAAAATGTATTTAAATGAAGTTTTTAAAGGAAGATATCATGAGCAACCTAAAGTTACAAGTTTCCCTAATGACAAGAATCTTGATGAAATTTATACAGTTGGCCCAATTTCTGTCAGATCTGCATGCTCACATCACTTAGTCCCAATTCTAGGGGAGTGTTGGATAGGTATTAAACCAGGAAATAAAGTCATAGGACTTTCAAAATTTGCGAGAGTTGCTGATTGGGTTTTCTCAAGACCTCATATACAGGAAGAGGCTGTAATGATCCTTGCAGATGAAATTGAAAAATTGTGCGAACCTAAAGGTTTAGGAATTATCGTAAAGGCCCAACATTATTGTATGAAGTGGAGGGGAGTCAAAGAACCAAATACAAGCATGATTAATTCTATTGTGAGAGGTGATTTTAGACATGATTTAAGTTTAAAACAAGAATTTTTTGAGCTTGTAAAACAGCAGTCCGCTACTAATAATTACTAAATTCTTTTTAACAACTTAAAAAGATCCTCTGTTTTTTTTATATCTTTTAAACCTGGAGATATTTCAATACTACTTGAAATATCTAGTCCATCTGGTTTGAAGTCAGTGAGGATTTCATCAATCCATTTAATTGATATTCCACCTGCCAACCACCATGGTTTGCTAAATTGCAAATTCTTTAAATAAGTAGAATTTATTTTTTTCCCTGAACCTCCATAAGTTTCTTTATTCCAAGAATCGAGTAGTATCGCATCTACAAAATCCTCAAAAGGTTTTATTTTATCTATGTCCTTTTCCGTTTTTATTCTAAAAGCCTTCCATAAGCCAATATAGGGAATTTTTTCCCTTATTTTTTTGCAATAATCAATATCTTCATCTCCATGTAATTGAATGATAGTTTCACTTGGGTTGCCTAAGAAGTTTTTGATAATTAAATCTATAGGACAATTTTGAACAACGGTTACTCTATCGATTTTTGGATAAAAATTTTCTAGGGTTTTAAATATTTTTTTCTTAATTTCAGCTGATACATATCTTGGAGACTCTTCAACAGAAATAATGCCAATAGCATTCGCTCCTAATTTAGCTACTTGAAGAGCTTGTTCTTCAGAAGTTAGTCCACAGATTTTAACTAAAGGATTAGTCTTGGGCATATCATTATACTGCATGTAAGATTAATATTATTGCTAAATATAGCGGAGATTATTTTTGAGAAGTTGGCAAATTTTTAAAATATGGGGAATTCCCTTTAAAGTTCATCCCTATTGGTTTGTTATTCTCTTTTTATTCTCATGGAGTATAACTAATCAGGTCAATTTATCTTCTGGCGATATCTTTAATAATAAAGAAGCTTGGATTATAGGCTTTTTAACTTCTTTTTTCTTATTATCTTCAATTATTTTTCATGAGGTTTTTCATACTTTTGTTTCACTTAATCAGGGTGTAAAAATAAAAAAAATTACTTTTTATTTCTTAGGAGCAATTTTACAAATAGATAAGTATTGTCAAACTGCTTTAGGTAATATAAAAATTGCAATTGTTAGACCTCTTTTATGTTTCGCTACAGCATCTATCTTACTTTTAATCAGTAGCAACAGTCCATCTCAAGAACAAATAGCAGTTAATGTAATTTCAAGAGTAGGTATATTTAATTTATTCTTAGGCTTCTTAAATTTGATTCCAATTGGTTCTTTAGATGGAGGGAATTTATTAAAAAGTATTATTTGGCATTTCTCAGGGAGTAAAAATAAAGGAAGAAATTTCCTTAATAAAGTAAATTTATTATTATCTTTTTTTGTTTTATTTTTTGGGATAATTTGTTTATTTAGATTTAACTTTTACTTTGGTTTTATTCTTTCTTTTTTGGGCTTGTTTGGAATTAATTCTTCAAAATCTGAAAGTCAATTTTTTAAAATTGAAAACATACTTAAGTTTAGTAAAGTTTCTGAGATCAAATTAAAACCTTTGAGGAAAATTGAATACGATTCAAATTTCTCAGAATTTAATAAGTTAATAAAAAATAAGACGGATGCAGCGGATAAATATTTTTTTGTTACGAATAATGGAAGATGGACCGGTTTTGTTGATGAGGATATCTTAAAAACTGTTTCCTTAAAAAAATGGGAACGGAACCTTGTTGGAGATTTTAAGAAACCAATCGATAGTTTAGAAAGTGTATCTTATAACGATAAATTATGGAGAACTATAGAAAGACTTGAAGAAACAAATGAAGGTTTTTTATTGGTTTTCAATGCTGCAGATATCCCTTTGGGGATAATTGATAGGTCAAAAATTGGAAACTTTATATTGAATAAATTAGGGTTCAATTTGCCTTCAGATATAGTTGACAAATTAAACTTTAAAAATCATTATCCCCTAGGAATTGAATTACCGAAAATAATTAATTCAATGAAGCAGAAAGGAGATCTTTAATAATTCTTGTCATTAAAATTTTCTATTTTTTATTATCTATGGCAATATTTTTGAAATTTATATTTGATTTATTTTTCAGGAATGAATTTCTCAAATGTTGAACTATTTCATCATTTGTTAGTTTTAAATTTACTTTTGGTGGCGCTTCTTCTTTGAATAATTTGAACCACAAATCTCTTGAAGGATTTGTTTGAATTTCTCCATGTTGAAGGAATGCACCTTTTTTACGAAATTGAGCACTACCTATTCTCTTAAACCCATCCTGATCAACTAAATCTGAAATTAATGAAGTCCCAAAACAATTTGTTTTAATGCTTGTTTTTTGTAAATTTCCATACTGTAAGTTTAGACCTAATTCTCTAAAACTTTTAATTAACCAATTATTAACCATTTCATAACTTAAGACTTTATAGTAAGTTTTTTTAAATGTTAATGCATATGTTATGCCTCCTGAATGCAGAACAGCACCCCCTCCTGAGGGACGTCTAACAATATTAATTTCCCCATTTGATAATAAATTTTTCCAATGAAGGGGAATTTCCTTTTGGTGATAGCCAATTGAAAGCCAATCCCCAGTCCAATAGTAGAACCTCAATGTGAGAATTATTTCAGGATTCGAAATTGTCTGATCTAAAGAATTTAAATCTAATGCCATTTGATCAAATCCAGGTAAATTATTTGTTGAAAAAATTAAAGCCTGATTTTTAATTCCCAAAATTAACTTTGTAATTTTATTTATGATAATTTTCAATAAATTTTTTCTTTCAATTTGTTAATTACGTAACATCATTTTGTAATAGTGTTTCAAATCTTCTCTTTTCGGTGGAGAATATAGAAAATAATTTTTTTACCATGGAGCCAACTCAAACAATAAACCTTATTGCATTAAGCCTCATTGTTGTTATGCATGCAGGAGTTTTAGCATTAAGACTAGGAATTAGTTTAGGTAGGAACTAAAGTCTATTAGAAAATTTGAAATTTATAAGGTAATAATAAAGTAATACTGAATTGATTTATTCAGTTAAAATATCAAGTACCTAATTTGTCAAAATCTTTTTATAAAAATAGTATTTTCTACAAAAAATATTTAGGGTCTGTATTTATAAAAAGACAACAGAAAGAGGATAATTTTGTATCATTGATTTTTTTAATTATAAAAATCAGCTTTTCCCTTTTAGCAATAATAAGCCTGATTAAGATTGGCTATAGTTCTAAAGTAAGGTTGACCAGATTAAGGGAAATTGAAGAATCATTTTTATACGAAAAATATAGATTTAATTTTTTAACAGATAAGTTTGATGATTTATTGTCTTCTGAAGGTGAGCAAAGATTTATGAAGGATCAGGATCAAATAATTTCTAGGGACATTATCAGAGTAATATGGCGTTGATAAGGATGATCTTGAATCATTCTATTTTTCATTTTTTAATTAACTTTTTTGCTAGTGAGTAAGAACATTAAGGGTTTAGTCCTAATAACAGGAACAACTTCAGGAGTTGGGTTAAATACTCTAAAACCTCTATTAAGATTTGGATGGGAGGTTATAGCAGTTAATCGATCAAATAAAAGAGCTATAAAAATAGCTGATGAATCCTTGACAAAAGAGGAAGTTAAAAATGTTCACTTTATAGAAATAGATCTTTCTGACTTGGATGATGTGAGAAAAGGTTGCGATGAAATATTAGAAAGATTTAATAAGCCAATAAATTCTCTTATTTGTAATGCAGCAGTTTATAAACCGCGACTAAAGAGACCTGAAAGGTCTGCTCAGGGGTTTGAAAACTCTATGGCAGTTAATCATTTTGGGCATTTTCTGATGATAAACCTACTTATGGAAAATATTTTATCTTCTGAAAGAGAAATTGTTTTAAATGGCAAATCAACTGTATTCAAGCCAAGAATTACAGTATTAGGAACTGTTACGGCTAATTATTCAGAACTTGGAGGAAGGATCCCCATTCCTGCTCCAGCTGATTTGGGAGATTTAGCAGGATTCAAAAATGGTTTTTTATCTCCCATAAGTATGGCGAATGGAAAGAAATTTAAACCTGGTAAGGCTTATAAGGATAGTAAACTTTGCAATATGGTGACCGTTCAGGAAGTATCAAAAAGATATCCTGCAGAGAAGATTATTGTAAATTCTCTATATCCTGGATGTGTTGCTGATACAAAACTTTTTAGAGATACACCTTGGTTATTTAGATTCCTTTTCCCGATATTTCAAAAATTTATAACAAAAGGATATGTTTCACAAAGACTGGCAGGAGAGAGGGTTGCTCAAGTGGCAACTTATAAAGAATTTGCTAAACCATCAGTTCATTGGAGCTGGGGAAATCGTCAGAAAACTGGCAGAAAAGCTTTTTCTCAAAAGTTGTCAAAAAGAATAATTGATACGAAGACCTCTCAACAAACTTATGATTTAACAAGCCAATTGGTTGGATTAGATTAATTTAGACTAATCAAATCCTAATAAATCAAAAATTTCTCTATCTTTAAGTGGATTACCTTCCAAAGGTTCTACATTTTCAAGCATATTTTTGGCAAGAGATAAATATTCATTTTGAACTTCAATAACATCTTCAGTTGGTTCCATTTCAAAAATTGTGCATTTTTTAAGTCTTGATCTTCTAATTGCGTCGACATCTTTAAAGTGGGCCATAGTTTTTAAACCTGTTCTTTCATTGAATTTATCAATTTGATCGGTGTCTTTCGATCTATTTGCGACTACCCCACCTAATCTGACTTTATAATTTTTTGCTTTTGCTTTAATTGCAGAGACTATTCTATTCATAGCGAATATTGAATCGAAATCATTAGCAGTAACAATTAGACAATAATTTGCATGTTGCAATGGAGCTGCAAATCCTCCGCAAACGACGTCTCCTAGGACATCAAAAATAACAACGTCAGTATCTTCTAATAAATGATGTTCTTTTAATAGTTTAACTGTCTGACCTGTTACATATCCCCCGCATCCTGTCCCAGCAGGAGGGCCTCCACTTTCAACACACATTACGCCATTAAAGCCTTCAAACATAAAATCGTTTGGTCTTAATTCTTCGCTATGAAAATCTACCTCTTCGAGAATGTCGATAACTGTAGGCACCATTTTGTGAGTCAAAGTGAAGGTGCTATCGTGCTTTGGATCACATCCAATTTGAAGAACCTTTTTCCCTAATTTTGAGAATGCTGCAGATAGGTTTGATGATGTAGTTGATTTTCCGATGCCGCCCTTTCCGTATACGGCAATAACTAAAGCCCCTTCTTCGATATTTATTTTAGGATCTTGCTTTACTTGAACACTTCCTTCTCCATCAAGAGGTTTGTTTATAGTACTTGTCATTTAAAGCTTTAAAACACATTATTATTTATATTCTTGCAGCGTAAATACACATGAAATATGTTTCTAAACAAATATGTATTCAATTGTATTAAAAACGGGAAATATGTTCTTATAACTACATTTTTAGAATTTATTCTGTTAAGCTATGAGTGAAAATACTCATGGCTAAATTAAAATTTATTAGTAAAGAATTAACTAAAATATGCCTTGGCATCGTAAA
Source organism: Prochlorococcus sp. AG-347-J06 (assembly GCA_003281525.1). Lineage (GTDB taxonomy): Bacteria > Cyanobacteriota > Cyanobacteriia > PCC-6307 > Cyanobiaceae > Prochlorococcus_A. Next base: position 35,056 of record QCBT01000005.1, on the reverse strand, counting down.
GGGTTTCATCGCTTATTTCTGGAATTCCTCTCAAGATTGCATATTTTTCGGTATTTGTTTTAACTTTACCTCTTACAAAAAATGGAACTTTTGTTAATTCAGCTCTACCTGATTCAGTCCAAATAATGTCCTCTTTAGGATTATTCTCTTCTTTTTCGTCAGAATTTAAAATATCCTTTGTGTTTGTCGCTGTATGTCCTAAATGGCTTTGATGACCATCGACAAACTCAAAGTCATGTTTAAACATATCGATAAGATGCTCTTCTAATCCCATCATTAAGGGATGTACCCAATCATCAAAAATCACATTTGCTCCTTCCCATCCCATTTGTGGGCTATACCTTGCAGGAACATCTTGAACATGCATTGGTGTACTTATTACTGAACATGGAATGCCAAGTCTCTTGGCACTATGCCTTTCCATTTGAGTCCCTAAAACTAGTTCAGGTGCGGCTTTTTTCATCGCATCTTCTACTTCTAAGTAATTATTAGTAATTAAAGCTTCCACATTAAGTTCTTTTGCTGTTGCTCTTACCTGTCTTGCCATTTCCCTACTGTATGTCCCAAGACCAACTACTTCAAAACCTAATTCCTCTTTGGCAATTTTTGCAGCTGCGATTGCATGTGTTCCATCACCAAAAATAAAAACCCTTTTGCCAGTTAAGTAATTAGAGTCAACTGATTTTGAATACCAAGGAAGTTTTGATTTATTTTCTAATTCTTCTTTATTAGTCAAGGGGAGATCCAACTTGTTATGAACTTCACTTATAAATTCAATTGTATTTTTTATTCCAATTGGAATAGTGTTTGTATATTCCATTTCAAAGTTCCGTTTAAGCCATTCGCATGATGCTTCCGCAATTTCTGGATAAAGACAAATATTTATTTCAGCATCAATTAGTCTTTCGATATCATCTGGACTAGCACCTAATGGAGCAACTACGTTTGTATCTATTCCTTGCTCTGAAAGTATGCGTTGGATTTCAATTACATCATCTCTGCATCTAAATCCCAGCAATGAAGGACCCAGTATATTGACTTTTGGTCTGCGACCTAACTCCTTCCACCTTAGTGGACTTATTTTTTCTGAAGAACTTACTTTCTCTTTCAAAAGAGTTCTTGTTAATTGATAAAAAGTTTCTGAAGCTCCCCAATTTTCTTTCTTGCTATAGGCAGGTAATTCAAGATTAACAATTGGCATATCAAAACCCATTCCTTTTGCAAGAGCCCCAGGTTGGTCTTGGATTAATTCTGCCGTACAACTTTCTCCAACTAAAAGAGTTTTGGGTTTAAATCGTTCGACAGCTTCCTTAATATTTTTCTTCACTAATTCAGCTGTATCGCCTCCAAGGTCTCTAGCTTGGAAAGTTGTATAAGTTACTGGAGGTCTTTGCCCCCTCCTTTCAATCATTGTAAAAAGAAGATCTGCATATGTATCTCCTTGAGGGGCATGAAGAACATAATGAAGATCTTTCATTGAAGAAGCAATTCTCATCGCACCAACATGTGGCGGTCCTTCATACGTCCAAAGAGTTAATTCCATAGTTTTTAATGAGTTACTAAAGTTTTCTTAGTTAGTATTTGATTCCTTCTTAAAGGTTTAGAGAAGAGACCTGCTAAGTCTGCGGCTTGATCAATTCCATGAATTGGACTGAATACCATTTCTATGGACCACTTAGTACTAATTCCTTCGGCCTCCAGTGGGTTAGCTAAACCCATCCCACAAACTACTAAGTCTGGATTAGATTCCCTTACTCGATCTAATTGTTTTTCTACATGTTGCCCTTCGACAATTTTTGTATTATCAGGTAATAAATTAATCTCCTCTTTCATTAAATCTTTATTTAAGTAAGGAGTGCCTACCTCTATAAGATCCATTTCGCATTCATTATGCAAAAATCTTGCCAAAGATATCTCCAGTTGCGATTCAGGAAGAAGAAATAATCTTTTCCCCTTAAGTATTTCTTTATGAGATTCAAGAGCAAGTTTTGATCTACTAATTAAAGGCGAAATAATTTCATGAACTTTAAGTTCATGAATTTTGAAAGCTTTCGCTGCAGCTAAAAACCATTCAGTACTTCCTTCGATACCGAGAGGAAATGGAGCCGAAATTATTTCACAACCACGATGTTTTAGGTCTCGAACGGTATCACTTAAATAAGGCTGAGTTAATAAAACTTTTGTATTTTTGCCAATCTTTGGTAATTCTGTTGATTGACGGGGTGGGAAGCTCTCAATATTTGAAATTCCTAAATTTTTAAAAATCTTTTTAAACCTATCCTCTACATTATTTGCAAGAGTACCAACTAATAATAATTTCTCCTCATTTGATGACTCCATTAATGGAATTAAAGCTTTTAAGGCGCCATCCTCACCTTGGGTAAAAGTTGTTTCTATCCCACTGCCAGAGTAATTAACGAATCTCACTTGACCTAAAAATCTTTTATTTAATTTCTCTGCGACAGTGGCAAGATCTAATTTGATTACCTCGCTTGGACAAGATCCAACTAGAAAAAGAGTTTTTATTTCTGGTCTTCTCGCAATAAGATCATTTACAACTCGATCTAATTCTTCATGAGCGTCAGCAAGACCAGCAAGATCTTTTTCTTCGAGAATAGCTGTCCCAAATCTTGGCTCAGCAAAAATCATAACTCCAGCAGCGCTTTGAATTAAATGAGCACATGTCCTTGAGCCTACAACTAGAAAAAAAGCATCCGGCATTCTTCTGTGGAGCCAAACTATTGAAGTTAGCCCACAAAAAACTTCCCTGGGCCCAGTTTCCTTATTAAATTCAACTTTACTCATTAAAAATTTCAAGAGCTTATATTTCAAGCTTGCATACACTTTTTAATTTAAGAAAGTAATTAATAAGTTCTCTTACAAAATGAACACATTTAAAAAACTTATATGAATGTTTAAATACTTAAATGGGAATTATGAAAAAAAACTTTTGGAGCGTATTTTAATTTCTGTAGAAGGAATTTCCTTGACTTATTTTCGAAAGCTTCCACACATTTCTAGCTATTTTAGTTGCTAATAATCCTGCTCTTTCTAACTTAGATTTACCGGGCTTTGCCCCAATTAAAGCTGTCACTTCTGAAGTGGTTAAAGGTGCACCAGTATTTATAGCTAATTGGGTTAACTCCAATCTATCTCTAAGGTTCTTAAGATTTACTTTTTCAATTTTATCTTCTTCTAACCAACTAAAAGATGGGTCTTTCTGAGATAGTTTTTGCATCAAGCTAAGGCTAACTAATCCAAGAGTTTGATCAGGAGTTAATTCTTTTTCAGTACCAGAAACATTTCGTTCTTTTTTTTGAGAAGTTCCCATAAAAATGCATATCTTTTACTTGAAGTTATCGTTTTGTTGGAAGCATGCAAGTAAATTTAATAGAAAAAATGAACCATTATCCGTTATAGTCGCGTGAATGGAACCAACTTCTAGTTTAAACAGAGGGGAACGAAAAAAAGGAAGTTCCCTAGTCACGGGATCTGAGGTGCAATCTCAGGCCAGTGGTGCAAGCTGTTTTATTACAACTGATTCAGAAAAGTCTTTGGTGTCCAGACAAGCAAGTCAAGTTGAGCAAATTGAGTTGAGAACATATGTTTTTTTAGATTCTCTTCAACCTCAATTAGCTGCATATATGGGGACGGTTAGTAGGGGTTTTTTACCTATACCTGGAGATTCATGCCTTTGGATGGAAGTTTCACCAGGAATGGCCGTTCATAGAGTCACTGATATTGCCCTAAAAGCAAGTAATGTAAGACTTGGTCAGATGATTGTTGAAAGAGCATTTGGCTCTCTTGCTCTTTATCACAAAGATCAAAGTACTGTTTTACATTCTGGGGATGTTGTTCTAGATGCTATTGGAAGTGAAGTTAGAAAAAGAACCAAACCTTCAACAAGTTGGACAGAAGTTATTCGAGCTATTACTCCAGACCATGCTGTTTTAATAAATAGACAAAACAGAAGTGGATCAATGATTCAATCTGGAATGAGCATGTTTATATTAGAAACGGAACCAGCTGGGTATGTCTTAAAAGCAGCAAATGAAGCAGAAAAAGCATCAAATATAACTGTTGTAGATGTAAAGGCAGTTGGCGCTTTTGGTAGATTAACTCTCGCTGGGAAAGAAGGAGATGTAGAAGAAGCAGCAGCTGCTGCTATAAGAGCAATTGATGAAATTTCAAATTATTGAGAATTTTTTAATTTAAACCAATTTCTTTTTTGAGGTAAGGTGACATAATTCTGGCGGCTTTACCCCTGCTTCCTAACTTACTTAGTTGAGATTGTGATAGCTCACCGTAAACACAGTTAGCTTCTTTTACCCAAAAAACAGATTCGAACTCCCCATTTGGATATTTTGGAGTCTTAAGAATTTCTCCCCAGCATATTCCAGTTGAATCCTTCACTAAGTTTCCTGAGGGATCACATAAAACCATACAACTTATAAATCTCGCGCTCCTGTAAGGACTATCAGAAAGTTCATTAATTAATTTTTTAATTTTTTCAGAGTTGTTTTTGGCATATCGAGCAGAATATATGCCTGGTCGACCATCTAAAATATCTACTTCAAGTCCAGAATCGTCAGCTAATGCCCAGGTTTTTGTCTCTAAAGCAGCTGCTTTTGCTTTTAAAAGTGCATTCTCAAAATATGTGTCTCCAGTCTCTTCGACATTTAAATATTCTGGTTGCTTCTGAACCCTTAAAGACAAAACATCAAGCATTGCCGAAATTTCAGAAACTTTAGTTTTGTTGCCACTCGCAATAGTAAGGACTGTATGGTTCAAAATAATAAATAAATTTATTGAGGATATTATCTTACTTCAAAGCTAGATACGGAGACAGGAAAGGTTGAACATTCCACACCTGTGTAGACAGGGCCTGCCTCGTACGGAAATAACATAATGTAAATTTTTTCTTAACACAACAGTATGTTTTGATGCACTAACTAATTTGCATAAGTATTGACATATCAATAGTACCAAGGGTGATAAGTTTAACTTATGTATGATAGAAAAAACATTAATGGAGATTTTATCGAAAACGCTTGACTTATAAGTACTTAATGAAGCATTCTTCGGATTGAACATTCCACATTTAGTAATTAGTAGACAATGGCTACAGAAACAATGGGTATCGCTCTCGGCATGATCGAGACACGCGGACTTGTACCTGCAATCGAAGCAGCTGACGCAATGACAAAGGCTGCAGAAGTTCGCCTTATTGGTCGTGAATTCGTAGGTGGCGGTTATGTCACAGTATTAGTTAGAGGAGAAACAGGAGCAGTTAACGCAGCTGTAAGAGCTGGTGCTGATGCTTGTGAAAGAGTTGGTGACGGTTTAGTTGCAGCTCACATTATTGCTCGTCCTCATAGAGAAGTTGAACCAGCTCTTGGTAACGGTGAATTTCTTGGTCAAAAGGACTAATAAATAAAGCAAAATTTATAAATTTTGCACAATAATTATTTTCCCTACACAGACCTAAATTTATCCTTATGAGTAAGAAGTATGACGCAGGGGTAAAGGAGTACAGAGATACCTACTGGACTCCAGAATATGTACCCCTAGACACCGATTTACTAGCCTGTTTCAAATGTACAGGTCAAGAAGGTGTTCCCAGAGAAGAAGTTGCAGCAGCTGTTGCAGCTGAATCTTCAACAGGTACTTGGTCAACAGTTTGGTCCGAGTTACTTACAGATTTAGAATTTTATAAAGGACGTTGTTATCGAATCGAAGACGTTCCTGGAGACCCTGAAGCTTTTTATGCTTTTATTGCATATCCTTTAGATCTTTTTGAAGAAGGTTCTATTACAAACGTATTAACATCTCTTGTAGGAAACGTTTTTGGATTTAAAGCTCTAAGACACCTACGTCTAGAAGATATTAGATTCCCAATCGCTTTCATCAAAACTTGCGGTGGTCCACCAAATGGAATCGTAGTTGAAAGAGATCGTTTAAACAAATATGGAAGACCTCTACTTGGTTGTACCATTAAACCTAAATTAGGATTATCTGGTAAAAACTATGGTCGAGTTGTATATGAGTGCCTTAGAGGTGGTCTCGATTTAACGAAGGATGACGAGAATATAAACTCTCAGCCATTCCAACGTTGGAGAGAAAGATTTGAGTTTGTTGCAGAAGCAGTTAAGCTTGCTCAGCAGGAAACTGGCGAAGTTAAGGGTCACTACCTAAACTGTACTGCCAACACTCCTGAAGAACTTTACGAAAGAGCCGAATTTGCAAAAGAGCTAGATATGCCAATCATCATGCATGATTATATAACTGGCGGTTTCACTGCAAATACTGGATTAGCAAACTGGTGTCGTAAAAATGGCATGCTTCTACATATTCATAGAGCGATGCATGCTGTTATTGATAGACATCCAAAACACGGTATCCATTTCAGGGTTCTAGCAAAATGTTTGAGACTCTCCGGAGGCGATCAACTACATACTGGAACTGTTGTTGGAAAACTAGAAGGTGATCGTCAAACAACTCTTGGTTACATTGACAACTTAAGAGAGTCATTTGTTCCCGAAGATAGATCAAGAGGTAACTTCTTTGATCAAGATTGGGGTTCAATGCCAGGAGTATTTGCTGTCGCATCTGGTGGTATTCACGTATGGCATATGCCTGCACTCCTAGCGATTTTTGGAGATGATTCTTGTCTTCAGTTTGGTGGAGGAACACATGGTCATCCATGGGGTTCAGCTGCTGGAGCTGCAGCCAACAGAGTTGCTTTAGAAGCTTGCGTAAAAGCACGTAATGCTGGTCGCGAAATCGAAAAAGAGAGTAGAGACATTCTTATGGAAGCTGCTAAACACAGTCCTGAATTAGCTATCGCTCTTGAAACATGGAAGGAAATTAAGTTTGAATTTGATACCGTCGACAAACTAGACGTTCAAGGTTAAACCAGATTTCAAAATTGAGGAGATTCTTCTCCTCAAACTTCTACAAATCTCGTTCTATTACGAGTAATTTCATTCACATTTAAATTAATTATGCCTTTCCAGAGCACAGTAGGCGACTATCAAACAGTTGCAACCCTGGAAACATTCGGTTTCTTACCACCGATGACCCAGGAGGAAATATACGATCAAATTGCATACATAATTGCTCAAGGCTGGAGTCCTGTTATTGAGCATGTTCATCCTAGTGGAAGTATGCAAACTTATTGGTCTTATTGGAAGCTCCCATTCTTTGGGGAAAAAGACCTTAACTTGGTTGTAAGTGAATTAGAGGCATGTCATAGAGCATACCCTGATCATCATGTAAGAATCATCGGATACGATGCTTACACACAAAGCCAAGGAACAGCTTTTGTAGTTTTCCAAGGACGTTAAATCTACTTTTATGTAGTAAATATCTTTCTCCAAAAAATATTTTTGGAGAAAGTTTTTTCAAAAGAGTTTCACATTTGAAGATTATGTCAAAAAAAACCAGTAGAGAGATTGCATTAGAAAGAAGAAAGGCGATGAGTGATAGCGGTAAAAAAGCTGCTGCTTATTCTTCGACTACTAAAGATAGAGTTCGATCTTCTCAAGATATAGAGATTTCTGGTACTCAGTCTTCTTCAAATAATCAAAATATTACTAAACCAGTTACAAAACATATCCCAAAAACTCAGGTAAGTAGAAAGTCTTCTTCAACAACTTTATCTAGTAAAGAGTTAGTAATAGAGAGAAGAAAAGCAATGTCTACTCATGGGAAATCAGCAATAACTTCATCCGATAGAACTCGTACTGATGTTAAAAAAGAAAGTCCTGTAAACACAGTTAAAACTTCCATAAGCAAAAATCAGGAAGTTCAAAGCTCACATAATACAGAAATTCAAACATCAAAACCAAACGTTAAAAGAAGAATTAAACAAAAGAGAAAGCCTATTACTAATACAAGTAGAGATATTGTTTTGGCTAGAAGAGAAGCTCAATCCAAGCATGGTAAATCAGCAACTAAACAAAATACCAGTGCAGCTTCTTTAGCTAGAAGGGGAGACCCAGATTTAAGTAGTAGAGAGATTTCTCAGAGAGTGAGAGAGCTAAGAAGTAAAACTGGTGCCACAGGCAAAAAAGGTAATGGTAAATGTAGACCATGTGGTCCAAATAAGAATGGAGCCAAACAAAATATTGCAGATGCTAGCTGGAAAGTTGGTAAAAGTGAAACTGATTCAGGTCAAATAGTTACTGGAACACAAGCTAATAGATCTGTGAAAACTACAGGTAATGAAGCAAGTACATGCAGGACTGTAACTGGTACTCAATATATGGGATCAGAAGTAGTTGATCAATTTTGTAAAGATAGACCAAGTTATAAACAGCCACTTAGATCTACTGTTACTTCTACAACATCAGGTAATAAAGTAACTGGAAATGAAGTTGGTAGATCTGAGAGGGTCACAGGAGATGAGCCTGGGACTTGTAAAAACCTTACAGGAACTGAATATGTATCTGCTAATCAATCACAGAAGTATTGTGGTGATGTTCCCAAAAATCCTTCAAAGGTTAAACATAGTAATACAACTGATGGATTAAAAGTATCTGGATCACTTCCTGGTAGATCAACTCTGGTTACTGGAGATGAATCAGGTTCTGGACATCAGTTAACTGGAGATCAATATCTTGGCTCAGAGCCAAATCCAAAAGGTAAAGCATTTGAAAAAGTTGGCAGTTACAACACTCTTAATGGGAATAATGTAACTGGTACAGGGGTAGGTAGATCAGACCATATGACAGGTAATGAACATGGGAGTTGCAAGAATGTAACTGGTGATGAGTACATAGGATCTCAACAATATGAGAAGTTTTGCGGTTCAAAACCAAAACCAGAAGCTAGAAAAGTAGGTTTAAGCCTTTCTTCAAAGTCAAATTTAATAAGTGGGACTATGACAGGAAGATCAAAAATAGTAACTGGAGATGAACCAGGTTCATGCAAAGTGTTAACGGGAACACCATACGCAGGCTTAGATCAGATTAATGAGAATTGTAATAATGAAACTTCTGAAGATATGAAATCACGAGCAACAGTTAATTCAGGAAATAATTCAAATGCCAGACTTACAGGACAACAACCAGGAATTGGCGGAGTAATGACAGGTGCTAAAAAAGGTGCTTGTAAAAACTTAACAGGAACTCCTTATGTTGGTGGAGATCAGTTCTCACAAGCTTGTGATAATCCTCCACATGATACTGCTTATGCGAATCCGGAAAGCTCAGCAGGTAACTCTTGGAATGACTTCTCTGTCAAGTCACCATCAAGAGATAAATATTCTGAAAAAAATACTCAAGGTGTTACCGGTAATGAATATGAAAATGGTTCAAAGGTAACAGGACCTTTTGATATGGCAGTTGATAAGGTCACTGGTACTGAAAAATTTAGATTTGAACCGAATAAAAATATTACTTATAAGCAAAAAATGGAAATTGAAGAAGCTGACCGTGCTGCAAAGACACCAGAAAAAAGAGTCGCATCTAGGATTACTGGTGAAGGACAATCTGTAGGAAACGTAACTGGTGATGATTGGGATCGCGGTGATAAGGTAACAGGAACAGAAGGAGCTTCTTCTAGGAAGAGAAATCCATCTAGAGCAGGTTTCATGAGCGCAATGCCTCCAATGGAAGCTAAAAGAAATGATGAAACAGAAAAACCAGATTTCTTGATAACTGGATCTAGTGGAAATACTCGTGAAGGACAACTTGTTACCTTTTCAGGTGGTGCAAGAGGTTAAGTAAATAATGCCTTTAAGAGGACTGGCTAAAGCCAAGAACTTCACATTGGGGCCAACAGCTCCAATGAAAACTTTTACGGAAAATATCCATATACAAACTAAAGAATCAAATAATCTCCGAAATTCTGGAAAGTCTCATAAATTAACCAACAATATTCAAAATGAAAATCTATTTAGGTATGAAAGCAAAATAAAAAGTGATTTTGACGAAATTGTTCCAACTCTCAAGGAAATTGCTCGAATTCAACATCACGAAGATTTTATAAATAAGGCTCAGAAAATATCAAGAAAAAATTTGGGAATAGATTTACCCCTCCATGTATTAGATAAATCATGGGTAAAACCTCTTGATATGAGGGCTTTATATGCATGGTGTGCTTTTAAACAGCATGAGAAACTTAGCGACAATTTTTTTAACAATGATCCACTTGAAGGAGCTGCTGGAAGTAGGGATGCGGAAGATTTTGAAAAATTTCTCTTAGATTGCGGAATACATTTACTTGATATAACTCCTTGTTCAGATGGAAGATTAGCTCATTCAGTTGCTTATGTGATGAGAATACCTTTTAGTTCAGTAAGAAGAAGATCCCATGCTGGAGCACTGTTTGATATTGAAAATACTGTTAATCGATGGGTAAAAACTGAACATAAAAGATATAGAGAGAATGTTCCTAATGAAGCTCATAAAGATACCAGGTACTTAAAAGTTGTAACTTATCATTTTAGTTCAGTAGATCCTTTTCATCAGGGATGCGCAGCTCATGGGAGTAATGACGAGTTAGCTGCGGCAGAAGGAAGAAATAAATTATATGCTTTCAAAGAGGCTGTAGAGAATAGCTTTTGCTGCGGAGCTTCTGTGGATTTAATGTTAATTGGACTTGATACGGACACTGATTCATTAAAAATACATTTATCAACTCGCGATGGCGGTATAGATTTAGAAAAAAATATTTCTACATTAGAAATTTATAATTCAACAATAAATTTTTCAAAAGAGGATGCGGAAAGAGAAATTTGCCAGACAATTTCTAATCAATCTTCAAAAGATAAACTCAGTGGACTGGAAAAATTTATGTATAAATTAATTGTCAATAATATTTCTCAAATTGATTATGTTAAGAGTTTTCATAATGGTTCTTATGAAGATATTGGACATGCAGAGAGGTTTATTGGAGTAGGTATAGGTTTCAAAGAAGTACATCTCAGAAATTTAACTTATTTTGCTCATTTAGATACAGTCGAAGAAGGGGCTCCAGATTTAGATGTAGGAGTAAAGATTTTTACTGGATTAAATGTTTCTCAAGATCTACCTATTCCGGTAGTAATAAGATTTGATTACTCTGGGAAAGTACCCGGCGCAAAAGAAAGGGCAATAAATGATTGTGAAAGAGTTAATAATGCGATATCAATTAGATATAAAAATTTAGTTGATCAAGGTTTGTTACATACTTGCTCTACTATTAGAGATAGGGACAACATTCATTCCGCCCAAATTATTGGAATGTCTTTAGATAAAAAAACAGAGGAGGCTCACTAATTATGTTAATTTGCAAGGTTGTAAAACCACTTGTTTCTACCAATAGGATTCCTGGTTTTGAACATAAACATCTGCAGGTTGTATTAGATGGTTCTTCTAATAAAGTTGCAGTTGATGCTGTTGGCTGTAAGCCAGGAGATTGGGTTATTTGTGTTGGAAGTTCTGCTGCCAGAGAAGCTGCGGGAAGTAAATCTTATCCAAGCGATTTAACGATTGTTGGAATTATTGATCATTGGGATCCTTACAAGTCATAAAAAAGGAGGATATAAATTGTGGAAATTATGAAGGTATTAGGAAGGATGGTATGCACTCAAAGAGTTGCTGGCTTAGGTCATATGAATTTACGAATTTTAGAAAATAATAAAGGAAAGAAATTAGTTGCAGTTGATCCTGTTGGAGCTAGAGAAGGTAACTGGGTTTTTACTGCTAGTGGCTCTGCCGCTAGATTTGCATGCCCTAATCCAGAAGTTCAAACCGATTTAACAATTGGCGGTATTATTGATTATTGGGAGAGTGACTAAAAATTTTAACTTCAAAAATTTATTGAGAAACTTTCTTGAAGGTATAGTGTAATTAGTCTTGAATAAAGAATGTAATGTGGAATGAAAGGGAATCACCTTTGAGGATTGAAAAAAGATTTGAATTTGATCAATACTCCAAAATTAGTAAATTCATGGGGGAAATTGAGAAATTATGTAAAGAAAAGGATATCTATCCAAATATCAGCTTCGGTAAGAATTTTGTAAGTCTTTCAATATTTTTAGATAATAAAGAAATATCAGAAAAAGAAAAAGACTTTTCAAAGCATATTGATAAATTTTATTTAGAAGATTAGTATTTTAATAATTATTTGGCTTTGCAATATCTCTTTTGATTAAAGCCATTAAATATGTTGGTGCTTTATATCTACCAGGTAGACATCTATTTAAAGTTTCAAGATGACTCCAACACACTGTCTTTTCTATATCTTTAACTGAGTTTCCTTTTAAAATTAATAGTCTAAGAGCTTTGCAAAATAAAGGATAACCTGCTTCTAGTTCATCTATATTAAGCTTTGCTGCTGACATAGATCAAAGATGAATTATCAACTAATAATCTATACAACTATGGTGCACAATTGGTTCATATTTCAAATTTCTCAATAATTAGAAATTAATCTAGAAATGCGACGCAATCTATTTCAACTAAAACTCCTTTTGGTAGAGATGAAACTTCCACACAGGCCCTTGCTGGAGGATTATCTATATTAAAAAAATCACTATATATTTTATTGACAATTTGAAAATTGCTTAAGTCTGTTAAGTAAATAGTTGTTTTTATTACATCCTCTATTTTGGCTCCACCAGCTTTAAGAACTTCTGCGAGATTTTTTAAAACTTGAATAGTTTCTTTTTCTATATCACCTAAGCATGTTATTTCATTTAAAGCTGGGTCTATAGCAATTTGACCAGAACAATAGATAAAATTCCCAGCTTTTATTGCTTGATTATAAGGACCTACAGGATCTGGAGCATTTGATGTTTTAATTACTTGTTTGGGGGACATTTGTTTATGAAGATACCTATCTATTTAAACCCATAAATCTTTATTTGCTCTCAAAAAAGTAAATTCTTCTAAATTTTTTGCTCTTAAGAAAAGGTTTATTTTCATCTCTTCATCAAGTAAAAATGGAATTGTCAATTCATTAAGAGAAAGCTTTTTTTCAACTTCCGAAAGTTTATTTTTTATATCTTGATCTTTTGGCTTGAGATTCAATGCCCACAATATATTGGCCTTAGTATATTCATGTGCACAATATATGAGAGTATTTTTTGGTAAAGATTTGATTCTTTCTAGCGAAGAATACATTTGTTGATAAGTTCCTTCAAAAATTCTCCCACAGCCTCCCGAAAATAATGTGTCACCAATAAAAAGAACAGGATTTATCCCATTCAAAAAGAAGGCAATATGTGAGCTTGTATGTCCTAATACTTCAATTATTTTTACTTCTTCACCTAAAATGTTCAGAGTTTCTCCATCTTCTACAGATACATTTTGGAAAGGTATCCTCTTTTTTTCTTTGGAGGAAGCAATCACCTTTACATTAGGCCATCTTTCAATAAGAGACTTCGTCCCTCCAATATGGTCTGAATGATGATGAGTTTGCAAAATAGCTTCTAAGTGAAAATTGTTTTCATTTATATATTGAATAACTGGTTCATGAACAGATGGATCTACAACCACAACGGATTTATCTTTTACCATCAACCAAATGACGTTATCACTTAAAACTCTAAGTCCGATTATATTTCGAGCTTTATTAAATTCCATTGTTAAATTAGAATGAAGAATCCTTGAAAGAAATTGATCTATGATTACTATAGCTTTACCAAAAGGAGCTCTGTTAAAAGATTCAATTTCAACTTTTAAAAAAGCTGGGTTAGATTTCTCTAATGCGTTGGAAGAAAATAATAGATCATTAACCTTTGAATCAAATTGCAAACGGGCAAAAGCTCTTTTAGTAAGAAATGGAGATGTGCCTGTTTATGTAAGTTATGGTCAGGCTGATTTGGGCATTGTTGGGGATGACGTTTTACGAGAATCTGAATTAAAAGTCGCAAAATTATTAGATTTGGGATTTGGGGGCTGTCATATGTCGTTGGCGGTTAAGAAAAATAGCAATTATTTAAAACCAACTGATCTTCCAGCGAATTGTAAAGTAGCAAGTAAATTTATAAAAACAGCAAGATCTTATTTTGAAGAATTAAATATTCCTGTAGAAATAGTTCATTTGACAGGATCAGTAGAGCTTGGTCCTATTACAGGTATGGCAGAGGCAATAGTTGATTTGGTGGCAACCGGAAAGACTCTCAAAGAAAATGGTTTAATTAAAATAGATGATCTTTATTACTCGACTGCAAGACTAATTGGAAATTCTTTATCTATGAGGTTAGATGATAATCATCTCAGAGATACAATTTTATCAATAGAATCAACTAATGCTTTATAGAAGATTAGCTAAATGTTTTTTAAAGATTTTAGAAGGATTAAAAAGTTAGGTAAATATTTAACTAAAGATAAAAAAACAATCTATCTAATCTTGATAGTTTTGTTACCTGTTTCTTTCTCTGGAGCTATTCAACCATTATTAGTTGGTCAAGCAATTACTATACTAAAGAACGAAACTACAGATGTTTGGCTAAGTAAAACTTTCTTTGGGCAGTCGATAAATGCCATTATCGTAACTTTATTTATAACTGTTTTATTCAGATTAGTTCTGCAGGGATACCAAACTTACAATATCCAAGCAGTGGGACAACGTTTGACAGCAAGAATAAGAAGAGAACTTTTTGATCATTCAATATCTTTATCTCTTAAGTATCACGATAAAATGCCTGTGGGGAAATTATTAACAAGATTAACAAATGATGTTGATGCTTTAGCCGAGGTTTTTGGTAGTGGGGCAGTTGGAGTCATTGCTGACTTCGTTAGTCTGATAGTAATTTCTTTGACAATGCTGTCAATTGATCGGGGGCTTGCCATTTTATTACTTTTGACTCAAATCCCAGTTTCATATTTTATTGTTTGGCTTCAAAAACGTTACAGAAGAGCCAATTATCAAGTAAGGGAAGAATTGTCTCAACTAAACTCTGATTTTCAAGAGAATCTTCAAGGTTTAGAAGTCGTTCAGATGTTCAGAAGAGAGGCTTTTAATAGCAAGAAATTTTCCAAAACTGGAGTTGCTTATAAGAAAGCAGTTAATGGAACAATATTTTATGACAGCAGTATTTCGGCGTTTATAGAATGGATTTCTCTTGCTGCAGTTTCCTTGGTTTTAGCAGTTGGAGGATATCTTGTTACTTCTGGAAATATTGGTTTAGGAACATTAACAACTTTTATTTTATATTCTCAAAGACTTTTTGAACCTTTAAGACAGCTTGCAGAAAGATTTACTCAAATACAAGGAGGTTTAACAGCTGTAGAAAGAATAAACGAATTATTGGATGAAGAAATACAGATTAAGGACTCTACTTCCTCAAAACATTTTTTAGAAAATGCTAAAAATGTAAATAAAAAATTTAAGGGCAAAATTGAGTTCAAGAATGTTAATTTTTTCTACAACGCAGGAGAACATATTTTAAAGAATTTATCTTTCAAGATTAATCCAGGAGAGCATGTGGCTTTTGTAGGCCCAACTGGTTCAGGTAAGACAACCATAATTAGACTATTGTGTAGATTGTATGAACCTCAATCGGGTCAAATTTTTATCGATGATATAGATATCAAAGATATTCCTATTGCAACTCTTAGAAATATGTTGGGAGTAGTTTTGCAAGATACCTTTATCTTTAGTGGAAATGTCGCAGATAATTTAAAACTGAATGCGAATCTAGACAATCTTGAATTAGAAAATCTTTGTTACGAATTAGGTTTAGATAATTTGTTAAAAAAATTACCAGAAGGTTTGAACACCTCACTAAGAGAAAGAGGGGGAAATCTCTCTTCTGGAGAGAGACAACTTCTTTCCGTAGCTCGAGTAGCGATTAGAAATCCTGTTGTTTTAATTATGGACGAAGCAACAGCGTTTATGGATCCCTCAACAGAGGCTACTTTGCAGAAGGATCTTGAAAGAATTCTTTCAAAAAGAACAGCATTAGTAATAGCTCACAGATTAGCAACTATTGAAAGTTCTGATAAGATTTTAGTCTTGAAAGGGGGATCATTAGTTGAGGAGGGAACACATAGTGAATTAAGACGGAAAAAGGGTTTATATTTTCAGCTCTCTGAGCTTCAACAAAAGGGATTCGTGAATTTTTAATGATTTTTAGAAACCAAGGATCGTTAATAAAAAAATCAAACAGTATATCAAAGGATGAGCTGATAGATCTCTATGGTTTGAATTCTTATGAGTTCACTCAAACAACTAAAGAAGAAATATTTGTATGTAGTAAAAATAAAGATTTAGATCTAATAGAACTAGATCAACTTTTGCAAACTGTTGGTTGGAGCAGAAGACCTATAAGGAGGGTAAAAAGAGCTTTAGATTTCAGTATTTTGGTGGTTGGGTTATGGCTTCATGATGATAAATTTCCCAGACTAGTTGGATTTGCCAGATGCACTGGTGATGGAATTCTAGAAGCAACAGTTTGGGATGTGGCTATTAACCCTGTCTATCAAGGACTTGGATTGGGGAAAGAGATAATGAGATATGTCCTAAAAGAATTGAAAAATATTGGCATTTCTAAAGTAACCCTTTTTGCTGATGCAGAAGTGGTTTCATTTTACAAAAGACAAGGTTGGATTTTAGAACCTAGAGGGTCGAAATGTGCTTTTTGGTATGCAAATTAATCATTTTTTGTAGTAGTCAGAATATATAGATTTTAACGATTCGCCTTTTGACCATCTTCTTCTAAAGTGCCAGTTCTTAATTGCTTGGAGAAAAATATTAGTTCTTTCCCATTTCCTTGAACTTATAAAAATAGGAAAATTTAATTGTTTTAAATCTTTTTTTCGGTTTAATCTCATTAAAAAATCTACATCTTCCATCAAAGGTATATTTCTAAATCCATTATTCTTAAAATAAATTGTTCTATGAATTATTAAACCTTGATCACCATAAGGTTGTTTAAAAAATTTACTTCTAATATTCACGAGAATTTCGAGGACCCTATAAATTATCTTTTTGTGATTAATTTTGAATTCAAAATAGTAAATAATATTCTTGTTTGCCTTTAAAAATGAGTTTATTTTTTTAAACCAATCATGAGTTAATCTTGTGTCTGCATGTAAAAATATGAGCCACTCTCCTTTTGAATTTTTAGCTCCAATATCTAATTGGAGACCTCGATTCCTTTCTTTGGATATAAATACTTTTGCTCCATAAATATTTGCTATATCTATAGTTTTATCTTCACTTCCACAATCAACAATTATGATTTCGCCCTCTTTCTGAATACTTGACAAGTCTGAAAGCAATAATGGCAAATTATTAGCTTCGTTAATAGTTGGGATAATAATTGAGATTTTTGACAAGTCGATTACTTTCTATTTTCAATATCAATAATTGTATCTATATCAATTTTTTTATCTAAAAACTTATATCTTAATTTTGTTTTAGCACAATTATCAATTGTATTTTGAAGAACATTTTCTGTCCCCCACTTTATGTTGATAAAAGGTAAATATATATGCGATGACATTATTTTTTCTGATAAACCAATAAGCCAATATCCTCCATCATTAGATGGTCCTAAAATAAGATCATTTTGTTGAAGCTCTTTTAGAGTATTCAATAAATCTTGATGGCATAAATCTGGAAGGTCAGTACCAATAAAAATAATATTTTTGATCTTATGTCTTGCACAAAATTTTTTGTTGATAATTATTTGCCGTTTCATTTTTTCTCCCAAGCAGCCTTTCCCCTGTAAATTAAATCTTTTGATGCCTAATTCTCTAGTCCATCTTTTACAGTTACCTACCCCCAAACCAGATATAGCAATAGAAATATCAATAAGTTTATTATCTTGGAGAAATTTTGCGACTGAAATAGTGTGTTTCGTCATTTCACTTTGAACCTTTGCAGAATTACTTTTACCTATATCTTTAGATAATCTTGTTTTGCATCTTCCAAAAGCATGCCATTTTGCCATGATAATAAGTAATGCTTTATCCAAAAATTTATTGCGATTTAAAATAATTATATGCCTATAAAAAATAAAAATTTTTTATAAATTTGTATGATGGTTTGTTAAGTAATTTTAAATTTGTCGTGATCTTGTGATTTCCTAATGGCCAATTATTAAATTCCAACTAGATTAATAATCTAGAGAATAAAATTTTGCAAGCAATTAATCCTATTTGGGCGGAAGTTCAACAATCACTTCAAAAAACTTTAAGTAAGCCTTCATTTGAGACATGGATAAGGCCTGCTAAATTTAATTGTTTTGAAAATGGCTTATTAACCTTAATTGCTCCAAATACATTTTCCAGTGATTGGTTAAGAAAGAATTATTGTCAAACTATCGAAAAGGCTGCAAAAGAAATATGCGGCCATGATGTAAAAGTTGTTTTTAAATCTGAAACAAATATAAGCAGCGATTTAACAAATAAAAAGAATCTAGATGAACAGATTGTGAATCATAAAACAAAATCATTTCCTAATAATAATCAAGATATTTCTTCAAAAAATCAATTCAAAAATCCTAATGGTTTAAATTTACGCTACGTATTTAAAAGATTTGTTGTAGGTCCAAATAGTAGGTTGGCTCATGCAGCGGCTTTAGCCGTTGCAGAATCTCCTGGGAGAGAATTCAACCCATTATTTATTTGTGGAGGAGTAGGTCTTGGTAAGACTCATTTAATGCAAGCAATAGGTCATTATCGAGTAGAAATAGATCCAGAAGCAAAAGTTAAATATGTATCTACAGAGACTTTTACAAATGATGTTATTAGTGGTATTCGAAGAGATGGAATGACAGCTATTCGAGATAAATATAGAAATGTAGATTTGATTTTAATAGACGATATACAGTTTCTAGAAGGTAAAGAGTATACACAGGAAGAATTCTTTCATACTTTTAACGCTCTTCATGAATCAGGAAGTCAAATAGTTATTGCAAGTGATAGACCACCAAATCAATTGTCGGGAATTCAAGAGAGATTAATTTCTAGGTTCTCAATGGGTATGACCGCAGATATTCAACCACCTGACCTTGAAACTAGGACAGCCATTCTTCAAAAAAAGGCAGAACAAGAGAAGATGAGTCTTCCAAGAGATTTAATTCAATTTATAGCAGGAAGATTCACTTCGAATATTCGAGAATTGGAAGGAGCATTTACTAGGGCTGTTGCATTTGCATCAATAACAGGCTTGCCAATGACAGTCCAATCAATTGCTCCAATGCTTGATCCGAATAGTGTTGGAGTAGTTGTTACTCCAAAACAAGTTATTAATAAAGTGTCAGATTTCTTTAAAGTTTCTACCGATGAATTGATTAGTTCAAGTAGGAGAAAACCAGTAAGTCAAGCTAGGCAAATAGGCATGTATCTTATGCGACATGGAACGGATCTAAGCCTGCCAAGAATTGGAGATGAGTTTGGGGGCAAAGACCATACAACAGTTATGTATGCTATTGAACAAGTTGAAAAAAAATTGTCAATTGATCCTAATATTGCAAGTCAAGTTCAAAAAATAAGAGATTTACTTCAAATAGATTCAAGAAAAAATTTATAGTTTTTCCTATTAAGTAGAAATGAAATTTATAGGATCTTGATCATATCTATGCCTGAAAGGGATCTTATCTATTTCATTGATATCACTAAGTGATTCAATTTTATTTAATGATTGCCTTAATAACCTTGCTGAAATAATTGGCATATCTCTTGGGACTGAGATTCTGTTTTTTAAGTATCTTAGAGAGATCCCTGAAAGTTTTTTAGGGATTAATACTTCACCTGTTATCATATGGCTCAAAGCTGATCTCAATGATTCGTCAAAGGATTCTTTATCGTGTGGGTTTACCTTTAGTAAATTGTCTTTATGCTTTACCACTCTTTTAAGAGCAATTTTTGCGAAATATTTTGACTTATAATTTTGATTTAATTCATAATTACCTAAACCCTCCCCAGTATCTATTAGCTTAGAGAAAATAATCTGTTTTTCATTGCTTTCTTTGTAGCATCCTCCCATTTGTGGAGGTAAATCATGAGAATGAGTATGAAAATCTCCTTGAGTGCCTCTATAAGCACTTGTCCCTTCAAAAAGGGTAAGCCAGTTATCTACATGACGGTAATTAGATCTTAAATTAAACCCTTTATAATAAATCAGTGATGCATTCATTCTCTCCATATAGGGAATAAAAATTATATCTCCAACACCAGGCTCCATATCACCCGTTTTAGAAATAGATGGATCAATAAACCCTGATCTTGACAAACTTAAGATTTCATCGAATTTAGAAATGGATTCTTTAAATCTTTTTTTTCTAAAAGAGTTATCTATAAAGTTAAAGCTTTCTCGGCAGAGCCAATTACACCAAGATCTGAAAATTTCTCTTTCTAACTTTCGAATTTTGATAAGGTGACTAGATGTTATAAAAGATCCAAGTGCTCCAAATTCATTTTCTAAAAAAGCTATGATATCGTCGCTTTCAGTTATAACTTGCCCCTTAAATTCAATTGCAGGTAATTTCCCCGATCTGACTTTTTCAAGGAACCAACTTTCTTTTTGGCCGTAGCAAAACATATTTATTTTCTTGACTCTGTATGGAATTCTCTTAAATTCAAGCCATAACCATATCTTCTGACAGTAAGGACACCAAGAATGCCTATCTCTATAGAGGGTAACTAGTACATCATTTTTACTCTGTCCAAATAATCTTAAATTTGCGTAGGAATTATTAATACCATTTACTTTATCAAGATCATCAACTTCAAATTTATTTAAATCATCCCATGTCAAAATCTCATTCATTATTTGAATTAAAGCTATAAACTAACGCTATAATAATTGATTAAAAAAAGTCTTGGAATTTGAATTCGATTTAATTGTTGTTGGCGCTGGATCTGGAGGACTCGCGGCGGCTAAACGTGCGGCTAGTTATGGAGCAAAAGTCGCAATCATAGAAGCAAATCAAATAGGAGGTACTTGTGTGATAAGGGGATGTGTGCCTAAGAAATTGATGGTTTATGCAGCTAAAAGTAAAAAAAATATGGATTCTTCTGAAGGATATGGATTAAAAAATGAAGTTATTAATTTTGAATCAAAAATTTTATTGAAGAATATTAGAGAGGAGGTTTCTAGATTAAGTAATTTACATAGAAATTCTTTAAAAAAGTTGCATATAAATGTTTTTGAAGGCTTAGGAAGATTTATTACTCAAAATGAATTAGAAATTATTTGTCCAAAAACAAAGAAAATTAAAAACAAAATAAGTTCAAAAAAAATTCTTATTTCAGTTGGAGGCAAACCAAAGAAATTAAATATTCCTGGGGTAAATTTGGCATGGACTAGTGATGATATTTTTGAATTAGAAAAGTTTCCCAAATCACTATTAATAGTAGGAGGAGGATATATTGCTTGTGAATTTGCTTCTATTTTCAGAAATTTAGGTACTGAAGTAACTCAATTAATTAGAGGTCAACATTTACTTAATGGTTTTGATGAGGATCTTTCTTCATGCCTAGAGGAATCACCTACTTTTACTGAAATCAATATAATCTCCAATACTCAATTAAAGTCTATCAAGAAAGTAAATGGAAATCTGGAATCTACCTTAGACTCGGGAGATAAACTCCTAACTAATAATATCCTTATTGCTACAGGAAGAGAACCAAATCTATTGCCTTTAAATTTAGATTTTTTAAATCTAAAGATGGATGGTCAATATTTAGATGTCGATGAACTTAATCAAACAAGCAACGCAAATATTTTTGCAGTTGGCGATATCATAAATAAACCAAACTTAACTCCAGTAGCAATAGAACAAGGGAGAGTTTTTTCGGATAATTTTTTTAATGACCAAAAAAGAAAAGTAAATTATGAATATATCCCTAAGGCCGTTTTTACTATTCCAGAAATTTCAACAGTTGGCTTAAGTGAGAAAAGAGCTAAAGAGATTTACTCTGAAAAAAATATAAAAATTTTCAAGTGTAAATTTACCCCTATGTCTAATACCTTTAAAAAGAATAAATCAAAATGTATGTTGAAGATTGTAGTTCATAAGTTAACTGACAAAGTCCTAGGATGTCATATGTTTGGAGAAACATCGTCTGAGATTATTCAAATGGTATCAATTTCATTAAATGCAGGGATAACAAAAAAAGACTTTGATATTACTATGGCTTTGCACCCAACTATCTCGGAAGAATTTGTGACCATGTATGGATAAAATTATGAATTAGAAAATTTTAATTTTTCTTGAACAATCAGAAATACTATAAGTAATGCAAAGTAAATAAATAAAACTATCCTTAATTCAGAAAGGTAGTTAAATTCATTCAGGAAAAGTATCTTATCGAGAATGTAGAAAATATAAAGATTAAGCAAAATAAATCCTTCAATTCTTGTGATTTTCCCTTTGCTCCAGAAAATTGGTAAGCATGCAAAGGTAGTTAAAACCATAAAAGGTAAGTCAACTTTTATTAGACTCTGATCAATTACTAAACCTTTAAATCCTGAAAAAATACTGCAACTTCCAAGGATTAAAAGTTGATTGAGTAAATTACTTCCTATTACATTCCCAATCGCAAGATCTGTTTTGCCTTTAAATGCAGCAATTATTGAAGTTACTAATTCTGGTAAAGATGTCCCAGTTGCGACGATAGTTAAACCAATAACAATTTCATTTACACCCAAAAGAGTAGCGAGCGTTTGAGAACCATTTACTAGAATATTTGAACCAAAGCTTAAAAGAAATATTCCCAATATTAACTTTAGTAGCATATTCATTTTCCCTTTATAGTTTTCTTTTAATTCTTCTATCTCTGGTTCAGCATCTTTTGTCTCCTCTGCTTTCTCATTGATGGTATTAATTTCCCATATTGTATTTAAGATTAAACAAAATATTAGAAATAACCCTGCTTGCAATGTTAATAAGCCTGTTGATGACATAGCCCAAACTGCACAAGAAATTGCCATTAAAAGAGGCACATCTCTTCTGACTATCCTGCTTTTTACTTTAAGAGGTGTTATCAATGAGCTTATGCCCAAAACAACGAGAACATTAAAAATATTGCTTCCAATTACATTGCTTGCCGCAAGCGAATCACTGCCTTTTAAAATTGAACTCAAACTTACCAACAACTCAGGAGAGCTTGTTCCAAGAGAAACAACTGTCAAACCAATTACTATTTGAGGTATTCCTAAAATTAAAGATAAAAATATGGCTCCTTGAATAAAGAACTCTCCTCCAGCAAAAAGTAGAACTACGCCTAAAAATATTTCTATTATTGGAAATAAAGAATCACTCATATTTAGGATTTAATTTAGATTATAAAAATTCTCATAATTGGCTAATAACTATCCTCGAATATATATAATTTATTGTCAATTTTAATTTGCTGTTAAAATTGATTAAATAGAAAAAATTTTGAAGACTTTAAACATAATAAAACCTGATGATTGGCATTTACATTTAAGAGAAGGTCTTGTATTAAAAAATATCATTAAGTTTACTTCGGAATATTTTGGAAGAGCCATTGTTATGCCAAATACTAAAACTCCAATAACATCAATCAATAGCGCTATTTCTTATAGGAAATCTATTTTTGAATCGCTACCAGAAAGTTCTAAGTTTAAACCATTAATGACAATTTATCTTACAGATGACACTGATAAAGGGGAACTGATTAATGGTTTTAAAAATAATGTTTTTTTTGCAGCGAAATTATATCCTGCTAATGCTACAACAAATTCCAGTCATGGAGTTAGGAAAATAGAAAATCTATATAAGATCTTTGAATTAATGGAAGATTCTAGAATGCCTCTTTTAATTCATGGGGAAGTGACTGATTCTGAAGTAGATGTATTTGATAGAGAGGAAGTTTTTATAGATAAAGAACTTTCTCAAATAACAAAAAGATTTCCAAAATTAAAAATCGTTTTAGAACACATAACCACCTCTTACGCAGTGGATTTTGTGCAAGAAAATAATATTGGGGCTACTATTACTCCGCATCATTTGCATATAAATAGAAATGCAATGTTTTTTGGAGGCTTAAATAGTGATTTTTACTGCTTACCAGTTGCTAAGAGGGAAAATAATAGACTCGCTTTAAGGAGAGCGGCAACAAGTGGGAAAAAATGTTTTTTCTTGGGGACTGACTCTGCTCCACACCTTAGGAAGTGGAAGACTTTCTGTGGATGTGCAGGCATTTTTAATTCGCCAGTAGCAATAGAAAGCTACTTAACAGTTTTCGAAGAGGAGGATGCTCTAGATAATTTTGAAAAGTTTGCAAGTTTGAATGGCCCTAATTTTTATAATGTCCCACCAAATAAAGAAAAATTAAAATTAGTTTCTAGACCTAATAAAATTAAAGAATATATTGATGTTGTTGAAGAAAAAAATATTGTCGGACAAATAAAACCATTTCATGCAGGTGAAACTTTACAATGGCAAGTAGAAGGGATAGTAAATTAAAAAATTAGATTTAAACTGACAATTAAAAGTGTAAATATTCCAATTTTTCTTGGTTAAATGGGATACTTTCAGCTACGATTAGAAAGCGCAAATTCCTTTGGGAGTGTGGCGGAATTGGTAGACGCGCCGGACTTAAAATCCGTCGAGCGATTTAGCTCGTGGGGGTTCAAGTCCCCCCACTCCCATTATTTAATTATTTATTTTTAGTTCTGACGATAACTTCCAATTGTTGTTATGTTTTAACTAAGTAACCATAAATTAAAATGGAAAGTTTTTTCAATAATTCATTCGCTACTTTAATTGCTTATATCGGAATTATTTCTATCTATTTATTGGTTATCCCATTGTTACTATTTTACTGGATGAATAATAGATGGAATATTATGGGCAAATTTGAAAGATTAGGAATTTATGGCCTTGTATTTCTTTTCTTTCCAGGTTTAATTTTATTTTCTCCATTTTTAAATCTCAGACTAAAAGGAAGTGGTAAAGGTTAAATAATTGACTAAAGGAAAAGTTATACAAATAGGTTTATTTATTTCGTTAATAGGATTAATTAGTTATAAATTTGCACCGCAAATTGGTATCGATAATTTTACAGCCACCACTCTATCAAGTTGCATCTTGATTTTGATTGTTATTACTTGGGTAGCATCTTATGTTTTTAGAGTTGTAAATGGAAAAATGACTTTTATGGAACAAAGGAAGCGTTATAGAAAAGAGTATGAAAAAATTGTTAATGATAAACTAGAAACCAAATTCAACTCATTGTCAAAGGAAGAGCAGCAAAAACTTATGGAAGATTTAGAGAAAAATCCATAAATTTTTCATATAAAAATATCTAAACATCATGAAAGATAACAAAATGCAAATTACTAAAAATGAATCTTTATCTAAGGTAGATGAGATGTTTTATGAGTTAAAAAATAAAAAAAAATTTGCTTTAATGCCTTTTATAATGGCTGGGGATCCCAATATTGAAATAACGTCTGAGATATTATTAAAGTTACAAGAAAATGGAGCTGACCTTATTGAATTAGGCATCCCGTATAGTGACCCACTTGCAGACGGACCTGTTATTCAAGTGGCGGCCTCTCGCGCCTTAAAGTCAGGTACTAGCTTAAGAAAAGTAATTAAACTTTTAGAGTCTTTAAAAGGTAAATTAAATATTCCCATCATCCTTTTTTCTTACTTGAATCCATTACTATGTTTTGGCTTTGAAAGGTTTTGTGAGATAGCATCTGATGCTGGAGTTTCTGGACTAATAGTTCCTGACCTCCCTTTGGAGGAAGCTTATAAATTTTCTAAAATAGTTAGTAACCACTCTATGGACTTAATTTTATTGGTAGCGCCAACTACTCCTTTTGAAAGAATGAAACAAATATCAAATCATACAAAAGGCTTTACTTATTTAGTAAGTGTTACAGGTGTCACTGGTGAGAGAAACAAAATGGAAAATAGAGTAGAAAATCTTATTGCTAAATTAAAAGATGTAAATAGCAATCCAATTGCTGTTGGTTTTGGAATATCAACTCCAGAACATGTTAATAAAGTTCGTGAGTGGGGAGCAGATGGGGTAATTATTGGGAGTGCATTTGTAAAACGAATCTCGAGTTCAAGTGAAAAAGATGTTGTCTATCATGTTGGTGAGTTTTGTAAAGAAATGCGTTTAGCTGCTGATCAAAAAAAAGAAATACAAAGATAATTTATTAATTAAAAGAATTAATTATAGAAAATTAATTAAAAATGTTATGACGATCTATTTTTGTTGTCTTTAAGATTCTTCCGTAGGTAATAATCTGATTTGTTTTCTTCCGAGCTTAATCTCGAATTCATCACCTGCTTTTAAATCAAGTAGTGCTGTATATGCTTTCCCAATCAGAAGATTTCCATTGCCTTGAACTGTAGCAATATAACTAAGTTTTCTTCCACCTTTTCCAATACCTGCAACTCTAGAATCACCAAGATTAACCCCTTTTGCTTCTAAAAGTGCTTCATAAAATGCGGTAAAGTTTAAGCGTTCACCTCCGTTTTTCTTAGTGGTAACATATCCACAGGCGCGAACTAGGTCAGATTTGCTAACATCACCAAGTTCTTTAACTTTTGCAAGGAGATCGCTACCAGTTAGCATAATTAATTAAAAGAAAGTTGTATTAAATAACATAGCAATCTGCGTGTAATATATGCAATTATTAAGTATCTATTCACTCTATTATTTATATTTAAAAATGGAAAAGTTTGTAGTTTTTGGAAGGTACTGTGAAGATGCAATTATTAAAAGGGAACCATTTCGAGAACAACATCTTAAGAGACTTAAAAACTTAAAAGATAGCTATATTCTAGTTACATTAGGGCCAACAAAATGTACCAAATATTTGTTTGGAATTTTTAATGCTAATGATGTAAACGAGTTGAAAGATCTTATTGAGGAGGATATATATTGGAAAAAAGGTATATGGATTAATTATGATATTTATCCCTGGATTCAAGCATTTTAAATATGATTTACGAAAAAATTTAGTAATTATTAACTATTTATTAAAAGAATTAATTTAACTTAAAAATACATAATATTTTTGCTTTAATAATTCAGTTATTTATCTTATTTAGGAGTTAAAAAGATATTTATTTAAACGTTAGTTTTAAGAGGTTATATCAATTTTAATTAAAAATATATTATTTTAAATAATATTTATTCACTTGTATCTTGATTTATCTGGTTTACTAATGAGTCGATATCTAATTGATTATATGGTGGTGTTTGTTTTGTTTCTAGATAATCGTTCTTGATATTGTTTAACCATTTTTGCTCAATCTTTATAAGATTTTTTGCAATATTGAACATGCCCCCTTTTTTATATAATTCTTTAATTTTGAGAATAATCTCGGCGGTTCTACTCGATTTAATATTTAATTCATTTGCTAAGTCTTTTTGGGTAAATCCATGCGTTTTTAACCAATCTTTAATGAAGGAGACAATTTCTTTTTCTTCCTGTATAGATAATTTGCTCATTCAATAAAAAGGAAATAACTTATTAAGCTTATTCTCTGCTCTTGCTCTTATTGAAGGAGTCATATATTTACTCCATATACTGAGTACTGCTGTGAGGGCTACAAAATCATCACTAAAACCAACTAAAGGCATAAAGTCAGGGAATAGATCAAATGGCATAATCAAATATGCTAAAGCAGCCATTAATGAAACTCTCACTTGTGCAGGAGTATAAGGATCTAAAGCCATCTCCAAAACTTCTAAGGCAGGCTTGGCAATTGTTCTTCCCGCATTAATAAGAATCTTGATAATGATATTTTCATCAAATGTTGAACTTTCTAAAACTTCAGCATCATAGATTTTTTCTTGAGTTTTGTAATTCTCTTTCATCCTTATAAATGAAATTTAAATATTTTTAATGGAATTTTTAGCTAATACTATCAACTAATCCATTCTGTATTCCTGCTTTTCTAAGTTTTCTTAAAGCACGTTGAACAACTTGTCGGCAATATTCTCTGCTACAACTCATATGTCTTGCAACTTCAGCTAAAGTTCTCCATTCATTTGAGCCGTCTAAACCAAATCTTAAGCTTACTATCTTTCTTTCTTTCTCAGTTAAATTTGCTTTATCTAATAACTTCCAAGCCGAGGCTGTCCTTTCGGCTAATTCGGCTAATTCCATTGGGGGAGTTTGATCACTTGGAAGAATATCAACTAACTCGGAAGGATCTGATTTTGATTTAACAGTACCTTGGAGACTAACAGTGATGCTTCTCAATTCACAAGAAAGGAGTTCGTCAATTTCCTCTTTGGTTATTTTCATTTCTTCAGCTAGCTCATCACTAGTAGGAGGAATGCCCTTAAGTTGCATAAGCTTTGATTTTGCTGATCTTAGTTTTGTAAGTTTTTCATTAATGTTAACAGGGATCCTTATCGTTCTACTTTGAGTTGACAATGCTCTATTTAAACCTTGCCTAATCCACCAATAAGCATAGGTGGAAAATCTATGTCCTCTAGACGGATCATATTTTTCTACGGCCCTTGTAAGACCTAATGTACCCTCCTGAATTAAGTCCAGTAATTCTAATCCTTTCCCTTGGTATCTCTTGGCGAGGTTAACAACTAGTCTTAGGTTGGCTGTTATCATCTCGTTTTTAGCTTTTTCACCAATTTTGATCTTTTTTCTCTCAGCTTCTGAGTATTCACAAGCGGGACCTTTCCCTCCTGCCTCTTGACATCTATTAACAAGTACAACCATTTCTTGGACTTTTCTGCCCATTGTGAGTTCTCTTTCGGGAGTCAAAAGTTGATGACGACCTATTTCACCAAGAAAATCGCTTAATGAACTCACGATTTACCTCATTGTTGATATATTAAACTTATAGTCAATTCAGTAATAAGCCATACATGTAATAATTAATTAATAATTAATTAATAATTATTAATTAGTTAATTAACATTATTTTTTAAACTTTTAGGTTAAAAAAATTAAAAACATAAATTTTAATTTTTAATTTTTTCTTCTTGATTCTAGAACAGCAAGTACATCTCTCCACTCAACCCCCTTATGCATAAGTGCTACTTGCATATGATAAATTAAATCAGCAGCTTCATTTGAGATTGAAATTTTATCATTATCTTTGCAAGCCATTATAAACTCTGCAGATTCCTCTCCTATTTTTTTCAAAATAGTATTACTACCTTTTGTTAATAAATGATTTGTGTAACTTTTTTCTGATGGATTTATTGATCTTTCGCTAATCGTATTGAATAATTCAGAGCAAATATTTGAGTAGGGAGTTGTTTTTTTCTCTTTTTTATCACTTTGATTAATTTTGATTTCGTTGAAAAAACAACTTTTTTCCCCAGTGTGACATGCTCCTGAACCATTTTGTTCAATCAAAAGGATGAGTGCATCATTATCGCAGTCGAATCTTATCTCCTTAAGTATTTGGGTACTTCCACTTGTAGCTCCTTTTCTCCAAATTTCAGATCTTGATCTACTCCAATAATGAACGTTCTTGGTTTCAAGTGTCATTGTCAAAGATTCTTTGTTCATCCAAGCAAGCATAAGAATTGATCCGTCAAGCCAATCTTGTGCTATTGCAGGGATTAATCCATAATTATCAAAGTGAAGATCCTCTATCGAAAAATTAGTTGAATAAGTCATTATGTTCGTTATGTTAAATCCTACTCAATGTGTTTTATTAAAAATTATCCTAACAGTAAATTGATGTATATTCATTCTCTGAAATTTTCATGCAGCAAAAGTTACGAGGATTTTCCCTGTTCACATAGGCAATGGCGCCATGAAGGCCACTGCAGATTTGTGCATGGATATTCAAGATCATTCACCTTTTGGTTCACTGCAAAAAATTTAGACCTAAATGGTTTTGTTGTCGATTTTTCAAGTCTAAAGCCCCTAGAAAATAGACTAAAGGAACAATTTGACCATACTTTTCTAATAAATAGAGATGACCCTTTGCTGAATTACTGGGAAAAATTACATGACTTAGATGCTTTAGATCTGAGAATTATGGATAATGTGGGAATGGAGTTCACCTCTGAATTAATCTGGAGATGGGCTAATGAATTCTTACAGGGTAAGGATAAGGGCAGAACATGTTGTTGGAAAACAGAATCAAAAGAAAATAAATCGAATAAAGCAAGTTATGAGGAAATTCCTGATTGGTTCAAATCTTAGATTAAAGTTGTTAAATCTCAAGTCATACTGGATTCTTTAATTAGATATTTAATCAACATTTATCTGTCCATTAACCAGATAAATATTAATCTCGTCTTTATTAAGGTAGTGATTATTCAATATATTATTTGAAATTTTTGTCTCAATTTGTTTTTGAATAATTCTTTTTAAAGGCCTTGCACCATAGGCATGATCGAAACTTTTTTCGACAAGTTGGTTAATTGCTTCATCCGCAATTTTGAAGCTTAAGTTTTTTTTGTTAAGTCTTTTTTCTAAATGTTGAAGCTGGATTTTTGCAATTTCTTTTAAGTCATTTAATTCTAAATTATTAAAAATAACTATTTCATCAAGTCGATTTAAAAACTCAGGCTTGAAAAATTTTTTAATTTCATCATCTACAACTTTTTTAATTTCATTTGTATCTTCTTTTCTAACTGATAAATCATTTATTGATTGACTTCCTAAATTACTTGTGAGAACAATGATTGAATTTTTGAAATTGATTGTACGACCTTGACCATCAGTAATGATTCCATCATCAAGAACCTGTAAGAGAATATCTAAAATATCTTTGTGAGCTTTCTCTATTTCATCTAGGAGAATCAATGAATAAGGATTTTTGCGTACAGCTTCAGTTAGTTGACCGCCTGATTCGAAACCTAAATATCCAGGAGGCGCACCTATAATTTTGCTCACTGAATGCTTTTCCATATATTCAGACATATCCAGTCTTGTAATTGAAGAATTTGAATCGAATATTATTTTGGCTGTTACTTTACTTAGCTCTGTTTTCCCAACACCAGTTGGACCCAAAAAGAGAAAACTGGCTAATGGCTTGCTTGGATCATTAAGACCAGTCCTTGATCTCTTAATGGAATCTGCAACAGCTCTAATTGCACAATCTTGACCAATAATTTTTTCTTTAAGGATTGACTCTAGGCTCAAGAGTTTATCTTTTTCTGACTGGTTTAAGTTCTGTACTGGAATAGAGGTCCACTTTGAGACAACTTCTGCAATATCATCAAAAGTCACCTCTTGTCTTAAAAGACTTGTATCTCCATTTTTTTGGGAATTTACTAGAGAATCACTTTTTTCTCTCAATTTTTTTTGCAAAGAATTTAAAGTTCCAAATTCTAATTCTGCTGCTTTGTTGAGGTCAAAACTCCTTTTGGCTTGATCTATTTGCAATTGAACAGATTCAATTTCTTCTTTTATTGTGCTAATCTCATCAATTTCATCTTTTTCTTTTTTCCATTGAGCTCCTAATTCTGCCTGTTTATCTTTAAGGGATATAAGTTCATTATTGATTTTTTTTAATCTTTCTATAGAAAAATCATCTGTTTCTCTTTTTAAAGATAATTTTTCCATCTCAAACTGTAAAACTTTTCGATCAATTTCATCAATTTCTTCAGGTTTGGAAGTTATGACCATATTTAATCTTGAGGCTGCTTCATCGATTAGATCTATTGCTTTGTCAGGAAGAAATCTATCGTTAATATACCTTTCACTAAGGGTTGCAGCAGCAACTAAAGCATTATCAGAAATTCTCACACTATGATGAACTTCGTATCTTTCTCTTAATCCTCTTAAAATTGATACTGTATCATTTATTGAAGGAGCATCAACTTTTATCTTTTGAAATCTTCTTTCTAAAGCAGGATCTTTTTCTATATTTTGTTTATGTTCATTAGTAGTTGTGGCACCAATACATCTTAGTTCTCCTCTCGCAAGCATTGGTTTTAATAGGTTGCTTGCATCTAATGAACCTCCACTAGCGCCTGCACCAACTACCGTATGTATTTCATCAATAAAAAGAATAATCTTACCGTCTGATTCTTTCACTTTCTTTAGAATATTTTTTATTCTTTCTTCAAATTCTCCACGATATTTTGCTCCAGCCAAAAGTGAACCCATATCTAATGAAATTAGTTTCCTATCTTGTAGCGCAGAAGGTACATCGCCATTAATAATTCTTTGAGCTAATCCTTCTACAATAGCTGTTTTGCCAACCCCAGGTTCTCCAATAAGAACGGGATTATTTTTTGTTCTTCTACTCAATATTTGAATTGTTCTTCTAATCTCTTCATCCCTACCAATAACGGGGTCTAAAATCCCATCTCGTGCAGATTGAGTTAGATCAATACCATATTTTTCCAAAGACTCATTAGAACTATTAAATTCATTTTTTACTGCCGGATCTGTCTTCATTTTCTTTATAATTTCAAGAAATTTTGGAATTCCTTTTTGATTTAAAATTTGAAATCCATAATTGTTATCATAAGTGAAACCGTAAACTAAGTGTTCTGTTGATATCACTACATCATTTAAAGTATTCTTAATATCACTCGCCTTCAAAAATATTTTGTGAAGAGTATCGCCAATATATAAATTATCTTGTTTATTTTTCATTTTTGCCTTCGCATCTAATGAAGAAATTACTTCCCTCTCAAGATCTTTTAGATTTACATTATTTTTCTTTAAAATGTTTTTTGTAATATTGTCCTCTTTTATAAGAGCTAACAATAAATTATCAGAGTCTACGTTTTGTTGATAATTCTTATAAGCAATTTCTTTGGCAAAAATAAAACAGTTCCAAGCAGAATTTGAGAATTCGCTTGGAGCTATTTTCATTAATCAAAATTTCAATATGACCGTAATAAATATTAAGTCAAAAAGGGTGTTTAACTATTTAAAATATTTATTCAACAATAACTTTACCTACCATTCCAGCGCCTCTGTGTGGCTCGCAATAGTAATCATAAGTTCCAGCAGCATCAAATGTTTCTTCCCAAGACTCTCCAGGGGCAAAAGCTAGGTCCGCATGACTTAATTCCTCATGCCCATCAAAAACAGCATTGTGAGGTGCAAGTTTATTATTGACGAATTTAACTGTATCACCAGCACTAATGGTTACTGTACTTGGTTCAAATGCAAGCATTCCAGCATCTGTTCCAAGTTTTACTTCAACAGTCTTAGCTGAAACTGATGAAATACCTAGACCTAGAGTTAAAACTATCGCAAATAACCCTGCAAAGATTGAACGTAACATAATAAAAATTTGCTTATTTATATATATTACAAGGCTTTGGTAACCTAACTGCGAGAATTTTAATTGTTATTACAGCTTGGTAACTTTGATAACCTTAAAATATCATTCAGTGACTTGGCATAACTTTTAAGTTTAAAAGTCTCAGGATTAGTGATGGGGACATGATTAAAGTCATATTTTTTGATACTGAAGCTATCCCAAGGAGTAGTTTGGATGGGGAGAATTCTTAATAATATTTTTAGAATTTTTTTTGTAAGCGGTATCGCAAAAAATCTCCTCATATTATGTCTTTTTAACAGTGTAATTATGGCATCATCAATTGAAATGAATTTTTGACCTAGCACAAATTTTCTAAAGCCTTTGTATTGCTCTTCTTTATGATTTTTAATTAGAAACCCGCAAATCTGGGCGATATCATTTGCGTGTATAAAGTGAAATTTAGAATCGAGTTTTAAAAATCTAGCTAACCAAAGCCATTTTCCAATTTCTTTCAATCCACTAGTTAAATAACTCACAGGATATTTACTTTTTTTTCCAAGATTCCCTCCAAAAACCAAGGTAGGGAAAACAGCGAATGTTTTTTCTGCAAATGAGCTTTCTTTAAGTCTCTGGAAACATTCATATTTTGTTTGAATGTACTCTGTTCCATAAATCAATGATTCCCTCATTAATTCTGTTTGGGAATCAAGAATACTAGCTGTTGAAAAATAAATAATCTTTTCTAACTTTTCAATATCAAGCATTTCTAGTAATTCTTCAAAAGCTTTAATATTTACTTCATAGGCTCTTTTTGGATCTCCCCAAGCTGTAGCAGTATGTATTAGGTAATTAATTTGACTAATTTCCTTTTTATACCTATTTGATTCCCTGATATCGCACACAATTAACTTGACTTTTTTATTTTCTTGAACAGAAATTGGTAACTTATTTTTATCTCTTACCATGAGATAAAGCCTGAATTTTGTGTTTTTCAAAAACCAATCAACTAAATATTGGCCCACACATCCATTAGCGCCTGTAATTAATAAGTTTTTATATGCCAAGACTTTGACTAGTAAGTGAGTTTTTTTCCATGTTCAAAAAATGTTTGAGCATTTTCTTCTGGAGTCCCAGGTAAAATCCCATGACCCAAATTAAGAATGTATTTCCTGTCTTTAATTTTATTGAAAGTATTATCTATCCTTTCTTTTATTGATTCTTTGTTCCCGAATAAAATGCCAGGGTCAACATTACCTTGAATTCCAATCCCTTTGGGAATTCTTTTACAAGCCTCTTCAATATCTACTGTCCAGTCTAATGAAATTATATCTACTCCAGTTTTTGCCATTCTTTCCAGGACCCCAGCACTTCCTGAAATGTAAAGAATTATTGGTGTTTCAGGGTATTCCGATTTTACAATTTCAATCACTTTTTTTTGATACGGCCCAGCAAAGATATCGTAATCTTGTGGACTTAGTTGGCCGGCCCATGAATCAAAAATTTGTACTACTTGCGCTCCAGATTTTATTTGATATTTAAGATATTCACCAATAGATTTTGCAAAATGATCAAGAAGTTTATGAAGTAAATCTGGTTCATTAAAAGCCATTGATTTTATTAAAGAATAATTTTTACTGCTTTTACCTTCAACTACATATGCAGCAAGAGTCCAAGGTGCGCCAACAAAACCTAAAACTGTTGCCTCATTATTCACATCTTTTTTTAGTGAAGTAAGAACTTGTCCAACAAAACCTAAACTCTCACTTGGATTTAATTCTTTTAAATTTTCTACCTGGTTTAGGGTTCTTATTGGGTCCTCAATAATTGGACCTTTACTTTCTATTATTTCAAAATTTATTCCCATCCCTGGAAGAGGTGTGAGAATATCTGAAAAAAGGATTACACCATCTGGTTTGAAAGCATGAAAAGGTTGCATTGAAATTTCATATG
>QCBT01000004.1 GCA_003281525.1 Prochlorococcus sp. AG-347-J06 | reverse complement strand
AAGGAATTTTTTTAGAAAGTTCTTTTGCTCTAGTAGATTCTAACGTACGAGAGTTTTTGGAAAATCGTGTAACTCAATGGCCAGATTTATATTTGCCAAATTTTAAATTATCGGATACTTCTAAGGATTTAATTTACCCTAAATGGTTCGAGGGGAATTGGCTTGTTACTTCTCAAGATATAGTTAATGATTCAGAAGAGCCAGTGATTTATAAAGTAAATTTCTTTAAGAATGATTTAGATTTAATTGTTGGTAATCGTGCAAAAAATTCTGAATCTATTGGAAAAGCAATATTTGGTGAAACCTTAATCAAGGTTGTAAATGATCCTGAATCTATTAATAATCAAATTACTTATTTAAAAGATGATTTTTATATAGATTCAAGAATTACAGGGAGAAATCAGATCCAAGATGATGATATTTTTTTCGCAGATGAGCTAGTTATACAAACAGCACATAAACCAGGTGCTTCAAGGATTAATCAGGTAGAGACAATTAGTAAATTTCAAAAATGTTCCGAAGAAATATTGGAAGTTGATAATTCAATCAAACCATCAATTTGTGGATTGCAATATGTTGCTTCTTATGGTTCAAAAGTTGGTGATCCTTCTATTCATGCCATAAAAACAAATAAATATAAATTGAAGTTTGAATTTATTGAGAGTTAGCACTAAAAAGATATTCTTCTAAGTTGTTCCTCCAAATGAAAAGATTTTCTAAATAAGGGTTGTTTATGTATTCTTGGCACCCTTCTCCTGAAAGAATTGGTCCTGCAGACGTTGGAAATTTAAGAAGGGATAATTGAGCAGCAATTGAAATATCTGCAATTGATAAACTATCTCCAACTAAATATTTCTTGTTGATCAAAGATTTTGATAAAGCTTCCAGTAATTTTTGGAGATCTAAATTATCTTTAGAAGACAAAACTACATTAGAAATTTTACTAAGATTTTCAAAAGGTAATTTATCAACAATATTTTTAACTGAAGAAGGTATTTCATCTGGAAGTAATGCAGTTCTTAGCTGTGGATTTTCTATTGCAGATTTTATTAAAGCTTTCCTACAAGTTTTAGCCATTGTAGTATCTGCCCAGTCTTCAATTAGTTTGCATTGTGCAAATAATATTGGATCCTCCGGAAAAAGTGGATTGTTTTCATTTTTTTTATCTATATATTCGCAAATAGTTGAAGAGTCATTAATAACTTGATCATTACTATCGACTATTACAGGTACTTGTTTTTGACCTGATAATTTAAAGATTTCAAATTGGCCTATTCCAGGTGTTACTTCTTCAACTCGATATTGTAGTTTTTTTGCATGAAGAGCCATTCTTGTTTTTAAACAAAAAGCACTATGCCTAAATTGATATAATGTAATCATGCTGTTTAATGTTTGTTAAAACTTAGCTAAAAAAGTAATCTATTTGTGGAGCTGATGGGCGAATTTTTCTCTAATGTTGCGAGATATCCAAAGTATTTGATATCTATCATTGTTGGGGGACTTGTTGCTTTGCTTGAACCTTTATTCAAGAATAGATCAAATCCACTCACAATAGTAGGTTTGATCTCTTCTGTCTTAAGTGCTTTCATAACTGTTTATTTTGTCTTGCAAGCGATGACAAACCCAATAAATTTACAACCATAATGCCAAATAATTACCGTCTTGCAAAAGTTTCTTCTCTTTTGAAGAAAGAAATAACCCTTATTTTGCAGAACGATTTAGAAAATGATTTTATTAGAGATCATTTCGTCAATATTTCTAAGATTGATTTATCAGGTGATTTGCAACACTGTAAAATTTACATAACTTCAACTGCTCAAGAGAAAGTGAGAAAAGAGATTGTTGAAAACTTGAATACTGCTAAAAGCTCTATAAGGCATAATTTAGGAAAAAGAATTGAGATGAGAAGAGTTCCAGAGATAATTTTTAAAGACGATGTTGTTCTTGATAAAGGATTGTCAGTCTTGAAACTTCTCGATGAATTAAAAAATCAAAATCATAATGTTGAGGACAAGGATGCCAAAAGCTGATCTACCCCTTGATCAAAGAAATATAATTATTACTCGATCAAAAGAAGGGATATTGGATATAAAAAAGATATTCATAAGCAAGGGCGCTAAAGTATTTGATTTACCTGCAATAAGTATTGCGGATCCTGATGATTTAAATCCTCTTGACGAAGCATTAAATCAAATAAATGATTTTCATTGGATTATTTTTTCCAGTAGTAATGGGATCAAATTTGTGGATAAAAGACTTAGATACTTTAATAGTTCATTAAAAGAATGTTCTAAAAAAACAAAAATCGCTGTAGTCGGAGAAAAAACCTCAAAAACTCTTGATGATTTTGGGATTAAGGCTGATTTTATACCTCCAGAATTTGTTGCTGAAAGTTTAATTGATAATTTCCCAGTATCTGGTTATGGACTTCGAGTTTTTGTACCAAGAGTTCAAACAGGTGGTAGGGATTTAATTGCAGATCAATTTAGAAAGGCTGGTTCTCGTGTATTTGAGGTTGCTGCATATGAAACTAGATGTCCTGAATCAATTCCGGAAGAAACAATTGATATTATTTCTAATCGAAAAGTCGATGCAATTATTTTCTCAAGCGGTAAAACCGTAGTAAATGCTGCTTTTTTACTAGAAAAAAAACTTGGTAAACAATGGTTAGAATATTTTGATCAAATTAAGTTATTAACTATTGGACCTCAGACAACAAAAATATGTAACAAGATTTTTGGAAGAGTAGATAGACAGGCACAAAAATATACTTTTGAAGGACTACTAGATGTAGCAATTAATATTTTTAATTAGAAAAATTTTTTGTATAGTTCTTTTCAACTAAATCCTTGAACCTATCAATATTGGCCTGTAATTCGTTTGTAACCATTTTGCCTAAAATATTTTCTTCCATAAACCGAGCAATCATTTTTGGTAGTTCATAAGTTATGGCTAAATTGACCGTTGTGATTTGATCAGTTTTACTTTCGAAAACTACTGATCCCTCAGTTGGTAAACCTCCTATTGATTTCCATTTAAGTTTGCTTTTTTCAACCCTTTCTGTAATTTGAGCTTTCCATTTAAACCTAAAGCCATTTGCAGCCAAAGTCCATTCTGTTAAATCAGGTAACGTATTAGTTTCTTCGTCAACTGTTTTTACAGATTCAATCCAGCTCATCCAAAGTGACATTGAGTCTAGATCGCTCCATGTATCCCATACATTTTCAATAGGCGCATTAACAACTGTAATTACGTCATGTTTTAGCCAAGTACCCATGAATTAACTTACTGCAAGATTTTTTGCTAATTCGGCTTTCTTCTCTAAAATTGCAGCGGCAGCTAAATGACCACTCATTGTAGCTCCCTCCATAGAGTCTATATAATCTTGTTTTGTGTAGCTACCAGCCATGAAGAAATTAGATATAGATGTTTTTTGATCGGGTCTGAAAGGTTCCATGCCGGGAGCTTCTCTATAGAGTGATTGTGGAATTTGCACCACGTTACTCCAAAGCAATTTAAGGTTTTTTGAGGATGGGAATAGACGACGAACCTCTTTATCTATTTCTTTTGTAATTCTTTCTGTGGATCTTCCCATCCATCTATCACCAGGAGTTAAAACACATTGGAGAAGCGATCCCATATCTTTTTTCCTATAGTCTGCTGGACTTGCTAGTGCTAAATCAGCAAAACAACTGAAAGAGGCATCAGCAGAATAAAGAAGGTTATCTAG
The DNA here is from genome assembly GCA_003281525.1 of Prochlorococcus sp. AG-347-J06. Taxonomy (GTDB): domain Bacteria; phylum Cyanobacteriota; class Cyanobacteriia; order PCC-6307; family Cyanobiaceae; genus Prochlorococcus_A. Next base: position 80,630 of record QCBT01000004.1, on the reverse strand, counting down.
TCCAATTGGTTCGTTTCCAGTATTATCTTTTTCTAGTTCAGTAACCCAACCGTCATATCTTAATTGGATTGTGGCAACAGCTACAGCTCTAAGTTTTTTTAAACCTTCAAATTCTTTAAATTGATACCATTCTTTTGGAATTATTTTTTTTATTCCAGGAACATCACAGGCTGCTAGGAATTTATCTGCAAACACTGCCTTTATTCCTTCAGGAGAAGATATTTTTAATTGATTTACTGAATAAGAGGAAGATTCCTTTTCATAAATGATTTCTTCTACCTTATGGTTAAGATGTATTTTTGCTCCTTTGTTTGTGATGTAGTCGACGATAGGCTGAGTTAACCACTTATGTGGGGAACCTTTTAAAAGATTAAGTTTTGAGGCTTCTGTTTTTGAAGCAAACATCATGAATATAGTTAGCATGCATCTTGCTGAAATATCTTTGCAATTAATAAAACCTAATGCATATGCGATGGGATCCCACATTCTTTCTAAACTTTTTTCACTTCCACCATGGTTTAAAAACCATTCTTTAAAACTAATTTTATCTAGATCTCTAATTATTTTCATTGCACCTTCGTAGTCTATTAATCCTCTAACGATTGGACTTGTCCCTAAAGCTAAGGCATTTCTGAACTTATCTACCCAAGTAAGTTGTTCAGTGGTAAAAAAAGCTTTAAGTCCGTTAAATGGAGCACCTAAAGGGAATCTGAAGTCTAAAGATTTTAAATTACCACCATTATTGATAAATAGATGAGTATGATCTTTCGGGAGTAAATTATCTTGAGCTCCCACTTTTTTCATTAATTTAAAAAGATTTGCATAATTGTAAAAAAATACATGTAAACCCATTTCTATGTGGTTGCCATCCTTATCTTCCCAGCTTCCTACTTTACCTCCCCAAAATGACCTACTCTCGTAAATTTCTACCTCGTGTCCTTCATCAACTAAATTGACTGCAGCTGTAAGACCAGCTAATCCAGAACCAACTATTGCAATTTTCACTTTTTCTTAAAATTATAACAAATCAAGTTTGGATAACGTTTGTTCTATGCATCCTATCGATTAAGTTTTTATATTATAAATAGTAGAAATCCCTTGTTTATGGAAAATGTAGAAGTTAAACAGGAAATTAAAAATTCTGATGATGGCAAAGGTATCTTAATTACGAATGATGCTATAGAACAAATATCAAATTTATTGAAGGGCCAAAGTGATAAAAAAGCACTAAGGGTAGGAGTAAGATCAGGCGGTTGTAGTGGGATGAGTTATACGATGGATTTTATAGGAACTGATGAAATAAATCCCGATGATAAAGTTTATGATTATTCGTTAAAAGCTGATCAAAGCTTTCAAGTAGTTTGTGATCCTAAAAGTCTTTTATATATTTATGGAATGCAGTTAGATTTTAGTAAGGAATTAATTGGCGGTGGCTTTAATTTTGTAAATCCCAATGCCTCTCAAACTTGCGGTTGTGGAAGCTCCTTTGCAGTTTAATAAATAATGAATAACGAAATTAATCCCATTGAAGAGGATTTTAATGCAGCTTTATCAAGATATAAAGCAGGGCAAGATTTAATTCCAATCGTTCAAGATTTTCAAAAAATTATACAGCAAATTCCAAATCATTTTGCTGCTTGGACTTGTTTATCATGGCTTCAATTACTTTTGAAAAATAATGAAGAAGCTTTGTCAGCTGCCAGACAAGCTGTTCGATTAAATCAGCAAGATCCACAAGCAAGAATGAATTTGTCTTTAGCTCTTTTGGCTACCAATAATAAAGGTGTTAGGGATCATATTGAGTTAATAAAAAAAATGTCTATTATGATGCCAGATGTGAAAAGTGAGTTAAAAGAATCTGTTGAAGACGGATTAAATAGATATCCAGATTGGCCTGAATTAACCAAAGTAAAAAAATGGTTGGAATTTTAGATTGTTTAAGATTTTAATATTAAGTAATGGGCATGGAGAAGATCTATCTGGCAGTCTATTAGCTAAACAATTCGTAAAAAGTGGTTATTCTGTTCATGCTTTGCCAATTGTTGGAATGGGAAACCATTATGAAAAAGAAAAAATAAAAATTATCGGTAAAACTAAAGAATTTAGAACTGGAGGAATTGGCTATAATACTTTTAAGGGAAGACTTACTGAGATATTAGGAGGAGAGATATTTTATCTTCTAAAGAGATTATATTTAACTTTAAAAGTAAGAAAAAAATATGATTATTTTTTTGTAGTTGGAGATATTGTGCCAGTTTTTTTTGCATGGGTTTGTAAGAAAGATTTTTTTACATATCTAGTTGCTTATTCCAGCCATTATGAAGGGAAGTTGAAATTACCATGGCCCTCTAAATTTTTCTTGCTCTCACAAAAAGCAAAAAAAATATATGCGAGAGATTCTCTTACAGCTAATGATTTAACATTGCAATTAAAAAAGAAAGTGTCTTTTTTAGGCAATCCATTTATGGATAAGTTTTTTCCTAGAAACAAAGAATTAAATAAAGCTGAATTTAGTATTGGATTATTTCCAGGAAGTAGATTCCCTGAGATTTTAGATAATTTTGTTTTTATTTTAGAGGTATTAGAGGGATTGTCAGATTTAAGATATTTTCAAAAAATTCAGTTTAATTTTGCAATAGTTAATGCTCTATCTTCATCAAGAATAAAGGAGATATTTCAAAAAAGAGGATGGTTAAATATAGAAAATATAAAAGATGATAATCTCTTGAAATTCCAATATAAATTTTTAGAAGTGAATATATATTGGAATAATTTTGACAAAATATTATTAAAAAGTAGATGCTGTATTAGCATGGCAGGAACAGCAGCAGAGCAAGCGATTGGATTAGGAAAACCGGTAATTCAGATTGAAGGCAAAGGTCCACAATTTACAAAAACTTTTGCAGAAGCGCAAAGACGTTTGCTTGGAAAATATATTTTTTGTGCCAGTAATTATAAAGATAAAAATGATCAAATCAATCAGACAATTAAATTGATCATAAAAATAATATACCTTATACAGCTAAATAAGAAGTTTATGATCTCATGTAATGAGAATGCTAAAAAAAGACTGGGTGAAAACAAAGCTTGTCCTAAAATGGTTGATGATATGAATATTGTTATAAAAAATGACTAAGGAGAATAATCAAAATAAGTTAAAACAAATTATCGATAATTTGTTATTAATAAATTTATTTATAGTCATTTTTTTTGCAATATTTTTTATTTTTGCAATCATCATGCAATTTAATGGGATATTTATTTTTATTAATTTTATTCAGATCGTTTGGAATCCTCTTGTAGTTCCATTGATAACTATTCTAATTATTGGTGCTTTAGTAAACGGTATTAATTCTTGGTGGAGGCGTAAATTGCTTTCTCAAGAAGAGGATATTTAAAAGTATAATTTTTGAGTTTACTGCTAATTACTTTTTGTCCCTCTAAAACAACTTTCGCTCCATCTCCTAACAATATTTTTAAAACCGCTCCAGGCACTGGAAGTAAATTAGGTCTATTAAGACATTTGCCTAAAGTCTGAGAAAATTCTCTCATTAATACTGGATTTGGTGCAACAGCATTAAATACTCCCGAATACTTTTTATCAACTAATGCTTGAGTAATTAATGCACATAAATCAGTTCTATGAATCCAACTCATCCATTGCTTACCATCTCCAATTGGTCCACCTAATCCAACTTTAAATATAGGGAGCATTTTTCCTAATGCTCCACCGTCTTTCTCTAGAACAATTCCAATTCTAAAAATAACTAACCTTGAGAAAAACGGTTTTTCAGCGGCGACCGCTTCCCATTTTTTGCAAAGATTAGATAAAAAGTCTTTTCCTCCAGGACTATTTTCACTGAATTCACTAGACAAACTTGTACCGTAATAACCTACAGCTGATCCATTTATAATGATTTTTGGGTTGATTTTTAAATTTTTAAGGATCTTCATCATAAATTTCGTGGTGTTAATACGACTATTTTCAATCTCCTGTTTTTGTTCAGAAGTCCATTTTTTTTCTGCTATGGGTTCTCCCATCAAGTTAATAATTCCATCTGTCTCTCTTAAAATATTTAGAAGATTTTCGTTATTCCAGTTCTTTTCTTTTGATAAATCTATTTGAAAAAATTTAAACTTATTGAAATCTAAATCAAGATTTAATTTACTAATGGGTTTTCTACTTACAATGCATATTTCGTGATTTTTATTAAGTAGTGTTGGTACTAATTCTTTACCAACAAATCCAGTGCAGCCAAGTAGTAAAAGACGCATATCTTAAAGATGTTTATCAGTTAAGGCTATTAAATTTTTTAGACGTTTGTAATTTTTATTCCGGTATAAATTTTTTTAATAGTTTTCAAACAAGTTTTTGTATAATGAATTTCAAATATCTTTCTTGAATTTATTATGACAAATTCTATTCCAAAGAAGCCTCTGAAGAAAGGAAGCTTAGTTTTTGTCGATAGAGAAAATTATATAAAAAGTATCGAAGCGCTAGCCAGTGATGATGATCTACCTAATTATGTCTTTGAAGGTCCTGGAGAGATACTTTCAGTTAAAGAGGAATATGCTCAGGTTCGATGGCGCAGACCTGTTCCAGATGTTTGGTTGAAATTAGATCAACTTAAAGAATATACTCAATAAAATTTTTATATCTAAAAGTTTTTATTTTTTTTCTCTATAGACATCTTTGATTGTATTCTTTTTGCTTCTTTGATCATTTCTTTGCCATCAAATAAGTAATTATCTACGTATCCTTGTGTATATCTATCAAATTCTGATAGCGCATCTTTAACTTGTGAAAAACAATGATAAAGATCGAGGCCTAAAGCTGAAATAGACTTTGGAACTATTTTTTTGTTATAAATTTTTTCAACTTTTTCTATTTTCTTTTGTGAAAGAATAATATAACTGCAAAAATTGTCCATTAGTTCGTCATCATATGGATCCGCAGATAGTTCTTTTATTTCGTTATTCAAAGGTTTAATGATTTGACTAATTAATCTATTTATCGGACTATAAATTTCTTTAATCCATGTTTCAACTTCTTTGTCCATAATTGAAGAATTATGTTTTTTTGAATTAAATTTCTCTTCCCAATTTTCATTTAATGAATCAAATGATGAGCTGGAAAAGGAAAAACTGCTATCATATTGTTTCTTTTTGATAGGGTCATTAAGAGTTTCCCAGGCATTTTGAATCGCAAGAAATCGTTCTTTATTGCCGCCTGCATCTGGATGATGTTGCTTAACTAAAGAGCGATATGAAGATTTAATTTCACTTATGGTTGCATTTTGTTTGAGACCTAATTCTTCATATAAATTTTTTTCCATCTTTATAAATTATTCATTAAAGATAACCATCTTTTCTGGCTTGAATTGAAGTATTAGATTCAAACATTGCTGTTGATAAATATCTTTCTCCAAAACTTGGAAGAATAACTATCAATCTTTTATTCATTAGTTCTTTTCTTTTGCCGATTTTTATAGTTGCTGCTAAAGCTGCACCGCTGCTGATGCCAGATAAAAGGCCTTCCAATCTAGCTAATAAACGCCCATAATAAAATGCTTCATCGTCATCTATTTTTATAATTTCATCAATTAATTTAGTATTAAGAACTTTTGGTACAAAACCCGCGCCAATTCCTTGAATCGAATGAGATCCTGCTTTTTCTCCGGAAATCACAGCACTTTTTTTGGGCTCTACGGCATAAATTTTGCAATTTGGGTTAACTTTTTTCAAAAAACGTGCACAACCAGTAATTGTTCCTCCTGTGCCTACTCCTGTAATTAGTCCATCTACATTGTTATTGGATTGGGACCATATTTCTTGAGCCGTCGTTCTTTCATGAATATCTGGATTAGCAAAGTTTTCAAACTGATTAAATTGATAGCTATTTGCAATGGTTGAAGACAACTCATTAGCTAAATCTAAAGCTCCTTTCATTCCGTCTTTCCCAGGTGTTAGCTGTAATTCAGCTCCATATGCTCTCAACATTGCCCTTCTCTCAATACTCATCGTATCCGGCATAGTTAATATCAATTTATAGCCTTTTGCTGCGGCAACCATTGCTAATGCGATGCCAGTATTTCCACTAGTTGCTTCAATTAACGTTGTTTTATCTGGTGTTATCAATCCTTCTTCTTCAGCCCTACATAACATTGAATAAGCTATCCGATCCTTAACAGACGCTGATGGATTGAAGCTTTCTAGTTTGGCTATTATTTCTGGATAACAATCAAAATATTTTCTGATTCGATTTAATTTAACTAATGGGGTATTTCCAACTAGAGAAGTTATATCATTTGCTATTTCCATGAAATTATTTTTAAAATTCAAAATAAAATCTCCTTCATCCATAATAAATGTATTTAAAGATCTTTTATATAATTTTCTCAAAAGAATTTAATTTAAATAACTTCCTGCTGAAAAATATTTAGTAATATAAAAGGTAGTTTTTATTATGATTATGTATTCGTTGGAACTAAGTCTGAGATATTCACCTTTTCCACTTTCAATTCAGAAGAAAGAATTTGATGATGTTAAAGGAATTTATGACGAAATAAAAAATTCTATGAATGAAACTTTAGAATCATCAAACTTGATCGAATTAAGGTGTGACAAAGTGCAAGATAAATTAATTGCTGTAAGGGCTAAAGAAATCATTTCCGTTCAGATATATGAAAAATCTTCAGTAGCAGGAGGAGCTAAAAGACCAGGATTTTCTCTCAATATAGATTAATAAAGTATAATGCTAGATTCCTTTGAAAATGAAATACCTCATATTAACTTCAAAGATGTTTCTTTTTCATATCCTGGAGAAAAAGAAAATTTAATTTTTAAATGTAATTTATCTATAAAAAAACATGGATTTTGGATGGTCGTAGGTAAAAACGGGAGCGGAAAAAGTACTCTTTTAAAATTAATTAATGGAATAATCAAACCCAAAAATGGTGTTATCGAATCTAATGCAAATATTGGCATGGTGTTTCAAAACCCTGATCATCAAATATTGATGCCAAATTGTAGGAGTGAACTTTTGATTAATATTAATCAGAATATAAGTCAAAATGAAATTAATAAAAAAATTGAATATGTACTTGATCAGGTAGGAATGACTGGTTTTGAAAAAAGGCCAGTTCATACTTTGAGCGGTGGACAAAAACAACGCTTAACTATTGCAAGCGCTCTGATTGGTAATAGAAATTTTATTCTTTTAGATGAGCCTACAGCGTTACTTGATCAAACTAGTCAATTAAAAGTTTTACAAACTATTAAAAATCTTACAAGTGACCATAAAAAACCTTTATCGGCTTTGTGGATTACTCATCGTTATGAAGAATTAACTTATGCTGATGCTGTAGCAGAGTTGAAAAATGGTTTTTTATCTAGCTGGCATGAACCATCAAAATTTCAATATAATTAACTCTTGTACTTGTCATAAGGTACTTTAAAGAGCTAAATTCAATCTATATTCCTCGGTAGCTCAGCGGTAGAGCGATCGACTGTTAATCGATTGGTCGCAGGTTCGAATCCCGCCCGGGGAGTTTATAAATTCCAAAAAGTTATCTAAAGTCACCATAAAAAAGGTGACTTTTTTATTTCTATGGCATTTTTGCAAAATAGTGATTAGCCGAAGATATAATCAAGTATATTTGATGTAATTTTAATAACAGTAAATAGAACATTTATTATATTCAAATTTAGATTTTTAACAATAGTTTTTCATTAAAAAGTTGTTTTTAAAGGACAGTAATTAGAACGATTATAAAATTCTTCGCAAAAGTGAAAAACAAGCTCTTTGATTTAGTTTCATTTTTTAAAATTAAGACATATTTTCGTTTATATACTTTGAATTACTACACCATTAAGGAAATTTTAGTCATCCCACATATCCTTTTTCTCTTGATCTAAATTATTCCTTTCAAGTAATTCTATTCTTTGCTTCTGAGAATCTATTTCTGTTTCAATTACGTTTTTATCGTCAATATATTTTGTTTGTATTTCTAAGATATTTATTTCAAATTGTTCTCCAAAAAAATCTGACATTTCTCTCCATGCTTCCATTTCCTCTTCTTTGCCAATAGTATCGTTTATCTGATGTGAAATAATTTCTAATACATATTGTTTAAGTTCTTGATGACTCATCGATTCAACTTTTTTTTGAATGTAAAGTTCTTTCAGAGTTTCAAGTTGTTTTTTTGATAAATCAGAATAAATAATAGACTTCTTTTTCATAGATACTTAAATTTTTTTAATATAAATAATATTATGCGTTTAAACATTTTGTAGAAATGAAAAATTTTAAACTTAATTAATTACATTTTGAAAGCTGAAAAACTCCATTTAATTCAATTTTTATGAACTTATAATGCCAATCTGAATACAATATTTTTTCAATTTGAAACATTATTTGTTCATATTAATCCTTTGATTATTAAGAAAAAGTGAATAAAATCGAAAGAAATTCTAAAATTTCAACTTTATTAAAATTAGCAATTTCCATCTAATCCATTGCTATCAATAAGTTATCTGATAATTCTAATTGATAAAATTGTTTACAGTAATTCAGCAATCTTTAAAAATTCTTGAGAGAATCGTATTACTAAAATTTAATTTTAATTTAATAGTTTATAAATATGAAAATTTCAATCCTCTTAATTGAAGACGATCGTGATATGCGTGATTTGGTGGCTAGACATTTAGAACATTCTGGTTTCGACGTCCAAAAAGCTGAAGATGGAATTAAAGGACAAGCATTAGCTCTTCAATATTCACCAGATTTAATACTTTTGGATTTAATGCTACCAAGTGTTGATGGTTTAACTTTGTGTCAGCGATTAAGAAGAGACGACAGAACATCAAATATACCAATTTTGATGATAACTGCGTTAGGCGGCCTTAAAGATAAAGTTACTGGGTTTAATTCTGGAGCAGATGATTACATTACTAAACCATTCGATTTAGAGGAATTATATGTACGTATAAAAGCTTTATTAAGGAGAACCAACAGAGCACAATTAAATTCTACTAACCAGCAAGAAATATTAAATTATGGCCCTTTAACTCTTGTTCCGGAAAGATTCGAAGCTATATGGTTTGAATCTCCTGTTAGGTTAACGCATCTTGAATTTGAACTTCTTCATTGTCTTTTGCAGAGACATGGTCAAACTGTATCGCCAGCATTAATTCTTAAAGAAGTATGGGGATATGAACCTGATGATGATATTGAGACAATAAGGGTTCATATTAGACATTTGCGCACTAAACTTGAACCCGATCCACGCAAACCTATTTATATAAAAACTGTATATGGTGCTGGATATTGTCTTGAGTTACCTATTGGTTCTCAAGTGGAAACTGCTAAGCAAGAGTTTATTCAAGCAAGAAATCCTAACTTGATAAATTCTGCGGTAGATTAATCTCATATATCTTCCATTGAAATTTTTAAAAAAGCTATTTCCCATGCCAACCTTGGTTGAATGTTTTTTCTTAAGAGGTTTTTTAAATTTTCAAGTTTTTTAACTAAACCGATATTTTTTGTTTTTCTCCACCAAATTGTTTGAATTAAATTTACTAGACAAATCTGTTGCAAAATTTCTAATTTTTCAGATATTGATTTAGACATTTCTAATATTTCTAGACTATTTTTAATTGGAGAATCCAATTTACTTATAATTTCATCTGAAAAATCATTCCAAATTTCAATATTTTTCAATAATTGATTTGGAGATCCATTGGCTGAATTAATTAAATCTTCAATTTTTAAATTTGTATTTATCTTTGATTCAGAAGTATCTAAATATTCTTTTAAAATTGACTTTATTTGTTTACTAGAAAAAGATCGAAATCTGACAATTTGACATCTTGAGATAATCGTATCTAAGAGAAGATTTAATTTAGAAGTTAGTAAAATAAAAATGCCGTTACTAGGTTCTTCTAGGGTTTTTAAAAGGCAATTCGAGGCTGCTTCGTTTAGGAGGTGTGCATCAATAATCAAAACAATTTTTTTTTCTGAGTTTATTGATTTTTGACCAAGAAAAGTTTTGATATTACGTATTTGAGCAATTTTAATAATCTCAGATCCACTTTTTACTGTTTTTTCAAGATCGGAACTTCCTGAACTTTTTGTTGATAAAAGAGAATTAGGTTCAATAATTAAAAAATCAGGATGGTTATTGTTTGTAATTCTCTCTTCAACATTTTCGTTTTGTGAAGACTGTTTGAAAATCTCTTTTACAAATTCAAGAGCAGTTTGTTTTTTGCCTAATCCTTCAGCACCATAAAATATATAACCATTAGCCAATGATTTGTTTTTAATTATGTTCTTAAGAAAGGTATTGACTTCTTCATTCAAGAAAAAATTGTTTTTTTTAACCTCAATCATTTGTTAATAGAAAAATTGTTTAGTAAAGTCTCTTTAATTTGATTAGAAATAGTTTTAATATTTTGTGAAGCAGATATTACTTTCCAGTTTTTTTGTTTGGCAATTAGTTTGAAGCCTTCATTTACTTTTTCTAAAAATTTAATACCTTCTGATTCTATTCTGTCTGGAATTTCATTTTTTCTTCGAAATATGCTCTCTTCTGGAGAAATTTCTAAGAAGAAAGTGAGATCTGGAGATACTCCTTGACACACAATAGATTCAATATTTTTAATTATTTCTAAATTTATATTTCTTCCATAACCTTGATAAGCAAGTGTCGAATCGGAAAATCTATCACTTATTACCCAATCATTGTTATTTAAAGCAGGTGAAATAATTTTGGAAACGTGTTCAGCTCTATCCGCTGAATAAAGCAATAATTCTGCAAGAGATGAAGGCTTATTATTTTCATTATTTTCAAGAATCAGTCCTCTAAGTTTTTTTCCTAAAAGACTGCCCCCAGGCTCTCTAGTCGTGATTAATTTTGACCCTTTCTTTATTAGACCACTATTAGGAAGCCATTTAGATAGTTCATCTATTTGAGTAGTTTTACCACATCCATCAATACCCTCAATAACGATAAATTTTCCTTTCATTTAATCCAAAGATAAAGCATTAATTACAACTGTAATAGAGCTAATCGCCATCAATAATGCTGCTATTGAAGGAGTAAGAAGAATACCGTATTTAGGGAATAAAATGCCGGCGGCTAAAGGTATAGCTAGTAAGTTGTAACCAAAAGCCCATGTTAGATTTTGATTTATTTTTCTTATAGTTTTTTTTGCAAGATTTAAGGCGTAGGGTAATCCATTTAGTTGATCTCCCATTAATACTACATCTGCATTTGCCTTGGCTATTTGAGTACCAGATCCTACCGCAATCCCTAAGTCTGAGGATGCTAAAGCTGGGACATCATTAATACCATCACCAATCATTGCCACTTTATTATTAATTTTAAAATTTTCTATAGTCTTGAGCTTCATTTCAGGAAGAAGACCCCATTTTACTTCTGTTTCTTTACAACCAATTTTTTTTGCTAAAGCTAAAACCGTTTGTTTCCTATCGCCACTTAAAATATTAATTTTAAATTTGTTTTCTCTCAAATTTTGAACTGTTTTAATTGAATCATCTCTGAGTAAATCTCCTAGCAAAATAAAGCCTAATAACTTATCTTTGATACTTACTCCAATGATAGTGTTCGTTTTTGTTTCTTCATTTTCAATGACTTTTTTTGCCTCACTATCAATAATTATTTCTTTGCTTAGTAGCCATTCAATATTTCCAATATTAATAATTCCATCAATAGATTCAAGTTCTCCAGTAATACCTCGCCCTGAATGAGTTAAAATTTTCTTTATTGGAAATAAACTTAAATTTTGCTTTTTTGCCTCTTGAATTAAGGCATCTGCGATTGGATGTCTGCTTTCCTTTTCTAAACTGGCAGCTATTTTTAATAAAAATGAATGATCATCATAATTTTTATAATCAACAATGAAAGGCTTACCTTTTGTTAAAGTGCCTGTCTTATCAAAAATAATTTGATTAATTTTTGAAGCCATCTCTAATTTGTCCCCACCTTTAAATAAAACGCCCTTTTTTGCTGCTTTACCTGATGCGACAGTTATTACAGTTGGGGTGGCTAAACCTAATGCACAAGGACAAGCTATTACTAAAACAGCAATTGACAATTGTATGGCTAAACTAAGAAAATTCTCAGCATTACTACCAAGCGAACTATGAAGTGTATGGCTTGAGTGAGTGATGAATTGATGATTATGACTTAATAAATCTGGCCAAATGTTTCTTGCCCCTTTCCACCAAAAGAAGAAAGTTAAAGTAGCAAAAATAAGCACAAAATAAGTAAATTTCCCTGCAATTTCATCGGCAATTCTTTGAATGCGAGGTTTTCTAGCGTTTACAGACTCAATAAGATTTACTAGTTTTGCAAGAGAAGAATCCCCTCCGACATTTTGTACTTTAAGTCTAAGAGTTGAATTAAGATTTAAAGACCCACTAGATAGATTTTCGCCTTCTTTTACCTCGATAGGTTTGGATTCTCCAGTGATATGCGAAACATCAATATATGAACTACCTTGAGTAACGATGCAGTCAGCAGGTACTCTGTCTCCAGCTAAAACTTGAATCTCTTGATTTGGTCTTAAAGTGTTTACTCTTATTGATTTTATTTGATTATCTTCTGTGAAGATATTTGCCATTTCAGGTTGAAGATCTAATAACTCTCCAATGGATGAACCAGTTTGGTATCTTGCTCTTTCCTCTAAGAAACGCCCAATCAATATAAAACCTAACAGCATAACTGGTTCATTAAAAAAACAAGGAAAACCAGTAGCAGGAAATATTAAGGATAGAAGACTTGTTATATATGCGCTAGTTACTCCAAGAGCTACTAGAGAATCCATATCAGGACGGTTCTTAATAAATGATTTAAACCCATTAATAATTATTCCTCTGCCAGGAAATAAAAGAGCTAATGTCGCTAATGAAGCGTGAAAAAATATATTACCTAATATCGGAAAATTTATATATCTACCTTCTGCTAGATGACCTAAACCTGAAAATAATAAAAGTAATAAAGCAAAAGTTAGTTTTTTCCATTGATTATTCCACTTCTTTTTTTTTTCTAATTCTGCCTTGTTTATTTTTTTTGAAAAATCATTTATGTAAATTTTTGATGGGAAACCATTTTCTTTTAGATTTTTGAGAACTGCTTCTATCTCTATATGTTTCTTAGTAATTTCAAAATATGCACTTTCAGTGAGTAAGTTAACAGAAACATTTTCAATACCATCAGAATTATTTAATATTTTTTCAACAGTACTAACACAACCTCCGCACTTCATTCCTGAAATATTTAATTGAATGCTTTCCATATTTTTTGCCATTGAAGCAAATTAATGATCGACTTATTTTTTAACTATAATAATAAATGTAATAGTCTTTTTAAATAGTTATTTTTTAAATTACTATATTAATCTTATTAGTTTTAGACAGGTGCCTAGTAATCAAAACAGAGACAACTTTATCGATAAAGCTTTTACTGTAATTGCTGAATCAATAGTAAAAATAATGCCTATTGCAGAGAAAGAAAAAAAAGCATATATCTATTATAGAGATGGCCTAGCTGCACAAAATAATGGAGATTATTCGGAAGCATTAGAGTATTACAAAGAGAGTTTACTACTTGAAGAAAATAAAATTGATAGGGGGGAGACTTTAAAAAATATGGCAATAATATATATGAGTAATGGTGAAGAGGATCTGTCTATAGAAACTTATGAAAAAGCATTAGTAGAAAATCCCAAACAGCCATCATGCCTTAAAAATATAGGTTTGATTTATGAAAAAAGGGGAAGATATGCTGAGCAAAATGGTGATTTAGATCAGAGAGATATATGGTTCGATAAAGCTGCAGAAGTCTGGTCTAAAGCAGTTAGATTATATCCAGGTGGTTATCTAGATATTGAAAATTGGTTGAAAAACTCAGGAAGAAGTTCAATCGATATGTATCTCTAATTTTTTTAAACTGATAAAGAATAGTCAACTGCTTCTTTAATATTTGATATCTCTTTGATATTTATTAAATTTTGAAAATTATTATTTAGTTCCTCCTCTAGTTTTGGCACTACAATATTTTTGATCCCTAGTCTTACAGCTTCTTCTATTTTTGTTCGAAGGTTATTCGATTTTCTAACCTGACCGCTTAAACCCAATTCACCAATAAATGAGCTACTGGCTAAAGGAGGAATATTTTTCAAACTTGATAAAATTGATATTGCAACACCTAAGTCAGATGAAGGATCATTAATCTCAAAACCCCCACCAGTAGCTACATAACAATCAAATTCAGATAATTTTATCCCTACGTGTTTTTCAATAACAGCTAGGATTTGATGCAATCTATTTATGCTTATTCCAGTTGTAGTCCGTCTTGGGTTGCTGTAGAAAGTTTTATTTACCAGTGCTTGTATATCAACTGCTAATGGTCGAGTGCCTTCATTGGTAATCGTAGTTGTTACACCTGATATGTTTTCTTTATTTGTAAAAATTGAACTTGGGTTTTTTATCTCTCGTAAACCCTCTTCAAGCATTTCAAAGATTCCAATCTCGAAGGTCGATCCAAATCGATTTTTTATACTTCTTAGTAATCTATGTGAGGAAATATTATCTCCTTCAAAGTTTATTACTGTATCAACTAAATGCTCTAAAGTTTTAGGGCCAGCTAAAGCACCATCTTTGGTTACATGACCAATTATTAGAAGCGCAATATTATTGTCTTTGGCAAGATTTTGTAATTCAGATGAACATGCTCTAACTTGAGAAACCGATCCTGGAGAACTTTGCATTTCATGATTATGGATGGCTTGAATACTATCAATAATTGCGAAACTTGGATTGACTCGTTTGATCTCTTCAATAATTAGGGATAAATTAGTTTCTGCAAAAATTTTTAAATCAATACTGTTTTGATTTAATCTTTCCCATCTAATTTTTACTTGTTCTAAAGATTCTTCTGCAGTTATGTATAAAACTTTCTCTTTAAGAGATATTTTTCCTGCTGATTGAAGAACTATTGTGCTTTTACCTATCCCTGGTTCTCCTCCAAGTAAAACAACAGATCCAGGTACTATTCCACCTCCAAGAACTCTATCAAATTCCTTAAAACCACTCGTGAATCTTGATATTTTTTTTGATGAGATCTCATTAAATGGTATAGATTTTTTTGTGTTTTTGATATCTTTTATTTCTTGATATTTAGAGCTCTTACTTTTTATTTCTTCAACAATAGAATTCCATGAGTTGCAATTAAGGCATTTTCCAAAGTATTGAGAAGTTTCAGATCCACAATTCTGACAAATAAAAGTCGATAATTTGCTAGACATTAAGTTTCTGAATGAAGTAATGGAACTAGAATGTTTGGGATATTGCCCCTCTACAAGTTAGATTAGGTTAATAATAAATTCTCTTACTGATTAGCTAATAGAAACAAATGGCTCTATCTAGTCAAACTAAAGAAACTATACTGGTCGCAGATGACGAGGCAAGTATTAGAAGAATTCTGGAGACACGTCTCTCCATGATTGGCTACAAAGTTGTAACTGCAAGTGATGGTAAAGAAGCACTAAAGTTATTTAAGCATTATGAACCTGATTTAGTAGTGCTAGACGTCATGATGCCAAAGCTAGATGGTTATGGAGTTTGTCAAGAATTAAGGAAAGATTCTGATGTCCCAATTGTTATGTTAACTGCATTAGGAGATGTCGCAGATAGGATAACAGGTTTAGAATTAGGGGCTGATGATTATGTAGTAAAACCATTCAGCCCAAAGGAATTAGAAGCTAGAATTAGGTGTGTTCTTAGAAGAATCGACAAAGAACAAATTCCTGGAATGCCTAATTCAGGATTAATTTTGGTAACGGATATAAAAATTGATACAAATCGAAGGCAAGTTTTTAAAAGCGATGAGAGAATAAGATTAACTGGAATGGAATTTAGTCTCTTAGAGCTTTTGGTAAGTAGGTCAGGAGAGCCATTTAGTAGAGGAGAGATCTTGAAAGAGGTTTGGGGATATACTCCCGAGAGACATGTAGACACGAGAGTCGTAGATGTTCATATATCAAGATTAAGATCAAAACTTGAGGCTGATCCAGCAAATCCTGAATTAATTTTGACAGCAAGGGGTACAGGATATCTTTTTCAAAGGATTGTTGATATTGCTCCTTTTGATGGTAAATAAATGGGGAAAGAAACAGAGCAAAAAATTAACAAGTCCAGAGCTATTAGAAGATTAGTTATTTGGTACAAAAGAAATTCGGCTGTCACTTCAATAGTAGATACTGCTGCTAGTTCTGCTGCAACGGCTAGTAATGTTGCGGGTAATGTCGTTTCTGGTGCTGGTTCTGTTGTGACCACTGCTAGTAATGTTGCTAGTAATGTTGCAGGTAATGTTGCGGGTAATGTAGTTTCAAGCGCTGAATCTGTTGTGAATACTGCTAGCAGTGTTGTTTCAAATGCTAGCTCAATAGCGAAAAATACATTACAGCCATTAGTTTTTGACCCATTAAAAAGATTACAAAATAGCGATAATATTTTAGATAAGGTCGAAGACATTCAATCTAAAAGAATTTGGATCGCAGTTGATGGTATGGGTGGAGATTATGCTCCTGGTCCAATTCTAGAAGGTTGCCTCGAAGCAATAAGTAGATTCCCAATAAATATAAAGTTTGTCGGCAAAATTGAAAAAGTGAAAGATGCAGCTGAAAAAACTGGTTTAGCAGAATTATTAGAAAATGAAATTAATAATAATCGTCTTGAATTAATTGATAGTGGAGAGCCTATTGGGATGAATGAAGAAGCTACTGCAGTCAGAAAAAGGAAAAATGCAAGTATAAACGTTGCAATGGACTTAGTGAGAAATAATAAAGCTGAAGCTGTCTACTCAGCTGGTAATTCTGGTGCCATGATGGCTTCTGCCATATTTAGAATTGGGAGATTGAAAGGGATTGATAGACCAGCGATAGGAGCATTATTTCCAACAAGGGATCAAACTCGCCCGGTATTAGTTTTAGATGTCGGTGCAAATACTGATTGTAAGCCATCTTATTTGCATCAATTTGCTCTTCTAGGTAATGTTTATGCAAAAGATGTACTACAAGTACAAAAACCAAGAATTGGCCTTTTAAATATTGGAGAAGAAGAATGTAAAGGTAATGATTTATCCCTAAAAACATTTGAATTATTATCTTCTGAAAAAAGTTTTGATTTTGGAGGTAATTGTGAAGGGCGAGATGTATTATCAGGTAGTTTCGACGTAGTAGTCTGTGATGGATTTACTGGAAATATATTATTGAAATTCCTTGAATCTGTGGGGGGAGTTTTATTAGATATTTTGAGATCTGAGCTGCCACGTGGAAGGCGGGGGAAAGTTGGTTCAGCTTTTTTAAAAAGTAATCTACTCAGAATTAAGAAAAGGTTAGATCATGCCGAACATGGCGGAGCTTTATTACTTGGGGTGAATGGTATTTGCGTTATTGGTCATGGAAGTAGCAAATCTTTATCAGTAGTTAGTGCTCTTCGCTTGGCTCACTCTGCGGTGAATCATGGTGTTATGGATAATTTAAATCAACTGCAAAAGCTTCAAGTTTTAAATTCATAAAACATATTGAGTCAAATTTATGTTTGACTAATATAAGTAACTAAAAAACTCTTTTGGAAGAAATAAATTTTAATCAAATTGGAGTGTCATTCAAGGGAAGCGGAAGTTATGTACCTGATCAAATCCTAACCAATCAAAAAATTAGTCAAAAGGTTGATACAAGCAATGAATGGATACAATCTAGAACTGGTATTTCTGAGAGAAGAATCTCTAGAGTAGAAGATAATGTTACTGAGATGGGTTATAAGGCTGCTTTAACTGCTATAGAAATGGCTGATTGGGATATTAAAACGATTGACTTGATTGTTTTAGCTACTTCTACTCCGCATGATTTATTTGGATCAGCCCCATCCATTCAAGCTAAATTAGGGGCATCTAATGCTGTAGCTTTCGATTTGACTGCAGCTTGTAGTGGTTTTTTATTTGCCTTAATAACAGCCTCACAATTTTTAAAAGGGGGGGGGTTTAAAAGGGCTATTGTTATTGGAGCAGATCAATTATCAAGTTTTGTTGATTGGACCGATAGAAGAAGCTGTATTCTCTTTGGAGATGGTGCTGGTGCATTAGCAATTGAAGCCACAAATGAATTCGATAATTTTATAGGTTTTGATATGAAAACTGATGGGGGAAGGGGTTCTTTTCTCAATCTTCCATCAAAAAAGAATAAGGATTCAATAGTTGATGAAATTGACTTTTTAAGTGGAGGTTTTTCTCCAATTCAGATGAATGGTCAGGAAGTTTATAAATTCGCAGTTAAAGAAGTTCCCCTAATTCTTGAAAAGTTGTTTCAAAAAATGAAATATAATTCTGATCAAGTTGATTGGCTCTTGCTGCATCAAGCTAATCAAAGAATATTGGATTCTGTTGGAGAAAGGTTGAAAATTCCCACAGAAAAGATTCTTAGTAATTTAGAAAAATATGGCAATACGTCAGCAGCAACAATTCCAATAATGATGGATGAGGCTGTAAGAGATTATAGAATTAAACAAAATGATATTATTGCAACAAGTGGTTTCGGTGCTGGGTTAAGTTGGGGTGCAGCCCTAATTAAATGGGGTTAAAAACGAAATAGGAACATTATGACAGTTGCATGGGTATTCCCTGGACAGGGTTCGCAAAAAATTGGAATGGCAAAACAAATTGAGAATTTGCCGAGCACAAAAGAGAGGTTTAGTTATGCTTCTGAGATATTTGAGAGAAATCTATTTGAAATTTGCGAGTTAAATTCTGATCTAACAAATCCTCTAAAGGATTTGAATAATACAAGAAATACACAAATCTGTCTTTTTTTGGTTGAATCAATTTTATTAGATGCCTTAAAAGAAAATGGTTTTAAACCAACTTATGTTGCTGGGCATAGTTTGGGAGAAATAACTGCATTATATTGTGCGGATGTTTTTTCATTCGAAGACTGCGTATCACTAATAAAAGTAAGATCTCAATTAATGGTAAATGCTGGGCAAGGATCTATGGCAGCAGTAATTGGCTTTGATAGAAATGAACTTGATTTATTAGTCAAAAAAAGTGAAGATGTTGTAATTGCTAATGATAATAGCTCTTCCCAAGTTGTCTTATCAGGATCTAACGAGGGGTTAGACAATTTATCAAAAGAAATTTCTTGTAAAAGATTCCTAAAATTAAATGTTTCAGGTGCATTCCATTCACCATTCATGAATGAGCCTGCAGTTAAATTTTCTGAGTATTTAAAACAGATTAAATTTAAAAATCCTTCTTTCCCAGTAATAAGTAATTATGAACCTTCATTATGTGACAATCCTAATGATCTTAAAACTAGATTGGAAAATCAAATGTGCAATGGCGTAAGGTGGCGAGAAACTATGGATTTAATGGCAAAAGATAATGATCTTCATTTTGTTGAAGTTGGTCCATCAAATGTGCTTAGCGGTTTAGCAAAAAGACATATGAAAGATTTAAAAATTTCTCAAGTTTCATCTTCTAATCAAATAACTTATTAATCAAGTATGAAAAATGATGTTTTTCAAAAATTAATCTATCAATTAGTTAGCAAACTTTTTGTATTTCCAATTTATAAATTTGTATTTAGAGGTCATTTAATAGGTAGAGAAAATATTCCGCAAAAAAATTCTTTCATAATGGTTTCTAATCATGGTTCTTTGCTTGACCCTCCTTTGTTAGGTCATGCTCTTGGACGTAATATATCTTTCATGGCCAAGGCAGAGCTATTTAAAATACCTTTACTTGGGTTTATTATCAAGGCTTGTGGAGCTTATCCTGTGAAAAGAGGAATTGTTGATAAAAATACCATTAAAACAGCATGTAAGAAATTATCAAATGATAATTGTATTGGAATATTTATTGATGGTACGCGTCAAAAAAATGGTCGAGTGAATAAGCCCAAACAAGGCGCAGCATTATTAGCCTTTAAAAATCAAAAATTATTATTGCCTGTTGCAATAGTTAATTCTCATAGACTAGTAAGATTCAAATCCTTTATTCCTTTGTTTTCAAAAATAGTTATTAAAGTGGGAAAACCTGTTCAACCCCCCAAAAGTTCATCAAGAGATGATCTGAATTCTGTAACAATGTACCTTCAAGATAAAGTTAATAATTTAATTGGATGAATTTTTAGTTAATTGGAGAAATAGGGTAAAGAGGCAAAACTTTTCTCCAAGAATCTAAATTTGAATTTAATGAATTTTTATTTGCTAAGTTTAATAGTTCTTTTAAATCTTCTTTATCATCATAACTAGCCTCAAAAGTGAGTTCTTTACTCTCAAGTTCTTCGACAACTTTTGGTAAAACTGTTTCTCGAATGATTAGATCCGAGGAGTTTTTTTCTTCATGACAAATTTCATATTTACCTGCAATTAAGCCTTTTCTTTTTAATTTTTTGTAAATCCAGAATGATTTATTGTTTGTAAAGATATTATTTTTTGATGCAATTCTTTTTGCCATTATTTCAAATGAACTAAAACTGTTTAGAGGGCAATTTATTTGTTGTGAGATAGTTCTTGCCAAAACTACAATAAGTCGTGAAGCATTAAAATTTGCTGGCCCTATACTGACAGATAACTTATTTATTTTTTGTAAATTTTCTTGAGAAATGAATTTGTTAAGATCATTAATTAAGTTGTTGCAAAGGTCATTATCAAATTTTTTGATAAATAATTCATCAGATTCAAGGGTATTGTTTTTTCTATATCCAAAGCCAAAAGAATTGTCTGTGCTATGAATCACTAATGTAGGATAATTTCCTCTTTGTTTGAGTATATTTTTCATCTATTACCTTTAAACAGGTAATTCCATACCTGGATTGCACTTAGACCATTTACCAACTTCATTTTCAAAACTTTCACAAGATTGAACATCCCAATCAGTTTTATAATCTCCATTATTGTCTTTAATTATATTTACATGTATGAATGGTTTTTTTGCTTTAAAATCAGGTAGATCACAAATATGATCAACATCATGATTATTCTCAACATCATGATATGTGATACATCTATCAACCCATTTACAGTTGATGCAAATGCACATAATTAATAAATAAAATGAAAAGTAGCATTCAAACAGATCATACAATAATAATTGATGAATTAGAAACAAGTATAAAATTTCATAATTTGGATTTAATATTAGGTTTTTTACCTAAAGGATCATATTTGGTTGGTGGTTATATAAGGGATATTATTTTGGGAAGAGAAAATGAAAGGGTAGATGTTGACATTGTGGTACCTTTAAATGCTATTGAAATTGGGAAAATGATTGCAGAGAATATTAAATCTAAACTTATAATCTTAGATAAGGAAAGGGAAGTAGTAAGAATTATTCTTAATCATATTTTTATTGATATTGCTAATCAGGTTTCATCTACGATAGAAGGAGATTTGTGTTCTAGAGACTTTTCGATTAATTCAATTGCTTTTTTATTTGATAAGAAGTGTTTGGTTGACCCATTAAATGGTCTTAAAGATCTAGATATTTCTTTGCTTAGAACTCATTCTGAAAACAATTTATTAAATGATCCTTTACGAATATTAAGATGTTTTCGATTTGTTTCAGAATTGAATTTTAAAGTTGATCTTAATTTAATTACTTTCATAAAAAAAAATAAAGGGAAATTATATCTTGTTGCTAAAGAGAGGATTAATTATGAAATACAGAAAATAGTTCATGGAGCCAACGCTCTTGATGCAATATTGTTGATAAAAAAATTGAATATATTTCCTACTGATAATTTATCTGAAGATTCTTTTTTTTTGGATTTAGAGAAAATTAATTATGTAGAACTTAATCAGGAAGAAAAAGAAAAATTTTTACCATCATTTTTTATTGCTCAAATTTTAGATGTTATATCTTTAGAGAAACTTAAATTTAGTAAAGCTGAAATTGCAAAAACTAAGTTATTAAGAAAATGGCACTTTTTATTGGAGAAAAAAAATATTGCTCAGTTATCTGAATCAGATAGATTTGCATTACATAAAGAATTAGAGATGTTTCTTCCATCTTTTATTTTTCATTTACCTCAAAACTTACGATTAAATTGGCTTCGCAGATGGCGTGATAATGATGATAAATTATTTCATCCTTCAAACTTACTGAATGGTGACGAAATCAAAAAAAATTTTAAAATAAAGGATGGGCCTATCATAGGAGAGCTTTTACAGTATCTTTCTGAGGAACTTGCATATAAGAGATTAAATAATTTTGATGAAGCTATTTATAAAGCAAAGCGATGGATTGAACAAAATGCACCAAAATGTGATTAAATACACATAGCTTAGTTTTGTCTAGAAGTTCAGACTTCAAAATCATTTTTAAAAATTTATGAGCATTCGCATTTACATTGGCAACTTACCACAAGGATTTAATCCAAAAGAATTTGATACACTTTTAAAGTCAGTTTCTGATTCGATTAGATTTAAAGCAGTTCTAGATAAGGAAACTAAGGAATGCAGGGGGTTTGGTTTCGCTACAGCTAATAATGAAGAAAATGCTAATTTATTAATTCAAAAGTTAAACGGCTTTGAATTTAATGGTTCTAAATTAAGAGTAGAGCTATCAGAAAAGAAAGATTCTGCTTCAAATAAAAGAAATGGTGGAAAATTAAATAAAAATAAGAAGAGGAAAGACTTTAAGAAAATTGTTCATAGTGATGCTCCTAACCTCGAAGCTCCTGATCCAAGATGGGCTGGAGAATTATCTAAATTGAAAGATTTGTTGGCTAACCAGAAGACGCCTGCTTAGTTACTTATTACTTAATTCTAGAAATTAAAAAAGATATTGGAATCTCAAGAGCTTTTACTGAATTTTTTACAAAAGCCCTATTGTTAAAGACGTCATAATCTAATCTTTCAATAGAATCTAATATTCCTCTGTAAAGTCTTAAAGATGTCCATACTGGCCATCTTGCGTCAGAAGATAGCCACTTGATACCATCCTCAGACTTTTGGAACCATTCGCGAGCCCTTGTTAATTGAAAGTTCATAAGTGCTTTCCACTGCTTGTTTATTTTTCCTTTTAAAAGTTCTTCTTCAGAATAATTAAAATTTTCAATATCTTCTTGTGGGAGATAAATTCTTCCTCTGTTTATATCTTCTCCCACATCTCTTAATATATTGGTTAATTGATTTGCAATTCCTAGTGCTATAGCGGCTTCAGAGGGGTCAGGCATTGCACTCCATGGGGCTGATGTATAAGCACTGTCAATCCCCATTACATTTTGAGTCATTAAACCAACAGTTCCTGCCACTCTATAACAATAGAGTTTTAATTCATCAAAATTTTTGTATCTAAATTTATTCAGATCCATTCTTTGGCCATCTATCATGTCTAAATAGGGTTGAATACTTTGTGGATATTTCTCGATGGTATCTAATAAAACTGAGTCTAATTCAGACTTAATATTACCTTTAAATACATTTTTAGTATTTTCTTCCCATTCATCTAAATTATCTGAAAGCTCATCTTGTGATTTAGTTGAGGCTTCTACGCTATCCATTATTTCATCTGTTCTTCTACACCATACGTAAATAGCCCAGATAGCTTTTCTCTTTTGATAAGGTAATAGAAGCGTTCCCAAGTAAAAGGTTTTAGCCCATTGTTGAGTTTCTTTGCGGCATATCTCATATGCTTGATCTAGTTGAGAAATTGAATTTTTCAAAAAGTTTTAGCTAAATTTAAGGTTTTGTAAACGTTATGAAGAGACATTTTAAGGGGTTTTGGCATGCTCCTTATTTATTGATTCTGCGCATAATTTACCACTTAAAACAGCACCTTCCATAGATGCCAAATATTTTTGCATTGTATAATCACCAGCTAAGAAAAAGTTTTTTATAGGGGATTTTTGACTAGGTCTGAACTCTTGACATCCAGGAACTGCCTTATAGACAGATCTTGGTGTTTTAACTACTTTATATTTTCTCAATTTTGTCTTATCCTCACCCATGAAATGTGTTGGGAATAATTTCTTCAACTCTTCCATAGTTGCATCAACGATGTCTTGATCACTTCTATTAATCCAATCTTTTGCTGGTGCGAAAACTAGTTCAAGCATTGATCTATTTGGATCTTCGTATTCTTTACAAGTAATACTCATATCTGCGTAAACACTGAGAAGTGGTGATCTGCTAAATAGTAAATGGTCGATATCCGTTAACTTTTTGTCAAACCATAAATGGATATTAATGACTGGCACACCATTTAAACCATCTAATTTAGAAAACGCATCTAACCCTTTCCATTGTTTAGGGATAATTAATTTAAAGAGATCTACAGGCATTGCACTTACGTAAGCATCAGCTTTTAGGTCTTTCTTTTCGTTTTTATCTAAGGAGGCAACAGTAAAACTTTTAACAGTGCTGTCCTCATTGAGGTTGATTTGCCTTAATGGACTATTCACGTGAACTTCTCCACCACGAGCAGTAATATAATCAACCATTGGCTGGCAAAGTCTTTCTGGAGGAGCTCCGTCAAGGAATGCCATTTTAGAACCATTTTTTTCTTGTAAAAATCTGTTTAATGCTGTTAATAAAACTGTAGATGATATTTCATCTGGACCAATAAAATTAAGAGCTTTACTCATCGCTATAAAAACTTCATCATTAACTCTTTCCGGTATATTGTGCTCTTTTAGCCAATCTGTCCATGATTTTGTATCACATTTATCTAAGTACTTTTGGCCCCTCAACATTGCAGGCACTAAACCTAATCCAAATAGAATCTTTTCATTCCATGAAAGCATATCATTATTGCTAAGTATTGCTGAAACTCCATTAACAGGAGCAGGTATATCTGGAAAGTCGAATCTACTGTAAGTTCCAGGCTCTGATGGCTGATTAAAAATCATTGAATGACTTTTCCATTGGAGCCTATCTTCAATGTCTAGTTCTTTAAAAAGTTGCAACATATTTGGGTAAGCTCCAAAAAATATATGCAACCCAGTTTCATACCAATCCCCATCTTCGTCTTTCCATGCAGCGACTTTCCCACCTAAGACATCTCTGGCTTCGAGTACAATCGGAATATGTCCATTATCGACTAAATATTTAGCACATGATAAACCTGCTAAACCAGCACCAGCAATTACAACACGCATTATTAAATCAAGAAATAAATAAACACTTACTAATAAGCTACATTAAAGTTAGAACATAATAATTTTTTTCGTTGATTATTTAGTAAAATTATGGAAAAAATGCTTTTAAAATCGACTACTAGACATGTACGAATTTTTACTGCCGAAGTGGTAGATGAAGAATTAAAGTTTCATCCCAATAAACTAACTCTTGATCTAGATCCCGATAATGAATTTATTTGGAACAATGACTCTCTAAACAAAATAAATGAAAAATTTAATGAATTAATAAAAGAAAGAGCAGGAAAGGATTTGGATGATTATGAACTTCGAAAAATAGGATCAGAAATCGAAGGTTTAATTAAATTTTTGCTTCAAAATGGTCAGTTAAGTTATAACCCTGATTGTAGAGTCATGAATTATTCAATGGGTTTACCAAAGACAAATGAAGTGCTGTGAATAGATCATCTTCAAATAGAAGGCCAAGGAGAGGCACAAATAGAAATTATTATCCTCCAAATCCAAGGGACATGGATTCGTACGGTCAAAGAAACAATAGATTACCTGCTTCTTCTGAACAAAAGATTAACTTTAGTACAGGTACCATTGCCGTACTTGCTGGAGTACTAATTTTAGGAGTTGGTATTGGGAGCGCTATTACCAGTACAACGGATGGAGGACAGGGAAATATAGCAAGTCAACAACAATTAGATATGGCTGTTCCAGACCCTGAATTTTGCAGACAATGGGGAGCTAGTGCTTTTGTAATTGATGTTGAAATGTATACGACTCTAAATCCATCTACGAGTTTTGTAACGCAACCAGCTCTTCAGCCAGGGTGTGTGATTAGAAGAGAGAATTGGACGGTTTTACAAAAACAGGGCGCAATTAGTAATGAAGATGTAAGAGAATGTAAGCAAAGGATGAATACTTTTGCTTATATTGGTTCTATAAGAGATAAGCCAATAGTTAAGTGCGTTTATCAGACTGATGTAAATGAAAATAAATTTATAATAAAAGGTGATGGACAAGCCGAAGATGGAGGGGTAGGTATTAACAAAGAAGCTATTCAGTTTTGATTAAAATTATATATGCCTCAAAGGGCTTTCTAAACTAGCAAATTGTGGAAGAATGTTTTTCTTAAATACTTCTGATGCCCTTGATGTATATCTTGACGGATTTGTAATTAATTTAAGTTCTCTTTTAACCTCTAAATCAGCAACGAATGCTTTGTGGATTGTTCCAGCCGATAATTCTCTTTCAATAGAAACAACAGGCAAAAAGGAAGCTCCTAAACCTGATTGAACTGCATTCTTGATTGCTTCAAGAGAGTTCAGTTCCATCTCAATTTTTAATCTTTGAATATCAAGCCCAGAATCTTGGAGAAGTTTGTCAACAACTTTTCTTGTTGTAGATTGTGAGTCTAGTGTTACAAAATTTAATTTGTATAAGTCTTCTTTTAGAAGCTCTTTTTTGGTCGAAAGTGGATGTTTAGATGGTAAAACTAATGCCAATTCATCAGTGGCATATGGAATTACTTGTAGCAAATTTTCCAAATCTCCAGGTAATTGTCCGCCAATAATGGCTAAGTCAATTTGTCCATTGGCGACACTCCAACCAGTTCTTCTAGTACTATGAACTTGAAGCTGAACGGATACATCAGGGTATTTTTGTCTGAATAGTCCTATCATTCTAGGCATTAAATAGGTACCGGTTGTTTGGCTCGCTCCAATAACAAGAGTTCCACCTTTTAAGCTATTTAAATCCTCAATAGCTTTACAGGCTTCGTCGCATTGATTCAAAATTCGTTCACAATATTCAAGTAATAGTCTCCCTGCTTCAGTCAATAGAGCCTTCCTACCACCTCTGTCGAAAATTGTTATTTCAAGTTGTTTTTCTAAATTTTGTATTTGTAAACTCACAGCAGGTTGGGTTACATATAAGAGATCTGCAGCTTTTTTAAAACTTCCTTGAGCTGCTATAGCTTTTAATATTCTTAATTGGTCAAGTGTAAATGGTAATTCTGGCATCTATTATGCCTACAGTTTCTTATAATTCTAATGCTTAAGAGCATT
This sequence comes from Prochlorococcus sp. AG-347-J06, assembly GCA_003281525.1. Taxonomy (GTDB): domain Bacteria; phylum Cyanobacteriota; class Cyanobacteriia; order PCC-6307; family Cyanobiaceae; genus Prochlorococcus_A. The sequence continues at coordinate 53,391 of QCBT01000004.1, read as the reverse complement.
CTTGTTAAGAACAAAAATTATTTGAACAATCTTAATATTATGGAGACTCATAAAACTTCCTTAATTATCTTACTTTTGATTTTGATTTTTGCGGTGATTCATAGTGGGGGTGCTGCTTTAAGAATCAAAGCAGAATCTATTATGGGTCCTAGATTATGGCGGTTATGTTTTGTTTTTTTAAGTTTGCCATCTGCAATTATCTTGATTAGTTATTTTTTGGCTCATAGATATGACGGAATCAGATTATGGAATTTACAGGGCAATAATTATGTGTTTATGGTCGTTTGGTTCTTAACTGCTATAAGTTTTTTATTTTTATATCCCGCTACTTACAATTTGCTAGAAATTCCTTCGGTTTTAAAACCTAAAGTACGAATCTATGGAACTGGGATAATGCGAATCACAAGACACCCACAAGCATTTGGTCAGATAATTTGGTGTTTTGCTCATACTTTATGGATTGGTACATCATTCACATTAGTAACTTCTATTGGCTTAGTTTTGCATCATCTTTTTGCAATCTGGCATGGCGACAAGAGATTAGCAAATAGATTTGGCGAAGAATTTGAAAATTTTAAAAAAAATACTTCGATAATCCCGTTCATGGCAATAATTGAGGGGAGGCAAGAATTTAAGATTAAAGAATTTTTTAGGTTATCTCAATTGGGTATATTAATTGCAATATGCGTACTTTGGTGGTCTCATCAATACATAAATATTGCTGTTAAAACATTTAATTCATCATTTTTGTCTGAATTTTTCAATTGACAGTTTAAAATCGAAATACAAGTACTTTGAAAAATGCCACAAGCTTCAGAAATTGCCTGGTTAATTCCCGTTTTCCCTCTTATTGGAGCAGTGCTTTCTGGCTTAGGACTAATAAGCATCAATAAGAAAATTAATAATTCAAGAGAAATTGTTTCTGTAGGTCTGATTTCTTTCGTTGGGATTTCTGCAGTAATTAGTTATAAAGCTTTAATTGAACAAGTGAATGGTTATCAATCAGTAGAAAAATTATTTGTATGGGCCAATGCTGGGGATTTCACAATTCCAATGGGATTTGTCCTTGATCCTATTGGGAGTGTAATGCTTGCGTTAGTTACTACTATAACTTTGCTGGTAATGATTTACTCTCATGGTTACATGGCGCATGATAAAGGTTATGTCAGATTTTTTACGTATCTAGCACTTTTTAGTAGTTCAATGATGGGATTAATAGTTAGTCCGAATTTATTAGAAATTTATGTTTTTTGGGAATTAGTTGGGATGTGTTCTTATTTATTAGTTGGTTTTTGGTATGACAGGGATGGCGCTGCACACGCTGCACAAAAAGCATTTGTTGTAAATAGAGTGGGAGATTTTGGGTTATTACTAGGAATTCTTGGCCTATTTTGGGCAACAAATAGTTTTGATTTTAATGAAATAGCTACTGGAATTTCTCAATCAATATCTGACAATTCGATACCCATTTGGGCTGCTTTATTACTTTGTTTTTTAGTTTTTTTAGGGCCAATGGCTAAATCTGCTCAGTTTCCGCTTCATGTCTGGTTACCTGATGCGATGGAGGGCCCTACACCTATTTCTGCACTTATCCATGCTGCAACAATGGTTGCAGCAGGAATATTTCTTGTAGCAAGACTTCAACCTTTGTATTCAATATTCCCCTCAATTCAGTTCATTATCGCTTTAGTTGGTACCATTACTTGTTTTTTAGGAGCCTCTATAGCTTTGACCCAAATGGATTTAAAAAAAGGTTTAGCGTACAGCACAGTTTCTCAGCTTGGATATATGATGCTCGCAATGGGTTGTGGAGCACCAGTAGCAGGAATTTTTCATTTAGTGACTCATGCTTGCTTCAAAGCAATGTTATTTTTGGGATCTGGTTCAGTAATACATGCTATGGAAGAAGTAGTTGGGCATCAGCCTGTATTAGCTCAAGATATGAGATTGATGGGCGGTTTAAGAAAAAAAATGCCCTATACATCAACAACATTTTTAATAGGTTGTGTAGCAATTAGTGGAATTCCCCCATTGGCAGGTTTTTGGAGTAAAGACGAGATACTAGGAAATGCTTTTATATCATTTCCAGCTTTTTGGTTCGTAGGACTTTTAACAGCTGGCATGACTGCTTTTTATATGTTTAGGCTTTATTTCTTGACATTTGAAGGAGATTTCAGAGGGGAGAATAAAGAATTGCAAAAAGAACTTTTAATAGCCTCTAAAACAAACTTAGATGAAGAAAATGGAGAAGAGCATGAAGAACATGGCTCTATTCATGAGTCACCCTGGTCAATGACATTTCCCTTAGTATTTCTAGCTGTACCGTCTGTAATTATCGGTTTTATGGGACTTCCATGGGATAGCAAAATTGCAAATTTGCTAGATCCTGAAGAGGCAGAGACTGCTGCAAAAGCCTTTGAATTAAAAGAATTTTTGCCTTTAGCACTTTCGTCAGTACTTATTGCAACAGCTGGAATCATTATTGCTTATCAGGCATATTTTGTGAAAAAAATTAATTTATCAGTTTTATTTGCTAAAAAGTTTCCTAGCATCAACCGATTTTTATCCAATAAATGGTATCTAGATGAAATTAATGAAAAGCTTTTTGTTAAGGGTAGTAGAAAACTTGCTAAAGAAGTTTTAGAGGTTGATTCTAAGGTAGTTGATGGCGTCGTAAATCTTACTGGACTTGTAACTTTAGGTAGTGGAGAAGGTTTAAAATATTTTGAGACTGGTAGGGCTCAATTTTATGCGCTTATTGTTTTTGGAGGTGTAATTTTACTAGTGGCTTTATTTGGTTTTCAATCTCCTCAAGTATCTTAATTACAATTGTGTGTCTTCACTGTCCGTTGGGGTGAAAAAATACAGAAAATTTCTAGACTTTATTTAAGATAAATTTCTTATTAAATTGAGTACTTACTTTTATACACATTTTGCGACACAAATGTTGGGAACTTTGGGAGCTGGATTGTCTAATTTCCCTTGGTTATCTGCTTCAATTTTATTCCCAATTGGTAGTGCATTTGTGATACCTTTTTTCCCAGACAAAGGGGATGGCAAAGAGGTTAGATGGTTTGCATTGTCTATTGCATTAATAACTTTTTTAATAACTGTAGGCTCATATATTAATGGCTTTGATATTAGTAATGAAAATGTTCAACTTAAAGAAAATATTAGTTGGCTCCCTGATTTAGGTCTTACTTGGTCTGTTGGCGCTGATGGCATTTCTATGCCGTTAATCTTATTGACTAGTTTTATAACTGCTTTAGCAGTTCTTGCTGCATGGCCAGTCAAGTTCAAACCAAAGTTATTTTTCTTTTTGATATTGGTTATGGATGGTGGGCAAATCGCTGTGTTTGCTGTACAAGATATGCTTTTATTCTTTCTGACTTGGGAACTTGAGTTAATTCCAGTTTATTTATTACTGGCTATATGGGGTGGCAAAAATCGACAGTATGCAGCAACAAAATTCATTATTTATACAGCTGGCAGTTCTATTTTCATTCTTCTTGCAGCGTTAGCAATGGGTTTTTATGGTACAGAAATTCCTAACTTTGAGTTTTCTCATTTGGCAGCCCAAGATTTTAGTCAAAAATTCCAAATATTATGTTACGTAGGGCTTCTAATTGCATTTGGTGTAAAACTACCAATAGTACCTCTTCATACTTGGCTACCAGACGCTCATGGAGAGGCTACAGCTCCTGTTCATATGCTTTTAGCAGGAATTTTATTAAAGATGGGAGGATATGCTCTTTTAAGATTTAATGCACAATTATTACCTGTTGCTCATGCTCAATTTGCCCCTTTATTAATAGTTCTAGGGGTTGTTAATATAATTTATGCTGCATTAACTTCTTTTGCTCAAAGAAATCTTAAAAGAAAAATTGCATACAGTTCGATAAGTCATATGGGTTTTGTTCTTATTGGTATAGGGAGTTTTAGTAGCCTTGGAACAAGCGGAGCAATGCTGCAAATGGTTAGTCATGGACTAATAGGTGCAAGTTTATTTTTTCTTGTTGGGGCCACATATGACAGAACAAAGACTCTTAAACTTGATGAAATGAGTGGTGTAGGACAAAAAATGAGAATTATGTTTGCCCTATGGACTGCTTGCTCCCTAGCTTCTCTAGCTTTGCCTGGCATGAGTGGATTTGTTTCCGAATTGATGGTATTTACAGGATTTGTTACTGATGAAGTTTATACACTTCCCTTTAGGGTGGTGATGGCCTCTTTAGCTGCTATCGGTGTAATACTTACTCCTATTTATCTACTTTCAATGTTACGAGAAATTTTCTTTGGTAAAGAAAATCCTAAATTAATCGAAGAACGAAAACTTATAGATGCAGAGCCAAGGGAAGTTTATATTATTGCTTGTTTACTTTTACCGATTATTGGAATAGGTTTGTACCCAAGATTAGTTACTGAAAGTTACATTGCATCTATCAATAATTTGGTCGATCGAGATATAACTGCAGTTAAAGGTGCTGTTAAAACAAATATTTTTTCAGGAACTAAAACAAATGACATCCTAAAAGCTCCAACAATATAATTTTTAAATTAATGCAATATTGTTTGGCATTAAATAAATTAAAAGATATCTTGTGAATAGATTTTATCTATTTCAAAATATCCTACTTCAATCCTATTGATAGGCAGCAATTAGGCCCTAGATTGTTGATTAAGTTTCTTCAAGATGCCGCAGGTAAAGGTGAGCTTGATCCATGGGATATTGATGTAATAAGTGTAATTGATAGTTTTTTAGAGCAATATGCACATACTTTTAATCAATCTTCAAATAGACAAATCTCATATCATAAGGATTTAGCTGAGACCAGCGAAGCATTTTTTGCAGCTTCCGTACTTGTTAATCTTAAGGCTCAGGTTTTGGAATCTGATGTTTTCAAAGAAAATTCTTCCGATTTCGATGATGAATTTGATTCGGATGATCAAGATTGGATCGATAAAGAATTTGATATTCCAAAATATCCTGAAAAATATCTAAGGAGAAGATCAATTGCACAACCAATTCTTAAACGTACAACAACATTAGGAGAACTTGTAAGTCAGTTAGAGTCTATAGCAGAAGTTATAGAAACCCAAGATCTTCTACTCATGAAGAGAAAAAGAAATAAAAAATATTCTGATAAGTCTTTAATTTCTCATGTAAAGTCATTAGCTCATCGCGAGAAACTTCCAGAAACCACTAAAGCACTAGGGAAATTTATTGAAGGATGGGAAAAAGCATTACAATGGATAGATTTTGAATATTTAGTAAAGAAATGGCAAACAGTAGTAAAAAATGATTTAGATAAAGATCGTTTGGGAGTTTTTTGGGCTTTGTTATTTTTATCATCTGAAAACAAAATTGAAATTAAACAAATTAATTCCTTATATGGTCCAATTCAAATTAAAAGAATAATCCCTGATGGTGGCTTAGCTCAATTGCCTATAGAAAATCTTGAGGTAAGTACTACCTCTTCCTCGGCTGCTTAGGAGCTTCATAGTAATAACGTATAATTTAAAAAAATGGATTTGAATTTATGAAGGCAATGATACTTGCTGCAGGAAAAGGTACACGTGTTCAGCCTATTACGCATGTTATTCCGAAACCGATGATTCCGATTTTGCAAAAACCTGTTATGGAGTTTCTCTTGGAACTTTTAAGAGAACATAATTTTAAGGAAATAATGGTAAATGTTTCTCATCTGGCTGAAGAAATTGAAAATTATTTTAGGGATGGTCAAAGATTTGGAGTAGAAATTGCTTATAGTTTTGAGGGAAGAATTGAAGATGGAGAATTAATAGGGGATGCTTTGGGATCCGCAGGAGGATTAAAAAAAATTCAGGATTTTCAAAATTTCTTTGATGAAACTTTTGTTGTTTTATGTGGTGATGCCTTAGTTGATTTAGATTTAACTCAAGCTGTTAAAAAACATAAACAGAAAGGAGCTATTGCGAGCTTAATAACAAAGAAGGTAACTAAAGATCAAGTATCAAGTTACGGCGTCGTAGTTTCTGATGAAAATGGTCGAATAAAGGCTTTTCAGGAAAAGCCAACAGTTGATCAAGCTTTAAGTGACTCTATAAATACAGGAATTTATCTTTTCGAACCAGAAATTTTTAATTACATACCTTCAGCAGAGAAATTTGATATTGGAGCTGATCTTTTCCCTAAACTTGTTGAAATGGATTTACCATTTTTTGCATTACCAATGGATTTTGAATGGGTAGATATTGGAAAAGTTCCTGATTATTGGAGTGCTATTAGAAATGTATTGCAAGGTAAGGTAAGACAAGTGCAAATACCAGGTAAGGAAATTAAACCAGGAGTTTTTACCGGTTTGAATGTAGCGGCTAACTGGGAAAAGGTTAATATTAGCGGGCCGGTTTATATAGGAGGCATGACAAGGATCGAGGACGGGGCAACTATTATTGGCCCTTCCATGATTGGACCAAGTTGTTGCATATGCGAGGGCGCAACTATAGATAACTCCATTATTTTTGATTATTCTAAAATTGGAAAAGGTGTAAGACTTATGGATAAGTTAGTGTTTGGTAAATATTGTGTTGGCAAAAATGGAGATCATTTTGATTTGCAAGATGCATCTTTAGATTGGTTAATAGCAGATTCAAGAAGATCAGATTTGACTGAACCATCGCCTCAGCAGAAAGCCATGGCAGAATTATTAGGTACTGATTTGATTAATATTCCAGACTAAGATTAGCGTTTTTAAGAATCTCAGGAATTAAATGCTCTGCTTTTACGGCCATCAGATGAACACCATTTGCGATATTAATAAAATCATGAGCTTGTTCAGATGCAATTTGAATACCTTCTTGTAAAGGGTATTTAGCATATTTAAGACGATTTAAGATATTCTCAGGGATGTTTGCGCCTGGAACGTATTTGTTTATAAAGAGAGCGTTTTTGTAGGACTTTAATAGGAATACACCAGCAATTACTGGAATTTTAAGAGGCTTGGTAATTTCTTCACAAAACTCTATCAAATTTTCTTTGTCCATAACCATTTGAGTTTGTACAAATGCAGCTCCAGCCTCTTTTTTCTTTCTCAATCTATTTTCTAAACTTCTTTTATTTTTGCAATTTGGATCAGCTGCAGCACCAGCAAAAATACATGTTTTTTTATCGGAAAGTTCTCCTAGAGTAGGATCCATTCCTTTATTGAAAGCCTGAATTTGTTGAAGTAATCTAACTGACTCAAACTCATGTACTGCCTTAGCATCTTGTTGATCCCCAGCTTTTACTGAATCACCGGTAATGCATAAGATGTTTTTAATTCCTAAAGCATTTGCTCCCAGAATGTCTGATTGTAAAGCAATTTTATTACGATCTCTGCAAGAAATTTGCATTACTGGTTCTATCCCATTTTCCAGTAATAGTTTGGACATTGCCAAGCTGCACATTCTCATTACAGCTCTGCTTCCATCGGTAATGTTAACAGCATGTACCTTATCTTTCAAAAGTTGTGCTATCTTAAGAGATCTTATGGGGCTTCCACCTCTTGGCGGCATTAATTCTGCTGTTATTACCTTAGATCTTTTTTCTAAAGTCTGCTGAAGTTTTGATTTCAATTGCCTTTGTTTCCTAGTTGGTTAACAAGTGTACTGAGATTGCTAAACTTAATTAATATAAAAAAGGAACTGTTTAAATGCAAATGGTTGATGAAGAAGTAAACAACATTGACATGATGGGTCTCTCAGCAAGAGAGATGGAAATCATTGATCTCGTAGCCGATGGGCTTACAAATCAAGAAATTGCGGTAAAACTTACTATTAGTAAAAGAACTGTTGATAATCATGTAAGTAATATGTTTACAAAAACTGGTTCTAAAAATAGAGTAGCACTCTTGAATTGGGCAATGGACAACGGAAAGATTTGTAGAGATGGGTTTAATTGTTGTACACTCCCAGACTCTGATCAAGACTAGTATAACCCTTTATTTTTTTGTATCATTTGCCAAATCTATTAGACAATAATTTGTAGAATCTAATTCGAAGAGTTCAGCATATGCAATACATGCATCTTTGTCTGAATCGACAAATCTCAATATTCCTTCTTTGTCGTAAAGACCATACATCTGAAGAAAATAAAAAAATACTTTGCTTAAATATAAAGAAAATATAAAGGATCAGTGGTTATTCTGACTAGTTACTTTTTAAAGTTGTTAGTCATTCTTCTTTCCACTCTGAAAAAGGATTGTTAGCAAGATTGAAATTGGAGTAATGAGTCAGCCCAGTAATTTCTTTTGAAATGAAAGATGGAAGAACTAAATCTTCCTCTTCATTAGAAAGTTCAATTTCTGCAATTTCGAGTGGATAATTATTTTCTTTAAAGCAATCTATAATCCAAGATTTTTTTTCAATTTCTAGAAAGTATCTATCTTTTTTTATTGTATTTGAAAGATTTGACATTATTGTTTCAGCATCGCTTCGTGCAATGGAGTATTCAAATTCAAAGTTGGTAAAGCCTTTGATATGTTTTTTTAGTGCAATTTTAGAATTTTTGCCTATAAGCCTTACCCTAACAATCCAACCATCTAAACTTTTGGATAAATATCCTTGTTCAATACAAATTTTTTTATTTATGAATTCCTTCCAATTATCATTTTTTATAAGAAATCTTCTTTCTATCTCTAGGGCCATTTAATTTTTGAAATTTTTTGGAGACAAATCGCCTTTCCAATCTAGTTTTTTTATTAAGGTATTATAGTAACTTGTGCTTTTTTTAAACTTTATTATTTTGCAGGGTGATTTTCCTTTCTTAATCTCACAATAATAATTTTCCTTAATGGTCATACATTTTGAACCGTCAGTCCATAATTTAATTTCCCCTTTACTTTTTTTTACTGGCTTAATGATTACTGTACTTGTATTAGGTATGACGATTGGTCTACTAGCCAAACTCATCGGGCATATAGGGTTAATAATCATTCCATCTATGCTTGGATGTACTATTGGACCTCCTGCAGCCATTGAGTAGGCTGTTGAACCCGTAGTTGTAGCTACAATCAATCCATCACCTTTATATTCATTTACCTTCTCATTATCTATTTCAATTTGTATTTGGTTGGTCGGAGAAATATCTTCTTCAACGGATTTAAAATAAAAATCATTTAAGGCGTTATAGCTTTTTGTGATTTTTTTCTCAGAACTTTTCCCCTCAATACAAACATTGCAATTTAATCTATTACGAAAGTCAATTAAATATTCTTCTTTTTCAAGGATTTCAATAAAAGATTTGTCAAATAAAAATTCTTTCTCTTGAGTAAGAAAACCCAAATTACCTCCAATATTAATACTTAACAAAGGAATATCATAATCAGCTAATGCATTTGCACATTTCAGGAAGGTTCCATCTCCACCAAGAACTATGCCAATATTTGGTTGTGATTCTGAATTAGAAAAATATTTTTCAATTTCATCTTTATGAAAATCACTTTCAATCCTGTTTGATTTAATATTTTTTGCTTTAAGAACTTCTTCACAGAATTTTGAAGCCTGTTGAGCTATAGAACTATCTGAACGATATATAATGAGCACTAATGAAAGTTTCATTTAATGCTTTTACCATTTTAATAAATTAAAACTTTCCATATCTACAGTCACCCTATTCCTATAAAGAGATAACAATATAGCTAATCCAACAGCTGCTTCTGCGGCAGCAACAGTAATCACAAAAATTGTAAAAACTTGTCCTTGAATTAAATTATTATCAATATAGGAAGAAAACGCCATCAAGTTTATATTTACCGCATTGAGCATTAATTCAATGCTCATAAGAACTCTGACTGCATTTCTGCTATTTAATAATCCCCAAATACCAATGCAAAATAGTGCTGAAGAAACTATTAAAAAAGCTTGAAGAGGAATTGATTCTAAATTCATCATAATAAAAGAGAGAGGTTAATTTTTATTTGTAAGTAATGGTTCTGATGATTTTTCAATTAACTCTTGATCAACAGGTAGTCCTGTCGAAATATCTTTGCTCATTACATCTCTTCTAGCTAAAACAATAGCCCCAATCATTGCCATTAAAAGTAAGACTGAAGCTACTTCAAATGGGAGTAAATAATCACTAAAAAGATGTTCACCAATCCTAATAGTTGATTCTTCGCCAATAGAGTTTTCAGGACTTGATAGGCTCCATACATTGGTCAAGTCAACTCTTATTAAGAGGCTTAGAAGTGTTAAACATATCGATGTTGATATAACTCTTCTCGATTTAATGTCACTGATAGGCTTTAAATCTTCTTTTTTATTGACTAGCATTATCGCAAAAATTATTAATACATTCACTGCACCCACATAAACTAAAACTTGAGCTGCAGCAACAAAACTTGCATTTAATAGAAGATATAATCCTGCAACACTCATGAAAACTCCACCAAGCAGAAAGGCTGAATAAACAATACTTTCGAGCAACACAACACCGAGTGCTCCAATAATGACAACTAAAGATAAAACTGTAAAACAAATAAATTGTGTTGTTATGGCAATGGACATAAATTATGGAAATTAATTAGTTGGATTAGAAACTTTATCTTTATTTTCATTGGATTCAGGCCTCATCCAATCATAAACTTCTTCAGGTAATTTACCAACTCTTGTATCTGAAGCTGGGATTTCATGAGGGTCCATGACACCTTTAGGAAGATAGGCAAGTTCTCTTAGAGGTTTAACTGAAGGATCTGTTGTAACATTTGTGGGTAGTCTGCCAAGTGCGACATTATCGAAATTTAAATTGTGTCTGTCAAAAGTAGCTAATTCATATTCTTCGGTCATTGATAGGCAATTAGTTGGGCAATATTCAACACAATTTCCGCAAAATATACAAACTCCAAAATCTATTGAATAATTTCTAAGTTCCTTTTTTTTGGTTTCTTTATTCATTACCCAATCTACTACTGGGAGATTTATGGGACATACTCTCACACAAACTTCACAAGCAATACATTTATCAAATTCATAATGTATCCTTCCTCTATATCTTTCAGAAGGTATTAATTTTTCATATGGATATTGAACAGTAACAGGTCTTCTTCGAAGATGATCAAAAGTTACCGATATACCATTGTATAAATATTTACCAGCATTAAATGCTTCTTTGATATAGCTATTTATTTGTTGAAGGAAATTGTTCATTTCGAAAAATTTACTTAGTTATTTTATTTTAGTGGATTAATTTTAAATTTAAGTATTTTTACTTAAGTTTAACCACCAAAGAATTGAGGAAATGCAAGTTTTAATCCTGCAGTTATCAAAAGATTAGCAAGAGAAATTGGAAGAAGAAACTTCCATCCTAGATCTAATAGTTGATCTATCCTCACTCTAGGAGTTGTCCAACGCAATAATATTGCAATGAAAACCAAAAGATATGCTTTCAATACAGTCATAACAATTCCTATTGATGCAGTGAAAACTTGTATGAAGGGTGCATTAATTGGCAAATTTAGAAATTTAGCTATTAATTCAACTGGAACAGGAAAACCCCATCCTCCTAAATAAAGTATTGATACTAATAAAGCTGAAAGTATTAAATTAATGTAACTACCAAGATAGAACAACGCGAATTTCATCCCTGCATATTCAGTTTGATATCCTGCAACTAATTCTTCTTCAGCTTCGGGTAAGTCAAATGGAAGTCTCTCACATTCAGCAAGAGCGCAAATCCAAAAGACTATAAAACCAACTGGTTGTCTCCATATATTCCAACTTAGGATTCCAGCACCACTTTGTTGGTTGACAATGTCAACAGTACTTAGAGAATTTGTCATTAGTACGATAGCCAATACAGATAAAGCTAAAGGAATTTCATAACTTATTGATTGAGCCGCTGCTCTTAAACCTCCTAATAAAGAATACTTATTATTAGATGCGTATCCGCTCATAAGAAGGCCAATTGGCTGAATACTGCTTAAAGCAATCCATAGGAAAATTCCAATGCCAACGTTACTTATTAAAAGGTTTTGTCCAAAAGGAACAATTAGCCAGGACAGAATCACTGGGACAAGAACTAATATAGGTCCTGCAGTGAAGAGAATCCCATCCGCTTTGGCAGGAATAATATCTTCTTTGACAAGTAACTTAAGACCATCTGCAATTGGTTGGAGGACGCCGAGCGCTCCAGCATATTCTGGACCTATTCTTTGTTGAGCAGCAGCAGATATTTTTCTTTCAAGCCAAACTGTTACTAAAACGCCAACAACTGCCGCTACCAAAACCAAAAGCATAGGAAGAGGGAGCCATATTATATGAGCGATTTCGCTGGAAAGGCCAAAACCTTTTAAGAATTCATTAAAACTATATTCGAGATCTAATCCGTATTCCAAAATTTTTATGTTATTTACTTAATAGATTAACTCTTCACAAACAATATGTGTGTTTTTTATGAAAAGCTGCAAATATTATTCTCTACTTTCTAAGCTGATCCAATCTCTTGGTGCTGAACCTGTATAGATTTGCGATGGTCTGAAAATTCTATTTGCTCCAAGTTGCTCTCTCCAATGAGCTAACCAACCAGCCACTCTAGATATGGCAAAAATTGGAGTAAATAAATCACGAGGAATACCAAGTTTTCTATAAACAAGGCCAGAATAAAAATCCACGTTAGGAAATATACCCTTAGGTCCAAGTCTTGGTATTGCCTCTGCCTCAAGTGATTTAGCAACTTCATACATTTCATCTGCTCCAAATCTAATAAAAAGTTCTTCTGCAAGTTTTTGAAGAATTATTGCTCTAGGATCTTTGACTTTATATTCTCTGTGGCCAAAGCCCATTATCTTACTTTTATTTTTTATTGCATTATCTAAAAAAGACCCAGCATTTTCTGGGGTTTTAATATCTTCTAACATCGCAATCACATCCTCGTTTGCCCCTCCATGCAATGGGCCAGCTAAGGTTCCTACTGCAGAGGCGATGACAGCATATGGATCTGTAAGAGTACTTGCAGTCACTCTAGCGCTAAATGTACTTGCGTTTAAACTATGTTCGGCATGTAGAATTAAACACCTATCAAAAACTTTTGCTGCTATAGGATCTTGTTCTTTTTCAGTCAACATGTAAAGAAAATTTGATGAGTAACTTAGATCATCTCTTGGTTGAATTGGGTCTTGTCCTTTTCTAATAAGTTGGAACGCTGCAATCATTGTGGGTATTTTTGCTATTAGTCTTATGACTGCGTTGTAGATGTAATTAGGATCATCTATTGCTCTACGCGAATAGAAGAGCCCCAAAGAAGCTGCACTAGATTGAAGAGCATCCATAGGATGACCAGTTGCAGGGAAACATTTCATCATATCTCTAACTCTAAAACTTAACCTTCGATGCATCTGAACTTCTTGTTCGAAATCTCTTAGTTGAATAGCTGTGGGCAATTCACCCCAAATCAATAGGTAAGCGGTTTCTAAAAAACTGCTTTTTTTGGATAGTTCCTCAATGGAATAGCCTCTGTACAATAATTTACCTTTGTTGCCGTCAATATCACATATGGATGAATTAGTAACTGGGACACCCTCTAATCCTGGTTTTAAAATTAGTTTGTTACTGTCCAATTGCTTAATTTAATATCAAATACTTATAGATTAAAGATAGTCAAATAATTTTTAATTAACCACAAGATATTAACTTCGCAAAAAATTAAAATGATTGTTTTTGAAGCTTGTTTGAATAAATTTAATTTAAAGAATGTTTAATATTGTTTCTCTGTAAATAATTGGATTTTTTTCAGGAATAGACTGACTTATGATTTCTAGCGATTCTTCATTTGATATTTTTAAAATATTTTTAATGAGAAAATTAAGGTCATGCAAATTAGAAAAAAATTCAATTTTATTAGAATTACCATCTTTGATATCAACTTTTGAATAAAGAAAAGCAGATTTATCTTTATTACTTTTTAGGTTAAAAAATTTTTTTGATATTTTCTCAAATTCTTTACCATCAATTAAATTATTACTTATGATTTGTAAATCTTCTGATTCTATCGAATAGATATTTTCAAAAGATAATTGTTTTATAACATCGTCTTTTTCTTCAAGAATATCTTTGGAATATATCGAATAAATATCTTCATTTTGTTTCAAAGTATATTTGTTGAAATCTTTTAGCTTTTTCAAAGCACTTAAATCAAATTGATCTTCATTATTTTTTTCAAACGTAATAAGCCAATCTTTATTTGAATTGAGAATTAAAATGTTTTGATTATTATTTTGATTAAACTCTTCAAAAAAACTTAGTTGAAAATCATTTATTAAGGGATTAAGATGTTTGTCAAAATTTTTCATATCACAAAAAATTAAATTTTCAGGATTATCTTCATTACCATTCTCTTTATTCATTAACTTTTCGTAAGTAAGAATATCAATGTTTTTTTTATTATTTAGTAAATATGATTTTAAAATTAGTTGCTTATTTTTAAAGTCAAAAATTGTAGCAATTTTATCCCCATTATTCTCAGGAAAAATTTCTTTATTAAAAAATTTACTTTCCAAAAATTTATTTGTGAATAATATATTTTTTTCATTGTTCAGTCCAACAAGTTCTCCCTGATATTGAAATTTTTTTTTCTTAAAATTTTCACTAGAGATAATACTATTTTTGATTAATTTTTTATCTGATGAAGCAATTATATAATTATCGTCGGTTCGGTATATATAGTTAAGAAAATTTATTTTGTTTTCTCTATTAATTGAAATTATCTCATCAATCTGATCTATTTTATTAGGCAAATTTAATAAATCATCTATTGTTTTTTCTGGCTTAATTTTAAAAACAATCAAAATATCATCTTCAAGCTTTTTATTATTTTCAAAAGTTGAGATTATAAGTTCATTATTATAAATATCTTCTAATTTATTGTTGTCTAGATCTATTCCTAAGTAATCTAATATAGAGTCTTTTATTAAAAAAAAGTTATCTTTATTTATTGGATTTTTATCCTTTTCATTATTATTAAAAATATTAAAATTATCTAAATTTGAAATAAATAATAATTTATTGTTTTCAGGTGCATATTTTAAGATATTTAGTTGCTCAATATTTGTACTTTGTTCCTTATTTTTATTAGTAGAAACTTTTTTAAAACCAAAAAAAAGTAATAAAGATAATAATAGGATTATTGCTATTACTCTAAGTTTCATTATCAATGTTTATTTTTATTTTTAACAATAAACTTCCTACTGCAACTTAATTTATTAAATTGTAAATAACACATAATTTATCCTATAAATTGGGAAGTTATCCAAAATCCATAAATGCTTCTAGTCTAAATGATTGGTTTAATTCTGAGAAAGAAGATCCAGTCTTGATTGATGTAAGAGAGCAGTCAGAGCTTGAACTGGCTTGTTTTTCAAAAGAATTTTTACATATACCAATTAGTAAAGTTACATCTGAATATGTTGAAGAAATATTTGCTGGTTTATTAGGTAGAGAAATTGTAGTTACCTGTCATGCAGGAATAAGAAGTTATAACTTTTCTCAATGGTGCTTGGATAATAATATTGTGAGCGAAATATGGAATTTGGAGGAGGGTATTGATGGATGGAGTAGATATATTGACCCATCTATACCAAGGTATTGATTAAATATCTAATGAAGATGCAACAGTATTAACATCTTTGTCGCCTCTTCCAGAGCAATTGATAACTATATGAGTATCTTTTTCAAGAGTAGGGCATAATTTATCTAACCAAGCAAAGGCATGGGAAGTTTCAAGTGCAGGAATAATTCCTTCTAGTTCACTAACAAGTTTTAAAGCGTCTAAAGCTTCTTGATCTGTGACTGATCCATATTCTGCTCTACCTATTTCTTTTAAATGGCTATGTTCAGGACCTACTCCAGGGTAATCTAAACCTGCACTTATTGAGTGAGCTTCTTGTACTTGACCATTATCATCTTGCAAGAGAAGACTCATTGATCCATGCAAAATTCCAACTGAACCTTTAGTGATTGTGGCAGCATGTTTGTCAGTATCAACTCCGCTTCCTGCGGCTTCAACTCCAATAAGACGCACAGAAGTTTCTTTAACAAAAGGATGGAAAAGCCCCATTGCATTTGATCCCCCACCTACACAAGCAAGCAAAATATCGGGAAAAGATCCAAATGATTCTAAACATTGTTTTTTAGTTTCTTCACCTATAACTGCATGAAAATCTCGCACAATCTTTGGGAAAGGGTGTGGGCCGGCAACAGATCCTAAAATGTAGTGTGTGGTTTCGACATTAGAAACCCAATCTCTAATGGCTTCACTAGTGGCATCCTTAAGTGTTGCAGTTCCAGAATTTACAACTTTAACTTCAGCTCCTAGAAGTTTCATTCTGAAAACGTTAAGGGATTGCCTTTTTATATCTTCAGCACCCATGTAGATAATACATTTCAAGCCAAATCTCGCACAAACAGTAGCCGTAGCGACTCCGTGCTGACCTGCTCCAGTTTCTGCAATTATTCTTTTTTTGCCCATTCTTATTGCAAGTAAAGCTTGTCCGAGGGCATTATTAATTTTGTGAGCCCCAGTATGATTTAAATCTTCCCTTTTAAGCCATATTCTAGGAGTTGCTTGTTTAGTTTTGTAATGTTCAGTAAGTCTTTTGGCTTCATAAAGTGGTGTTTCTCTTCCTACATAAGTCTTAAGGAGATGATTTAATTCTTCTACAAAAAGTTTATCTTTCCATGCATTAGATGCAGCTGTTTCAAGCTCAAAAAGAGCAGGCATTAGCGTTTCAGGAACATATTGACCACCATATTTTCCAAATCTTCCCTCTTTAGAGGGTTGATTTAAATCGTCATTTTTATAGTTCTGATCTTTGCGAGAAAATGTACTTACCACTTTTTCTATAGAATAAGTATTAACTAACTATAGATTATATTGAAAATAATGGGAAAAAAGAATTGGATCGAATTTGATAATCAAGAAAAAAAATCAGAAGAAACAGCTAAAGTAGATACTATTAATAAAAAATTAAAAATAAATATTTCAAAACAAAAAAAAGGTAAAAAGGGAAAGACTGTAACTTTAATTCGAGGTTTAGGCGCTGAGGATGAAATCTTATTAAAAGAATTACTAAAAAAAATTAAAGTTTTTTGTGGGACTGGAGGAACATTGATTGATAGAAATATCCAGTTACAGGGTGATATGGTATCGAAATCAATTGAGTTTCTTCGTAAAGAGGGATTTCATAATTTATGAAGCAAGGGTTAGGATAGGTTTTTAATTTTGATAGTCCAAACAATGAAAGAACAAGATCAAACAAAGTCAACCAATATAAAGTGGCACAATTTAACTATTAATAGAGAAAAGTTAGAAAAAATGAGAGGTCATAAAGGTATGGTTATATGGTTTACAGGTTTATCTGGCTCTGGTAAAAGTACTTTAGCTAACGCTTTAAATGAAGTTTTACACTTAGATGGTTTTTCGACTTACGTGTTGGATGGAGATAATATTAGACACGGTTTATGCAAAGATCTTGGGTTTTCTGATGAAGATAGAGAAGAAAATATAAGAAGAATTGGAGAAGTTGCGAATCTATTTATGAATGCTGGGATAATAACTATTACAGCATTCGTTTCACCATTTATTAGCGATAGAGATAAAGTCAGAAAAATTATTGGATCTAAAGATTTTATTGAAGTTTATTGTGCTGCAGATATCACAGTTTGTGAGAATAGGGATACTAAAGGTCTTTATAAGAAAGCTCGTTTGGGCGAAATTAAGGAATTTACAGGGATTTCTAGTCCATATGAAGCTCCTCATAATCCCGAAATTGTTGTTGATACAGGTTCGTTAGATTTAAATGATTCCGTTGAGAAAGTTATTAACTACCTTAAAAAAGAAAACTTTCTTAAAAAGGCCTAATAAAAAATATTACTTCATTTATTTTGAAGATAATTATCAGGTCCAATAGTTGATAACTTACTATTTTTAGTTCTTACCTGTGTATGTAGATTTTCTCTGAATTCTTTTAAAGTTTTCTTTATGGATGCATCAAATAAACTGATCATCTCTATTGCTAATAATCCAGCATTCTGAGCTCCATTAATTGCAACTGTTGCAACTGGAATCCCAGCGGGCATTTGAACGATTGATAAAAGAGAATCAATCCCCTTAAGTGTCTTACTCTCTACTGGTACTCCAATAATAGGAATACAAGTTACAGATGCCAGCATTCCTGGAAGATGAGCAGCACCACCAGCACCGGCAATAATTACTTTTATGTTTTCTGATTCTGCATTTTTTGCATATTCCATCATTTCAATAGGTGTTCGATGAGCAGAAAGTATACAAACTTCAGTTTTTATTCCAAATTCTTTTAAAATATCAATAGCTGGTTTCAATGTTTTAAGATCTGAATCACTACCCATCACGACAGCAATTTTATAAATATCTTTAGAATTCAATTCTGACAAAATAACAAATCAATTCTTTCCTATAATGGCGTGCAATTAATTTGGCGCCAGTTAGTTAGTATAAAAAGAATAAATTTTTCAAAGAATATTATGACGTCAAATAAAATTATCGAAAAAAGTGAAGTTAGGGAGTATTTTAATGGTACTGGCTTTGAAAGATGGAATAAAATTTATAGCAAATCTGATGAAATTAATACAGTTCAGAAAAATATTAGGAAAGGTCATCAAAAAACTGTAGATGATGTAGTCTCGTATATCAAAAATTATCCTGAACTAACAAAAAAAAGTTATTGTGATGCAGGCTGTGGTGTAGGAAGTCTTTCCATACCTTTACTAAGACTTGGTATAAAAGAACTACAGGTGAGCGATATTTCTTCTGAAATGATTAAAGAAACAAAGAAACGCATTAATCAATTAGGTTTGAATCAAGTTAAAATCAAATATGAAGTCTGTGATCTGGAAAAATTAAAAGGATTATTTGATGTTGTAGTTTGTTTGGATGTATTTATTCATTATCCTCAACCGGTCGCAGAAGAAATGGTTCAACATCTATGCGATTTAAGCAAAGAAAAACTAATCGTTAGCTTTGCTCCTTATACTCCAGTTCTTGCTGTTCTAAAAAATATTGGGAAATTATTTCCTGGGCCAAGTAAAACTACAAGAGCATATACATTGAAAGAAAAGGGTATTATTAATGCTGCAAAAGAAAAAGGATTTAAAGTGGTTAAAAAGAAATTAAATCAAGCTCCTTTTTATTTTTCAAAACTAATTGAATTCGAAAAAATTTAATAGTTCATTTTACTAAATGATTTTCAAGTGCATAACGAACTAATTCGGTTCTGCTAGACGTACCTGTCTTAATAAAAAGTCTACTTACATATTTCTCAACATTTCTAATAGATGTTTCAAGCTGCCTTGCAATTTCCTTGTTCATCAGCCCCTCTGCTACTAGTTGAAGTACACTTGCTTCTCTTGGAGTAAAACTAGGAAGATTTATTTTATTTTCTGGATTAGTCTGGTTTTGGTCTGTGAGCATAGATTTTATTTCAGTAATTTGTTTTGCCATTTTGCTTACGTCAATATCTGCGAATCGTGCCGCTTCTTTTAATAAGCGTTCTTGTCTGTTGATTACATTTTTGACTCTTGCAGCCAATTCATCGGGATCGAAAGGTTTGGAAATATAATCATCAACTCCTGCAAGATAACCTTCTGTTCTGTCTAGGGTCATTCCTTTTGCAGTAAGAAAAATAACTGGAGTTCCTCCTAATTTTTCATCCTCTCTAATTTTTTCTAATAAAGCATAACCGTTGGCTCGAGGCATCATAACATCGCTAATTATCAAATCGGGAAAGACTGTTTGAGCTTTTTCCCAACCATCCTCTCCATCAACTGCAATAAATATTTCAAAGCCTTCATCTTCTAGAAATGTTTTAACCGCTGTTCTTAAACCAGGCTCATCATCAACTAATAAAATTCTTGATTTTCTTATAGGTTCATTATTTATTAGATTAATTTCATTCATTTTTTTAATTCTTTAATTTGATTTTCTAGTAATAAATAGAATTTTATATACTAAACATAATGCTATCAACTCCCATACTACTAGACTATCAATCTTCGACTCCTTGCTCTAAAGATGTCGTTGATTCTATGAAACCTTTTTGGAGTGAGATATTTTCTAACCCTGCAAATAAATCTAATTTGGCGGGGATTAACGCAAGCGCTATATTGGAAGCCTCAAGAGAAAAAATAGAACAAAGTTTATTTCTTAAGAATAAAAAAGTTATTTTTACAAGCGGGGCAACTGAATCTAATAACTTAGCCTTATTAGGTTTTGCTAGAAATTTTTATAAAAAAACAGGAAATTATGGACATATTATTACCTTAAAAACAGAGCATAAAGCTGTTTTGGAGCCCCTTAACCAACTTAAAAAAGAGGGATTTATGGTTACAGAAATTAATCCTGAGAAAGATGGCTTAATTTCAGAAGAACAATTCAAAAAAAATATAAGAGAAGATACATTTCTGGTTAGTGTCATGTTGGCAAATAACGAAATTGGAGTTATTCAGCCTCTAGAGAATATTTCAAAGATATGTAAATCGAGGGGAATAACTTTGCACTCTGATTTCGCACAATGTTTAGGTTATATCGAGTTAGACAATCTTTTATCAGACGTAAATATGATAACGATTAGTTCTCACAAAATATATGGTCCTAAAGGGATAGGACTTCTTTTGATTGATGAAGAAATTAATCTTGAGCCTTTAATTGTTGGAGGAGGTCAGGAATATGGTCTTAGGTCTGGCACATTACCTCTTCCTCTAGTAGTTGGCTTTGCTAAAGCAATAGAGATAGCAGTTCTTAATCAAAAAAATAATGCTGAGAAATTACTTTTTTATAGAAATAACCTTTTAGAGGGGTTGTTAAAAAATAATTCTGGTTTATTAATTAATGGCTCCATAGAAAAAAGATTACCTCACAATTTAAATTTGACTGTATTGGATTTAAACGGAGCAAAGTTTCATAAACTTTTAAAATCTAAAATAATTTGTTCTACTGGATCTGCATGTAGTAGTGGTGAACCATCTCATGTCTTACTAGCCTTAGGTAGATCTCTGAAAGAAGCAGAATCTTCAATAAGGTTAAGTATTGGATTAAGTACTAATTCAAAAGATATAAAACAAGCAATTCATATTCTTACAAATACAATCAGATCATTACGATAGAAATTATTGGCTTTTAACTTAATTGAGCAATTCTTAATTTTCCACTTCTAGCTCTTTTATTAAGTTCGACTTCTTCTTCGGAAGGAGTTATTGGCTTTTTTGTTAGGTTTTTTAGTCTTTGATCATTCTTAAAACAACTTTTAACTAACCTATCCTCAAGAGAATGAAAACTAATAACAGAAATAATACCCCCTGGCAAAAGCCATTCAGGTACAACTTGCAAAAATTTTTCTAATACTTCAATTTCTTTATTAACAGCAATTCTTAGTGCTTGAAATGTTCTTGTTGCTGGATGTATTTTTTTATATCTTTGTTTTGGTGGGAAGCAGCCTGCAATAGAGTAAGCTAACTCTTTTGTCCCAGAATATTTTCCATTTTCCTTCAAATCTAATTTTATTTTCCTAGCAATCTTTCTTGATAATCTCTCATCTCCATATTTATAGATTAGGTTAGCTAGATCTTTTTCATTTAAAACTTCAATTAATTCCTCTGCATCAACATCAAGCAAAGGATTCATGCGCATATCAAGCGGACCATCTTTTTGGAAACTAAATCCTCTTTTAGGGTCATCAAGTTGGTTACTATTTACTCCAAGATCTGCAATCACAAAAGAAACTTTTTCTTTTGGTACAAAATCCGCAAAATTTGAAGCCCTTATATCAATCCTACTTTTAAACTCATCAAGTTTTTTTAAGGCTGATTTTCTTGCGAATGGATCTTGATCAAGTCCAATTATATTTAAATCCGAATATTTTCTCAATAAATGATAAGAGTGCCCGCCTCCGCCTAAAGTTGCGTCTATTCCCTTAAGTTGATTGTTATGTATAAGTGGGTAATGCTCTAATGAGGCCATAATTTCATCTGTCATAACTGATTTATGATTGAAAAAAGATGAATCAGATAGGTCAGTTTGCATAACTTTCGACTAAGATTTGTTTAGAAGTTAAATTTCGAATGGCTCAGCTAGAGACTAGAACAGAACCAATGGTGGTCAATTTTGGCCCTCACCATCCTTCAATGCATGGGGTTTTAAGGTTAGTTGTAACTCTTGATGGTGAGAATGTCATTGATTGTGAGCCAGTAATTGGATATTTACATAGAGGAATGGAAAAGATAGCTGAAAATAGAACAAATGTAATGTATGTCCCTTATGTAAGCAGAATGGATTATGCAGCAGGAATGTTTTATGAAGCTATTGTAGTAAATGCTCCTGAAAGATTAGCTAATATTCCAGTTCCCAAAAGAGCTAGTTACATCAGAGTTCTTATGCTCGAACTTA
Source organism: Prochlorococcus sp. AG-347-J06 (assembly GCA_003281525.1). GTDB lineage: Bacteria > Cyanobacteriota > Cyanobacteriia > PCC-6307 > Cyanobiaceae > Prochlorococcus_A. The sequence continues at coordinate 30,965 of QCBT01000004.1, read as the reverse complement.
ATCGTATTGCTAATCATCTTTTATGGCTTGGTCCCTTTTTAGCAGACGTAGGAGCTCAAACTCCATTTTTCTATATTTTTAGAGAAAGAGAAATGATCTATGATCTCTGGGAAGCTGCTACTGGACAAAGGTTAATAAATAATAATTTCTTTAGGATAGGCGGTGTCGCATGTGATCTCCCATACGGATGGTTAGAAAAATGTATAGACTTTTGCGATTGGTTTGGTCCTAAGATAGATGAATACGAAAAATTAATTACAAATAATCCAATTTTTAGAAAAAGAATTGAAGGTCTAGGAACAATACAAAGAGACCAGGCAATTAATTGGTCTTTGTCTGGGCCAATGCTTAGAGCTTCTGGAGTTTCCTGGGATTTAAGGAAAGTCGATAGTTATGAATGTTACGATGATTTTGATTGGCAGATTGCTTCAGAAAAAGAAGGTGATTGTTATGCGAGATATCGAGTAAGAGTTGAAGAAATGAGACAATCACTAAGCATCATTCGCCAAGCCTGCAAAATGATTCCAGGAGGTCCAACAGAAAATTTAGAAGCTAAAAGAATGGCGACTGAAGATAAGAAAAGTGAAATATTTGGTATTGACTATCAATATGTAGCTAAGAAGGTTGCTCCAACTTTTAAAATTCCTAACGGAGAATTATATACAAGATTAGAGTCTGGCAAAGGAGAAATAGGTGTATTTATTCAAGGAAATAATGAAGTTACCCCATGGAGATTTAAAATCAGAGCAGCTGATTTAAATAATCTTCAAATATTGCCTCATATTCTTAAAGGTGCCAAAATCGCTGATATCATGGCAATCCTTGGTTCAATAGATGTCATTATGGGATCTGTTGATAGATAATTTCTTTAAATGAAACCCGCTGACTGGTTAATATTGCAGAAGAAGGTAAGATTTGGTGATTGTGATTCTGCAGGTGTAATTCATTTTCATAACTTATTAAAATGGTCGCATGAAGCTTGGGAAGAAAGTATTGAAATTTATGGGATTCCTTTTCAAGATATTTTCCCAGATTTTTCTATACGTAAAAGTCAAATTATTTTTCCAATAGTAAATTGTGAAGCAAGCTTTCTTGCGCCTATAAAAATTGGAGATTTATTAAAAGTAAAAATTGCCCCTCATAAAATTAATACTCATTTGTTCCAAGTAAATAGCTTTTTTATAAAAAATGGAAATAAAGTAGCCGAAGGAAAAATTATACATTGTTCTTTAGATGTTGATTCAAGAAATAAAATAGAACTTCCCGATCAGTTGGAAAGATGGATAGAGGCTTCTAATGTGAGTACAAATTTAAAAGAATGCTAATTATTATTTTTTAAATTTATAGTTTATTTTTTCTGTAATACTATTTTTGTTTTTAACAATCCACTTTTCAGGCTTTTCATGTTTAGGCCAATTTTGAGAAAATTTTTTTAATAAATTTAAAGAAATTTCAATATTTTTATTATTTGTAAGTTCTTTAAATTCAACTATTACTTTAATTTTATTTCCCCATAATTTGTTAGATACTTTTGAAATATTGAATTTATTAATTGGGATATTTTCTTTCATAATGAAATCATTTAATCTAGATTCAATTACTTCAGGGAAAACGATTTCTCCTCCTGAATTAAAGGCATTATCACTTCTTCCAATAATGTTTAAATAGAAAGAATTATTGATTTGATAAATTTCACCTAAATCACCTGTTTGCCACCACCCATTTTTATTTTTGAAATTTTTAGTTTTTAAAGAGTCTATTATTTCGACTCCAATTCTGGCTGATTTTATCTCGATTAATCCTTGTGCGTTAATTCTTATTTTTGTATCATGTAGTATTTCTCCAACATTTTTAAAACCCATTAAGAATTCTTTTGGTTTTAAACTCGTAACCATTGCTGCTGTTTCAGTTGAGCCGTAACAAGGTGCTAATTTTATTTTTTCTTTTATACATTGTTCTGCAGTTTCGTCTGAAATTGAAGCTCCACCTACCCAAATTAGATCAAAAATTTTTAGCCAACTAATTCCATCTTTTTCAGCTAAAAGTCTTTGTAATTGGGTAGGTACTAATGACGTAATCAAGTGTTTTTTGTTTTTTTTAAATTTAATTGTAAAAAGTAAAAGTTCTCGAGTTTTTTTTATCAAATTCGGAGAAATATTAATACAATCACATCCCCAAGTTTGACTTCTAAAAATTGGCATTAATCCACTTATATGGTTCAGGGGTAAAGTATTTAAAATTAAACAGTTTTGCAATTCAAATCCTTGCTCTATTAGCCATTGACCTGATGTAGCTGCAGATAATTTAAGATTATCTAAATGGTGAAAACATTTTCTCGGTTTTCCTGTACTCCCACTACTGTTTAAGATAATTGCCGGACCATTTTCAATAATTGAATCTAATACATCTTTGTCTTGATAAAATTTGTTTTTTACATAAATAATTTTTTTCTCTCTAATTTTTTCAATAATTTTCTCTACAGATTGAGTTTCGTTATTTTCAACTTCAATAGTATGAATTTTATTTTTCATAGTTGATCCCATATCTTTTTTGCTTCATTTAAAAATAGAAAAGAATTAGGGAATTTATTAATTGCTAAACCAGGAACTTTTGGAGTTGGTCCTTGTAATTGTAGAGACGATAAATGATAAAGCCATCTTTTCCCTATACCAGTTTCAAATGAGGTACTTATAGATATTAAAGCTTTTTTATTTTCTAATTCTCTTAAAAGCTTAATTGGATTATTTTCTTGAGAAGGCCTTCTAATTTGCCAACCTTTCCACTCATCAATCAAATTTGGAAATTTTAAAAGTGATTCGTCTAAGGCTATAGGGATTTTTTTGTTTAGTTCTGTCAGTCCATCAATATCATCAACACAGAGAGGTTGTTCTAGCCAATCTAGATTTTTGTTATCCTTCAAAATATCAGCCCATCTATTAGCTATCTCTCTTCCCCAAGAACCATTAGCATCTATTCTTAACTTAATATTATTCCCTATTTGGCTTAAAATTTCTTCTAAACTTTCTTCTTCCTCATGATTATTTTTTAATGCTACTTTCCATTTTATGGTTAATGATTTCCCAATATCAGATTGTCTTTTTTTAATTTCATTTAGATCTGAAACTACATTTTCATGATTTAACAATATGGCTGTTTTATCAATTTTATCAAAGTGGTAGTTTTCTTTAAAAATTATTTTTCCATTTATTTCGGCTAATGCAGAATTTATTGCAGATTGAATGCATGGGTGAAAAAGATTTATTTGCTCAGATAAATTAAATAGTTCTATATACGAAGGGATCATATCTAGTTGTTTCGCACACTTTTTTAAGTCTTCTTTATGAAGCGGTGAAACTTCTCCAAACCCAATTTTTTTATCATTACTTGTTAATTTAATTATCCAACCCGATTTTGTATGGTAAGTGATTTTAGAATTTTCTACTTTGGCGGATAACTTAAAGCTATAAGATTTTTTTTGGAATATTAAGTTCATTTATTAAGCAAGTAATTAAATATTAATCCTGTGATTAAGCCAACTCCATTAAGAGTTTGAAATTTTATTGCGATGAATTTACAATGTTTTATTGCACTAGGTTTTTTATATGAAGATCTTAATAAATTTATAAGTCTTATTGCTTGAGGAAAACTAATTAAATAAAGGATACAAAAAACTGGAATAAATCCATTAACTATAGTGAAAAGTTGAAAAATATATATTGTAAAAATTATCCAAGGTACAAATTGAGAACCTTTTTTTGCCCCTAAGCGAACTAAAGGTGAATTTTTCCCATGCTTTTTATCTTCAGAAATTTGATGAAAATGAGAACAAAATAATACAAGAGTTGTTGCCAAGGAAGGTCCTGAACCAAGTAATAAAGAAACTTTCCAGGGAATATCTTCAAAGAAAATATTAGATGGATTTAACGCAATTAAGACTGCAGAGTAAGCAAAAGGTCCAAATGCAAGCCAGCATAATGGTTCTCCTAAACCATGATAGCCAAATCTAAAAGGAGGTCCTTGATATAAATATCCTAAGAAGCAGCAAGCTGCCACCAAAATCAAAATGTTTATACTTGTTGATACTGAAATAATTGAAATTATTAACAAACCAATAACTAAAGATGTATATGCAATAAATGAAATTATTTTTTTATTTTTTACAAGATTTACAATTGAATGGAATTTAAATTCATCGATTCCTGTTTCTGCGTCGAATAAATCATTAGTTAGATTTTCCCAAAGTAATATGAAAATTGCAGCTAAAGTAAATGCAATCAGATTATAAATTTTTACCTTTTCATATTGATTGAGTAAATAAGCCCCTGTTATTAAAACTGGAAGTATGGCAACAGAATAAAGAGGCCATTTTATTGCTTGTTTCCATAATTTTTTTTTATCTTCGTCCATTTTTAATTAACACACAAAATTAGATAATTATTAAATGTAGTTTATAAATTGAGTTACATTTTTTACTTTATTGCATGATTTTTAGTTATTTTCAATAAGTAATGAAAAATGATTTAAACTTAACAGATTTTTTAAAAGATGTATTTTCCTCTTTCGATAAGAAAGTTGAAAATTCTGGATTAGTAAGTATTTGTGTTGAGATTCCTTGTATTGATTTATTTCAAGTTTATGAATTGTTAATAAATAAATATTCATTTTCTTCATTTTGGGAGGAATCTGATGGCATTTCATATATAGCCTTCGAGAAGTGTAAATATGTTACTCTTGATGGTCCAAAAAGATTTGAGGTGGCAAAAGAGTTTAATTCTGAGAATTTTAAAAATTTAATTAACTTAACTAATGAATCACATAATTCTGCACTTTCAAAAATAATTTATTTATTTTCTTTTTCTGAAAACTTGAATAATAAGAATTTATCTTCTAATGTCCCAAGTTTGGAAGCTATTTTACCAAAAATATTAATTATTAAAAGTAATGAGAATTGCTGGTTAAGAATCAATGGTCATGTTGAAGGTAAATCATCATTAAGAACATTAATTGAAGAAATTTGGACAATTAGAAATCAAGTTATTAATTCTGGCTCAGAATTAATAAAATCATCTTGCTTAAAAACTAGTTTTGATTTACCTATTATTGATGATTTCTTGTACTCCTTAGAAACTTCTAGTACAAGTTTGAAAAAAGTAGTAAATAGAGGAATTCAATTAGTAGAAAAAGGTATTCTCGAAAAGATAGTTTTAGCGAATAGGATTAAAATAAAATTTAAAAATAAATTAGATTTAGTAGAAATTTTAAAAAGATTAAAAAAGAATCATCCAAATACATGTAGATACGTTTGGAAAAGAAATAGTAAGGATATTTTGTTTGGAGCATCTCCAGAAAAATTATTTTCTTTTACTAAACCTAATTTAACTTTGGAGGCTCTTGCTGGAACTATCTCTACTAATTCAAATTTTAAGAAACTCCTAAAAAGTACAAAAGACTTAAAGGAACATAAATACGTAACACAGTATTTGATTAAATGTTTAGAAGTTTCAAAAATAACAAACTTTAAAAAAAGTGATATTAAGGTAAATTCATTTGGAGATATTTCTCATTTGCAAACACTCATTTTCTCTAAAGTTGAAAATATATGTCCTTTTGAATTGCTTAAAAACTTACATCCATCTCCGGCTGTTTGTGGTTACCCAAAAAAAGCAGCATTGGATTGGATAAACACTCTTGAGTCTTTTCCTAGAGGAAATTATGCTTCTCCAATGGGTTGGGTTGATTCATCAGGAAATGCTTCATTTCTTTTAGCAATAAGAGGAGCTAGGTATATTGAAGAAAATATTGAATTTACTGCCGGTTCAGGTATAGTTTCAGGCTCCGTTTTAGAAAAAGAAATAGATGAGATTAAATTAAAATTTGAATCTATAGTAAAACAAATATTTTTTGTTAAAAATCCTAGATAATTTCCACTAATTTTTCAATAACTTCCTCTGAAACATTCTTATTGGATAAATTTTCTATTTCTCTTAAACCTGTTGGACTGGTTACATTGATTTCGCTAAGCATTCCATTTATTACATCAATACCTACAAAAAATAAACCTTCATCTTTGAAGTGTTGAGATAATTCTGAGCAGATATTTTTTTCTTTTTCTGTTAATAATGTTGGTTCAGCCTTTCCTCCCATTGCTAAATTACTCCTAAAATCGCCTCCTTGAGGAATCCTATTTATTGATCCAATTGCTTCACCGTTTACGATAATTATTCTTTTATCACCCTCTATGACTTCAGGAATAAATTTTTGCATCATAACGGGTAACTCTTCTTGAGAAGTGATTAATTCAATGATTGATTTAATACCTTGAGAATTTTTATTTATCCTTATTACACCTTGACCACCTTTTCCTCCAAGAGGTTTTATTACTACTTCATTATTTATATTTGCAAAATTAATAAGATCTTTTACCTTACTCGCAACTATTGTAGGTGCCATTAAGTGGCTGTATCTCAAAGCACCTAGCTTTTCATTCCATGCTCTTAACGATGAAGGTTTGTTGATTACTTTTACTCCTTTTCTTTCGGCAACTTCTAAAAGATGGGTTGCATATAAATATGCCTCATTTACAGGAGGATCTTTTCTCATCCAAATGCAATTAAATTCGGCGAGAGGTATGCAATCATTATCTTTGAAAGAAATCCACGGATTTACTTCAACTTTTACGGAAGATGCCCATACTTCATCACCTCTGGCTTCAAGGTCCTGAGGAGTACAACTCCAGATTTCAATATTTTTTTTTGATGATGCTTGCATTAAAGCAGCAGTTGAATCTTTTAAGGGATTTATATTTTTTATTGGATCTATCACGAATAGAAATTTCATAAGATCTAGTTTAATAATGCGTCTAATTTATTTTCATTTTCTAATGTGTAGAGATCATCACAGCCTCCGATACCCTCATTATCTATAAATATTTGTGGTAATGTTCTTCTACCATCAGCTCTTTCAATCATCAATGCTCTGGCATCATCGTCGCCATCTATTTTATATTCTGTAAAATTTACATTTTTTTTCTTGAGTAGTGATTTTGCTCGAATACAGAATGGACAATATTGCCAAGTATAAATTTCAACTTTGGACATTTTTTTAAAATAATACTTAGTTTATACTATTAAACAAAAGTGCCTGTTAGATTATAAATAACGATTAAATTCTATTTTGATAGATATTACAGATTTCAAAAAAGATCTTTCGGAACTAACAGAGCGCCTGGGTAATGCTCAGGATTGTCTTTGACGTTCCAAGGTTAAAAGCGAAAAGGAAAGAGTTAGAGCAAATTTCTGCTCTGCCTGAATTTTGGGAGAATCAAGAAGAAGCGAAAAAACAAATGTTAATCCTTGATGATGTTAAGGCACAACTTGAATTGCTGGATAAATGGAAAACTTTTATTTCTGATGCTAATGCCTCTCTTGAGCTTTATTCTTTAGAACCAGAAGAGGAAATGATTTTGGAATCCAAGCATGGCTTAAAGAAATTAAGAGAGAATTTAGATAAATGGGAATTTGAAAGATTGTTATGTGGTGAATACGATAAGGAAGGAGCAGTAGTTTCTATTAACGCAGGTGCTGGTGGAACAGATGCTCAAGATTGGGTAGAAATCTTATTGAGAATGTACTCAAGATGGGCCGATAATAATCAAATGAGCCTTGTCATTAATGAATTATCTCAAGGAGAAGAAGCAGGTATTAAAAGTGTTACATTCGAAATTGATGGAAAATATGCATATGGCTATCTGCAACATGAAAAAGGAACTCATAGATTAGTAAGAATTTCTCCTTTCAATGCAAATGGCAAAAGACAAACCAGCTTTGCTGGGGTAGAGGTTATGCCAAAATTAGATGATAATATTTCACTTGATATACCTGAAAAAGATTTAGAAATCACAACAAGTAGATCCGGTGGAGCTGGAGGACAAAATGTTAATAAAGTAGAAACAGCAGTGAGAATTGTTCATTTGCCTTCAGGGATTTCAGTAAGATGTACTCAAGAAAGATCTCAATTACAAAATAAAGAAAAAGCTATGTTACTTTTAAAGTCTAAACTATTAGTGATTGCTAAAGAACAACGAGCTGCTGAAGTTGCTGATATTAAAGGTGATATTGTGGAAGCTGCATGGGGCAATCAAATAAGAAATTATGTTTTCCATCCCTATCAAATGGTAAAAGATCTTAGGACTATGCAGGAGACTAACGAGTTAGATAGTGTTTTAGATGGTGGACTTGAACCATTTATTCATGAATTATTACGTATGAATATTTCTTCTAATGAATCTCTTGAATAACTAATGCAAAATAAAAACGAAATTTTAGAAAAAAAAGTTTCTCCTCCAAGCTTTATAAAGCTTGCTATGAGAAATATGGTAAGGAAAGGCTCAAAAAGCATTTCTCATTTTTCAATAACCTTTCTAGTTTTAATTGGGATATTAATACTTGTGGCCACAATAGGTAAGCCCAATATTCCAGTTTAAGAATGTATGAAAGAAAAAATTATTTCTGAAATAAATTTAGATTTGGTTTTTCAATGTAATGATTTCTCCCAATTTTCAAATAAGTTAAAAGATACTAAAACTCATCTTATTTTTGAATCTATTTTTTGGGAAAAAGTTTTTTTATCTTGGATAATTACTATATTAAAAAAAGAGGATTATGAATTATCAAATTATATTTTTGAAAAAAAATCTTTTTCATTAGGCTTACAGATAATATCTAATCAAGAAATTGCTTCTTTGAATAAGAAATGGATGCAAAAAAATGGTCCAACTGATGTTCTATCTTTTCCAATTATTTCTGATGAATCTCTAAATAATTTAGATCATATAGAGTTAGGAGATATTTTTATATCATTAGAGATGGCACTTGAGCAATCTTATGTATACAAACATTCAATCTATAGAGAGATGATCTGGTTGGCTAGTCATGGATTTTTACATCTTTTGGGATGGGAACATAATAATGAGCATGATTTAGAAAATATGTTAAATTTCCAAGAATATTTAATTACTCGATTAGATTAAAAATCAATGGAAAAAAAAATAAACTATTTAGAAAATAGAAAAGAATCATACAAAACTTCTAGTAATGTATTTATGAGTTTTAAGTATGCTTTCAGTGGTATTAGTTATGTATTAAAAACTTCAAGAAATTTTAAAATTCAATTAATTTTTGCGGTTACAAGTTTAATAATTGGTTTTTTACTCAAAATTAGTCTAAGTAATTATGTTATTTTGATAGCAACAATAATGTCTGTTTTAATATTAGAAATATTGAACACATCTATTGAATCAATCGTTGATTTAGTAGTGAAAAAAGAATTTAGTATTTTGGCTAAAATTTCAAAAGATACTTCTGCAGGAGCAGTATTATTAGCTTCCATTAATTCTGTTATTATTGCTGTATATATCTTTGTTCCTAAAATAAAGTTGTTATTTTAAATCCATATAAATATGTTTCTTGTTATTGATAATTACGATAGTTTTACTTATAACCTTGTTCAATATTTAGGAGAACTTTCAGTTGAGCATGAAATAACTAAAGAATTAATAGTTAAAAGAAATGATGAAATTACTCTAGAAGAAATTATCAAACTAAATCCTGGTGGAATTCTCTTATCTCCAGGTCCAGGTAATCCAGATCAATCTGGAATTTGTCTGCCAATTCTAAAAAAATTATCTAAAAATATTCCGACCTTGGGAGTTTGTTTAGGTCATCAAGCTTTGGCCCAAGCTTTTGGAGGTAAGGTTATAGTTGGGAAAGAACTTATGCATGGTAAGACATCCAAAATATTTCATAATCAAAAAGGATTGTTTAAAGATATCGAGACTCCATTTGTGGCTACTAGATATCATAGTCTTATAGTTGATTCAAGTTCTTTACCATCTTGTTTCGAGATAACTGCGACTTTAGAAGACTCAACAATTATGGCTATCTCTCATAAAGAATATAAACATTTACATGGGGTACAGTTCCATCCTGAAAGTGTGTTGACGCAATTTGGTCATAAATTAATTAGTAATTTTCTAAAAATGGCTGAACAAAAGTAAAATAAAAAAAAATAATATTATGATTTCTCAAATTAAAAACTTTTTATTTTTGATATTAGTTAGCTCTTTTTTACCTACCTCATTATTGGCAAGGAACTTAGGAATAAAAAGTTTGGGGCATAGTAGTTTTTTAATTAATAGTGCAGATAAATCTATTCTTATAAATCCCTTTAAAGCAATAGGTTGTGCAAGTAATTTAAAGGAGCCAAAAGAAGTCAACGTAGATTTTATTTTGGCTAGTTCTAGGCTTCCAGATGAAGGATATAACCCTAATGATCAATTAATGTTCGTTGACCCAGGAATCTATCAATTTGAGGATATTTTATTAAATGGAATTTCTGTACCACATGACAGAGTAGATGGAAGAAGATTTGGGATGGCAACTGTTTGGAGTTGGGAGCAGAATGATCTTAAAATTGTTCATATGGGAGGAGCTGCTGGTGATATTGATATAAACAGTCAAATTATTTTGTCTAATCCAGATATATTGTTTATTTCAATTGGAGGAGGAATAAAATCTTACAATGGTAAAGAAGCTTCAAAAATAGTTAAGCTTCTAAAACCTAATGTAGTTATTCCTGTTCACTTTGAACGCGGCAAAAAAATTAATAAAGAATGTGATTTCTCAAATGCTGATTTATTTATCGAAAATATGAAAGATTTTAAAGTAAAATATGTTGGAAAAGATTTTCAAATAAAACCTAAAAGAATCGATCAAAATACAATTTATATTTTCAGTAATTAATTTTTTAAATCTAATATCTTGTAATTGTCCCAGAAAAATATCATTTGTTCTTTAGTTCCAATACTAACCCTTATAGAATTACTGATATCTTTTTTGTTTTCCATACTTCTAATAAGAATACCTTTTTCTCTCATCTGTTGTATTAAGATTTTAGGATCTTTTTTTGGCCAAATTAAGAAATAATTACCTCCACTAAAGTGAGTTCTGATTTTTGTTGATTTAAATTTATTTAAAATCCATTCCCTCGCCTTTTTTACTTCTAAAACATAATTATCAATATATGATTTGTCTTTAAGTGCTGCTAATGCAGCTGTTATAGCAAAGCTGTTTACATCATATGGTCCTGTAACTTTATTAATGTACTGAATTAAACTTTTATTGCCAAAAGTAAAACCTATTCTTAAACCAGCTAGACCTGCAGTTTTTGAAAGAGATTGGATTATTAGTATATTTTTATTCTTTTCAAAATCTATCGATTCAAGAAGACTATCTCCATTAAATTTTTCATATAGTTCATCAACAACTATTAATGAATCATTATTGATATTGGCTAAATTAATTATTTCATGGGAGCTTAGAACAGTTCCTGTTGGATTATTTGGATTGCAAATAAATATTAACTTTGGATTATGCTTTATTATTTTTTCCCTAAATTCTTCGATGGGGAATAGAAAATTTTCTCCAATGTAAGAACAACTTATTTTTTTCATTCCTCGGATTTCTGCACAAGGAGAATAGTAACCAAAAGTTGGATTTGTGGTTAGAAATATCTGATCTTTTTCTCCAAAGCAATTGAAAATTGAATTTATTGCTGCATCTGCTCCATTGAAAATTCCAATTTCATCATTACCAAATTTTCTTGAATCAAGATATTTATCACATAAAAATTTTTTTAAAAAATTATATTCTGGATAAATTGATATCTCATCTAATTTTATCGCTTTTAATGCCTCTAAAACCTTAGGACTTGGACCTAAAGTATTTTCATTAAAGTCTAAGCGTAGTAAATTTCTTCTATTTTCTAAAGGTGCAGAGTAAGACTGCATATTTATTATTTCTTCTCTTGGTTTTGGGAAAAGATTATTATATGGATCAAAATCATTCATTACATTCTTTCTAAAGTTTCAATTCCTAAAAGCTCTAAGCTTAATTTTAGTGTTTTTGCAGTTAGATCACATAAATTAAGCCTAGAGATTTTTATATTTTTTTCTTCTTTGAGGATTGGAACTTGATCATAGAATCTATTAAAAGTCTGACATAGCTCGAACAGATAATTGCATAATCTATTTGGCATTAAGTCTTTTTCAATAGAAATTATGACTTCATCGAACCTAAGTAATTTTCTGATAAGTTTCCACTCAGATTTATTTTCATAATTTACGTACTGAAAATCTTTAGATTCATAAACAAAATCATTTTTTCTTTTAATTCCTAAAATTCTTACAAGTGTGTATAACAAATAAGGAGCAGTATTACCATTAAGGGAAAGCATTTTATCAAAACTAAATTGATAATTAGTAATCCTATTTTGACTTAAATCTGCATACTTTACAGCTCCTAATCCAATAATTCTTGAAGTATTTGCTATAAACTCTTCGGTCTCATAACGATCTTCATCTTCTAATCTTTTCAATAAATCTTCTTTTGCTCTTCTAACTGCTTCATTTAATAAATCTTTTAGGCGTATTGTTTCACCTTCTCTTGTCTTAAGTTTTTTGCCATCAATTCCTTGAACTAACCCAAAAGGGACATGGTCTACTTGACAATTTTCTGGGATCCATTTTGCTTTTTTTGCAACTTGAAAAACTCCAGCAAAATGATTTGCTTGCCCATGATCAGTTACATAAATAATTCTTGAAGCATCATCGCCATTAGGAGGTTTATTGAATCTGTATCTTATAGCAGCAAGGTCTGTGGTGGCATAATTAAAACCTCCATCTTTTTTTTGAATAATTAGCGGAAAAGGTTTGCCTTCTTTATTAGTCATCCCATCTAAAAATACACATTTTGCTCCTTGATCTTCTACTAATATTTTTTCTAAATTCAAATCATCAATAACTGATTTTAAGAAGGGATTATAAAAAGATTCACCTCTTTCTTCTATTTTTATTTTTAAATTTTTATAGATTTCATCAAATTCTTTCCTTGATTGATCACATAATAATTTCCAAGCTTTAATCGATTTAATATCTCCACTTTGTAACTTAACTACTTCCTCTCTAGATCTTTTTTGGAATTTAGATTCGTTATCAAATCTTTTTTTTGATTCTTTATAAAATTCAACTAAATCACTTATCTTGATCTTTCCTATTTCTTCTAGATCATTTGAATATAAATCTTTGAGCTGAGTAATAAGCATGCCAAATTGTGTTCCCCAATCACCAACATGATTGAGTCTTAATACTTCATAACCTCTTAACTCGAAAATTCTAGATATTGAGTCACCTATTATTGTTGATCTTAAATGCCCTACATGCATTTCTTTAGCAATATTAGGGCTTGAAAAATCTACAATAACTTTATTGGACAAACCACTATCTAAATCTTTTCTAATTAGAGGTATGCCAGCCCTATTGCATTGAATATTTGACTTAATTTCATTTATTAGAACCTCATCTTTTAATTTTATATTTATAAATCCAGGTCCAGCTATTTCTAGACTCTTACATAATTTTGCTATGCTTTTATTTTTATTTAAAAGGTTAATAAAATCATTAGAAATATCTCTTGGGTTCTTTTTATATATTTTAGATAAACTTAAACAAACATTACATTGATAATCACCAAATTCCTCTTTTGATGATTGTGTAATTAAATTCTTGCTAAGAATTGCGAATTCTCCTTTTTTATCATTTTTTTCAAGACTATCTAAAAGAGATTGTTCAAATTGTTTTGTTAATTCTTTAAAAATGATTAGCATTAATTATTCAATTATTTATCTATATGATTAATTAATATAACGCATACTCAAATCAATCCAATTACTTTTGGTGATTGAAGAACTTGTTGAAATCAAATCAATACCTTTTATTAGATATTTACTAATTTCTTGAGGGTTTATTCCAGAAACTTCTATTATCAAATTTTTATTGACTTCTTTTTGTAGACTATTAATTGATAACTCTCTTAATTCTTGAACGTTTTTTTTGATTATTTCAGGACTAAGTTCATCTAATAAGACACTATCCGCTCCTGCTAATACTGCTTCTTTTGCCTGGTCGATATTCTCAGCTTCAATTATGATATGAGTTGTAAAAGGCGAATTTAGGCGAATATTTTGTACTGCATTCTTAAGATTATCTGTCCATGCAATATGATTTTCTTTGATCATAGCAGCATCGTATAATCCCATTCTATGATTCACCCCACCTCCGCATTTAAATGCATATTTTTCAAATATTCTTAAGCCAGGAGTCGTTTTCCTAGTATCTGCTAATTTTATATTTGTGCCTTCTAATTTATCTGTAAGATTCTTTGTATATGTTGATATTCCAGATAAATGCATTGCTATATTTAAGCTGATCCTTTCACTTGCGAGTAAACTTTTTGAAGGCCCATATATTTCTAAGAGTTTTTGATCTTTAACAAATTTATCTCCATCAGAGATATTAAATTTTGGACTGATTTTTAAATCAATTTTTCTAAAAATTTCTTTTATAATTTCAACCCCGCAGAATATACCCTCTTCTTTTGCAATCCAATATGCATTACCATTCTCTTCTGTAATAGAGGAACTTGTAAGATCTCCCCTACCTATATCTTCATCGATCCAATTATCAATGATTTTACTTATTATTGGAGTATTTAAATCCACTAAACTAAGAAATAATTAATTAATAAAAATTTAACTGAAGTTAGAGAATCAACTATATATCACTATGTAATTTAACTCAAATTTATTTACCAATGCAAAACTTAGAAAAAATATTATCCAGAAGTTCCTCTGTTAATTCTTGACCAGTTATTTTAGATAAGTTTTGAATTCCATCTCTCAGCTCAATTGATAACAAATCAAATGGCAATTTATTTTCAATTATTTCATCAGTATCATTTAAATTAGATAAGCAAGCAGACAAATTTGTTATATGTCTTTCGTTTAAAAATATATTGATATTTTCTACTTGTTTTAATCCGCATTTTTTTATAATTGTGTCTATTAATAATCTCTCACCATCATTATTCTTAATACTCATAAGAATTGTGTTTTTTAACTCATTTGAATTAATATGTTTGCAATCAATTAAATCTTTTTTATTGCCCAAAATAGTAATTAATTTTTCTTTGGGAATTTCTTGTATTATTTTTTTGTCTTCTTCATTAAATCCTTCTTCAAGACTATAAATATAAATTATAAAATCTGACTCTTTTATTTTCCCAAAACTTTTTTTAATTCCAATACTTTCAATTTGTTCATGAGTTTCTCTTATTCCAGCAGTATCAATTATTTTCATTGGAATATCATTAATAGTTAAATTAACTTCAATAACATCTCTAGTTGTTCCAGGTATATTAGTTACGATTGCTTTCTCTTTTTTTGCAAGCAAATTTAATAAAGAGCTTTTACCAACATTAGTTTTACCTATAAGCGCAATGGATATTCCATTGTGAATATATGAATTTCTTTTTGCATTTTCTATTAGTAATTCTATTTTTTCTTTGACTTTTTTAATGTTTTTTAGATATTTGGTGTAATCAAAATCTGTGAAGTCTTCTTCAAAATCAACTCTCGCTTCTATTTCGCAAAGTTGATTTATAAGGTCATTTTTAATATCATCAATTTTTTTCTTTATTTCTCCTTGAACCCCGCTAAAGGCTAACTCTGCTGATCTGGTATTGCTTGCATTAATTAATTGATTAATCGACTCGGCTTGAGTAAGGTCTATTTTCCCATTAAGAAAAGCTCTTTGACTAAATTCTCCTGGGTTTGCAAGTCTAACTCTAGAATTACTAGATAATAATATCTTTAAAACTTTATTTACTATGATAATTCCGCCATGGCAATGAAGTTCAACTACATCCTCTCCTGTAAAGCTATTTGGGGATTTCATCACTAAAATTAAAACCTCATCTATAAATTTATTTTGTTTATTTTCCTGAATAAAACCACGAAAAACCCTATGTGATTCCCATGCATATTTAGATTTAGTTTGAACAATCTTTTTGCAAGAATTTATTGCGTCTTTCCCTGATACTCTTATTATCGCAACTCCTCCGTTCCCAATACTTATAGCTGAAGCAATTGCGGCTATCGTATCTTCTGTAGTAACTATCGAATCCATCTCTCGCTTTGTTATGGATAATTAAGTAAGATTATCAAGAATTTAATTTTGAAATTTTCTTTCTGAATGAGATTTAAAAGAGATATTACCTATAAGAAAATTCTATCATTATTTAGGATTCAGAATGGAAGTCCTTTCTTTAATGCTAAAGGTTTAGCTATAGGGGTATTTAGTGGTTGCTTTCCATTTTTTGGTTTTCAGACTTTAATGGGAGTATTTTTTGCAAAAATAGCTAAGGGAAATATTGTTCTAGCTGCAATTGGTACCTGGATCAGCAACCCTTTTACTTATATTCCACTTTATTATTTTAACTATAAAGTTGGTTCGATTTTTTTAAAAAATCCTTCTAATAAAATTCTTGAAAAAAGTTTAGTTATTGATGACTTATGGAAACAAGGTAGAATTTTTTCCTTAAAATTACTCTTAGGTTCATCTTGTGTAGGTATTTTATTAGCTTTGATTTGCGGCAGTATTGTTTTCTTTATCTACAAGATAAAAAGTAAAAGATAGATTGATCTGATTTTAAAATTAATTTTGTCCAACTCTGGCAATATCTAAAACATCTGCCAATGATTTAATTTGTTCAATTGTTTTGTGAAGTTGATTATAACTTTCAAGACCTACACAAAGATTTATAATAGCTGGTTTACCATAAGCAGTTTTAACATTGGCATCACTAACGTTTATACCTTTATCAGATAACCGCATAAGAATATCTTTAAGAACTCCAACTCGATCAATTACTTCTATTCGTAGCTGAATTGGAAACTTATTATCGCCAGTTTTATTATCTTGATTCCAACCGACAGGCAATCTTCTCTCTATTGGAATTGGTATTACATTTTCACAATCTTCCCTATGTATAGTTATCCCATGGTTGCCGAGTGACACAGTTCCGATAATATCCTCGCCTGGGAGTGGGGAACAGCATTTACCTATTCTGTAATCAAGACCTTCTATCCCGGAAATTGGTGATTTAGCTGCTGTATTAGATTGATTAGTGGATAAATTATTATTTCTTTTAAGAGATTTTGCTATTTCAGAGTCAGAATCATTTTTTACATCTTCTGTCTGTAATTTTATTTCTTCTCTTAGTCTGTTTAAAACTTGATGCAAAGTTAAACCACCAAAACCAAGAGATGCAAGAAGGTCTTCAGTAGTTTTTAAATTGCATCGATTTGCAACTTTTTTCATGGCTTCACTAGAAAGTAATGCTTCAAAACCGTTTCTACCTACTTCTTTTTCAAGTAAATCTCTACCTCTTTTAATCGTTTCATCACGATGGCTTTTCTTATACCATTGGCGAATTCTATTTTTAGCAGTTGGCGTAACTACAAAGTTCAGCCAATCCAAGCTTGGAGTAGCATTATTACTTGTCAAAATTTCTATGAAGTCACCATTTTGAAGTGCTGTAGATAATGGAGAAAGCTTTTCATTAATTCTTATTCCATTACAGTGATTTCCAACTTCAGAATGGATTCTGTAGGCGAAATCTATCGCGGTAGATCCTTTCCTTAAACCAACAACATCTCCTTTTGGAGTGATTACAAATACTTCTTCATCAAATAAATCTTCTTTGATTGAAGCTAAATAATCATTATGATCCCTTTCATTACCTTCTTGTTGCCATTCTACTAATTGTCTTAGCCAATTAAATCTCTCGGCATTACTTTTAGCAGGAGAACCACCCTCTTTATATTGCCAATGAGCGGCAATACCATATTCAGCAATTTGATGCATCGAAGTAGTTCTAATTTGAACTTCAATAGGTCGATGTCTTCCAATCACAGAAGTGTGTAAGGACTGATATCCATTGGGTTTTGGTAATCCTATATAGTCTTTAAATCTACCTGGAATTGGTTTGAAAGTATCATGAACAACTGCTAAAGCTCTATAACAACTATCTGAATTGTCTACGATAATTCTTAGGGCAGCAACATCATAAATCTCGTGAAAATGCTTTTGTTGTCTTTCCATTTTGCTCCAGATGCCATAAAGATGTTTTGGCCTTCCTGTTATTTCAAAATTTTTCAAACCCGCTGAAATCAAGTTTTCCTTCATAAGATTCAAAGTTACTTTTAATCTTTTTTCTCTATCACTTCTTTTAACGGCGATTTGATCTTTAAGATCTAGATATTCTTTAGGTTCTAGGAATTTAAAAGCTAAATCTTCTAATTCCCATTTAAATCTGTTTATTCCTAGTCGATTAGCTAATGGTGCATAAATCTCTCTTGTTTCTCTAGCTATTCTTAGTTTTTTCTCATCATTTAGCCATTCAATTGTTCTCATGTTATGAAGTCGATCTGCAAGTTTAACTAAGACAACTCTGATATCGCTGGCCATAGCCAAAAACATTTTCCTAAGATTTTCAGCTTGTGCTTCAGTCCTGTTGTTAAAGTGAATGCCGCCTAATTTTGTTACACCCTCTACAAGTATTTTTACTTCTAATCCAAAATTTGTTTCTATTTCAGATAAATCAATGCCAGTATCTTCAACCACATCATGTAAAAGGCCTGCAGCAATAACAGATGAACTAGCACCTATTTCTTTAAGGAGATTTGCAACAGCAACCGGGTGGATAATGTATGGCTCGCCGCTCGCACGGAATTGTCCATCATGAGCTTTATAAGCAAGTTTAAAAGCCTTTACTATAAGGTTTTGATTCTCATCATTTTCTTTATTTGATTTTTCAAAATTATGAATATCTTTAAGAAGCCAATCGGGAATGTTTATTTGATAATTCAAAGATTCACTT
Source organism: Prochlorococcus sp. AG-347-J06 (assembly GCA_003281525.1). Classification (GTDB taxonomy): domain Bacteria; phylum Cyanobacteriota; class Cyanobacteriia; order PCC-6307; family Cyanobiaceae; genus Prochlorococcus_A. The sequence goes on along the minus strand of QCBT01000004.1, from coordinate 12,132 downwards.
TCATATTTTTTATTATCAGGCAAAATAGTTTTGGAAACTTCAATTTCGTTTTTTTCTTTTGAATTTGCAGCTGCCTCGGACATTTTATATTGCTTTAGATGTATTTTATTTATGTCTAGAAAAATTTGCTATAAATCATGGAAAAAAATAAAGAAAAAATTATTGTAGTTAAAAATCTTACTGTTAAATATGGTCTAAAACAGCAACCTATTATCAAAAATTTTAATTTGGAAATAGATAGTGGAGATCATTTGGCCATAATAGGACCTTCTGGATGTGGAAAGACCACTTTTGCAAAAACATTAGTAAATATATTGCCTGCAAAGGCCACTTCTAAAGGGTATCTATCTATTTCTAAAGTAGATCCTAGGAAAATAAACAACAAAGATGCACAATTATTTAGAAGAAAGAATTTTGGATTTATTTATCAAGACTCTATAAAAAAACTTAATCCTCTAATGAGAGTTAGGGATCATTTATATGAATTATTTAAAACACATGATCAAACTAAATCATCTTTAGCTATTAAAAAATTAGTAAGAGAAGTTTTTCAAAAAGTCGGAATTGAAGAAAGTAGACTTGATTCTTTCCCACATCAATTTAGCGGCGGAATGAGACAGAGAGTTTCTATAGCAATGGCACTTGCTTTGAAACCTAAATTATTAATAGCTGATGAACCTACAACAAGCTTAGATACCAAAACAAGTTTTGAAATTATGCAAGAAATAATTCATCTATGTAATGAATTTGATACAACTTTAATTTTAATTAGTCATGATATTAATCTTGCAGCAAAGTGGTGTAAAAAAGTTGCAATAATTGAAAAGGGATCGATTGTTGAAAAAGGGAATATATTAGATATTTTTCAATCACCAAAATCAGATATCGGGAAAAAGTTAGTAAATGCTTCAAAAATAGTATTAGAACCAAATACTAAAAATAATGCTCGAGATCAGGTCGTTCTAGAGGTAAATAACCTAAGACATTGGTATAAATTAAATTCTTCAATTTTCATTAATAAATGGAACAAGGCTTTAAATGAAGTTAGTTTCAAGTTATATGAAAATGAGACTCTTGGAATAGTTGGTTCTTCAGGGAGTGGTAAAAGTACATTATGTAGGGCTTTAATTGGACTTCTTAAAGTAAGAGGTGGTGAAATCAAAATTTATGATAAAAATCATGCATCGAAAAAAAATAAATCTTTTAAAAAGAACAATAAAATGCAAATTATTTTTCAAGATCCTTTTTCAAGTTTGAACCCAAAAATGACAATTAAAAGTATTTTGGAAGATATATTTTTTATTCAAAAAATTTCAGATAAAAGAAAAATCGAAAAAGAAATAAAATTAATGTTTAGAAATTTGAATCTTCCCTTAAATAATGATTTTTTTAATTCTTATCCTAGCCAATTATCTGGTGGTCAATTGCAAAGAATTTCATTAGCCAGAGCGCTATTGTTGAAACCAAAAATTTTGATTTGTGATGAGAGCGTTAATATGTTGGATGCTTCAGTAAAAATAGAGATTCTTGAATTACTTAGAGTCTTGCAAGAAAAAATGAATTTAACGATTATCTTTATTACTCATGATTTGGGCATTGCTAAAAGATTTTGTGATAGGTTGCTAGTTATGAATCACGGGAAGATAGTTGATGAAGGAGAAAGTTCCACAATATTCACTAAAACTCAAAACACGTATACAAAATCGCTTCTAAATTCCTCTTTGAATCTTATTTAATTTTAAGAACACTTAGTAATTTTTGAAAATCTAATGGTAATTCTGATTCAAATATCATTTCTTTACCATTTATTGGATGTATAAGTCCAAGCTTAATGGCGTGTAAAGCTTGGCCATCTAATTTACATGGTAGTTTTTTACATCTTCCATATAACGGATCACCCACAATTGGATGATTAATGTGAGCGCAATGTACTCTTATTTGATGCGTTCGCCCCGTATCAAGTTTGAAACTCATTAATGAGTAATTGCCAAATCTTTCTTCTAATTTCCAATAGGTACAGGCATACCTTCCTGAAGTTTCTTCAACTACTTTATATTTCAATCTATTTAATTTATCTCTGCCAATGTTTCCCACTATTTGGCCTTCTTCAGAATTCGGTGCTCCATGAATTACTGCAATATATTCGCGTGATGCTATTTTTTCTTTAATTTGTTTCTGGAGATTTACTAATGCCTCTTGGCTTTTTGCAACAACCATACATCCGGAGGTATCTTTATCTAATCTGTGAACAATCCCAGGTCTTAGTTTTCCATTAATTCCAGGTAGATCTTTACAGTGAAAAAGTAATCCATTCACTAAAGTTCCAGATTTGTGTCCAGGGGCTGGATGAACAATTAGTCCTGATTGTTTATTAATTACTATGATGTGCTCGTCTTCAAAAAGGATATTTAAATCCATTTTTTCAGGTTTCAAATAAATAAGAGGTTCTGGAGGAGGCATCCATATTTGAATATTGTCGCCATTTTTTAATGGGGTCTTTGCTTTCGCAGTCTTATAGTTTACAAGTACTAAACCTGAATTTATAAAATGTTGAATTCTTGCTCTACTTTGTTCTGGCCTTTTACTTACCAACCATCTGTCTAGCCTCATAGGAAGAGGTAGCTCATAAATAATTTCTATAAGCTCACCTTCTCCAATGCCGAAAGAATTTTGATTATTTAATTCCATAGTGGTACTTCTAAAGCAATTTTACCCAGCATTTGATTTCTATAATCTTCCAATAACTTATGAGACATTCTCCTTTTATCGCCTGAGGTATGTTTTGAAGCTGCTTCGTCGATCCAAGCAGAAGGACTCTTAAAGCCTTTAGTAATATCAACTCCATATCTATTAGATATTTGTTTAACTGAGATATTCGCATTCTTATCTTTGTTGAGAGTGGATATAATTTTGATAAATCCAATTGCGACACTCTCTATTTCATAAGCAGCTTCTCCAATATCGTCACACAGTGCAAGATTAAGTGCTGATTTTTGATCTTCTAAATTTGGAGGTATAACACCAGGAGCATCTAGCAGATCTATACCACTTTCTAATTTTATCCATCTTAAATTACGAGTCACGCCTGCTTTCCTAGCGCTATCTACAACTCTTTTTTTTGCGATTCTATTAATTAATGCCGACTTTCCTACGTTTGGAAAACCAAGTGTAAGGGCTCTAATTGGCCTAATTCGCATTCCTCTAGAGAGTCTTCTATCGTCGATTGACGACCTAGAATCTTTAGCTGACTTACAAATTTCTTTAATCCCTATTCCTCTTTTAGCATCACACCAAAGAGGATATTGATCTTTAGAATTAAACCATTTATTCCAATTATTGATTGTATTCGGGGAGATCATATCTGATCTGTTAATAACAAGAATATGTTTTTTATTATTTATCCATTTATTTAAGTGTGGATGTCCTGTTGACAAAGGAATTCGTGCATCTCTAACTTCTATAACTAAATCTACTTTATTGATAACTTCAGATAATTTCTTTTCTGCTTTTGCGATATGGCCTGGGTACCATTGGATTTTGGGTATGTCCACTTCAATAAATCAAATAAAATTTTGTATTCCTTTTAGTTTTTATAACTTTCAAAAGTATCTACTTCTAAATTTTAGTATAAATTTAATAACTAAAAATTTTTATAATCGTTAATTCTTAAAATTTATTAAGGCATAGGTAACAGTAACTACTTTTTAACCCAATAAGCCCAAATTAACGTTAGGGTCTTGAGATTATAAATATAGCTTGCTTAATGTCAAAATTATCTCTTTCCAGTCTTGATAAGACACATTTAGAAGGAAAAAAAGTTCTTGTAAGAGTAGATTTTAATGTTCCATTAAATGAAGACGGTCAAATAACCGACGATACGCGTATTCGTGCAGCGATCCCAACTATTGAATATCTTATTAATCATTCTGCAAAAGTCATTTTAGCTGCTCATTTTGGTAGACCGAAGGGTCAGGTAAATGAAAAAATGAGATTAACTCCAGTAGCAGCAAGATTAAGTGAATTGTTGGGGCAAAATGTTGCTCTTACAAACAGTTGTATTGGTGATGAAGCAGTTGCACAATCAAATAGCTTATCTAATGGAGATGTTCTTTTACTTGAGAATGTTCGTTTTTTTGGCGAAGAGGAAAAGAACGACCTGGAGTTTGCTGAAAAATTAGCATCACATGCAGATATGTATGTAAATGATGCTTTCGGTGCTGCTCATAGAGCGCATGCTTCAACTCAGGGTGTTACAAATTATTTAAGTCCCTCAGTAGCTGGATTCCTTTTAGAAAAAGAATTGAAATACCTACAAGGAGCAGTAGATTCCCCAAATCGACCATTGGCAGCAATAGTTGGAGGGTCAAAGGTTAGTAGCAAAATAGGAGTACTTGATTCTTTACTAGATAAGTGTGACAAAATTATGATTGGTGGAGGTATGATTTTCACTTTTTATAAAGCTAGAGGTTTAGATGTCGGAAAGAGCCTTGTAGAAGAAGATAAACTCGAGCTTGCTAAAGATTTAGAAGCAAAAGCAAAAGCAAAAGGAGTAGAGTTATTATTACCCACTGATGTTGTTTTGGCTGATGAATTTTCTCCTGACGCCAATAGTAAAATATCTCAAATTGATGCAATTAGTGGGAATTGGATGGGTCTAGATATTGGTCCAGATTCCATTAAAGTTTTTCAGAATGCTCTTGCAGAATGTAAGACAATTATTTGGAATGGTCCAATGGGAGTTTTTGAATTTGATAAATTTGCAGATGGTACAAATGCAATAGCTACGACTCTTGCGGACTTAAGTGCTTTTTCTGAAGTTTGTACAATAATTGGTGGTGGAGATTCAGTTGCAGCAGTTGAAAAAGCAGGATTAGCTGAAAAAATGTCTCATATATCTACCGGAGGTGGGGCTAGTTTGGAACTTTTAGAAGGTAAAACTTTACCAGGTGTGGCTGCGTTAAACGACGCTTAGGCTATATCTCATCAACAATATCAATGCTCTTTGTGAAAGTAATCATTCCCTCAGGATGAGCTATGATTCCTGACCAAATTTGCATCCCTGGTTTTGAAGGGGCTCTTGTAATTTTAAAAATCCCTCCAGAAGCCAATGGTTCCAATAATATTTCTTGTTCAAACAATGAATTAACTTGATGAGGTTTTATGGCTCCAGCAATAATCACTTCTTCAAGAGGCTTATTTAGAATTATATCGATATCGTATTTTGAACCAGTAAGAACTCTATCAGGAATTTTAAAACTAATATCTATTTTTTTATTATCGTTTCTTATTGTGGTGAATAAATTTTTGATAATACCTTCACTTATTTTTCCATTTACGATTGAAAATAAATAATCAAATTTGGATTCGAGTATATATATTTCTCCGTTAACTATTTTTTCCCCAGAAACTTTTATTCGCAAAATATCTTCATCTGGAATATTAGATTTTAATCTTTTGATCTTCCATTTGCTGTTAGGGAAATCATTAATAATCTTTGAAAATTGTTTTGGAATATTTTGGTTCTCATCATTTCTAAAATTTTTTTTAATAAACTCTAAGTCTCGCTTATTTAATGAGGTTTCTAAATTTCTTATAAAATCAACTTTTAAAGTTTGCGTTATTGCTGAATAGGGGAGAATGAGATAAATAAATAAGTAGAGAGGGAATCCTATATTTCTGAATAAGTTTAAATTCAACATATTTATCATTTATTATTTTCATTCTACTAATTTAAGTTTTTATGTCTAAAAAAAATAATTTATTAGTTGCAGCTAGTGGAACAGGAGGCCATATTTTTCCAGCTTTAGCAGTTTCTAAAGAGGTGGAAGATGAGTGGAATATTCAGTGGTTAGGTATTCAGCAAAGACTTGATGCGAATTTGATTCCCCAAAAATATAATTTGAAGACTCTGAATTTAAAGACACCAAGAAAAAATATTTTTTTGTTTTATCAATATATAAAAATTTTAATGTCAACTTTCCAAATAATTAGGATCTTAAAAGAAAAAAAAATTAACTTGGTTTTTACGACTGGAGGTTATATATCTGCCCCTACTATTGTTGCTTCAAAACTTCTAAGGATACCTATCATTATTCATGAATCAAATGTAGTTCCTGGAATGGTCACGAAATATTTTGGTTTTTTATGTAACTATGTTCTTTTAGGATTTAAAGAAACAAATTCTTATTTAAAAAATTGTAAAACTATTTTCACTGGAACACCTTTAAGAGAGCAATTCTATAAATTTAATTTTTTGCCAGAATGGGTTCCAAAAGGAAATGGACCTCTTTTGATTGTTATGGGAGGTAGTCAAGGAGCAAAAGCTATAAATCAAATTCTTTATGAATCTCTAGAATTTTTAATAAAAAAACAATTTCGGATAGTTCATATTGTTGGTGAATCTAATCTAAAACCTTTTCATGTAAAAAACTCCAAAAATTATATTCAAAAGAAATTTACTAATGAAGTAGCAGCTTTAATTCAAAACTGTGATCTTGTAATATCGAGATCTGGTGCAGGAACAATTAATGAATTAATGGAGGCTGAAAAACCTTCAATTTTAATTCCATATCCATATTCTAAAAATAATCATCAGGAGAAAAATGCCATGATTCTTGCTGCAAGTGGAGGCTCAGTTTTAATCAATCAGAATAATATGTCTAAAGAAGTTTTTGAAGAAACTCTAGAAAGAATTTTTAAAATAAAATCAAAAAAGGAAAAAAAACATTATGAAATCTTAGATCTCATGAAGAAGAATATGGAAAATAATAATAAAATTAAATCTATAAATGAGATTAAAAAGTATATTGATTATTTTTTAAAGGAATTCTGAATTTCTTCACATAAAAGAGTGTTATTTTTTCTATTCTGTAGACTTATTCTTGCCCACTTTTCGTCAAGAAATCTAAATGAAGTGCATTCTCTAAGCAATATTCCCTTATTTTCTAAGTATTTTATATTTGGCGACAAGGATGTTTCACTTTCTATTAAAAAAAAGTTGGTTGAAGAGTTATGAATTTTAAGGTTCTCTATTTTTAATAATTTTTCAAATACTCTCTTTTTTTCAATATTTATCCAGCTGTGAATCTGTTTTGTCCACTGTTCATAGAATTTCTTATTACTTAGTAGATCAATCCCGGCTTTAATAGAAAATGAATTTAAAGGCCAGGGATCTCTATTTATTTCCCATTGTTTAAGTTTTTTCGATGAGCCAATAACGTAACCTAATCTAAGTCCAGGAATATTGAAGATTTTGGTCAAGCTTCTCAAGACTAATAAATTATCAAATCTTTTGGTTAATGGTATTAAAGATTCTTTGTCTCCATTAGGTGTTATGGATAAAAAAGCTTCATCGCAGATAACTAATTTATATTTTTTCACAACTTCCTCCAATGAATTCTTTTCCCATAATTGGCCGGTAGGGTTATGTGGATTTGTTATCCAAATAACATCACCTTTTGGATGAAGCGGAAATGATTGAGGAAAAATATCATTCCAGTTTTTTGGTAATTCGCAATGTATAAAATTGCTATTCCAACAATTTAAAGATCTTTCATAATCAACAAATGATGGAGAAGGAATACAACTTATTCCGAATTTGGATGCTTCATAACCTGCCCAGGTTATTAATTCAGAAGCTCCATTCCCAGGCAATATATTGTCTGGATTTATCCCATGAAATTTGCCGATTATTTCTTTCAGATCACTCAAGTTTCTTTCTGGGTAATATCTAAAGCCAAGATTCTTAATTTCCGCATTTATTGAATCTATTAGTATTTGAGGGGGATCAAAGGGTACTAATGATGCACTTGCATCAATGATTTCGGATGGTAATAAATTTAATTTTTTCGCAATTGCATATACATTTCCACCGTGCTTCAAGTTTGATCCTTGCATGGCTAACGTTGAGTAATCATGAGGTTCATTTTTCATTCTCTAATTTTATTCAACCCATTTTAAATCTGATCCAATTGCATCTTTTATACTAGATAATTGATGTTTATTGAGTTGCTTTATAATTCCCTCAAGTATATCTGGTACTAATTGTGGACCCTTATATATCCATCCTGTATAAAGTTGAATTAATGATGCTCCAGAACAAATTCTTTCCCAAGCTGACTCAGGACTATCTATTCCACCAACCCCAATTAAAATAATCTTTTTATCAATATTATGGATATGTTTTATTATTTGATTTGCTTTTTTTTGGAGAGGCCTCCCACTTAATCCTCCATTCTCTTGAGAGAGTAATAATCCAGTTTGCCTGATCTTTCTATTTTCAAGACCTAATCTATCAATGCTGGTGTTTGTAGCAATTATTCCATCGATGTTTTCCTCGATTATTAATTGGCAAATATCTTCAATATCTTTAAGGCCTAAATCTGGCGCAATTTTTACAAATAATGGTGGACAATTAGGTAAGTTTTTAATTTCTCTAAGAAGTTCTTTTAGAAGAATTGGATCTTGTAATTTTCTTAGTCCTTCAGTATTTGGAGAACTAACGTTTATTGCTGCGTAATCACAATATGGAATTAATAATTTTAGCGAAGTTAAATAATCATCTTTTGCTTGAGATAAAACTGTAATTTTTGACTTCCCGAAATTTATCCCTAAACAAATATTCTCCCTGTTTTTTTTAAACTCAATACCTTGTTCGATAAAGTTTTTAACTAGATTTTCAGCACCATTATTATTGAAACCCATTCTATTTAATGCTGCTTCTTCTTCTGCCAATCTAAATAACCTTGGTTTGGGATTTCCATTCTGAGCAAATTTAGTTACTGTACCAAGCTCAGCAAATCCAAAACCAAAATCTTTCCATATATTTGCGGCATTTCCATTTTTGTCAAAACCCGCAGCTAAACCAATTGGATTACAAAAATTTATTCCACATATGTTCTGAGTTAACCTTTTATCAACTACAGAAAATTCTTCATTTAGATTTTTTACGATAGAAGATACTATAGGCCAATTATATTTTCTTGAACTGAATGATAGGAGACTAAGAGATAAATTTGTTAAGTATTCTGCATCAATTCCAGAGTCTTTTTTTAATACAGGGGTAATCAAGTTTTTATAAAGATTTTTAAATCCCCCCTTCTTATCATTCATAAAAAATTAGGCTTCTTTTTTTCTATTATCCAATATTTTTTATCTTTAGGAATCAATCTCCAATTACGCCATTCAAAAAGTGAATATTGTTTTATCTTTAAATGGTTTTCATCACCTAATAAGGTGTCTAGTTCAGGTGAACTTAACAGGTACTGTTTTTCTGCAAATTTTTGAATTAATTCATTGCGTGAAAATAATTCCTGAATTTCTGCAGGTGCATTTTTTTCAAAAAAATCAACTGAGGATTCTTCTTTTTTTAAGTTACTTTCTATAGATATACCTTTGCTGTAATTAGTTGCAATTTTATCAACCCTATCATTTTGTTTATCCCCGCTATGACCTTTAACATATTCCATTATCAGGCCATTAATTCTTAATTGATCAATTTTTTGCCATAGATCAAGATTTTGAACTGGTTTCCCTGAACTTGTTTTCCATCCATTGTTCTTCCAATTAATAATCCATTTTGTGTAACCCTCTATGACATATTTACTATCAGTTCTTAGTTTAAAGTTCTCTTTTAATTTGTAGGTTTTTAATTTCTCAAGAGTTTTTATAGCCGCAGTGAGTTCCATTCTATTATTAGTAGTATTTTGCTCGGAACCACCTATTTCTAATTCGCTGTTATCTTCAAAAATTATTAGACCGCCCCAACCACCTGGGCCTGGATTACCACTGCAGGCTCCATCTGTTGCGGCTTCAATCGCAATACTATCATTATTCATAATTTTTGAAGCCGATATTAAGGTTATCGGCTTGAAAAAATGTACTCTTATTTAAGTGTAACTTTACCGCCAGCTTCTTCAATCTCTTTCTTTAAAGATTCAGCATCTGCTTTGGCAATTCCTTCTTTTACTGTTTTTGGTGCAGATTCAACAAGTGCTTTTGCATCGCCAAGACCTAGACCAGTTGCATTTCTTACAACCTTAAGTACTTTGATTTTTGCAGCTGCATCAAAGCTTTCGAGAACAACATCAAATTCAGTTTTTTCTTCAGCAGCGCCGCCATCTGCGTCACCGCCAGCTGCTCCTGGAGCTGCCATTACTACACCTGCAGAAGCTGCAGCAGATACACCAAAAGCCTCTTCAATTTGCTTTACAAGCTCAGATGCTTCTAAAAGTGATAAAGATTTTAATGATTCAAGAATTTCTTCAGTTTTTGCGGACATTTTCTTAAAAGTTAATTAGGGTTTTGATTTAAGATTCTGATTTTTCAGAATGTTGTTTAAGTGATCTAGCAAGTCCAGAAGGCACTTCATTGATAGAGATCGCAATTTTTGTTGCTACGCCATTTAGAGCGCCAGCAATTTTTGCCATCAATACTTCTTTAGATGGAAGACTTGCAATTTCTTTTATTTCAGAATCGCTAAGAAGTCTGCCTTCAAATAAAGCTCCTTTGGTCTCGGATTTTTTGGTGTCTTTTTGAAAAGATTGGATTGCTTTTACAGCACCACCAACATCTTCTTTAATTAACACAAAAGCATTTGTTCCGGTCAGTAAAGATTCAAGATCGTTCCAATTACTATCTCCATCAATAGCTTTGCGCATTAATGAATTTTTAGTAACTTTGCAGATGCCGTTAGTTGTTTGCAATCTAGATCGCAAATCTGACATCTCTTTGATAGTTAAACCTTTATAGTCAAGAACTACAGCCATTTCCGAGTCGTCTAAAAGAGATTTAATCTCAGTAACGATTTTTTGCTTATTCTCTAGTGTTCGGCCCATTGATTTTTTTTGGATCGTAATTTAGGGAGAGCAGGAAATGCGGCAAAGTTCTTTTAAAGAGGCCGCTTTTATTAGATCCAAAAAGAAATAATTTAAGACGAGTCCTCGGTAGGAATTAAAAATTTAGAATAACTAAATCAACCTACTTTCTTTGGCCGTATTATTGCAATTTTAATTATACTACAAAGCGTTAACCTTCAGGTTGGTAATCTTGTACAGCATTTATGTCTAATTGAACTGAAGGCCCCATTGTTGAAGTTATATAAAAAGTTTTCCAATACTTTCCTTTAGCTCCACTTGGTTTATTTTTATCAATTGATTCTTGTAAGGTTTTTAAGTTGTCAAATAGAGCCTCTTTTGTGAAACTTGCTTTTCCAAAGCGGACATGAACGATTCCAGCCTTATCTGCTCTAAATTCGAGCTTACCAGCTTTGAATTCTTTTATTGCATTAGCAATGTCATTAGTTACTGTGCCCGCTTTAGGATTAGGCATTAAACCTCTAGGTCCTAAAACTCTTCCTAATTTTGCAACCTTTGGCATCATATCTGGAGTTGCAATAAGTAGATCAAACTCCATATTTCCTTTGTTGATGCTTTCTACAAGATCTTCTTCGCCAAATAAATCTGCACCAGCAGCCTTAGCTTTCGATACATTCTCACCGCTTGTAATTACTGCAATTTTGATGCTCTGGCCAGTACCATGTGGTAATGCAACAGTGGTCCTTAATTGTTGATCAGTATATTTTGGATCAATACCTAGACGTATATGTGCTTCAATAGTTTCATCAAATTTTGCATTAGCATTTTCCTTGATAATACTAAGAGCTTCAAGTGGTGCGTAAATGCGATCTTCTATCTTTGTTGATAGAGCCGCCATTCTTTTAGATAGTTTTTTCATAATAATATTGGGTGCAAACGGTTATTAACTAACCTCCCCTAAATAGTGAGAAATTGTGTATTGAATTCAATCAGTGATAGAGACGCCCATATTACGAGCAGTACCCTCAATTACTTTCATTGCTGATTCAACACTAGAACAGTTTAGATCAGGAAGTTTAGTTTTGGCTATTTCTTCTAATTGAGCTTTACTTATATTCCCAACAGAGCCTTTTGCGGATTCACCTGAACCTTTCTCTATACCAGCTGCTTTTGTTATCAAGACGGAAGCAGGAGGTGTTTTTGTGATAAAAGTAAAGCTTCTATCTTCAAAAACAGAAATCTCTACTGGAATTACAAAACCTGCTTTATCTTGTGTCCTTGCGTTGTATTCTTTGCAAAATGCCATGATATTGACACC
>QCBT01000003.1 GCA_003281525.1 Prochlorococcus sp. AG-347-J06 | reverse complement strand
CTTTTGAAAAGGGTAGCTTTACTAGTCCAATATGATGGATCTCATTATTCAGGTTGGCAAAAACAAAAAAATGCAACTACTGTTCAAGAAATTTTAGACAGAGCTCTCTTAAAGATTACAAATCATACAGTAAATACTTTTGCAGCAGGCAGGACTGATGCTGGGGTTCATGCATCAGGTCAAGTAGTACACTTTGATGTTGATTGTGTTGTCCCAGGAAATAGTTATTCTGATGTCTTGAATAGTCTTTTACCCTCATCAATTAGGGTCTTGGAATCAGTTGAGGTAAAAGATAGTTGGCATGCATGCTATTCAGCAACCTATAGACATTATCGATATGTCATTAATAACAGTAGATTCCCAAACTTGTTCATCAATAATTGGTCATGGCATAGATATCAAAAAGTATTAGATGAAGTTTTAATGTTAAATGCATCTAGGAAAATGATAGGAGAACATGATTTTTTTGCTTTTCAGAAAAGTGGTAGTAATAGAGCAAACTCAATTACAAAAATAAAAAATATAGATATTAAAAGATTAGAAGATTTGATTTTTGTTGATATTAAAGCTACTGGTTTCCTATATGGAATGGTCCGCTTAATTATTGGTCAACTAGTTTTAGTTGGAGAAAACAAAATATCGCCAGAAATTTTTACAGATAGATGGGTCAACAAAAAGAAAAATGATGTTAAAGAATCTGCTCCAGCTAAGGGGTTATGTTTTGTAAATGCTGTTTATGAAGAAAATGTTTTTAAAAAGATTAATAATAATGATTTTTTCCCTGTATTTTTAATTAGGGGTTTTTCTTAAGTAAGGTTTAATTAAGCGAATTTTTTGTGTAAATCATTCAAAAATGTTGTTTAATATTCCTTCAATAAGGTAGAATTTAGTACTAATTTAAATTTATTTGCAGAAATTTGGTAAATGAATAAAACAATTACTCCATCTTTAGAAACAATTGAAAGAAATTGGTTTTTAGTTGACGCAAAAGATAAGACGCTTGGTAGACTTGCTACAGAAATTGCAACTGTATTGAGAGGTAAGAATAAACCAACATTTACACCTCATCTAGATACTGGAGATTTTGTCATTGTAGTAAATGCCGAGAAAGTTGAGGTAACAGGTAAAAAAGCGTCACAAAAGTTGTACAGGAGGCATTCTGGAAGACCAGGAGGCATGAAAATTGAAAAATTTGAGTCTTTACAAGAAAGAATTCCTGAAAGAATCATCGAGCAAGCTGTTAAGGGCATGCTGCCTCATAACTCTTTAGGAAGACAGCAATTTAAAAAACTAAAAGTTTATAAAGGTGCGGATCATCCTCATGCTGCTCAGAATCCTGTATTATTAAATAGTTAATTTATCAAAATGAATAGTCAAATAAAAAACAAAGCTGTGTATTGGGGAACTGGAAGAAGAAAAACTTCAGTAGCTAGAGTTCGCTTGATTCCAGGAAATGGACTAATAAAAATTAATGGTCGTGCTGGAGATGATTATTTAAACTTTAATCCTCTGCACTTAAATTCAATAAAAGCACCTTTGCAAACATTAGGCCTTGAAAATTCTTATGATATTTTGGTGAATGTTTTTGGTGGTGGATTGACTGGCCAAGCAGATGCTATAAAGCAAGGGGCAGCTCGAGCACTTTGCGAATTATCTTCTGACAATAGGAAACCGCTGAAAACTGAAGGTCATCTCAGTAGAGATCCTAGAGCTAAGGAAAGAAGAAAATATGGTCTTAAAAAAGCAAGAAAAGCTCCTCAATTCTCTAAACGTTAAAGGAATTTAAATTATGCCAAAATCAGAAATACACCCAAAATGGTACCCAGATGCAAAAGTTATTTGTAATGGAGAAGTTGTAATGACTACTGGCTCCACGCAACCTGAATTACATGTTGATGTTTGGAGTGGAAATCATCCCTTCTTCACAGGAACTCAAAAGATTCTTGATACAGAAGGTAGGGTTGATAGGTTTATGAAAAAATATGGAATGGGTTCAGCTAATTCAGCCACATCAAAAGATCAAAAAAAAGAAAAAGATTCTAAAAAATAGAATTTTCATATTTAAGCACAATTTTAATTGGAATACTCAACATTAATTGCAAGGTTGAAAACTGCTTCAGAAAGTTTTGAAAATTTGGAAGTGCAACTTGCAGATCCTGATATAGCCAATAATCCAAAAAAATTAGAATCCATAGCAAGAGAAAGGTCAAAATTGGAACCTTTGGTGATTGATTTTAATAAGTTGCTTGACACTGATAAAGAAATTGAAGATTCAAAAAATCTACTAAAAGAGAATAGAAATGATAAAGAAATGGAATCTTTGATAAATGAGGAGTTAATAACTCTAGAGGAATTCAAGAGTGAACTGATTCAAAAAACTACAATCGCCTTATTGCCAAAAGACCCAAGAGATGAAAGAAGTGTAATGTTAGAAATCAGAGCCGGTGCTGGAGGTAACGAGGCTTGTATCTGGGCAGGTGATTTAGCAAGAATGTATGAAAGATATGGACAAAAAATTGGATGGTCTGTAAAACCAGTTAGTGCTTCTGAGTCAGATATGGGTGGATTTAAGGAGTTAGTTATCTCCGTTAAGGGAGATTCTGTATATAGTCAACTTAAATTTGAGGCTGGTGTACATAGAGTCCAAAGAGTTCCAGCTACTGAATCTCAAGGTAGAGTTCACACCTCTACTGCTACAGTTGCCGTTATGCCTGAGGCTGATCCTGTTGAGGTTAAAATTGATCCAACAGATCTAGAGGTTGGAACAGCAAGATCAGGAGGTGCAGGTGGACAAAATGTTAATAAGGTAGAGACAGCTATTGATCTCCTCCACAAGCCTACAGGAATAAGAGTTTTTTGTACTCAAGAGAGATCACAATTGCAAAATCGCGAACGAGCAATGGAAATTTTAAGAGCTAAATTGTACGAAATTCAATTAAAAGAAGCCAATGCAAAAGAGAGATCACAAAGGCTTTCCCAGGTTGGAACAGGCGATAGAAGTGAAAAAATCAGAACTTATAATTTTAAAGATAACAGGACAACTGATCATCGATTAGGTTCCAATTTTTCTCTTGAGCCAATTCTTGCTGGTCAATTAGAAGAAGTTATTAATGCATGCATAGCGCAAGAACAAAAAAGAATGATGGAAGATTTTAATAGAGAAGTAAATTAAGTTTTTTTATTAGATTGCAACCCCTATTACGTATTTACTCCATTCTTTATGCTTGCCAGAGTCAATTTGTCTTGTAGCTTCAAAATTTAGATTACTTAATGGACGATAAGGCCGACGTTTTAAAGGCATATTCGCCTCTTCTGGGGTTCTATTACCTTTTTGTACATTACATCTGAGACATGCTGTAGTAACATTTTCCCAGTGATCTGTTCCACCTCTGCTTCTCGGTAAAACATGATCTATTGATAGGTCACTACCCCTATAGTTACAGTATTGGCATGAATTATTATCTCTCAGAAGAATATTTTTTCTTGTTAAAGAAACCTCTCTAAAAGGAACTTTGACGTAGTAACGAAGTCTTATAACTGTTGGCAACTTTTTCCCGCTATGAATTGAATATGTTTTATCTTCCTCTAAGCTTTCTGCTTTACCTTTAATCATCAAAATTACAGCTCTTCGCCAGGAAGTGATGTTTAAAGGTTCATAAGATGCATTTAAAACTAGAGTCTGGCCCATGCCAAAATACAATTTACATGTCATGCTAACTGTATATTCCAATAAGCGCATATATTTGTGCAAAGTTAATGCAAAATAGGCAAACAAATCAGATATTTAATTTTGACAAATTTCCAAATTTTGAAAAAAATTTAGATCTAAAACAAAGAGCATGGATTGAAGTTAAAGGTAAAGCAATAGAAACAAACGTTAGACAGTTAAGATCAAAATTAAGTAAAAATTGTCAATTTATGGCAGTCGTTAAAGCTGATGGATATGGACATGATGCGAAATTAGTATCAGAGTATGCTATTAAAGGTGGAGCATCTCAATTAGGTGTTGCCACATTAAATGAAGGTATTAAGCTTCGTTCTTCTGGAGTTAAAAAACCAATACTTATCCTCGGAAATCTTTATACGAAAAGGGATCTTATTATATGTTTTAAAAATGATCTTATGCCAACTATCAGTAGTATAAGAGAATGTTTAATTTGCAATAATATTGGTAAGCAATTTGGAGAGGTGGCTGAGTGGTTGAAAGCGGCTCCCTGCTAAGGAGTTACAGGAGGTAACTTTTGTCGAGGGTTCGAATCCCTCCCTCTCCGTAATTATTAAGATTCAAGAAGTTTCATATTATCCTAAACTAACTGCAAATACTGAAATTAGAAAGAATTATTAAAACAAAGACATTCACACAATACCATTAAGTTTCGGTTTAGTTGTGGGGGAAATCGTGGGAAAAAATAATTACTGCCTTAAGAGCACTAAAGAAGTTTGTATATTTGAATTAATCAATGAGTGATAAATGTGATAACTAAAATCAAATGAATTTTAATCAAATATAAATCATTCAATACCTTCTTTAAAATCAATATTTAATTAATGAGGGAGAGGATTATATTTTTTAAATCTTCCTGATAAAGAAGCATACCTGTTTGAGTTAGGTGCGTTTTATCAAAATAAAGAGGTTCTCCAGATTTTTTGATGAAACATATTGCTTTTTTACAGAAATAAGATCTTGTTGGGAAATAATTCCAATTTTTTTCTTTTGCAATATTTTCATATTTCTTGTCAATGGATAGGTAAAGTTCTGTCTGAGGATTATTTGTTTTAGAAATTGTTTGTACTAAATTTTCTTGATAGATATTGAACCATTGTGGATTGAGAGACAATAATTCAGAAGAGGAAAGGGAAGGATTTGATCCAATAACTAACATTTTCCCTAATCTTTTAGAGATCATATTGCTTAATTTATCGAGTCCAAGATCATATGAATTAGAAAACTTATAATTGAAATTTTTATAGTTTAAGTACTTAGGGTTTGAAAATCTAAATCTTGTAATTAATAAGTCATTTGGATTGATGTTTTTAAGAATTGAATTTATAAGAAGTTTTTCATCCACGAATTTGCATTTGGATGATTTTGGATACTTAAGATCTTTAAAGGCAATGGGATAAGGACATCCAAACCCATAGATCGATACAAACTCTAAATCTAACTTTTTTGCAATATCTGCAATTAGAGGTGCCTGTATTCCTGCAAAACTATCTCCTACTAATAAGATTTTTTGTTTTTTAGTATCAAGCGATAGGCAATTATTTATAAATGCAGCATTGATCGGTTGTTTTTTTCTAAATCTATTACCTGAAAGTAAGTGTGGGGTCATATTACAATTTTTTATTCTTTTTGATTTCTGTAAAATGTTGCCTCTTTGTTGATCTCTTTTGCCTGTATAGAGTATTCCTTTAAGAGGTTTTCCAAGAGCAATAAGACCACTAGAAAGTATAATTAATATTCCTCCAGCACATATAAGATTCTTCCATTTTTTACCAAACCAGTTAAATTTACGAAGTGGAGTTTCTATATATCGATACGAAGCAATTGCAAATCCATAAATTAAAACAACTTGGATTGGTGCTGACCACCAATGAATTCCGATTGTCCAACGACTAATTGAAAGAACACTCCAGTGCCAAAGATAAAGTGAATAAGAGATTAGACCCATATAAATTACTTTAGTATTAGTGAAAAATGTGTATGATACATTCCCTTTTTTCAACGAAGCAATGAGAACTAGAGAAAGAAGAACCACTGCAAAAGTTGATGTTGTTGCCAATGACATTGGTAGATACATAACTCCGATGATCAATACAACCACAACTAGCGGTGGTATCTTCTCAAGGCATTTCTCTATGTATTTTTTCTTCTTAAGTCCAATAAAAAGTAAACATCCTGATGCTATTTCCCAAAACCTTGTTGGCATTAGGAAATATGCTGCTGGTTGGTTTATTGGATACAAATAAATAAATCCAATCAGTGAGGCAAATGCTAAGACAGAAATCGTCAGAAATAAATTTCGAGCACCATTTTTTGTTTGTCGTCCAAATCCAGAAAACCAAATTAGGAAAGGGAATAGGATGTAGAACTGCTCTTCAATACCGAGAGACCAAGTGTGTGTAAACACATTGAGTTGCGTTGATTCTCCAAAGTAATCTGTTGACTCTCTGAATAGAAATAAATTTGATAATCCAAATAATGAAGTCAGACCCGTTTTCAAAGACGTGGATGGTTGTGGATTGAATAAGCAGATTGTAATACTTGTGATCAGAACAAAAACAGATAGTGCAGGGACTAATCGTTTAATTCTTCTTTCATAAAATCCACTGATGAAGTCCTTAAAGTTTTTACAAGGTCTTTGATACAAAGATGATGTTATAACAAATCCTGAAATTACAAAAAAGATATCAACGCCAAGATATCCACCAGGCAACATATCTTTATTGAAATGGTTAATAATGACAGCAAGTACTGCAAATGCCCTAAGACCATCTATCTCAGGACGGTAGTAATTTTTATATGCAAAATCATTCCTCATATTTGTTTTAAAACAATTCAAGATTAATATCTTTAAGGTCATAAATAGAATTTAAAATCAAGTCAGCGCCTGCATTTCTAAGATTTGTTTCGTAAGAATTACGTTCTTTTAATCGAGAATTTAGATGTAAATGAGGGGGTGCTATTCCGATACTTATGAATTTCTGAGATGGTATTTCCTTTCTAGCGTTTATAACTGTATTTATATCTGCAATAGTATCTCCTACATATGCAATGGGAATATTTGATTCGCCAAGTTTATCTCCAATGAGCTTTTTTGATAAGTTAATAAACCCTTTAGGATCAGGCTTGTCAGGGGCATCTCCCATAGATATTAATGGTGGCGATTTTAGTCCAAGTCTTTTTTCTAAAACAAATTTCGCAGAAGCAGACTCTGCACCACTAACAAAACCCCAGATTATTCCATTACCTTGAATTAAATCAAAAAACTTTTTATCAACCAATAATTCCTCATTAGTAATGTAACCAGACCAATATTTACTATCTTTATTTGGATCTCCACCAAAGTAAAAATCTTCAAAACATTTTACTATTTCCTCTCTTGGAGGAATTTTAAGGTTTATGTTCTTTTGTTTTATATATCTTTTTATAAGTTCTAAACTTAAATCCCAGTCATTATTCCAGATCCCTTCATTTTTTGCATTATCAATATCTATATAACTTGGCTCCCATCCGGAAAATTTGTAGACCGTTTTTTTTAATGAAAGTCTGTAACTATTTTCTACGCTGCGGATTACTCCATCAATGTCAAACAAAATTAAACCAATATTTTTCAATTAATTTGCTTACATCGTTACTCTAGAAGATTAGTATTCTTATTAAAAAAAAGCAAAGAAAAACATTTTATTTATAAAATTATGGATTATCTAAACTTAATTTTGTAAATATCCTCTAGGTGTCAGAAATATTTCGTCAATTAAGGTTGTTTGAGAATTGCCAATAATAATGATTGATAACATATCAATCTCTTTAAAAGGAATGGTGTTTAAAGTAAAAAATTTTTTGGTTTGATTTTCTCTCCCTACTTGTCTAGCTATTAAAACTGGAGTATCACCATGCCTAGATTGTAAACATATATCTATTACACTTTTTAGCTGCCAATTTCTTTCAATGGATTGAGGATTAAATAAAGCTATTACAAAGTCACCCACAAGAGCTCCTTCAATTCTTTTTTTTATTAATGACCAAGGAGTTAATTTATCGCTTAAGCTTACTGAACAAAAGTCATTCATTAGTGGTGCCCCACTAATCGCAGCCGCTAATTGAACACTACTTATACCTGGATGTACTTCAAAGTATGGTCTATATTCTTTTTTGATTTTTTGAAGTAATTCTAAAAGTAATCCTGCCATGCCATAAAATCCAGATTCACCTGACGAAATTAATGCCACTTTTATCCCTTCCTCCGCTAGTTTTATTGCTTTACTACATCTCTCTTTTTCTTCAGTAAGTTGACTTTCGATTAAAACTTGGTCACTCCTTTTTAAGGGCTTAATTAAATCTAAATACATTTTATATCCGATCCAAACAGTACATCTTGAAAGTGCTTTTTTTGCATTATTGGTTAGGAAGGAGATATCACCAGGCCCACTTCCAATAATATGGATTTCGCCATTGGCTGGATTATATTGATTTTTTGATTCTGCTACAGCGATAGTTACTGCCCCAGATTGATTTTTAAAAATTCTTTTTTCCTCTAATAATTTTGATTCTTCTCCTGCTGCGAGTATGCAAGACGCTTCTGCTACAGAAGGTGTCCCAATTTCCTTTTCCACGATATTTGATGGATTTGGAACAATTATTGTTGAAAGATTTTCTTTACTAAAAAACTTTATTGGCAAGTTTTTTTCTTCAGCAAGTTCTAAAATTCCTTTCTCATCTTTTTTAATATCAATAGTTGCAAATCCTGCAATTGATTGCTGTGATAAATTTCCTGACTCCAAAAAAATATTTAAAGAATTTGCTATTAATTCTTTGCTGGTATTTCTTTCACATCCAATACCAATCCATAATACTGGCGGATGCCAATTTCTTTCATTATTTTCGAAAACACTAACATGAAATGTTGAATCTGGTTTTTCAGTTTCTTTTTCATTAATTTGATTAATAATCTCACCTGATTCTGAAGTTTTCCATAAGCTATTACCAGATAATTGTTTGCAAAATATTTCTTCGTTCTTAGCTTGTTTAATTACTAGTTTTGACCAATACTTTATATTGCCAGATCTTTTCCAACCCCATTGATTCCCAAATGCATCAAGATTTAAGAAGCTTTGATCTTTGGAATTATTAGTTTCTATTATTTCGCCACCAAATAAATTAGCAATTTGATATGCAATATTTTGCGTATTTGACTGATGTAAGCCAGTTAAAGGTATTATCTTGGAACATTTGTTATCTATAACGATTACACCTGGATCTTGATCTTTCGAGGTTAAAAAAGAATTTATTATGCGTATTGATGCAGCAATTGAGCCTATAAAAATTATTAAATCTATCTCCGGCCATTTATCAATTAAGATTTCTCTAGGTTTTTGTAATTGTATAAGTTCATTTTCCTTTCCATAATCTTTTGAAGAACTTGCTATAAATATTTCTTTAACAAATTTGGTTTTTTTAAGCCTTTTTAAAATTTCTTGTGAATTATTAGATAGACCTATAGCAATTCCTTTCAAATCAGAAACTATTGTTAGTTACGTTGAAATTATATCCTGTCGCTGGATTTAAAAAATTTTCTTTGAAATATAAAAAAAAATTTAAGAAATTTATGTAAAATTTGAGTAAAAATACTCATAGTTCAGTCTCAGACTAGAATTTAACAAAATATTCATATAGTAACAATCATTAGAACATTTGTTACGTTAATGCATAACGAAAGAATCTTTGCCTTATTATTTTTGAAACGAATATCTAAAGTTTTGAGGGATTCGTTTTCTTGAACATTATTATTAGAAATATGTTCAAGATTCGATCAATCGGCTTTAATTACAATTATTTTCGAGGTGCTAGATGACCATCAGCCCACCAGAAAGTGGAGAAAAAAACAAGAAAGTTTTGGAAGATCCCGTAAAGGCTGATCCAAGACCTATTGATTTTGCCAAATTAGATAAGCCAGGTTTCTGGTCAAGTAAATTATCTAAGGGTCCAAAAACTACAACTTGGATCTGGAATTTGCATGCAGATGCACACGATTTTGATGTGCATACTGGCGATGCTGAAGAAGCAACAAGAAAAATCTTTTCAGCTCATTTTGGGCATCTTGCAGTTATTTTCATTTGGATGAGTGCTGCTTTTTTCCATGGAGCTAGATTTTCTAATTACTCAGGTTGGTTAGCTGACCCAACTCATGTTAAACCCGGCGCCCAGCAAGTTTGGGCAATTGTAGGTCAAGAAATGCTTAATGCCGATCTTGGAGCTAACTACAACGGAATTCAAATTAGTTCAGGAATATTCCACATGTGGCGAGCATGGGGAATAACCAATGAAAGTGAACTAATGGCTTTGGCAATAGGTGCTGTAGTAATGGCTGCACTTATGCTTCATGCAGGAATTTTTCATTATCACAAAGCAGCTCCAAAAATGGAGTGGTTCCAAGACATTGAGTCTATGCTTAACCACCATATAGCTGGTTTAGTAGGACTAGGATCCTTAGCATGGGCTGGCCATTGTATTCATATTGGAGCTCCTACCGCAGCTCTCTTAGATGCCATTGATGCAGGTTCACCCTTAGTTATTAATGGTAAAGAAATAGCAACTATTGCAGATATGCCTATGCCGCATCAACTCTGCGATCCACAAATTATCGGTCAAATATTTCCAGGATTAGCAAGTGGTACAGGTAATTTCTTCAGTTTAAATTGGTTAGCTTTCTCAGACTTCCTGACTTTTAAAGGTGGACTTAACCCTGTGACAGGAAGCTTGTGGATGACTGATGTTTCACATCATCATTTAGCTTTTGGTGTAATAGCAATAATTGGTGGGCATATGTACAGAACCAATTATGGAATTGGTCATAGCATGAAAGAAATATTAGATTCACAACAAGGAGACCCAATATTATTCCCTGCTCCTAAAGGTCATCAAGGTCTTTTTGAGTTCATGGCAGAAAGTAGACATGCTCAGCTATCAGTAAACCTAGCGATGCTTGGATCAATAAGCATACTTGTATCTCATCACATGTATGCGATGCCTCCATATCCTTATATAGCTACTGACTACATGACAGTTCTTGGATTATTTACCCATCACATGTGGATAGGTGGATTATTCATAGTAGGAGCAGGTGCCCATGCTGGAATTGCAATGGTTAGAGATTACGATCCAGCAAAACATATTGATAATGTATTAGACAGAATTCTTAAGGCAAGAGATGCTTTAATCAGTCATTTGAACTGGGTATGTATGTGGTTAGGATTCCATAGTTTTGGACTTTATATTCATAACGATACTATGAGAGCTTTGGGTAGACCCCAAGATATGTTTAGTGATTCTGCAATCCAACTTCAGCCAATCTTTGCTCAGTGGGTACAGAGTATTCAAGCATCTGCTGTTGGAACTTCTCTTTTAGCAGGTACTGCAGAAGCTTTACCTCACAAAGCTTTAAGTGAAGTTTTTAATGGAAGTTTAGTAGAAGTTGGTGGAAAGGTAGCTATAGCGCCAATTCCATTAGGTACAGCTGATTTAATGATTCATCATATTCATGCTTTCCAAATCCATGTAACTGTTTTGATACTTCTCAAAGGAGTACTTTATGCAAGAAGTTCAAGGTTGATCCCTGATAAAGCTTCTTTAGGATTTAGATTCCCTTGTGATGGTCCTGGAAGAGGTGGTACATGTCAAGTTTCTTCATGGGATCACGTTTTCTTGGCTCTCTTCTGGATGTATAACTGTTTATCAATAGTTATTTTCCACTTCTCTTGGAAAATGCAGAGTGATGTTTGGGGACTAACTGGTGGCAATTTCGCACAAAGTTCAATTACTATCAATGGTTGGTTAAGAGATTTCCTCTGGGCTCAAGCTTCTCAAGTATTAACAAGCTATGGTCAATCAATAAGCATGTACGGTTTGATGTTCTTAGGGGCTCACTTTATATGGGCCTTCAGTTTAATGTTCCTCTTCAGCGGAAGAGGATATTGGCAAGAATTGTTCGAATCAATTGTTTGGGCACACAATAAACTAAAGGTTGCACCAACAATTCAACCTCGAGCTCTATCTATTACTCAGGGACGTGCAGTAGGTGTTACACACTTCCTTGTAGGTGGTATTGCTACCACATGGGCCTTCTTCCATGCTCGCCTTTTCGGGCTGGGCTAATAACCTGAACTTCACCTTTTTAATTCAATGGCAACAAAATTTCCATCATTTAACCAGGGTCTAGCTCAGGACCCCACAACCCGACGAATATGGTACGGAATAGCTACCGCTCATGATTTTGAAAGTCATGATGGTATGACCGAAGAAAAGCTTTATCAGAAGCTTTTCTCTACACATTTTGGTCATTTAGCAATAATTGCCCTCTGGGTAGCAGGTAACTTATTTCATATTGCTTGGCAAGGTAACTTTGAGCAATTTGTACTTGATCCAACCCACGTTCGTCCTATTGCTCATGCTATTTGGGATCCACATTTTGGATCTGGGATCACAGAAGCAATGACACAAGCTGGAGCTAGTGGTCCAGTAAACATAGCTTACTCAGGTCTCTACCATTGGTGGTACACGATTGGGATGAGAACTAATGAGCAACTCTTTCAAGCTTCAATATTTATGAGTATTTTGGCTTGTTGGACTCTTTTTGCAGGTTGGTTACACTTACAGCCAAAATTCAGACCTTCTCTAGCATGGTTTAAAAATGCAGAATCAAGATTAAATCATCATTTAGCCGTCTTATTTGGTTTTAGTAGTATTGCTTGGACAGGTCATTTGGTTCATGTTGCTATACCTGAATCAAGAGGTCAGCATGTAGGCTGGGATAATTGGTTAACAGTTCTTCCACATCCTGCAGGGCTAGCTCCTTTCTTTACTTTAAACTGGGGAGCATACGCCCAAAATCCAGATTCTCTAGATCAAGTATTTGGAACGGCTGAGGGAGCTGGTACAGCAATTTTTACTTTCTTAGGTGGTCTTCATCCTCAAAGTGAAGCATTATGGCTTACGGATATTGCTCATCATCATATTGCTATTGGAACAGTTTTTGTAATTGCTGGTCATATGTATAGAAATACCTTTGGTATTGGTCATAGCCTTAAAGAAATTACAGAAGCTCATAATACAAGACACCCTAATGATCCTCATAAAGGTAGTTTCGGTATTAACCATGATGGAATATATGAAACTGTAAATAATTCCTTACATTTTCAACTTGGACTAGCATTAGCATCACTTGGTGTAGCAACTTCTCTTGTAGCGCAACATATGGGTGCACTTCCTTCTTACGCTTTTATTGCTAGAGACTACACTACTCAATCTGCTTTATATAGTCATCATCAGTACATAGCAATGTTTTTGATGGTTGGTGCATTCGCACACGGAGCCATTTTCTTTGTCAGAGATTATGATCCCGAATTAAACAAAGATAATGTATTAGCAAGAGTTCTTGGAACAAAGGAAGCTTTAATAAGTCACCTTAGCTGGGTCACAATGTTGCTAGGATTCCATACTCTTGGAATTTATGTTCACAACGATGTTGTTGTAGCTTTTGGTAATCCTGAAAAGCAAATTCTAATTGAGCCAGTATTCGCTCAATTTGTTCAAGCTGCTCAAGGAAAGATGATGTATGGCTTTAACGCTTTATTATCAGATCCTACAAGTTCAGCTAGTCTCGCAGCTAATTCATTGCCAGGTAACCATTACTGGATGGATCTTATAAACAGACAAGATGCATTAAGTGCTTTCTTACCTATTGGTCCTGCAGATTTCTTAGTTCACCATGCTATCGCTTTAGGTCTTCATACAACTGCATTAATCCTTATTAAAGGTGCACTTGATGCTCGAGGAACGAAATTAATTCCTGATAAGAAAGATTTAGGTTATGCATTCCCTTGCGATGGGCCTGGCCGTGGAGGTACTTGTGATAGTTCATCATGGGACGCTATGTACTTAGCTATGTTTTGGG
The DNA here is from genome assembly GCA_003281525.1 of Prochlorococcus sp. AG-347-J06. Classification (GTDB taxonomy): domain Bacteria; phylum Cyanobacteriota; class Cyanobacteriia; order PCC-6307; family Cyanobiaceae; genus Prochlorococcus_A. Next base: position 95,182 of record QCBT01000003.1, on the reverse strand, counting down.
CATTAAACTTACTAGCATGGGTAACTTTCTACTGGCATTGGAAACACTTAGCAATTTGGCAGGGTAACGTAGCACAATTTAATGAATCAGGAACATATCTAATGGGTTGGTTCAGAGATTATCTCTGGTTAAACTCTGCTCAACTAATTAATGGATATAATCCATTTGGAGTAAATTCTCTATCTCCTTGGGCTTGGATGTTCCTATTCGGTCACTTAGTTTGGGCTACTGGTTTCATGTTCCTAATATCATGGCGTGGTTACTGGCAAGAATTAATTGAAACACTAGTTTGGGCTCATCAGCGTACTCCAATTGCTAACCTTGTTGGTTGGAGAGATAAGCCAGTTGCACTTTCAATTGTTCAAGCTAGATTAGTTGGATTAGCACATTTCACCATTGGAAACATACTTACATTCGGTGCATTTGTTATCGCATCAACTTCAGGTAAGTTTGGTTAAATTTTACTTAAATAATTTAAATCACCACATTTGTGGTGATTTTTTTTGTTTAATTTTAGTGTTCTAAATTAAGTTAAAATTATATAATTATCATTAAATATAAATGCCAGATATAAAACAATTAATTTCTATTATCGTCCCAGTCTTCAATGAAAGTGAGAGTATTGGTCTTTTATTGGATGAAGTTATAAATGTAATGTCATTTCATAAATTAAATTTTGAATTAATTGTTGTAAATGATGGTTCTAAAGACAATACTCAACAAGTATTAAAACAACTAACTTTCACAATTAAAGAATTGTCAGTAATTTCCCTTCGTAAAAATTATGGGCAAACTGCAGCTATGTCAGCTGGCTTTGATAATTCTCGAGGAAATATCATCATTACTTTGGATGGTGATTTACAGAATGATCCAAACGATATTCCTATATTAATTTCTGAAATTAATAATGGCTATGATTTGATTTGTGGATGGAGGTTTGATAGAAAAGATAAATTAATTAATAGGAAGATACCATCAAAAATAGCGAACAAATTAATAGCTCACGTAACAGGTTTGAAGTTGCATGACTATGGATGCTCATTAAAAGCTTTTAAGAAAGAAATAATAGATGATATTAATTTATACGGTGAACTTCACAGGTTTCTGCCTGTTTTAGCAAACATTGAAGGTGCAAGAATCAAAGAAATTAAGGTCAATCATAGAAGCAGGCAATATGGATCTAGTAAATATGGAATTGATAGAACTTTTAGAGTTTTAATGGATTTACTAACTGTTTGGTTTATTACTAAATTTTTAACAAGACCAATGTATGGATTTGGTTTTGTTGGAATTATAAGTATTTTGATTAGCCTAGCAATGAGTTCTTATTTGATAGTTTTAAAAATAATCGGTGAAGATATTGGGAATCGTCCGTTATTAATGTTTGCATTAATATTAGGAATTGCTGGGGTTCAATTATTTAGCTTTGGATTATTGAGCGAACTTTTAATTAGAACATATCATGAAAGTCAAAGTCGTCCAATTTATAGAATAAGGTCAATAAGTAGTGCTAATCAAAATTAAATTTTTACTTGAATTTTCTTATTAATAAAGCTGAAAGTTTAACTACTTCTGGAGACATATCTCTTAAGCCTCGTCGTAAAATTGATAATGTTGATTTATCAGCTAATTCTTCTGCAATTTTTAATGCTTTTAATTTGTCTTCTGTATTTCCCTGAAAAAGACTAAACATTTTATCTCTTTGAGAATTTTTATAAAATAAGGAGTACTTTTTTGCTTCGTGATTGTATAAAAAACTTTTTTTATTAGATAGAAATTTATTATTATTTTTTCTATTTTTTTTTAATTTATCAGAATGTAATTTGCCTTTATTTATAAACTTTCTAAAGCTTTTTTTTTTAAAAACTAGAAGTAATATTCCTATAAAAATAATAAATACAATTGCGAAAAAATTTAACATGTAAAAAGTTAATAATTTTTATATCATCCAGTAATAAAATTAACACTATTTCGCAGATAAATACTAAAGTGTTTAAAGATGTTTAAAGAACTATGCCATCTGATTTACCAAATCTCTTACCCTCAATTTTTGTTCCATTAATTGGTATAGCAATGCCTGCTGTTTTTATCGTATTGATTGGAAGATTTATTACAGCAACTGAATAAATTATTAAACACTAAACTATTAAAAACATGAGCGACTTTCAAAAATCATTCTCAGAATCAACAAGTTCAATTAAGTTTGATGAGAAATACATAGATAATTCTGTACAACCAAATGATATTGGTGTTGCAGAACAATGGGCAGTAAAAACTGTTGCTGATCCATGTGTTGGTAATTTAGCTACCCCAGTTAATAGTGGCTATTTTACAAAAGCTTTTATAAATAATTTGCCTTTTTATAGAGAAGGTATTTCTCCTAATTTTAGAGGCTTAGAAACTGGAGCAGCTTTTGGATATCTCCTGTACGGTCCTTTCACTATGACTGGCCCACTAAGAAATTCTGAATTTGCTTTAACAGCGGGCCTTCTTGCGGCTATTGGAGCTGTTCATATTTTGACAGCACTCTTAGTTCTTTATAATGCACCCGGTAAATCACCTAATGTTCAACCTCCAGATGCGACTGTTAATAATCCTCCAAAGGACTTATTTACAAGAGCTGGTTGGGCTGATTTTACAAGTGGATTTTGGTTAGGAGGCTGCGGAGGAGCTGTTTTTGCTTGGCTACTTGTTGGGACATTACACTTAGATACCATAATGCCAATTATTAAAAATATTTGGACTGCTGGGTAATTCCTAAATAAAAGAATAAGTAATTTTTAATTTAATTTTAAATTAAAAGGTGAGTTCTACTTACTAACGTATTGTTCTGTCCCATCTATAGTTTCTAATAATTCTTCCTGCCGAAATAAGCTTTGATTTATAATGCAATGAGATTTTATCATTAGACAGTTTTAGGGTATCTAATCCTATTCCATTTCTACCAAAATCCTTTCCAGAGCTATGGTAATACAAACCGTCTCCTTTGTAGATTCCAATATGATCACATTTTTCTATATTTCCAAAAAATAAAAGATCGCCAGGTCTTAGAGCTGCATAAGACTCTTTGAAATAAAAAAGATGTTTACAAAAACTTTTTATTTGATAAGAGTCTCGAGGTATATAAATTCGATGCTTTAAAAAAGCAGTCTGAATTAAACCGGAACAATCAAAATTGGGTCCTAATGTGCCTCCCCAAAGGTATTCATTAGTTAACTCAGCTTGATCCTTGATCCATTTTAAAATTGAGGTAATTTTATCTTTTATAAATAATTGTTCATTTTTTAAACTCTCAGTTTTATTTAATTCATATTTTTCAATAATTAATCCATCTAAATTTATCCAACAGATGTAACCATCTTCATACAGTTGAACTAATATTCTTGAAAATTTATGGTTGTTTTGATAAATATTTGGATAAATCAGCCTAAAAATTCTATTTTTAAATATTTCAGTAACTAATTTATTTTCTGTTTCATTTTGATATCCAGAAATATTAACTTTTAATTTCCACCAAATAGTTTTTGAAAAATTAGTTTGTTTAAATAGTGAGATAGGATTTTTATAACTTTCCATACAATGTCCTTTTACTATTTAAGTAAAGAGATGGGTCTAGCCCTAAATGATATTTTAGGGAGAGTATGTACTCATAATAAAGATTTTTCAAGAGAAGATATAGCTATAACTTGGATTAATTATAAAAGTGAAAATAACCGTGTATTTAAAGGTTTTGGAACTGGTATTAATAATAAAAAAATGATTTATCCTGCCAGCATAGTAAAGTTGGTTTATGGCTTTGCTGCATTTTATTGGATTAAAAAAGGAAGTTTAATATTATCAGATGAACTTAATGATGCTGTAAGGAAAATGTTGTCTTTCTCAAGTAATAATGCAACAAGCTTCTTAATTGATTTACTTACAGGAACAACAAGTGGACCTTGTATTGAAGGGGAATTATGGGAAAATTGGAAATATCAAAGAAGTATAATAAATGATTGGCTACATGATTTACATTGGGAGGAATTGAGTGGTATAAATTGCTGTCAGAAAACCTGGGATGATGGACCATATGGTCGTGAAAAAGAATTTTATGGGCATGATAATAAAAATAGAAACTCTATGAATTCTGATTCAGCTGCAAGGGTTTTGGAGGAAATTATGATTCATATTGATTATCATAAAAATGACTTAAATTTACGAAGTTTTTTAAAAAGAAATTTAAATAAAGTTGTTCTTAAAAAGGATTCTCTTAATCAAATAGATGGTTTTTTGGGTGAAGGATTACCAGAAAGCATTAATCTTTGGAGTAAAGCAGGTTTAATGTCTGAAGTTAGACATGATTCAGCTTGGTGGACTAATAGTCAATCTTTACACACTTTATTAGTTGTTTTTTGTAATGGAGAAAAATATTCTAAAGATACTTCCTTTTTACCATTAATAGCCAAAGAAGTATATGAATTTAATAAGAGATATACTGTTAAGGACTAAAGTAAATCGTCTAAGTAATTAGAGTCTAATTTATCAGTATAGGCTTCATAAGGTAACATCATTACCTCTTCAGAATCTAAATCATTCAAAATCCATTCTCTATATTCTGCTAACAAACTTTTTCTATCTTCATTATCTAATTCATAAATACGTAATGCTGTATCTTTAAAATTTTCTTTAATTAAATTTTCAATTTCTTTCTTCCTCATTTTATGTTAATTCTCCTTCCAAAATAACTCTTCTTATTGTTGATAATGCAATTCCCGTTTGTGATCTGATTGATCGATACGAATATCCTTCATTACGTAATCTGATCACTAAAGATTCTTTTAAAGGGCTTATTTTGGGCCTTCCTCCCAAATTATTTCCAGATAATTTTCTCCGTAATAGTTGTTCTTTTTTTCTTTCACCTAAACTTTTGTCTTCTAAATTATCTAATTCATATAAAATCTGAAAAATTGAAGAATTTGCTTTAGTCGATTTATTAGCCGCAAAAAAACCAGTCAAAGTTCGGAATTTAATATCTTTATTAATAAGTTTATTTATTGTCCTCAAACATTCTTTTTTATTTTTAAACGCTCGATCAAGCTGAGTTATTATTAATTGATCGCCTTTAGACAAGCAATTTATAGCTTTATTGAGTTGGGGTTTGATTTCTTCATCTAAACTTATCAATTCAGAGAAAACTAAACTGCAACCCTCTTTCTTTAAAAATTTTATTTGTTCTTCTAAATATTCATATTCATTATTTGTAGCTCTAGCATAACCTATTGCTTTAGAGGTTTTGTTTTTTTCAGATAGTAAAATACGCTTTCTTTTAAATTTAAAAGTCAATGTTTTATTACATATATTATTTACTGTATCAATAAATTAATAAAAAAACACTTTTTAGTACAAAAAAAGTTAATTATAGAAAGCTCTAAACTTTAGGAAGAATTATTTAAATGTTCTGATATCTATATTAAAAATAACGTTCTAAATACTGTTCAATATTAAGTTGATAGAACAAAAATATTTCGTTAGTAGTAACTTGAATTAGGATTTTTTAAATTATCGATGGACTAGTTAAATACATTTATTTTTTGACATCTATTGAGTAGTCTTCCATTTTTGAAATTTTTAATAGTTAATTCAAAATGTTTTTAGTAAAATAAGAATACAGGCTAGAAAAAATTAATTTGACTAATAACTACAATAGTTTAATTTCAAAACCTGATTGGTTAAGAGTAAAAGCTCCGCAAGTTGAGAGAATTGGTAATACTGCAAATTTGTTAAATGATTTAAATCTCAATACTGTATGTCAAGAGGCAAGTTGCCCAAATATTGGTGAATGTTTTGCAAGTGGCACTGCCACTTTCCTTATAATGGGTCCTGGATGTACTAGAGCATGTCCTTATTGCGATATTGATTTTGATAGATCTAAAAGAGAATTAGATCCAACAGAACCATATCGCTTAGCCGAAGCTGTTTATAGAATGCAACTTAAACATGTTGTGATCACATCAGTTAATAGAGACGATCTTGAGGATGGTGGCGCATCTCAATTTTTTGAATGTGTTTATCAAGTAAGAAAAAAATCTCCTGAAACTACTATTGAGCTTTTAATACCTGATCTTTGTGGTAACTGGAAAGCGCTTGAAAAAGTTCTTGATTCAAATCCAAATGTTTTAAACCATAATATTGAGACTGTGTCTTCTCTATATAAAAAAGTAAGACCTCAGGGTAAATATGAAAGAACTCTTGAGTTGCTTAAAAGGACCAGAGAATATTCTCCCAAAGTTTATACAAAGTCAGGTTTTATGATTGGTTTAGGGGAAAAGGATGAGGAGGTCTTAAGTCTTCTTAAGGATTTAAAAAGTAATTTCGTTGATATTGTTACTATTGGCCAATACTTATCTCCTGGCCCAAATCATTTACCTGTTCAAAGATTTGTGAGTCCCTCAAAATTTAATTTTTATAAAGTTTTCGGGGAAAAAGATTTGGACTTTATGCAAGTAGTTAGTTCTCCTTTAACTCGTAGCAGTTACCATGCTGAAGAAATTCAAAAACTTATGAAAAAGTATCCAAGATAGTCATTTTTATTTATTTGAATCTATCCACTCATTTAATTTCCATTCAACTAGATCATTTTTAATCATTGGATCATTCTTAATGATTTTTAGTGCATTTTTATAATTATTCATCTCAAGAATGAGTAATCCGCCGTCACCTGGCCTCTTTAACTCATCTACTAAAAAACCACTTTTTATATTAATTCCCTTTCTTTTTAATTTTTTTATCCAATCAATATGTTCGTTAATTATTTTTTGTTTTAAATCATGATTAATTAAGTATTCTTTTTTTATGATTTCTGTTTTTATAAAGAAAGGCATTTACATTTTCTTTATGCCAAGCATTTCTTCTTCGCTTGGGGGGACTATTAATTTGAAAGTACTCTTGTAGTAAGACCAATTTTCAATTATTTTGGCAGCCTTTAAGCTATTTGTTTTTGCTAGATATTCTCTAATAATTTCTAATAAGATGTCTTCTTGCTTTGATGAAGTTATTTTATGAATGCTAACTATTTCCTTGTTAACTTTATTACTTAAATCGTTCTTCTCATCGATTATAAAAGCTATTCCACCAGTCATGCCCGCACCAATATTCCTTCCTGTGGAACCTAGAATAACTACTTTCCCACCAGTCATATATTCACAACAATGATCACCTGCTCCTTCTGTTACCGCTGTAGCACCACTATTTCTTACTGCAAATCTTTCTCCCGATTTTCCTAATGCAAATAATTTCCCACCTGTTGCTCCGTAAAGACAGGTGTTTCCTAAAATAACCTGTTCGGAGGAAGCTTTTTCTATTTTTGGTGGAATTATTGTGAGTATTCCTCCATTCATTCCTTTACAAACATAATCATTTGCTTCTCCGATTAATTGAACATTCATTCCCTTCAATAAAAAGGCACCAAAGCTTTGTCCTGCATATCCTTTAAACTTTAAGTTGAGTTCGCCATTGAAGCCAGTATTGCCGTGTAGTTCTGCGATTTCGCCTGATATCTTCGCACAAACACTTCTATCTGTATTTTTTATCTCAATCTCTTTGGTTAATATTTCGTGATTTTTAATTGAATCTATAAATTCAGTATCAGACAAAAACTCGTCTTCTAATACAGAACCATTACTATGGGCAGTTTTTGAATGTTTTAACCATGATCTATCAGGGGTTGAGTGTTTATTTACTAAAGAAGAAAGATCAATATTAGAAGTTTTTGGAAGATCGGTATTTCTTGCAGAAAGAAATTCTTGATTACCAATCAGTTCTTCCATATTTGAAACACCGATCCTACTCATTATCTGTCTTACTTCTTCAGCAATATACAAGAAAAAATTGACAACATTTTCTGGAATACCTTTAAATCTTTTTCTTAATTCTTCTTTTTGAGTGGCAACTCCAACAGGACACTTATTTGTATGACAAACCCTAGCCATTATGCATCCTTCAGCAATCATCGCTACAGAACCAAAACCGTATTCTTCAGCACCTAGTAAAGCTGCAATAACTACGTCCCAACCTGTTTTAAGGCCTCCATCAGTTCTCAAAATTACTCTTTCGCGTAAGTTATTTTCTAAGAGAGATTTATGAACCTCAGCAACACCTAGTTCCCATGGTAAACCTGCATGTTTAATAGAACTTAAGGGTGAAGCACCTGTACCTCCATCATGGCCTGATATTTGAATTACATCTGCATTAGCTTTACTTACTCCAGCAGCAATAGTACCTATACCAATTTCAGAAACAAGTTTAACGCTTACTTTCGCTTTTGGATGAACTTGGTGTAAGTCGTGGATAAGTTGAGCTAAATCTTCAATCGAATAAATATCATGATGCGGGGGAGGAGATATTAAAGCTACTCCAGGTTTACTATTTCTTAGTTTTGCGATGTAAGAATCAACTTTTGGACCAGGTAATTGCCCCCCCTCTCCGGGTTTTGCACCTTGAGCCATTTTAATTTCGAGTTGTTTACCACTTCTCAGATATTCAGGTGTAACTCCAAATCTTCCTGATGCTATTTGTTTAATAGCTGAGCATGCGGTGTCTCCATTCTCTAAGCCTTTAATAAATGGCAACGTCGCTGACTGAGTATTTTCATCGATATCGTTTAAAACATTAAAACGAGCTGGATCTTCTCCCCCTTCTCCACTATTACTTTTCCCACCAATTCTATTCATTGCAACCGCTAAAACTTCATGCGCTTCTCTGGATAAAGCACCTAAACTCATTCCTCCAGTACAGAACCTTTTGCAAATTGATTCAATACTCTCAACTTTTTCTAATGGAATACTTTTTCTTTTTGAATTAATTGTTAGTAAATCTCTAAGAGATGTTGTCGGTCTATTACTAATAAGTTTTTTGTAAGTTTCAAAATGATCGTATCCTGGCCCTTGTTTCACCGCTGAATGTAAAACTTTGGACATCTCTGGGTTATTGGAATGATATTCTCCATTATTTCTAAATTGTACAAATCCTAAAAATTCTAATTTCTTTAAATCGATCTCTGGAAAGGCTTTCGTGTGTATTGAAAGTGTCTCATTAGTTAATTCTTTTAGTGTTATGCCAGCGATACGACTTGTTGTACCATCAAAAGCAATTTTTATTAAGTCAGATCCAAGGCCTACAGCTTCAAAAATTTGTGCACCATGGTAACTAGATAAAAGTGAGATTCCTATTTTTGAGAGAATTTTTCTTAGACCGTCTTCTAGAGCTTTTTTAATATTTTCTTGAACATCAACTATTGATAATGGATTTATTTTTTTGCTATCAATGAGTTTTTGTATTTTTGGATGTTTTAACCAGTGTCTACCTGCTTCGAAGGTCAACCAAGGGCAAACTGCACTTGCTCCATATCCAATTAAACAAGCTAAGTGATGTGTGCTCCAACATTGACCGGTCTCAATTATTAGAGAAGCTTTTAGCCTGATTTCTTTCTTAAGGAGATAATGATGAATTGCTCCAACAGCAAGTAAAGGAGGTATAAAAGTCTTTTTAGGATTAATTCCCTTATCAGAAATGATAATTAAAGAGCAACCTTCTTTTATAGAAAGCTCACTCTGTTTACAGATTGTTTGTAATTGGTTCTCTAAGCCTTGAATACCTTCCTCTAAATCAAACAAACTTGAAATTGTCTGAGATTTAATTTTTGATTTCTTGATGGAAATGAGTTCTTCCTCATTAAGAATCGGACTTTGTAAATGAATAAAAGGTTTAGCATCTTTAATTTCAAATGGTGTACATCTTTCTCCTAGATGCATCTCTAAACTCATTACAAGTTTTTCTCTAAGAGGGTCAATAGGAGGATTAGTAACTTGCGCAAATCTTTGCTTAAAGTAGTCGTATAAAATATGTGGCTTAGATGAAAGAACTGCTAATGGGATGTCGTCGCCCATGCAATAAGTAGGCTCTTTAGCTAATGAAGCCATTGAATCTAAGATAAGGTCATTATCTTCCGCTGAAAAACCATATGCAGTTTGTTGTTGCAACAACTCAAGGTCTTTTAGTTTGCAGTCTTTAACCCATTCATTATTTTCAATTTTTATAGTTCTACTACTGAGCAAATTTTTATAATCATGCCTTTTAGCGGCTTCAGATTTTACTTCCCAATTTCTTAGGATTCTATTCTCATGAAAATCAACTGCCAACATTTGTCCCGGTCCTAATCGACCTTTTTCTATGACTCTCTCCTCTTCAAGATCTACTACTCCTGTTTCGGAACCCATTATTACGAAACCATCATTTGTGATTGAATATCTTGCTGGTCTTAAACCATTTCTATCAAGCGTTGCTCCTATAAAATTCCCATCTGCAAATACAAGAAGAGCAGGTCCGTCCCAAGCTTCTTGTAGGCTCGCAGAATACTCATAAAAAGATTTAATATCTTTTCTTTGTTCAAGTTCTGGTTGATCTCTAAATGCTTCAGGAACAAGTTTTAATAATGAATCAGTTATTGGTTGGCCTGAGCGAATATTAATTTCAAGGGTTGCATCAAGATTTGATGAATCACTTTTGTTGACATCTACAATAGGCTTGATTTCATTAGATAACTCTCCCCAAAAATCATCTAAATGTGTTTCTGAAGCTTTAGCCCAATTGATATTGCCTAAGAGAGTATTTATTTCGCCATTATGACCCAAAAATCTCATGGGCTGGGCCAGTGGCCATTTTGGAAGTGTATTGGTACTAAATCTACGATGATAAACAGAAAATGAAACTTTAAAACTCTCTTCTTTTAGATCTTGATAAAACTCGGATAATATTTCAGAGCGAACCATACCTTTATAAACAACCGTTTGAGAACTTAGTGAGGCAAAATAAAATTCACAATCCCCAACATCGTTTTTGAAAGTTGCTCTTATTTTTTTCTCAATTCTTTTCCTTAACTGGAATAAAAGCCTTTCAACATCCTGATGATCTTTTTTATCTATATATAAAATCCACTGACAAATAAATGGAGCATTTGCTTTAGCTAAAGGACCTAAGATTTCATTATTAACAGGTACTTTTCTCCAAGATGTTTTGTTGACTTTTAATTTTTCTGCCTCTTGATCACATATTGATTTACAAACTCCAATTTTTTCTTTCTTAGCAGGCATAAAAACCATGCCTAAACCTCTATTAAATTCTTGAGTATTTTCTAGATTAATTTCCTCTTCTAGATATCCCCATGGAATTGAACATAAGATGCCTGCTCCATCTCCTGAATCACTATCTCCTCCACAACCTCCTCTATGTTCCATGCAGTTAAGGCCTTTAAGGGATTGTTTTAGGATCCAATTGCTTTCTAACCCTTTAATGTTTGCTATGAAACCTACTCCACAGGCATCTTTTTCCCCAATTATTCCATTTGGGGAATAACTATCTTGATATGGACCTACGACTCTTTTGATACTCTCTCCCATAGATTATTTAATTATATTTAGTTAATTATGTAATTCTATTATAAAAATAAATATGAAAATAAATCTAAAGATAATGAATATTTACCAAATAATTTTAATTTGACAAATTTTAAAAAAAATATAATTAAAAACTTTTAGTTGGTGCTCTTAAAAGGTTATGATAGTTAGATGTTTATTTTTATCAAAGTTTAATAGATGCCCACCATCTCACAATTAGTAGGTTCAGAAAGAAAACGTCTGACAAAGAAAACAAAATCTCCTGCATTAAAAGCTTGCCCTGAGAGAAGAGGGGTATGTACGAGAGTCTATACATCAACACCTAAGAAGCCTAATTCAGCTTTGAGAAAAGTTGCAAGGGTTAGATTAACTTCTGGTTTCGAAGTAACGGCTTATATTCCTGGGATTGGACATAATTTGCAAGAACATTCTGTAGTACTACTTAGGGGTGGAAGGGTTAAGGATTTGCCAGGAGTTAGATATCATATAATTAGAGGAACTTTAGATACGGCTGGAGTCAAAGATAGACGTCAATCCAGATCTAAGTATGGAGCAAAAGCTCCAAAAGATTAATTTGTAAACATCACTTTTTAAAAAACATGTCACGTCGTAATGCAGCAGTAAAAAGACCAGTTCTTCCAGATCCTCAATTTAATAGTCGTCTTGCTTCAATGATGATTTCTCGATTAATGAAACATGGCAAAAAATCTACAGCTCAAAGAATATTGTCTGATGCTTTTTCTTTAATAAGCGAAAGAACAGGTGGGAATGCAGTGGAATTATTTGAAACAGCTGTAAAAAATGCTACTCCTCTTGTCGAGGTAAGAGCTAGAAGAGTTGGTGGCGCAACATATCAAGTACCTATGGAAGTTCGTCAAGAGAGAGGTACGGCTATGGCATTAAGATGGCTTGTTACATTCTCACGTGCAAGAAATGGCAAAAGCATGTCACAAAAACTTGCCGGCGAGTTGATGGATGCAGCAAATGAAACTGGTAGTGCCGTTAAAAAAAGAGAAGATACTCATAAAATGGCAGAAGCTAATAAAGCTTTTGCACATTACAGATATTAATTTCATCAAAAGGTACTTAAATAGTTTACTATTATTAAAGTTTGCCTTTAGGGTGAACTACAATTATCAAAAATTATTTTATTTGGAGCTTTAAAATTGGCACGCGACTTTCCCCTAGAACGAGTAAGGAATATAGGTATAGCCGCACATATCGATGCAGGTAAGACAACAACAACTGAAAGAATTTTGTTTTATTCAGGTGTAGTTCATAAGATAGGCGAGGTTCATGATGGTGCTGCAGTAACAGATTGGATGGCTCAAGAAAGAGAAAGAGGAATAACTATTACCGCTGCTGCAATATCTACTAGTTGGCAAGATCATAGGATTAATATTATTGATACTCCTGGACACGTTGACTTTACTATTGAAGTAGAAAGATCAATGCGAGTGTTGGATGGAGTCATAGCTGTATTTTGCGCAGTTGGTGGAGTTCAGCCTCAATCCGAAACGGTTTGGCGACAAGCAGATAGATACTCTGTTCCAAGAATGGTTTTTGTTAATAAAATGGATAGAACAGGTGCAGATTTTTTAAAGGTTAATAAGCAAATTAAAGATCGACTTAAGGCAAATGCACTCCCAATTCAGTTACCTATTGGTGCTGAAGGTGATCTCACAGGCATTATTGATTTAGTAGCCAACAAAGCATATCTTTACAAAAACGATTTAGGTACTGATATTGAAGAAGCTCCAATTCCATCTGATATGGAAGATGAAGCTGCTGAGTGGAGAGATAAGTTAATGGAAAGTGTTGCAGAAAATGATGAAGAGTTAATAGAAATATTTCTCGAAACAGGAGAATTATCTGAAGAACAACTTAAGAAAGGTATTAGAGAAGGGGTTTTAAAACATGGATTAGTTCCAGTATTATGCGGTTCAGCTTTTAAGAATAAAGGTGTCCAACTTGTATTAGACGCTGTAGTTGATTACTTGCCAGCTCCAGTTGATGTCAAGCCCATACAAGGTGTACTGCCTAGTGGCAAAGAAGATGTTAGACCTTCAGATGATAATGCTCCTTTCAGTGCACTAGCATTCAAAGTGATGTCAGATCCCTATGGGAAATTAACTTTTGTAAGAATGTATTCAGGTGTTCTTTCAAAGGGAAGTTATGTAATGAATTCTACTAAGGATGCTAAAGAGAGAATTTCTAGATTAGTTATTCTCAAGGCTGATGAAAGAGAGGAGGTTGATGAATTGAGAGCTGGGGATTTAGGAGCTGTATTAGGTCTTAAGAACACAACAACAGGCGACACTTTGTGTAACACAGAAGATCCAATAGTTTTGGAGACATTGTTTATCCCTGAACCAGTTATCTCAGTAGCTGTTGAGCCAAAAACTAAAGGCGATATGGAAAAATTATCAAAAGCTTTAACAGCTTTGTCTGAAGAGGATCCAACCTTTAGAGTAAGTACAGATCCTGAGACAAATCAAACAGTTATTGCAGGTATGGGTGAGTTGCACTTAGAAATCCTCGTCGACAGAATGTTAAGGGAATTTAAAGTTGAGGCAAATATAGGTGCTCCACAGGTTTCATATAGAGAAACTATTAGGTCTAGTTCTAAAGGTGAAGGTAAATATGCAAGACAGACTGGAGGAAAAGGTCAATATGGTCATGTAGTTATTGAAATGGAACCTGCTGAAGTCGGTAAAGGTTTTGAATTTGTAAATAAAATTGTTGGTGGTGCTATACCAAAAGAGTATATTGGGCCTGCATCTAATGGAATGAAAGAGACCTGTGAATCTGGTGTTCTTGCCGGTTATCCACTCATTGATGTAAAAGTAACACTAGTCGATGGTTCATTCCACGATGTAGACTCATCAGAAATGGCCTTCAAAATTGCAGGTTCCATGGCTTTTAAAGATGGGGTTAAAAAATGCAATCCTGTCCTTTTAGAGCCTATGATGAAAGTTGAGGTCGAAAGTCCTGACGACTTTCTTGGATCTGTAATTGGTGATCTCTCTTCCAGAAGAGGTCAAGTAGAAGGACAATCTGTTGATGATGGATTGTCTAAGGTACAGGCCAAAGTGCCCTTAGCCGAAATGTTCGGTTATGCCACTCAACTCCGATCAATGACTCAAGGTCGGGGTATATTTTCAATGGAGTTCGCAAATTATGAGGAAGTTCCTCGTAATGTTGCTGAAGCTATCATTTCCAAGAATCAGGGCAACTCCTGATCTCTAAACTAAACCACTCTTAAACCCTCGATTCTTTATTCAAATGGCTCGCGAGAAGTTCGAAAGAAACAAACCACATGTCAACATAGGTACTATTGGCCATGTTGACCATGGAAAAACAACACTAACAGCTGCTATTACAAATGTATTAGCTAAAAAAGGTCAAGCTCAAGCTCAAGACTATGGAGACATTGATGGCGCTCCTGAAGAAAGAGAGCGTGGTATTACCATTAATACAGCTCATGTTGAATATGAAACTGAAGGCAGACATTATGCTCACGTCGATTGCCCAGGACATGCTGATTATGTGAAAAACATGATTACAGGGGCCGCCCAGATGGATGGAGCTATTCTAGTTTGCGCAGCTACAGATGGTCCTATGGCTCAAACAAAAGAGCATATTCTTTTAGCTAAACAGGTTGGAGTTCCTGCTCTTGTAGTTGCTCTGAATAAGTGCGATATGGTCGATGATGAAGAAATTATTGAACTTGTCGAGATGGAAATTAGGGAACTCCTAGATAGTTATGACTTCCCTGGAGATGACATTCCTATAGTTCAAGTTTCAGGTTTAAAAGCTCTTGAAGGTGATTCTACTTGGGAATCAAAGATTGAAGAATTAATGAAAGCAGTCGATGCTAGCATTCCCGAACCAGAAAGAGAAGTTGATAAACCATTCTTGATGGCAGTTGAAGATGTTTTCTCGATTACTGGTAGAGGAACTGTTGCTACTGGAAGAATTGAGAGAGGTAAAGTTAAGGTTGGAGAAGAAGTAGAAATAGTTGGAATAAGAGATACAAGATTAACAACTGTTACTGGAGTTGAAATGTTCCGTAAACTTCTCGATGAAGGTATGGCTGGCGATAATGTTGGTTTACTTTTACGGGGTGTCCAGAAAGAAGATATTGAGAGAGGAATGGTTCTTGTGAAGAAAGGATCTATTACTCCTCATACTCAGTTTGAAGGAGAAGTGTATGTTCTTAAAAAAGAAGAGGGAGGAAGACATACTCCTTTCTTTGCAGGATATAGACCTCAGTTCTACATCAGAACAACTGATGTGACAGGTCAAATAACCGCATTTACCTCAGATGACGGCTCTAATGTTGAAATGGTTATGCCAGGAGACAGAATTAAGATGACTGGAGAATTAATCTGTCCAGTAGCTATTGAACAAGGTATGCGATTCGCTATACGTGAAGGTGGACGTACTATCGGTGCTGGAGTTGTTTCTAAAATCCTCAAATAATAAATTTGAATTTTAAAAATTTAACCTCAATCATCTAATATAGATCTATGGATAAGGGTCATTTTAATCAATGACCCTTTACTAAAAGTTATTTGAAACTATGACTGCATCAATTGCACAACAAAAAATAAGAATAAGGCTCAAAGCATTTGATAGAAGAATGCTAGATTTGTCTTGCGACAAAATTATCCAAACTGCTGATACTACTTCTGCCTCAGCAATAGGTCCAATACCTTTACCTACAAAAAGGAAAATTTATTGTGTTCTAAGATCACCACATGTTGATAAAGATTCTAGAGAGCATTTTGAAACAAGAACACATAGAAGAATAATTGATATCTACAGTCCTTCTGCAAAAACTATTGATGCTTTAATGAAACTAGATCTCCCTAGTGGTGTAGATATAGAAGTTAAACTTTAATAAATCCCGAAATCGCCCTAAATTGTTTAGTATAAAAAAAAATAAGATGAGATTTAAATGGGAGAACTTTCAGTAAGGGAATTACCTTTATTTCCTTTGCCAGAAGTAGTCCTTTTCCCTCAAGAAGTATTACCTTTACATATTTTTGAATCAAGATACAAGATTATGCTCCAATCGGTTCTTGAAAGTGATTCTATGTTTGGAGTGATTAAGTGGGATCCAACTACTAAAAGTATGGCTAACGTTGGATGCTGTGCTCAAATCTTAAAACATCAAACTGCAGAGGATGGGAGAAGTAATATTATCACTCTCGGCCAACAAAGATTTCAAGTGTTAGAAATTACTCGTTCGACGCCATTTTATTCTGCGATGGTTAGTTGGATTACTGATGATAATATTGATGACCTTCAAAAATTAGATTCTCTAAAAGTTTCAGTAAAAGAAGCACTTAGTGATGTTATTAACTTAACAAGTAAATTGACTAATACCAAGAAAAATCTACCTGATAAATTACCTGACAACCCAATAGATTTATCATTTTGGATAGGAGCTCATTTGGGCGGTCCTGTTGCGGAAGAACAGCAAAGACTTCTTGAAGAGAGAAATACTTTTACCCGTTTGCAAAGAGAATATGAAATGCTGGATCATACAAGAAAACAACTTGCAGCAAGAACAGCATTGAAAGAGAGTTTTCCTGATATAAAAGAAAATTAAATGTTTGAATTATTATTCCCTTTTTTTTTAATAGTTTTATTCTTTCTAGTCCTAGCGATAATATGGAGGAATAATGCTAGAAAATATATTTCATCTGGTACAGTAGCCTCTGCATATGATGCTTGGACCCAGGATAAATTACTTGAGAGATTATGGGGTGAACATATACATTTGGGTTTTTATCCCTCAGGGGGGGGGGAATATTGATTTTAGAAAGGCTAAAGTTCAGTTTGTTCATGAATTAGTAAAATGGAGTGGTTTAGATAAATTACCACAAGGATCCAGAATACTTGATGTAGGTTGTGGAATAGGAGGAAGTTCTAGGATTCTTGCAGAATATTATGGGTTTAATGTCACTGGCATTACAATTAGTCCGGCTCAAGTTAAAAGAGCAAGAGAACTTACTTCTCATAAGCTAAATTGCAACTTCCAAGTTATGGATGCTTTGGATTTGAAATTTGAAGATGGATCATTTGATGCCGTCTGGAGTGTTGAGGCTGGTGCACACATGAATGATAAGACTAGGTTCGCAAATGAAATGCTGAGAACTTTAAGACCTGGAGGGTATTTCGCTTTGGCTGATTGGAACTCAAGAGACCTCGGAGCATATCCCCCATCATTTTTTGAAAAGTTAGTTCTTAAACAACTACTTGAACAATGGGTACATCCTAATTTTATTAGCATTAAAGAATTTAGTAACATTCTTAAAACTAACGAAAATAGTTCTGGACGAGTTATTTCTGAAAATTGGAATTCCTATACAAATCCTTCATGGTACGACTCCATTATTGAGGGCATTCGAAGGCCCTTCGTAATTTTGTCACTTGGTCCATTTGCGATAGTGAAGTCGATTAGAGAGATTCCAACAATACTTCTCATGAATTGGGCATTCAGGAAAGGTTTAATGGAGTTTGGAGTTTATAAATGTAGAGGGTAAATTAATCCAGTTCAACATTTTCAGAAAAATAATTGCCAAAATCTACAAAATTTTTGCAAAGGGGCTTTAACTTATTTTTTAATTCAAGAAAATTCATGATGTTATTTTGATTATTGATTTCTAAATCAATGTAAATTATATATTCTCCTAATTCTCTTTTTGAAGGTCTCGATTCAATTTTACTCATATTAAATCCAAAATCTGCAATATAATTTATAGCTTTA
This sequence comes from Prochlorococcus sp. AG-347-J06, assembly GCA_003281525.1. Classification (GTDB taxonomy): domain Bacteria; phylum Cyanobacteriota; class Cyanobacteriia; order PCC-6307; family Cyanobiaceae; genus Prochlorococcus_A. The sequence continues at coordinate 76,972 of QCBT01000003.1, read as the reverse complement.
AGCAAAGCACCAGGTTTATTTGAAATTAATGAGAAAGCAAAACTGGCAATATTAGCTAAATTTGAATTTGATTCCCTGCTCAATAAAACAAATCTAGTGCAATTACCTGGAACATCATTAATAGGAAAGGCTAATTCTTTAAGTCCTTCCATTTGAATTAACGATTTTGAACCAATAGCCGCTCTGAATTTACTCCCCTTGATCATATTGACAGCTTCTGATGTTGAATTTGTTGGGAGAGGAATTGCATTTGGAAGATTCTCAGATAACCATTCTGAACATTGAGCTAATGCTTGAGGATGAGATAATACTTCTGAAATGTTTGAAAGTTCTCCATCACTTATTAATGCATGTTTTATAGGTAAAACAATTGCTTTATTTATAAAAATTTCAGGAAATTTCCAAAGGGCATCTAGAGTAGCTGTAACTCCCCCCTCTACAGAATTTTCTATAGGGACTACAGCAGCATCACAATTGTTGTACGCTATTGATTTAATGACCGAATGTAACCCATTACATGGTACAAATATAGGTGTCTGGAAATTGGCAAGCTTTGATAATATATGAGCTGCTTTTTCTGCGTATGTTCCTTGAGGACCTAAATATGCAACTTGTTTGCGCATGATTAATTGTAAAAAAAAAAGAGATCAAATAAGCATTGGAGGAATATAGAAAATGCTGTTGTCTTTTGATGCTAAACAGAAACTCAAGCTTTCTGTAAAACGTAATAAAGAATATCTTTCTAAATATCTTTTGGAAGAAGAAAGAGTTGTTGGAGCAATGCTTGACTCCAAAAAATTAGTACCAGAAGGAGTAGGTAGATATAAGTATACAGTAACAAGTTTTAAGGTTTTTCAATTAGATATTAAACCTGTTGTCTCAATTGCGGTAGAAAATAAAGATGGAATTTTAAAAATGAGTGCTCTTGATAGTAAATTGGATGGTTTGGGGATGGTAGATGATTTTAATCTTATTTTGAAAGCTAATTTGGAAGCCACTGATATTGGTTTAGAAGGTGAGGCTCTTCTTGGGGTATCTGTAAGTCAACCCCCTCTACTAAAGCTCGTACCAAGGAAAATTTTGGAATCTACTGGACATTCGGTATTAAATGGGATTCTGTTAGGTATAAAGTCAAGGGTTCAACAGCAACTCGTAAAAGATTTTTTAGATTGGTTTGAATCAAATAAGATTTGATTTTTTTAAAAAACTTTTCCTATGAAGTTTAGTTATTCCATTTTTTTTGATTAATGAAAGATGCTCTCTGGTTCCATAACCTTTATTTTTAAATATCAAGTATCCTGAGTATACTTTTTCTAAGTTCTCCATTAGATTGTCGCGATAAACTTTGGCAACTATACTTGCTGCAGCTATCGAGATAAACTTTGAGTCTCCAGATACAATGTTTTTTTGAATTCCGTCCCACGGCCTTAATAATAAGGGACCATCAATCTTTAATTCAGATGGCTTTTCTTTTAATTTTTTTAAAGCTCTTATCATTGAAAGTTCTGTTGCAACCCTGATACCTAACTTATCTATTTCTTTGGCTGAAGATTGCCCAATTCCATAATCTGAAGAGAGTAATAAAATTTTTGGTAAAAGTAATTTTCTTCTTTTGGGAGTTAGTTTTTTACTATCTGTTACTCCAAATCGTTTTAGGATAAGTTTATTTTTTTCAGTTAATACTACAACTGCTGCAAAAACTGGACCAAAAATTGCTCCCCTTCCAACTTCATCTATTCCAACTTCGAATTCTTTATTCAATGCTTGCTGAAGATCGTCTTCTTTTTTTTCTTGCATTGTTTAGTTCATCTGTTAGTTCAATTTCATTATTTTTATCTGTAAATACAACTTCATTATTTTCATTAGTTTTATTTGTTAATTTATCTTTAGAATTTGAATTTGGTTCATTTTTAATTTGAATCTTTTCTTCTCCCGATTTTGAGATTTTTTTAATTTGTTTTGCTTTTGCTTTTTTATTATCTAAGGGTTTTTCCGATTCTTTATTACTTTCTTTTAAACGCACAAAATTGTTGCTGGTGAGATAATCTTTACCCAACTTTATAAGTGGATTAATACCTAATTGACTGAAAACAATTTTTTCTTCATTTGTAAGATCAACTGTTATTATATTTTTTTCTTTTGAATTTGATTGGTTCAAATTATCATTATAGTTTTCTTTTTCTTTTTCTTTTTCTTTTTTATTAGCAGAATTCTCTTTACTAGGGTCTTTGGAGTTAATTAATTCCTTGCCAATTATTTTTTCCTGCTCATCAGTTGATTGATAAGTATCTGAATCATAGGATTTTAGATTATTTAATTGATTAGATTTATTTTCAACATTTTTAATTTTTAAGTTAGAAATTTCGTGATTTAGTATATTTTCTACATGTCCGGTACCATCGCATGTAGAACATCTTTTGCCGAATAATTCATATATGTTTTGACCTTGTCTTTTTCTGGTTAACTCTACTAAGCCTAATTCAGTAAGCTGAGCTATTTGAGGCCTAGCAGAATCATCTTTTATTGCTGAGGTAAAATGCTCAAGTAACTGAAATTGATCTCTTCTGGATTCCATATCTATAAAATCTATTACTATAACTCCACCAATATTTCTTAATTTCATTTGCCTTGAGATTTCAACTGCTGCTTCGCAGTTTGTCCACAAAACGGTTTGTCTTGAATTTGCGGATCTTGTAAATGATCCAGAGTTTACATCGATTACTGTTAAAGCTTCAGTCGGTTCGATAATGATATAACCTCCCGAAGGAAGATCTACTCTAGGCTGAAGAGCTTTTTGAATTGTTTTCTTTATTTCGTACTTCTCGAAAATATGTTGGTTTAAACTGTTATCGTGAAATTCAATTTCTATATCAGATTCATAATTTATTAAAAAATCTTTTGCTCTTGCCACTGAAAATTTACTATCAATAATTATTTTTTTAGTTGATTCTTTAATATGATCTCTTAAGATCTTAAGAGAGAAATCATCATCTCTTTTTATCAAATTTGGCGGATTAGAGGCTTCAGAAACTTTTAGTATATTTTCCCATTGTTGAATTAATTGTTCTAAATCTTCAATTAGCAGTTCTTCTTTTATTTTTTCAGCCTCTGTTCTAAATAACAAGCCTGAGCTGGGTGGTTTTATTAAAACCCCAAGAGCTTTCAAACGGCTTCGTTCTGTCTCTGTATTTATTTTTCTTGAAATATTTACTCCTTGGCCATATGGCTGTAATACCAAGTATTTTCCTGGAATTGAAATACTTCCGGTCAGTCTGGGGCCTTTAGATCCTGTGGGTTCCTTTATTACCTGTACTAGAACTTTTTGTTTTGGTTCTAGTAATTCAGTAATTCCAAAAGTCCCTTTTTTAAGTCTTAGTGGACCTAAATCTGAAACATGGATGAATCCATTTTTCTCACTTTCACCAATATTTATGAACGCGGCATCAATGCCGGGAAGAACATTTTCAACTGTTCCTAAAAAAATATCGCCAATTTGATATTGACCTTGTGCGACGATTAATTCATCAACTCGATCATCTGTGAGTAGTGCTGCTATTCGAGCCTGCTCTGCGATGATAATTTGCTGAGACATATAGTTGATTATGAATGATTTGGATTTTGAAAATCATCTAAATTAAATAATTAGATTTTATCTTTTAATAAAGCAAGCTTTTTATAGCTTTTATTTCTTACTTTTTAAAATTAATAAAGTTAATAGTGATTGAATTCTGCTATTTATAAAGCTTTAAACGATTTTCAAACTAATTGAAATTGATTTCATAGCTATGATCATATCTGAAATTAATCATAACTAGAATAATATTAACATTTAATCACCACTAAAGCACGTTGATCCATTATTCTAATATTGGTTAAATTTTTTATTTAAAGTGGTTCAAGTAAACGAAAATTATTTAAAACTCAAAGCAGGCTATTTATTCCCTGAAATTGCTAAAAGGGTAAAAATATATTCTCAATCAAATAAGAATGCTGAAATTATTAAACTTGGTATTGGAGATGTTACTGAACCATTACCTAGAGCATGTATAGAGGCTATGGGTAAAGCTTTAAATGATATGGGAACAACAGATGGTTTTAGAGGTTATGGACCAGAACAGGGTTATTCTTGGCTCAGAGAAAAAATATCTGAGCATGATTTTATTTCGAGAGGCTGTCAAATTACACCTGAAGAAATCTTTGTTTCTGATGGTTCTAAATGTGATAGTAGCAATATTTTAGATATTCTTGGCAAAGATAATTCAATTGCTGTAACAGATCCTGTTTACCCAGTTTATGTAGATAGTAACGTTATGACAGGCAGAACTGGTGATGCTCTTGAAAATGGTACTTATCGAGGATTGACTTATCTTGCAATCAACGAGGGGAATAACTTTCTGCCAGAACTACCTGAAAAAAAAGTTGATATTTTATATCTTTGTTTTCCTAATAATCCGACTGGAGCAACTATTAATAAATCAGAATTGAAAAAGTGGGTTGACTATGCTCTTCAAAACAAATCCCTAATACTTTTTGATGCAGCTTATGAAGCATTTATTCAGGATAATGATATTCCACATTCTATTTATGAGGTTGATGGAGCAAAGGATTGTGCTATTGAATTTAGATCTTTTTCAAAGAATGCAGGATTCACTGGAGTTAGATGTGCTTTTACAGTAATACCTAAAAATCTCAAAGGTTTGAGCTCAACAAATGAGGAAATAGAGTTATGGCCTCTTTGGAATAGGCGACAATCTACAAAGTTCAATGGAGTAAGTTATGTGGTTCAGAGAGGTGCGGAGGCTGTTTATTCTCTTGAAGGGAAGAAACAGGTGAGAGGTTTAATTGATTTTTATATGGAAAATGCAAAAATAATGAAAAATAAACTTCAGAATTCAGGATATAAAGTTTATGGTGGGGACAATGCTCCTTATATTTGGATTAAAGTTCCAGATCAAATGACATCTTGGGACTTTTTTGATTTCCTTCTCCAAAAAGTTAGTGTAGTGGGAACACCTGGGAGCGGATTTGGATTAGCAGGGGAGGGTTATTTTCGCTTGTCAGCATTTAACTCACGATCAAACGTTCTTGATGCAATGGAAAGAATAATTAATATATAATTATTAGTACAATTTAAACTCTAATAAATTTAATGCTATCAATAAAGTTAGAACAAAGTGTTTATAATGATTCAGCAGTGATTGAAAAGAAACCTGCTGAATTAAAAAATAAATCTCCAAAATATAAGGTTTTACTTCATAATGACCCAGTTAATTCTATGGAGTATGTCACTATTTCACTTCGAGAAGTTGTACCGCAATTAAGTGAACAAGATGCTATTGCCATAATGCTCGAAGCACATAATACGGGTGTGGGTTTAGTAATTGTTTGTGATTTAGAGCCAGCAGAATTCTATTCAGAATCATTAAAATCTAAAGGAATTTCTAGTTCAATTGAGAAAGAGGATTAATTACGGTTGAATTTATTATTTAGAATGAGCTAATTTCCTTTCTGATAAAGGACGGACTTTTAGTGATTCTTTTAAGGAGCACTTTCCATATTCTCTCTCCAGAATGTCGATAACTGTTTTGCCAAATTCGTCTTCTGGATTATCAAAAGCTTCTAAGCAAACCTGACCAAGTTTTTCCCCTAGTGAGCCTGGATTCCAAAGAAGTTTTCTCGCTGTCCAGGGCATCATGCTCATTGGATTATAGTTTGGCTTCAAAATTTTATTTTCCAAGGCATACTTCTCAAGGAGAGTGTGAGGTTGCAAACCTATAAAGAATATAGCTGGATCAACTAAGCCTTTACCAAAAATATTTTCTAATTCTCTATGGTAAGCAATTGTTTGTCTTATGGTGTTCGGCGTTTCATCAAAAACATTAAATGAATAATTGACTGAAACATGATTCTTGAAACCTGATTTGACTAGCATTCTGCAATTATTTAATACAGTTTCAAGGTCATACGCTAATCTCATTTTCCTAACAAGTTCTTGAGATCCCGATGTGATACCTATTTCAAAATAGCTCATACCTGTATCAACCATAAGCTGAGCTAGCTCAGCATCAATATTATCTGCTCTGATGTATGCGGCCCAATTAATATCATCCCAGCCTTGGTCTTTAATTGCTTGCAAAAGTAATTTTGCATCTTCAATATGTTTTTTGGCTGGAATAAATTGTGCATCAGTGAACCAAAATCCCCTTACTCCAAGATCATATAATTGCTTCATTTCTTTGATTATTTCATTCACAGGATTAACCCTAACCTGCTTCCCCTCCACAACTGTATAAACACAGAAACAACAATTATGAGGACAACCTCTTTTCGTTTGTACCCCTACGTAATAATCGCCGCCTTCTATATACCAATTGAATTCAGGCCATATTGATTTAATATAATTATAGTTGCAGGCAGTTTTAACAGTGCCTGAAGGTTGTTCATGTATTAATTTGTTGCGAGGTTTTTGTCCAGCAATGTAACATCTTTCTTTCTCTATTGAATCTCCTCTAATGATTTTTTCTATGAGATTTTCTCCCTCTCCAACTGATATGACAGTTCCTTTTGGGAGTAGATTTCCCAATTGTTCATAGAAGACACTAACAGCTCCACCTCCTAAAATTACTTTTACATTTTTATTGTATTTTTGTGCTCTTTTTAGTCCCATCTTGACTAAAGAAGTATTTCTATTTATTTCTCCATAATGAGAAGCAATTAATTTTAATCCTCCCCAGGAACCTCTAATTTTTTTAAGGATATTTTTTGAGTAGAAAACTTCAAAAGAGTTTTGTAAGGGATTTCCACTTCTACCATCAACAGGTGCATAAATTTGTATATCTCTCCATGAAAAGATAATTAGATGTGGTCTAAATTGATCAATTTTTCTAGCTAAGTATTTGGAAACTTTATTAGATGGAATTATTGCTAGATCAATTAATTGCTGCTCTAAACCTGGAAAACATTTATGAATATGGTCTACTAAGTAAATAGGTCCTATTGGAAATATTGGATTACATGGCAATCTTACAGTAAGTATTTTCCCATAGTGCTTTCTTTGGTAATTTTTTTTATTTAATTTTTCGAACTTCAAATTAAAATTCATATCATGAAATTTAATGAATTTATTTCCTTATAAGAATCTAACTACTTTATTACTAATTTGGAGAAATTAAAAATCCAGGGAAATACTCGCGAAAAATTTATTTAATTTAGACATCAGAAATCATATAAATCCAGCATACTTTGAGAAGTTTTAATCCATCTATCCATCTGGATATATTTGGTTCTCCAGATTTTCTAGCATAATATCTAACAGGATAATTAAGTATTTTAATGTTATTAATCGCAGCTTCAAATATTATTGTAAAGTCTCCAAAAGGGTCAGACTTGGAATCCCAACTTCCATTTTGTTTCATAAGTTTGAAGAATTTTCTTGAAAAAACTTTTGTTCCACATAGTGAATCTGATACGGGCTTATTTATGAGAATAGATAGAAAACTTGCGAAGAGTCTATTTCCTATATAATTTGCCCATCTCATCGCATCTTTTTCCATTGGAAAAGTTGTGCGGGCGCAATTAATTAGGATATTTTTATTTTTGGTTGATTCCATAATTGCTGCAATACTGTCATCAATATCGACAGTAAAATCACTATCAATTATGGCGAGGGTCTCACCTGAAGAAATATTAAATCCCTCCACGACAGCATTTTTCTTCCCTTTAGAAGTTTGTTTTAAAAGTGATATCTTGAAGAAATTTGAGAAGTTTTCTTTTAATTCTCTCAAAATTTCATATGTATTATCATTGCTATTACCTTCAACAAATATAATTTCTAATTTATTAGGTATATTTTTGAATTTATTTAAAGCATTAATTAAAAGTTTTTTATTACCAGCTTCATTTCTTGCAGGAATTACTATTGATATTAAATGTTTAGAAATATTCTCACTATATTTATAAAAAACTATTTCGAGTTCAAAGGCGAGTTGTTTTATGATTGGTATTTTCCGAAAAATATTTTTAATAGATTGTGGAATTAACTTAGTGGGCATAGGAGTTAGTTTTTTAGCTTTCCATCTAATTGATCTGTAGTTATAAATTTCTGCTAGAGATTCGATATCGCATAAAGTTATTCTTGCTTTGCTAGTAGTTTCTCTAAAAATTCTTGAATCTAATCTTAGCCATCTAGTGATTGGCTCCCAAGTATTACCGCGGACTTTAATAGAAATAAATTCGTTATTGTCTTTGAATAATTGATGAAGTTGATTATTAGTTAAATTCCAGCTATTAACAGATCTCATTATTAAAGATTACGAACAACAATACATTATATATGGATTATTTACTTTTTTAATATTAATTTCCATGGATTTAAGACATCATTTTCGTATATCACTTCATAAGAATCATCATTATTTTTTATTGTTTTAAGGTCAGTTGTCCATGCTAATTCAGATTTTTTTAGCTTATTAACACTTTCTAATCTCCCACCTAATTTAGGAGTTAATAAAGAAATCTTTATGATTTTTGATTGCGATTGAGAGTTGTTGATTCCTTTTTTATCAACCATGATCATTTGATTTTTTACTAAATCAAGGGATGAAACATATTCCATTTTCTCCCTTAGTTCTCTGGATCTATCAGTGAATAAACCTGATTGCAAAATAAATGAAGTAAATAAGTAAGGCCCAATTATGAGAGTTATTAATATTTCTTTGAACGAATTTTTATGTTTTATTAATGACCAGGATAAGGCGAAAGATAATAATCCAAGAACTATAAATGTATTTTCCTTTGTATTAAAGTTAATTAAATCTTTAAAGAAAAAATAATATGTGAAAGTTAGAGCAAATATAAATAATGGAATTATTTTTGAAGTCAAAAATATAAACAATTGATTATATTTAAAAGATTTGAATAAATATTTTATTCCTACAAAAGTATTTAATGAAAAAATAGATGAGATTTGTAGAGCATAGTAGGGTGTTTTTGTAGAGAAAATGCTAAGGGTCGCAACTAATAAGAAGGGGAAAAAAGCAAGTATATATTTATTCTCTTTACTTTGAGAGAAATTGTATATCGTTCCAATAATTGCGAAAAAACTCCATGGCAAATATGTTAAGGGTATATTCCAGAAATAATAATAGAAAGGATTTGTGAAGGTATTTTTACTTGATAGGAAGTTAAACTTTTCAACCAAGTAAAAAATAATATTTTTGTCTAAATAAGCGTTGATAGAAAACATCCATAATAAAAAAGGAATCAATCCAATTAATAGTCCTAACCAAAAGAATTTGATGAATAAGAAATTTTTTTTTAAAAAAATATATGGTATGAGTGATAATAACGGTACAAAAACTAAAAAAGTTTTCATCATAAAAGCTAAACCAATCCAAATTCCAAAAAGCATAATATATAATTTATTTTTTTTACTTTTTATTTTGACTAAAGCTAATACTCCAATAGATACTAAACATGAATAAATAATATCTTGAGTCGCTAAGTGTGAGTAGTCAAACCATAGATATGTAGTAGCAAGGATTAGTGGTGATATAATTGCATATTTTTTATTAAATAATTCTTCATGTAATTTATAAGTTATAAAAAGCATCAATATTGAAGAGACTGTTGTTGGTAAATATGCAGAAAAAATATTTCTTCCAAATAAGTCTTGTGACTTTGCTATTAAAAACTGTAATCCTATTGTTCTATCTAAAACATATTCATCCCACCAAAGTGGAATTGTCCAGTTACCTTTTTCTAATATCCATCTAGCTTGTAGTGCATAAAAACCTTCATCAAACGCAATATAACTTCTTTTGCCAAAGTAAAATACAAGAGGAATAAAAACAAATAATTTGAAAAAATATCTAAATTTTAAAGTTTTTTTAACCATTTTAATTTGCTTTGTAAGTGCCGATAATTGGAATTGAACCAATGACCTACTGTTTACGAGACAGTTGCTTTACCTCTGAGCTATATCGGCCAAATTAAATATTGGATTTTTCATATAGACTTAATTTTATAATTGAAAGATTTTATGTCAAAAATAGATCCTGAATTGAAAAAGAAATTATTAAAGGAATCCCAAGCACCTTTCAAGGGATTGAGAAGAGTATTATGGATAGCTTTTAGCGGTTCTGCATTTTTGGGACTTCTAATAATGCTTTCCAGAATTGCAAGCGGGACTGAATTACAGCAAAATAACCTTCTCATACAGTTGGGTGCTTGTGTAATATTTCCTACTTTATTAATCCTTGACAAAAATAAAGATTCATGAGCTAGATGTTTAATTATTGAGATAAGGTCCTCTTTTTGGTGACAAATTTGAATGCTTCGATTACATCTCCTTCAATCCATGAAGAGAATTTATCGCAGCCAACTCCACATTCAAATCCTGTATTTACTTCTTTTACATCATCTTTAGCTCTTTTTAGAGAGTCTAAATTACCCTCAAATATTACTTTCTCTGATCTAATAACTCTCAAAGAACAATTTCTTTGTAATTTGCCACTTTGGATATAACAGCCCGCAATAGCTCCTTTACCGACTGCGAAAGTTGCTCTAACTTCAGCTTGCCCTAATGATTCTTCGACAAGATCGGGTTCAAGTAGCCCTTCCATGGCTAACTGAATATCTTCTAGGAGCTTGTAAATTACCTCATATTCTCTTATATCCACGTCATTAGCATCAGCTGCTCTCTTCGCTCCAGAAGCCAATGAGGTATTAAATCCAATGATTACTGACCCAGATGCAGCAGCAAGATCGATATCCGTCTCAGTTATTTCTCCGGGAGCAGAAAGTAGAACTCTGACTTGAACCTCATTTTTTGGTAATTGTTCTAGTGATCCTAATATCGCTTCAACACTACCTTGAACATCAGCCTTAAGAATTAAGTTTAACTCCTTTAGTTCTCCATCATTTGCTTGTGTTGATAAGGATGATAGGCTAACTCTTCTAGAGGCCATTTGCTGAGCTAATTTTGTAGCTCTAGCATCTGTTGCTCTTTCTCCGACAATGGCTCGACCAGTTTTTTCATCAGGGTAGACTTCGAATTCATCCCCTGCAGTGGGTACTTCACTGAATCCTAGCGCTTCCACTGGGAATGATGGCCCTGCTTCTTTGATTCTATTACCATGTTCATCAACCATTGCTCTAATTTTTCCAAGGACTGAACCCGCAGCTAAAACATCTCCAGATTTCAAGGTTCCATTTTGTACTAACAAAGTAGCCACAGGTCCTTTTGCTTTGTCTAGGTGGGCTTCAATTACAGTACCTTTTGCAAATCTATCAGGGTTAGCTTGTAGATCTTCTACCTCTGAAACTAATAAGATCATTTCGAGTAATTTATCAATGTTTTGTTTTTTGATAGCACTTACTGGAACCATCACTGTATCGCCTCCCCAATCTTCAGCAATTAAATCTTTTTCTGATAGTTCCTGCTTTACTTTGTCTGGAGAAGCCCCTTCTTTATCAATTTTATTTATTGCAACGACAATTGGTACTTTTGCAGCTCTTGCATGACTGATGGCTTCAAGTGTTTGAGGTCTACAACCATCATCTGCAGCAACTACAAGAACAGCTACATCTGTAACCTTTGTACCCCTTGCTCTCATTGCAGTAAAGGCTTCATGACCAGGGGTATCAAGAAAAGTTAATTTTTTCTTTTGAGATTCATGTTCAAATTCAACTTGATAAGCTCCTATGTGTTGAGTGATGCCTCCTGCTTCCCCCGAAGCTACTCTTGATTCTCTAATGGAATCTAAAAGACTTGTTTTGCCATGATCCACATGACCCATCACGGTAATAACAGGTGGTCTTCTTATTAGATTATCAATATCATCAGATTCAATCATATCTACTGTTTTCTCAGCAGCTTCTTGGATATCATCTTGTAAAACAGGCACCCCAAATTCTTCTGCTACTGTTTCGATAGTTGCTAAGTCAAGTGATTGAGTAACAGTTGCCGTTATGCCTTTGAAGAAAAGAGATTTTATTATTTCAGAACTTTCAAGGCTTAATTTATCAGCTAATTCTTGAACAGTTAAATTATCTTCGGGAACTATTATCATTTCAGGTCTTACTTGTTTGGCCTCTTTTGCAGCCTTTAATTCCATTGCTCTCCTTCTCTGCCTTTGTCTTGTGGTCTCTTTTTTCTTCTTCTTAAATTGTTTGATAGATTTTTGAGATTTAGTTTCTTCAGTCTTTTCTTTCTTAGGACGCGCCAGACTTGCTGATAAAATTGAAATTTTCTCGCCTGAATATCCACTGGTTTCAGATGTTAATGAATCATCATTTTCACCAATAATATGAACTTTCTGCCTTTGTTTTTGAGGATTTTTACTTCTTAATGCTTCAAGTTTTGCGCTATCATCCCAGTCTGTCTTTCCAGGTTTCTTTGAACTATTTGAAAATGCTCTATGAGGAGGTTTTTTGGAACTTGGAGTAGCATTTGGACGAGTATTAGGCGCTTTCGCCTTCTGCTTAGGTGCATCTATATTTTGTTTTGCGTTATTCTTTTTACCTAGATTTTCTTTCTCAGAGTTACTATTTTTTTGAAGTTGTAAAAGTTCATTAGGTGATACTGGCTTCCTTATCCCAGAAGGATTTTGGCCATTGAATTTAGAACCAGGCCTATTGGGCATGCCAGGTCTGTTGGGAGAACTAGGTCTATTGCGATCGCCTTGCCTATTAAATGAGCCAGGTCTGCCTTGATCTGAAGGTTTATTTCTTAAACCAGGCCTATTGGGCATGCCAGGTCTATTGGGAGAACCAGTTCTATTGGGCATGCCAGGTCTATTGGGAGAACCAGTTCTATTGGGATTGCCTTGCCTATTAAATGAGCCAGGTCTGTCTTGATCTGAAGGTTTGTTTCTCAAACCAGGCCTATTGGGCATGCCAGGCCTATTGGGAGAACTAGATCTGTTTGAGACAGTTTGTTTAAAAGAAATGTTTTGCTTATTGTTATTTTGCTTATTAGAATTTATTTTTGGATCTTCTCTTCTTATTGGAGCTCCTACGAGCTCAGGGGTTTTCATTCTATTATTAAAAATTTTTGTTGTAGGTTTGTTCGTATTTTGATCAGGTTTATTTGATAGTCGTCTTTTATCCCCTGCACTTGAGATGTTGTGGGAAGATTCATTGGATTTAACATTATTATTTATATTTTTAGGCTTTGCAATTAGTTGAATAGGTGGTTTTGCCGGACTTTTGATAGGTGGGGTTGTGTTATTTGCATAAGTTTTTTTATCTTGGTTTACCTTCTGTGAAGGTTTACTATTTATATTTTTATTTGTAAGATTTGCTTGAGATTGTGAACTGTTGCTATTTTTGGGTTTATTGAGAATTGTAGGTTTATTTGAAATTATTTTTTGACTCTCAGGTTTATTAAGAGGTTTAATCAACAATGGCTTTTTTTTTGAATTGTCTTCAAGAGGTTTCCCTTTTATAGAAGAGATAACTGAAGATTCATTTTCTTTGTTTTGTTTATAATTTTCTTTTTTAATCGAAGGTTTCTTAATAGAAAGAATTTTTTTATCTGAATTTTTTTTATTAATAAGATTTTTTATTTTTTTTGCTTCCTCTGCACTAATTGAACTGCTGTGGCTTTTTACTGAAATTGAAAGTTTTTGAGCGGCATCCAATATATCTTTATTTTCCAGATTTAAGTCTCTGGAAAGTTCATAAATTCTGATTTTATCGCTGATAGTCATTTAATCTGATTTGTACTCTTTTGGAATTGAAGAGGATTTAATTTAATTATATTCCCTTAATGGGGATAGTTATTGTAGCTTGTAATTTCTTTTTCAAAAATTTCAACAAATTCAGGCTCTAAAAATGTTTTTAAAGCTTTTTGAAGCTTTTTTTTGATCTTGGAATCTGAGTAGCATTTTTTTGACTTGCAAATGTAAGCTGATCTCCCCATTCCCTTTTTAAGCATGATGCCTTGCTTATAATCTTTAGTAATCTTTAAAAGATCTTTCCGGTCATATGTTTTTCTACATGAAATGCATACACGCAAAACAGGGATTTGTTGTGTCACCGTTTTTTCTCCTCTTTGGCAGATATCTCAGTATCTTGAACTGTCTCTAATGGATCATTATCTGTGAATTCTTCTCCTTCGTATTGTTCCTCTCCATATTCTTCTTCATCTTCGGGAAGGGGATAAAGCTCTCTTAATCTTGCATCTTCTGCCGCACGCTCAGCTTGTTCTGCTTCTAATCTTATTTCAGCTTCTCTCTGGAGATTCTCTTCTTCTTCCCTTTGAATGATTAATTCAGAGACTGCAGCATCTTCTGCTTCCTGATCGTATTCATGTGAGTTTTTAACGTCAATCTTCCAACCAGTTAATCTTGCGGCAAGTCTTACATTTTGACCTTCTCTACCAATTGCGAGACTTAATTGATCAGGTGGAACTAGTACGTGCGCATGTTGCCCTGCTGGGTCTACAAGTCTTACTTGATCGACTTTCGCAGGACTTAAAGAATTTAAAATATACTGTATTGGATTAGATGACCATTTAATAACATCAATTTTTTCTCCTCTTAATTCATTTACTACTTGTTGAATTCTTGCTCCTCTAGCTCCAATACAGGCACCTACAGGGTCCACTTCTTCTTCGACACTATCAACAGCTACTTTTGTTCTTGGCCCAACAGCTCTTGAAGGAGGGTTGGCTTCTCTTGAAACAGCAACAATTTTCACTGTGCCTTCTTGAATTTCCGGGACTTCATTTTCAAATAAATAAACCACTAAACCAGCATTTGCTCTACTTACAAAAAGTTGCGGCCCTTTTCTTGCAATTTCGCTAACTTCTTTCAAAAATACTTTGAAAGTTGCATTTGCTCTATAATTATCATTTGGTAATTGATCTCTCTTGGGAAGTTCGGCCTCTACTTCAGGTCTACCAATACCCGAACTAACTCCCATAATTACTGATTGTCTTTCAAATCTTATAACTCTTGCAGTTAAAACAGGATCCTCCAAATCCGCAAATTCTTCTTGGATCATTTTTCGTTGTTGATCTCTTAATTTTTGGGCTAAAACTTGCTTTGTTGTTGAAGCAGCCATTCGCCCAAAATCCTCTTTTTCTGGAGTAACGTCTAAAACAACTGTGTCGCCTATTTGCGCATCATCAGCTACTTGTTTAACTTCTACAAGAGATATTTGATGATCTTCGCTCTCAACTTCTTCAACAATTATTTTACTCGATAATATCCTATAACCTTCTTCATCTAGATCTAGTCCAACATCAAAATTACTGAAATACTCTTCATCAAATGGATCTTGGTTAACTCCAATGTAAAAAGTTTTTCTATATTTTTCGTATCCTTTTAATAAAGCTTCGCGTAAGGCTAATTCCACGATATTAGGAGGTAACTTTTTTTCCTCACTAATGTCTTCAATGAGATTGTTTAAACCTGGGAGAATAACTAATGCCATCTATGATGGGGATTTGAATAATGGTTGAAAATAATTAATCTTTTAATGTACAAAGACTAATTTTTAGTACTTCATCAAAAGGGATTTTTTTAATCTTACCTTTTATGTTAATGGCTAAATAATCTTTAGACTTTTCATAAAGTAAACCATTCAGAAATTTTATTTTTGAATTCTTTTGGTTTAACTCAACATTAACTGGAAAACCTTTAAAAGTTTTGAAGTCTCTTTCTGAGGTTAGTTCATCACTGACCCCTTGACTACTAATTTCTAAGACATATGAACAATTTAAAAGATTTGATTTTTCTATTTCGTCAGATGCTGGGGTATTAAATAGCGCACAATCATCTAAGGAAATGTCATCCCCATCAGTTTTTCTTATAGTTATTTCAATAACAATTGGATTTTGATTAGTTTGTATATTTAAACCGCAGATTTCTAAATCCCGCTCATTAGCAACTTTTTCTAATAAAGTTTCTAGTTTACTTTTGTTTTCTTTATTCAAATTTATTTTTAAATTTATTTAAAATTTATTTTCACACATTAAGAAGTTTTTTCTATAGAAAAATTTAAAAATTTGCATTTTATGGATGTAAACAAAAAAACAACAATAATCTCTTTCTTCAATTAGATTCATTAAATAAACTCAAAAAATATTAATGAAATGAAGTATCTCAAGATTAAATTTATTAATTTAATCCAAATATTCATTATTATTAGTTCTTGCATACTCAATTTCTTTCAAGATGCTGAAGTTTTAGCTTTAACTTCTTTCGAAAATCATAATTTCGTGTCATCCGCAGTTAAAGATATTGGCCCTGCAGTTGTAAAAATTGACACTGAGCGCTTGGTAGAGAGGCAACAATTTGATCCTACTTTACTTGACCCTTTATTAAGGGATTTACTTGGCGAGCAAGGTATTTCTCCTGAAAGGGAGAGAGGGCAAGGCTCTGGTGTTATCATTAATGAGAATGGTTTGGTTCTAACAAACGCTCATGTCGTAGAAAGAGTCGATAATGTTTCAGTTACTTTGGCAGATGGATCTATTTGTGATGGTGAAGTTTTGGGCACAGATACAGTAACTGATCTTGCTTTAGTAAAAATTGATGAAAATGCTTATTCTGGGTTTGCTCCACTTGGAAATTCTGAAGATCTTGAAGTTGGAGACTGGGCAATAGCACTTGGTACTCCCTATGGTCTTGAAAAAACAGTTACCTTAGGGATTGTAAGCAGCCTGCATAGAGATATTAATAGTTTAGGATTTTCAGATAAAAGGCTGGATCTTATTCAGACTGATGCGGCAATAAATCCAGGCAATTCTGGGGGGCCACTCATAAATTCTAATGGTGAGGTAATTGGAATCAATACATTAGTAAGAAGTGGCCCTGGAGCTGGTTTAGGTTTTGCGATTCCCATCAATCTAGCTAAAAGTGTTTCTGATCAGCTACTTAAAAATGGGGAAGTTATTCATCCATACTTAGGGGTACAATTAATTTCTTTAAATCCTAGAATTGCTAAAGAACATAATCGAGATCCCAATTCGTTAGTTCAATTACCTGAAAGAAATGGAGCTCTAATCCAATCAGTAATACCTAATAGCCCCGCTGAAAAGGCTGGTTTAAGAAGAGGGGATTTAGTAATAGCAGCCGAAAATATCTCTATAAAAGAGCCTAAAACTCTACTAGATGAAGTAGAGAAAGCTCAGATAGGAAAAGAATTTCTTTTAAACATTTTGAGAAATAATAAAGAGATACAGATAAATATCAAACCAGAACCTCTGCCAGGTTTGACATAAAGCACCCATTGAAATTTAATAATCTATAACAATTAGAGAAAAAGATTTTGGATTCACAAACTCAAATGAAACAAGTAGTTGCTGATGCAGCAATAAAGGAAGTAAAGAGTGACATGATTCTTGGATTAGGTTCCGGATCTACAGCTGCGTTAATGATAAAAAGCCTTGCGGATGAAATGCGTTCTGGGAAACTCCAAAATATAAGAGGTGTTGCAACTTCTTTTCAATCAGAAGTTTTAGCGCTTGAACTGGATATCCCACTTATCGATCTAGCTTCTGTATCTCAAATTGATCTAGCTATTGATGGAGCAGATGAAGTTGATCCAGGATTTCAATTAATAAAAGGAGGAGGAGCATGCCATGTTAGAGAAAAGTTAGTGGCATCTAAAGCTAATCAGTTGTTGATTGTTGTTGATGAAACTAAACTCGTACAAAATCTAAATCAATCATTCCCTTTACCTGTAGAAGTTCTTCCAAATGCTTGGAAGCAAGTTCAGGAAGTCATTTCAGAAATGAATGGCAGTTCTTCTTTAAGAATGGCTACTAAAAAAGCTGGCCCAGTTGTAACTGACCAAGGCAACCTTATCCTAGATGTATTATTTAAAGAAGGTATTAAGAATCCAAAAGACATAGAAATGAAGATTAATAATATTCCAGGAGTATTAGAAAATGGATTATTTGTTGATCTTACAGATAAAGTATTAGTTGGTAAAATTGAAGACAACAATCCAGTTGTTTACTCACCCTCAAGAGCTAGCTAATCTTCAAATCTTATCTCTACAGAGTTAGCGTGGCTATGTAATCCTTCACTTTTAGCAAGATTAATAATATCAAGGCTATTAACTTTTAAACTTTCTTCATTAAATTCAATTATTGAAGTATTTTTCATAAAAGTTTCAACCCCTAAAGAACCGCTAAATCTAGAATTTCCTGAAGTGGGTAAAGTATGATTTGGTCCCGCAAGATAATCTCCAACAGCTTCTGGTGTCCATTTTCCTAAAAATATCGCTCCTGCATTCTCTATACCTGCAAGAATTTTTTTTGAATCTAAAGTAAGGATTTCTAGGTGTTCAGGAGCAAAGTTATTGCTTAGTTCAACACATGATTCGTAATTCTCGCAAATCACAATTAAACTCCAATTTTTTATTGATTGCATGCAAATTTCTTTTCTAGGATGATCATCTATTTTTTTATAAATTTCTTCTAAAACTTCTTTTGCCTGGTTCTTTGATGTAGTTAGAAGTATTGATGAAGCTAAAGGATCATGTTCCGCTTGCGCTAGTAGATCAGATGCTATATGAGTGCTTTGAGCTGTTTCATCTGCAATGATTAATATCTCACTTGGACCAGCCAAAGAATCAATCCCTGTAGAGCCATAAATAAGTTTTTTCGCAGTTGTAACATATATATTCCCTGGACCTGAAATAACATCAACTTTATTGATTTGATTTGTGCCAAATGCTAAAGCACCAATTGCTTGAGCTCCTCCAATTCTAAATACTTTATTGATCCCTGATAAGTGAGCTGCAGCTAGAACAGTTTTGTTTATTTTTCCTTCTTTATTACCAGGAGATACCATTATAATTTCTTCTACTCCTGCTACTTTTGCAGGTATAGCATTCATCAATACTGTACTTGGATAAGCAGCTCTACCTCCAGGAATATAAATTCCTGCACTTTTAACTGGCCTCCATCTTCTTTGGACGGTATCACCATATTCACCTTTTATAGTAAAAGATTCAGGAATTTCTTTTTCATGAAATTTTTGAATTCTTTTATGAGCTACCACAAGTGAGTGCTTCAAATTATTATCAATTTCATCCCATGCATTTTTTATTTGATCCGCACTCACTTGCATTGGGTCAGGGTCGAAACCATCAAATTTTTTTGTATATTTTTTAACTGCTTTATCTCCAGAAATTTTTACCTCTTGAAGAATTTCTTCAACAATTGTATTTATTTTATTATTGTTATCTGAATTAGTTCGATTAGAAATCCTTTTTAATTCTTCAATAGCTTCTTTTTTATTATTTATGATCTTCATTTGCTTAATTTTTCAAATAGATAGAAAGGCTCAAAACCCAATGTAATATCTTCTAAGATTATATATGATTGATTAGTAGACGATTTATTTGTTATGATAAAAATCTTCTATTAATACACCCTCTGTGGCCAACAACAAATCAGCAAAAAAGAGAATACAAATTGCCGAAAGAAATCGTTTAATAAACAAATCTTATAAATCTACAGTTCGGACTTTAACTAAAAAAACCTTAGAGAACTGCGAAAAATATAAAAAAAACCCCAATGAGGATAATAAAAATTTAGTTACAACAAGTCTTAATAAAGCTTTTAGCTTAATTGATAAAGCAGTTAAAAAAAATGTTCTTCACAAGAACAACGGTGCTAATAAAAAATCGAAAATCAACAATTTTGTAAAAACTACTCTTGCCATTAAGTAAAAAGACAGATTTTTATTATGAGCGATATAGAACTCATAGACTCGCACTGTCATTTAATATTTGAAAATTTTGAGAGAGATCTTGAAGATGTTGTTTTAAGATTGCGTTTAAAAGGTGTAAAAAAATTAGTTCATGCTTGTTGCGAATTAACAGAAATTCCAAAGTTGAAAAAAATATCCCATGAATTTAATGAAATTTACTATTCAGTTGGTTTGCATCCCCTAGAAGCAAAAAAATGGGAACAAAGTTCAAAATCTCTTCTAAGACAATCAGCTCTTGAAGATAGACGAGTTGTAGCTATTGGAGAATTAGGCTTGGATTTTTTTAAAAATGATAATAAAACTCAGCAGATTGAAGCACTCATTCCTCAAATGGAGTTAGCTTATGAACTAAAATTGCCAGTAATTATCCATTGCAGAGATGCTGCAAATGAAATGATTGAGATATGTAGTGATCTCTCTAAAAAAGGAAAATGTCCTGATGGTGTACTTCATTGTTGGACAGGCACACCAAAAGAAATGCAGCAATTCTTGAATCTTGGATTTTACATCAGTTTTAGTGGTATAGTCACTTTCCCAAAAGCACATGAAATTCATGAGTGTGCCAAAATAGTTCCGAATGATAAATACTTAATTGAAACCGACTCACCATTTTTAGCTCCTGTCCCTCATAGGGGTAAAAGAAATGAACCTGCGTTTGTTGAAAATGTTGCCAATTTTATGGCAGATTTAAGATCTACTGAATTAACCACAATTGCTAGAGAGTCATATAAGAATGCTGAAGATTTGTTTAAATTTGACTTGTTAAGTAGACGTAGCAGCTGTTAATATTAGGAATTACTGGAAATTTTTCTTAATTTTTTTGAATTTAACTGACACAGTAAATGATTTACCAACATTAAACAAAATTTAATTCTTCTTTATTAGATTGTTTTTTGTTGAAATCGAGATTTAATGGTTGATCTCATTCTAAGTGAAAAGTTAAAAAACTAATTATTAAGTAGATTAAAAGTAAATAGTAAATCTCACAAAATCGCAGGTTTTCTTGGATGAGCAGTAGCGCTTTACAGGTAGCAAAAACAGCTACTTATCTACCAGATTTAGTTGAAGTACAAAGAGCAAGCTTTAAATGGTTTTTGGAAAAGGGTTTAATAGAAGAATTACAAAATTTTTCCCCCATTTCTGATTACACAGGTAAATTAGAATTACATTTTATCGGTGAAGAGTACAGATTAAAAAGACCTAGACATGATGTTGAGGAAGCCAAAAGAAGAGATGCTACATTTGCATCCCAGATGTATGTAACTTGCAGGTTAATTAATAAAGAGACAGGGGAAATTAAAGAACAAGAAGTATTTATTGGCGAACTACCATTGATGACTGAAAGAGGAACTTTCATTATTAATGGTGCCGAAAGGGTTATTGTTAATCAAATTGTTCGAAGTCCTGGAGTATATTTCAAAGATGAATTGGATAAAAATGGTCGCAGAACTTACAACGCTAGCGTCATCCCTAATAGAGGAGCATGGTTAAAATTCGAAACTGACAAAAATAATCTACTTTATGTGAGAGTTGATAAAACTAGAAAAATTAATGCTCATGTTCTTATGAGAGCGATGGGTCTTTCAGATAATGATGTGGTCGATAAACTTAGGCATCCCGAGTTTTATCAAAGCTCAATTGAGTCAGCTAATGACGAGGGTATAAATTCAGAAGATCAGGCATTACTTGAGCTATACAAGAAGCTACGTCCTGGTGAACCACCCTCCGTTTCTGGAGGACAGCAGCTATTACATAGTAGATTCTTTGATCCCAAAAGATATGATTTAGGCCGAGTTGGTAGATATAAAATAAATAAAAAATTGAGACTTACCGTCCCAGACGATGTAAGAACTCTTACTCATGAAGATGTTCTTTCTACCATTGATTATTTAATTAATCTTGAATTGGATATTGGCGGCGCTAGTTTGGATGATATTGACCATCTTGGTAATCGAAGGGTTAGATCCGTAGGAGAACTTCTTCAAAATCAAGTTCGAGTTGGACTTAATCGTTTAGAAAGAATCATAAAAGAAAGAATGACTGTAGGAGAGACAGATTCTTTAACTCCCGCTCAACTAGTCAATCCCAAACCTTTGGTTGCAGCCATAAAGGAATTTTTTGGCTCTAGTCAATTAAGTCAGTTCATGGATCAAACTAATCCTCTGGCTGAATTAACACACAAGAGAAGAATCTCCGCATTAGGTCCAGGGGGATTAACTCGAGAAAGAGCAGGCTTTGCGGTGCGAGATATTCATCCTTCACATTATGGAAGATTATGTCCCATCGAAACTCCTGAAGGTCCTAATGCAGGACTTATAAATTCTTTAGCTACCCACGCAAGAGTTAATGAGTACGGCTTTATTGAAACACCTTTTTGGGAAGTTTATAACGGTAAAGTTAATAAGGAAGGTAATCCGGTTTATCTTTCTGCTGATTTAGAAGATGAGTGTAGGGTGGCTCCTGGAGATGTCGCGACTGATAAAGACGGCAATATAATTTCAAAACTTATACCAGTGAGATATAGACAGGATTTTGAAAAAGTTCCTCCCCATCAAGTTGATTACGTTCAGCTTTCTCCTGTTCAGGTAATTTCAGTTGCTACTTCACTTATTCCTTTCTTGGAACATGATGATGCTAATAGAGCTCTCATGGGATCAAATATGCAACGCCAAGCCGTTCCATTGCTAAGGCCAGAACGTCCTTTAGTTGGTACAGGTTTAGAATCTCAAGTTGCTAGAGATTCGGGAATGGTTCCAATAACAAAAGTTAACGGGACTGTATCTTATGTAGACGCTAATGAGATTGTCGTTAAAGATGATCATGGTAATGAACATTTTCACTATCTTCAGAAATATCAAAGATCAAATCAAGATACCTGCCTTAACCAAAGACCTATAGTGAAAATTGGAGATAAAGTTATATCTGGGCAGGTTTTAGCAGATGGCTCCGCATGTGAAGGAGGCGAAATAGCTCTTGGCCAAAACGTTTTAATTGCTTACATGCCGTGGGAGGGATACAACTATGAAGATGCCATACTTGTGAGCGAGAGGATGGTAACTGATGATTTATATACCTCAGTACATATTGAAAAATATGAAATTGAAGCAAGACAAACTAAGCTAGGACCTGAAGAAATCACAAGAGAGATTCCTAATATCTCGGAAGAAAGCTTGAATAATCTTGATGAGATGGGAATTATTAGGATTGGTGCTTTTGTCGAGAGTGGAGATATTCTTGTAGGAAAAGTGACTCCAAAAGGGGAATCAGACCAACCACCAGAAGAAAAGCTGTTAAGAGCGATTTTCGGCGAAAAGGCTCGAGATGTGAGAGATAATTCCCTCAGGGTACCCAAAACTGAAAAGGGAAGGGTTTTGGATGTTCGCATCTATACTAGAGAACAAGGTGATGAATTACCTCCAGGAGCCAACATGGTTGTAAGAGTTTATGTGGCTCAGAGAAGGAAAATTCAAGTAGGAGACAAAATGGCTGGAAGGCATGGAAATAAAGGAATTATTAGCAGAATCTTACCAAGAGAAGATATGCCTTATTTACCAGATGGAACCCCTGTGGATATAGTTCTTAATCCTTTAGGAGTTCCAAGTAGGATGAATGTAGGTCAAGTTTTTGAATTATTGATGGGCTGGGCAGCCTCTAACTTAAATTGTAGGGTTAAAGTTGTTCCATTTGATGAAATGTATGGAGCTGAAAAATCACATCAGACTGTTCAAGCATTTTTAGAGGAAGCTTCAAAACAACCAGGTAAAGCATGGGTTTACAATCCTGAGGATCCTGGAAAGTTGCTACTTAAAGATGGTAGAACAGGGGAACCCTTTGATCAACCAGTTGCGGTAGGATACTCTCACTTCCTCAAATTAGTCCATTTGGTGGATGATAAAATTCATGCAAGATCCACTGGTCCTTACTCTTTGGTGACACAGCAACCCTTGGGTGGTAAAGCTCAACAAGGTGGACAAAGGCTTGGAGAAATGGAAGTATGGGCTCTTGAAGCTTATGGAGCCGCTTATACTCTTCAGGAATTGTTAACAGTTAAATCTGATGATATGCAAGGAAGAAATGAAGCGCTTAATGCGATCGTAAAAGGTAAACCGATTCCAAGGCCTGGCACTCCTGAGTCATTTAAAGTTCTTATGAGGGAATTGCAATCTTTAGGCTTAGATATAGGAGTTTATACAGACGAAGGAAAAGAGGTAGATTTAATGCAAGATATCAATCCTCGAAGAAATACTCCATCAAGGCCGACTTACGAATCACTCGGAACCTCTGAATATGAGGAAGATTAAATACTCAATTAAAACCTTTTAATTTAAATTCGCCAAAAATGACAAACAGCAACTTAAGAACTGAAAATCACTTTGATTACGTCAAAATTTCAATAGCTTCCCCACAAAGAATAATGGACTGGGGTCAGAGGACATTGCCCAATGGACAAGTAGTTGGTGAAGTTACGAAACCTGAAACTATTAATTACAGGACACTTAAACCAGAAATGGATGGATTGTTTTGTGAAAAGATTTTTGGGCCATCTAAAGATTGGGAATGCCATTGTGGAAAGTACAAAAGGGTTAGACATCGCGGTATTGTTTGTGAGAGATGTGGGGTTGAGGTAACTGAAAGTAGAGTCAGAAGACATAGGATGGGCTATATAAAACTCGCAGCGCCAGTTTCCCATGTTTGGTATTTAAAAGGAATCCCTAGTTACGTTGCAATACTTTTGGATATTCCGCTTAGGGATGTAGAACAAATTGTTTATTTTAATTGTTATGTCGTTTTAGATCCAGGTGATCATAAAGAACTTAAATATAAGCAATTACTTACTGAGGATGAGTGGCTGGAAATTGAAGATGAAATTTATGCTGAAGATTCAACTATAGAAAATGAACCTTTTGTTGGAATTGGTGCTGAGGCACTGAAGCAATTACTTGAGGACCTTGATTTAAATAAGATTGCTGAGGAGCTTAGAGAAGAAATTACTAATAGCAAAGGCCAAAAGAGGGCAAAGCTTATAAAAAGGATAAGAGTTATTGATAATTTTATTGCAACTAATGCAAAACCAGAATGGATGGTTTTAGATGCAATACCAGTTATACCTCCTGATCTTAGACCTATGGTTCAGCTTGATGGAGGAAGATTTGCAACTTCAGATTTAAATGACTTATATAGAAGAGTTATTAATAGAAATAATAGGCTAGCTAGGCTCCAAGAAATTTTAGCTCCTGAAATCATAGTTAGAAATGAAAAAAGAATGCTTCAGGAGGCAGTTGATGCCCTTATAGATAATGGAAGAAGAGGGAGGACTGTTGTTGGAGCAAATAATAGAGCTCTTAAGTCCCTAAGTGACATAATTGAAGGAAAACAAGGAAGATTTAGACAGAATCTACTTGGGAAACGTGTTGACTATTCAGGAAGATCTGTAATTGTTGTTGGCCCTAAATTAAAAATGCATCAGTGTGGTCTCCCAAAAGAAATGGCAATAGAGCTCTTTCAGCCTTTTGTAATCCATAGATTGATACGACAAAATATTGTGAATAATATTAAAGCTGCAAAAAAATTAATACAAAAAGCTGATGACGAAGTTATGCAGGTACTTCAGGAAGTTATTGAAGGTCATCCAATTCTCTTAAATAGAGCCCCTACGCTGCATCGTTTAGGAATTCAAGCTTTTGAACCGAAATTAGTTGGAGGTAGAGCAATACAACTTCATCCTTTAGTTTGTCCTGCATTTAATGCTGACTTTGATGGAGATCAAATGGCAGTTCATGTTCCTCTAGCTTTAGAGGCACAAACTGAAGCACGCATGCTTATGTTGGCAAGTAATAATATTCTTTCTCCCGCTACTGGGGAACCAATTGTAACTCCATCACAAGATATGGTTTTAGGCTCTTATTATCTGACGGCTTTGCAACCGAATTATCAACAACCAGAATTCGGAGATAATAAGACTACTTTTGCTTCCTTAGAAGATGTAATTTTTGCCTATGAAGATAAAAGATTAAGCCTACATGAATGGGTTTGGGTTAGATTTAATGGAGAAGTTGAAGATGAAGAAGAAATGCCTAGTCCACAAAAAACTCAAGAGCTAGAAGATGGCTCAAGATTAGAATTCTGGAATTTAAGAAGGGATAGGCTTGACTCTGATAATAATTTAATAAGTAGATTTGTTCTAACAACTGTTGGGAGAGTAGTTATGAACTATACCATCATCGATTCTGTATCTAAAACGTAATCTTTAAAAACTATTTTTCATTAACTTCAAAATCATGACTTCATCTAAATCTAAAAAAACATCAAGAGTACGTAAAACTACTAAAAACTCAAAAAAGAATAATCCAGTTACGATGCCTGCTCTTGCTAAAACGCCCCCATCATTTAAAAATAAGGTAGTTGATAAGAAAGCCTTAAAAAATTTAGTTTCTTGGGCTTATAAAACTCATGGAACAGCTATAACTGCTGCCATGGCAGACAATCTAAAGGATTTAGGTTTTAAATATGCTACCCAAGCTGCAGTCTCCATCTCAGTAGATGACTTAAAAGTTCCTGAAGCTAAACAAGATTTAATTGGACAAGCTGAAGAGCAAATATCTGCTACAGAAGAATGCTATAGACTTGGTGAAATTACCGAAGTTGAAAGGCACACAAAAGTTATAGATACCTGGACTGAAACTAATGAAAGATTGGTAGATGCTGTAAAGAATAATTTTAATCAAAATGACCCACTTAATTCCGTGTGGATGATGGCTAATTCAGGAGCAAGGGGTAATATGTCTCAGGTAAGACAACTAGTTGGTATGAGGGGATTAATGGCTAATCCTCAGGGAGAAATCATTGACCTGCCAATAAGAACCAATTTTAGGGAAGGACTTACTGTTACTGAATATGTAATTTCTTCTTATGGAGCAAGGAAAGGTTTGGTGGATACTGCTTTAAGAACTGCGGATTCTGGTTATTTGACTCGAAGATTAGTTGATGTTGCTCAAGATGTAATTGTAAGAGAAGAGGATTGTGGAACAGAACGATCAATAGTTGTTGAAGCTGAGGATGGTAAATTTGGAACAAGGCTTTTTGGTAGGCTTACTGCTGAGGATATTTTTGATGCTGAAGAAAATCTTGTTGTTCCTCAAAATACTGCTTTAGATCCTGCATTGTCAGGAGAAATTGAGAAAGCATCTATTAGTGAAGTAAAAATAAGATCCCCATTAACATGTGAAGCTAACAGATCCGTTTGTAGGAGGTGCTATGGATGGGCATTGGCTCATAATCATTTGGTTGATTTAGGCGAGGCAGTTGGAATTATTGCTGCTCAGTCGATTGGCGAGCCAGGAACTCAATTGACAATGAGAACTTTCCATACTGGAGGTGTTTCAACTGCCGAAAGTGGAGTTGTAAGATCAAAAATTTCAGGTAAAGTTGAATTTAGTTCAAAAGCAAAGGTTAGAGGTTATAGAACTCCACATGGCGTAGAAGCTAAACAAGCAGAAGTTGATTTTATAGTCAAGATAGTTCCTCAAGGAAATAATTCTGGCAAAGCTCAAAAAATTGAAGTTTCTAGTGGATCGCTTTTATTTGTAGATGACGGTGAAGAAATTAGTTCTGATATAACTGTTGCTCAAATTACTGCTGGAGCCGTGAAAAAGAGTGTTGAAAAAGCCACAAAAGATGTTATTTGTGATTTGGCTGGTCAAGTTAGGTACGACAAGGTTATTCAACCAAAGGAGGTAACAGATAGGCAGGGTAATATTACCTTAAAAGCTCAAAGATTAGGTAGATTGTGGGTTTTAGCTGGAGATGTTTACAACTTGCCACCAAATGCAAGACCAGTAATATCATCAGGAAAATCTGTAGATGAAGGGACAGTTTTAGCAGAAGCAAGTCAATCAAGTGAGTTTGGTGGACTAGTTAGATTAAGAGACTCAATAGGAGATTCAAGAGAAGTTCAGATTGTTACTACTTCAATGTCCATAACAAATTTTAAATTAATTGAAGAATCTACTCACTCAGGTCAAATATATAATTTGGAATCTAGTGATGGTATATCTTATCGTTTAAATATTTCGCCAGGAAGTAAAATCAGCAATGGCGAGGTAATAGCAGATTTAACGGATGAAAGGTTCCGTACAAAAACTGGCGGTCTAGTAAAATATGCAACTGGATTAAGTGTCAAAAAAGCGAGATCATCTAAAAATGGTTTTGAAGTAAGTCAAGGAGGGACATTGCTCTGGATTCCGCAAGAGACACATGAAATCAATAAGGATATATCACTTCTAATGATTGAAGATATGAAATGGATTGAAGCTGGAACTGAAGTTGTAAAAGATATTTTTAGTCAAACATCAGGCATCGTTACAGTTACGCAAAAAAATGATATCCTTCGTGAAATAACTGTAAGAAATGGAACTTTTCATGAGTGTGATGATGAAGAAGTTTTGAATAGATTTACAGAAGAAGGAAAGCTTGTTTATCCAGGTGAAAAGATTTTAGATGGTGTTGATAATAAAGAAATTCTATTTGTTCAAAAATTAGAAACACTTAAATGTCGAGGCTTGTTATTAAGAACCGTTGAAGAATTTAATATTCCTGATCAAGCGGAATTACCACAACTTTCTCATGTTAAGCAGGAAAAAGGTCCTCATTTAGGCTTAAAAGCTATCCAAAGGCTTACTTACAAAGATGGTGAATTGATAAAATCAGTTGAAGGGGTTGAATTACTCAGAACACATTTAAGTATTGAAAGCTTTGATGCTACTCCTCAAATGACTATTGACGTAGAGTCTATTGAAGATGAAAATGATTCATCAATCAATAGATTAAATTTAGTCATATTGGAGTCTATTCTTGTAAGGAGAGATACTATATCTGACTCCAGTCATGGATCAACACATACAGAACTGCAAGTCAATAATAATCAAGTAGTAAAAGCAGGAGATGTAATAGCTACTACTCAAATTCTTTGCAAAGAGAAGGGATTGGTTCAATTACCAAATGTTGTTGATGATGAGCCAATAAGAAGGTTAATTGTTGAAAGAGATGAAGATAAAATTAAAATTAAAATTAGTGGTAAAGGAGTAGTTAAAGTTGGTGATCGTGTAGTTGATGGTGATCCTATTAGTGAGACTGTAAAATCAACTTCTTGCGGAGAAATTGAAGAGATTTCTAATAGTTCAGTAACCTTAAGACTTGGTAGGCCTTATATGGTTTCTCCGGATTCAGTTTTACATGTTAAAGACGGAGACTTGGTTCTTAGGGGAGATGGTTTAGCTTTACTTGTTTTTGAAAGGCAGAAAACTGGAGATATCGTACAAGGATTACCTCGTATTGAAGAGTTATTAGAAGCTAGGAGACCCAGAGATTCAGCAATTCTATGCAAAAAATCTGGAATTGTTCAGATCAAACAAGGTAATGATGAAGAATCAGTTTCTTTATCAGTTATTGAAAAAGACGATTTAGTTAATGAATATCAACTATTAATTGGAAAAAATATAATGGTTAGTGATGGACAACAAGTCAAAGGTGGCGAATCTTTAACTGATGGTCCAATTAATCCACATGAACTATTAGATTGCTACTTTAGTGATTTAAAAGATCAAAAACCTCTTATAGATGCAGCTCGAGAATCTATATCAAAACTACAAAGAAGTATGGTAAGTGAGGTACAAAATGTTTATAAGTCGCAGGGTGTAGCAATCGATGATAAGCATATTGAAGTTATTGTTAGACAGATGACAAGTAAAGTTCGTATAGAAGATGCTGGGGATACTACTCTTTTGCCTGGTGAACTCATAGAGTTGAGGCAAGTGGAAGATACAAACCAAGCAATGGCAATTACAGGAGGAGCTCCAGCAGAATTTACTCCCGTTTTGTTGGGTATTACTAAAGCCTCTCTCAATACAGATAGCTTTATTTCAGCAGCATCGTTCCAAGAAACAACAAGGGTTCTTACAGAAGCTGCGATTGAAGGTAAATCTGATTGGTTAAGAGGTTTAAAAGAAAACGTTATCATTGGTAGATTAATACCTGCAGGTACAGGTTTTAGCGGTTTTGTGCAGGAATTATCCTCAGAGGCTGGCCCTCATCCCGATATTCTTGCAGAAGAATCTGGTGGCTACAGAAGAGCACAGAACTTAAGGCCAGACTATACAGTCGATATGCCACAATCACCTGCCGTAAGCTCTACTGCAATACTAGATGATCCTAGTGATGAAGATTTGGAGACAACGAGAAATCGACATGGAATAGATCCTGCTTCGAGTAATTTTGCGGCCTTCGCAAGGCCTAATGCTGAAAATCAATTTTCTGAAGATCAATTGCCAGATCCTGCCGCATTGGAAGGATTGCAGGAGGAGGGCCTTCTGTCTGATGAATAAATATTATCTATTATTGGATTTAGGGACTAGAATGGATTTTTAAATTTGTAAGTGATGATTAAGCCAGAAATTGTACCTAAAAGAAAATTACCCCGTTATGGATTCCATTTTTATAATGAAAGACTTAATGGAAGAATGGCCATGATTGGTTTTATTGCCCTTATTCTTACAGAATTTTTTCTAAAACATGGTTTGCTGTTATGGTAAAAATAGTTTTTAAATAAAGACTACTAAATTTGAAAAATCTTCTTGGAAGTAGTATTAAGGATTTAGAAAATGTTGCTCTAGATTATGGGCAAGCTGCTTTTAGGGGTCGCCAAATCTATAATTGGATTTACAACTATAGAAATAAGAACAAAAACATTGATCAAATAGAAGTTTTACCTCTAGATTTTAGAAAGAGATTAAAGGATGATGGTTTTAAGGTAAGCGAGCTGATTATTAAAGAAAGAAACTTAGCTAACGATGGCACTTTAAAGTTGTTGCTTTCTACAGAAGATGATGAAAGTATTGAGTGTGTTGGTATACCAACTGAAAAAAGATTAACTGCTTGTCTTTCTAGTCAAGTTGGTTGCCCAATGGACTGTAAATTTTGTGCTACTGGCAAGGAAGGTTTGAAGAGATCTTTAAAAGCTAGTGAAATTTTAGATCAAATTTTATTTCTCGAAAATGAAATGAATAGAAAAGTCACTAATATTGTTTTCATGGGTATGGGCGAGCCCTTATTGAATATTGATGACATACTTTTGTCAATTAGATCAATAAATAGTGATTTTCAGATCAGTCAGAGAAAGATAACTGTAAGCACAGTAGCTGTTCCAAAAATGATAGGTAGATTATCAGCAAAGTCTTTTCAAATTTTGGGGAATTGTCAATTTACATTAGCAGTTAGCTTACATGCTTCAAATCAAAAAATAAGAGAGACGATAATACCTAGTGCAAAAAACTATGAAATCAAAAATATAATCGAAGACTGTAAGAAATTCGTAAGAGAAACTGGTCGGAGGGTAAGTTTTGAATATCTAATGCTAAGTGGGGTGAATGACAAATTAGAACATGCTTATGAATTGAGTAATTTGCTGAAAGGTTTTCAATGTCATGTAAATTTAATACAGTATAACCAAATTGAAGAGGTTGAATTTCAACGGACCTCTTTAAAAAATCTCCAATTATTTCAATCTAGACTTGTTAAGAACGGCATCGCTGTTAGCTTGCGAAAAAGCAGAGGTCTAGATAAAAATGCTGCATGTGGTCAGCTAAGACAAAATGCAAAAAATAAATAATATTATCTAATAAAAATTTTTTAAAAGTCTCTTAAACAGGTTATTATTGTGTTAATTAATCTTAAATCTTTGGGTTTTATTAAGACAAAAATTTTACCTTTCGCTATCGTTTCACTCTTTGGGATTGCCTTCTTTGCGGTTAGTGCAAGAATTTGGTTACCAGGAGATATGATGTCTCCTGCTCCTATAAATTAATATCTTTAGTTTTTTAAAATGACAAAAAATAAGGATCCTAATAAAGAAAGCTTAGTTGATATCGCTGTTGACCCAGATGTTTTAGCGAGAGAATTGGCCTTAGAAATTGAAATAGACCCTTTAGAACAAATTGATGAAGATTCTTTCCCAAAAGGTTTAAACATAACTCAGGAGTGCAATGAAGCATTAAAAATGCTAAAAGGTAATAGAGAAGAAAGAATACAGGGATTAAGAATATTTTGTGAATATAGAGATTCAAGATCTTTTCCTCTTTTGTTACCATTACTTGATCAACCTTGTCCTGTTGAAAGAATGAGTGTTGTATATGCTTTGGGTCGTAATCCATGTCCTAGCGCTGTCGAAAAACTTGTAAGTCTTTTAAAGACCGACGATAATGCTTATGTCAGAAGAGCAACAGCATGGAGTTTAGCTAATTATGATAATCAAATTGTTTTGGAGCCTTTAATAAATGCTTTGAAGAACGATGTAGCTGCAGTAAGGTTATGGTCATCTAGTTCTTTAGCTGAAATCGGAAATGTTTCTTTGAAAAATGCTCAATTGGCAGCAGAACAACTTTTAGTAAGTCTAAAAATAGATAATGAACCAGGTGTAAGAAGTAATTGCATTTGGTCATTGTGTAGATTGTATGAAAAACTAAATAATACATTTCAAGAAAGTTTCGTTGATGAATGCACCAAGATAGCTCTTTTCGATAAAGAACCCTCCGTTATGGAAGAAGCAAAAACTGCCTTGGATTCAATGGGGATGCAAGGTTTTTATAACTAAGTTTTTTAATTTTTTTATAAGCACACGAATGAAAAAGTTTATTTATTAGATATTCAATATAAAAAATTAAAATTAATTAACTTGTACCAACTGAAACAAAAAAATTTCGTTATTCTATATAAAGTAAAAGTACTTAGTACTTGAATTTAATGCCTCAAAAAACATTGAGATTTAAAATTCATCAAGACGGAAGAGTCGAAGAGACAGTAGAAGGTTTTAATGGTAGTTCATGCAATGATGCTACTAGAAATCTTGAAAATGCTCTTGGTAAAGTAACAGTTAAAAATAAAACTTCTGATGCTTTCATCTCTAATCAAAATGAAAAATTAAACCAATTCAACCACGAATCTAATGTCACACTTTAGTACTATTAAAACCCAGCTCAAAGATGCAGAGCCATTAATTAAAGCCTTAAATAATCTTGGTTACTTAATCAACCAAGAAGAAAAGTTTGTTAAAGGCTTTAAAGGTAAGTTTACAGCTGTTGATATAAGCATGAATCTACCTGGAGACACTAAAGTTGGATTTAAATGGGACAATAATTCAAATTCATATGAATTAGTAACTGACTTAGATCTGTGGAGATTTGACCTACCAGTAGAAAGATTCATCTCTAAAGTTACACAAATGTATGCCTATGAGACAATTATTTCCAAAACAAAAGAGGATGGTTATCAAATCGTAGAGCAAAAAAACCAAAATGACGGCTCTATTGAATTAGTTTTAACCAAGTGGGATAATTAATTTCATATTATGGATTTAACAGATCCATTTGATAATTTTGAAGAGAATATTGAAATTACAGGCTGGGAGCCTGTACTTGGGGGACAATTAGCAGAAAGAGCTGTTTGGGTTGATGAGTCTAAATGTATTGGTTGCCAGTATTGTGTACATGTAGCTTCGAACACTTTCATGGTGGATGAATTTCATGGTAGAAGTCGTGCTATGAGACAAGATGGAGATAGTTCTGATGTAATACAAGAAGCGATAGATACGTGCCCTGTTGATTGTATTCACTGGGTGAATTTTGAAGAATTGGATGATCTAGAGAATAGTCTCGATAGGGATATGTTTCAATCATTTGGAAAACCACCAAGAATGAATAAGCATTAATTTTAAAAAGATGCAATATCGGAGATTTGGTCGAACCAATCTAAATATTCCTGTTTTATCTTTAGGTGGCATGAGATTTCAAAAAAGTTGGGATCAGTTAGATATTTCTGAGATTTCATATGAAGAACAAAATAAAGTAGAAAATATCTTAAATCTCGCAAACAAATATGGCTTAAGTCATGTAGAAACTGCAAAGTATTATGGAACCTCAGAAGTGCAATTAGGAGTGGGTTTTAAACATACGAAAAAAATCCCAAACATTATCCAAACAAAGATTCCTCCAAATAGTGATCCAGAAATGTTTAAGAGAGATGTTGTTACAAGTATTGAAAAATTAAAAGTTAAGAGAATTGATTTGCTAGCAATACATGGCATTAATAGGGATGAACATTTATATCAGTCTATTCGAGATGGAGGTTGTATCGATATTTTAAGGAATTTTCAAAAAGAAAATTTAATTGGTTCTATTGGATTTTCAACTCATGGAAAATCTTCTCTCATTGAGAAGGCTATTTCAACAAACTTATTTGATTATGTAAATTTGCACTGGTATTTCATAAATCAAGCAAATACAAACGTTATTAATTTAGCAAATAAGTATGATCTTGGGGTATTTATAATAAGCCCTACAGATAAAGGGGGACATCTTCATACTCCCTCAAATAAAATGTTGGAACTTTGTAGACCACTTCATCCTATAATTTTTAATGATCTTTTTTGTTTAAGAAATAAAAATATCCATACCCTTAGTGTAGGTATTGCAAAAGAGGCAGATTTTTATTTGCATTTAGAAGCTGTTTCGTTGTTATCAGAATCCGAGAAGTATGTTCCAAAGATAATAAATAGATTAAGGGAGGAATCGATTAATGCTTTAGGTTTAGAGTGGCATCAAAATTGGAATAGAAATTTACCGAGTTGGGAAAATACTCCTGGTAATATCAATATTCCTGTTCTTCTATGGCTTTCAAATTTAATTGATTGGTTGGATATGGAAGGATTTGCAAAAGCTAGATATCAATTGCTTGGTAATGGAAGTCACTGGTTCCCAGGATCTAACGCTAATTTGCTAGATGTAGATGTTTCTGAAGGGCAATTATTGAAAGTTTTAAAAGGCCATATAAATCCAAAAAAAGTTATAAGAAAATTAAGAACTTTAAAAGAAAAGTTTGGAGATAACGTTGCTAAAAGATTATCAAAAAAATAATTTTATAATGGATTTTTCTCTGGTTTACCGACTTTTCTAGGGTAAATTTCAGGGCAAAGATTTTTAGGTTGAATAAGAATAATATTCCGGGTACCTTTACCTTTTGGTAATAAAATCTTCTTTTTCTCTTTAAATTTTCCTTCTAATATTTCTAAAGTTTTATATAGATTTTTACTTTCTTCATCATTCCATTTGCCACAATATAAAACTCCTAATCCTTCTTTTTTTAGCATTGGTAGTATATATTCTGAAACTGTTGATGGATTACTCACTGCTCTAGTAGTCGCTATATTGAAATTATTTCTCATTGATGATAGATGTGCTAAGTTTTCAATACGATCATTAATTACATGAATATTGTTTTTGAAATTGATCTCTTTAATTAAGGTTTTTAGCCCATCTGTTTTCTTTTTGGAAGAATCAACTAGGTATATTTCTGAAGTAGGATGAGTTATGGCATAAGCTAAGCCCGGGAAGCCACAGCCGGATCCAATATCTAAAAATTTTTTATTATCAAAATTAATGTTCGGGAAATCTTTAAAGGGCCAAATGCTGTCAAAAACTTGAGATACCCAATAATCATTACCATTAATTAATCTCGTTAAGTTTGTTTTATTATTTAATTCTTTAATTTTAATTTGCAATTCTTGAAACATAATTATCTCTTCTTCAGTTATTAAGGAAAAAATTTCTTCTGGAATGTTTTGTTTTTTCATTTCGTTATAAATATAAATTTTTACTATTCATAAAATACATTCTATTTATTAAAAATTTATTAGAATTACAATATTAATAAAAGATTATTTTGAAAGGGGAAATTTCTTATTACAAAATTTTAGGTGTAGATGAAAATGCCTCAAATCATGAATTAAGAAAGGCATTTTGCAAACTTTCCATTGAGTTGCATCCTGATACAACTTCTTTAGAAATAGACGATGCTAAAAGTAAATTTCAAGAAGTTTTGGAAGCTTATGAAAATTTGAATAATAGTAATTTAAGGAAAATATATGATGACAAACTAAAGGAAAAATCAAGAAGTAAGCATAATACTAAAGTATTAAATAATTTAATAATCGATTCAAATAATCAAAATTTAATAGGTAACAGAAGACCTCTTTCAAATGGGGAATTGTTTTCATTATTTCTTTTATTTATTATTATTTCTATTAGTTTGATTTGTTCAATTTTTATTGCCTCTTTTACTGGCAAAGAATTAGATACAATACCTATCTGGTTAGTAAAATGATACTTTAAAAAAGTTTGTGAATCTCCCTAAAAAACCCATTAACCAACATTCACTGCAATCATTGGAATTGTGGTTAACTGAATTAGGTGCTGTTAAAGATGTTAATAATACATCTAAATGGTACCTATTACTTTCTAATTGGAATGCAACTATTATTTTTGAACAAGAAGATTTAAGTGTTATATGGGAAAGTGAAGGACAAGAAACTAAAAGACTATTCTCGTATTGCATTAATAGAGAAGATGTGGAAAATGCAATACTGCAGGGACCTTAAATTTCTATCTAAAGATTGTCTAAGATTTGCCTTATTATCCAGTAACTCTTTTCTAATTGATCATCTGTTATACAGAGAGGCGGCAAGAGATAAATAACATTCCCGAGTGGCCTAATGAATAAACCTTGCTCCATTGCAAGACTCTTTATTTCTTTCCCAATATTATTAAAATAACCTTTTTTGTTCCCAATATCTAAATCGAAGGCAGCAATTGTGCCAGATACCCTTACCTTTGTTATATAAGGTAAGTTTTTAAATTTAATTAAATGAGATAAATGTTTTTCTTCAAATGAAAGGTATTTTTGTGGTTCTTTTTCTAATAAATCAAGGCTAGCATTTGCTGCAGCACAACCTAAAGGATTAGCAGTAAAACTATGTCCATGCCAAAAAGTTTTTCTTGGGGAATCATCAATAAACGATTGAAAAATTTTTTCTTTACATAAAGTTATTCCCATTGGTAAAAATCCACCAGTTAAACCTTTTGAAATACTTATTAAATCAGGAATGATTTTTGCCTTTTGAAACGCAAAAAGGCTTCCACATCTTCCAAACCCAGTCAATACTTCATCGGCAATTAACAAAGAATTATTATTTTTTATAATTTCTGAAACTTTTTTTATGAACTGAGGCCTAACCATATTCATTCCTCCTGCTCCTTGAACAAGTGGCTCAAGGATTACTGCAACTGTAGGAGTTTTAAGTAGAGTTTCTAATTTTTGGATAGCCTCATTTTCTTTATTTTCTACTCTTTCATCGTTCATCCAAGTTGAAGGCCATGGGACTCTTC
Organism: Prochlorococcus sp. AG-347-J06; assembly: GCA_003281525.1. Taxonomy (GTDB): domain Bacteria; phylum Cyanobacteriota; class Cyanobacteriia; order PCC-6307; family Cyanobiaceae; genus Prochlorococcus_A. The sequence goes on along the minus strand of QCBT01000003.1, from coordinate 39,969 downwards.
TAACAGGGAACATAAGATTATCGAAATTCTCATTAAAAATATTTCTTTCACCTAAAGCCATTGCTCCAAATGTATCACCATGATAAGCGCCATCAAAAGCTACTATTTGAGTTCTTGTCTCTCCTCTATTTTGCCATGATTGGAAGGCGATTTTTAAAGCGACTTCGACAGCTGTAGAACCGTTATCAGAAAAGAATAATCTATCTAGTTTTGTTAATTCACTAAGTCTTTCCGCTAATTTTTTTGCCTGTGGATGTAAGAAATCAGCAAATATAACTTGCTCAAGTTTTTTTGATTGATCGAAAATGGCATTTGAAATATATTCATTGCTATGACCATGAAGAGTTACCCACCAACTACTAATTGCATCTATTAGCTCTTTTTTAGAATCTTTAGTAAATAGGAGGGCATCTTTACCATGAGTTACTTCTATTTGCGGTTTGCTGTTATTGATTTGTGTAAAAGGTGGCCAAATATTTGGGTGCCAATCTTGATTTGGAGTTTTTGAATCCAAAGATTTCATTTAACTTATTTTTGAGTGTAATAGTGAGATCAACTTATTTTTAATTTCAAGTTCTTTCCATAGTATATCTAAACTATTTGAGTCCATTTTTTTGATGTAAGGAAATTCAGCAATTAAAGGAATACCACTAAAATCTACTAGAGTTTTCGGATTATCTGTATGTTTTTCGCCATTGACTACTAAACCTAAAATCTTAATATTTCTTCGTTTTAAGGCCTCAATACTAAGCAGGGTATGGTTAAGAGTGCCAAGTGAGCTCTTACATACAAGTATTACCGGAAGATCCCATTGTTTTATTTGATCTATTTGCAAAAAATTGCGTGTTATTGGAACCATTAATCCACCTGCAGTTTCTACAATTAGTGAGCCCTGCACTTTTGGCAATCTCAACTTGTCAAAGTTAATAGTTTTTTGATCTATTTCAGCAGCCCAATGAGGAGATAGAGGTTTTGTAAAGACATAAGCTTCTTTGATGATTTTCTCTTTACTCACTTGTGCAAGTTTTTCAACAGTTTGACTATCAGTTTGCGATTCAATACCACTTTGAATAGGCTTCCAATAAAAGGAATTTAATCCTTTAACGAAAAAAGAGCTTATTAAAGTTTTCCCAATATCAGTATCAGTTCCACAAATTATAAATTTGAAAATATTATTGTGATTACTCATAATTTCTTTATGATTTGAATCTCAATTTGCCATGAAAGGTTCACTGTATTATTGTAATTCTTTGGCCAAAACTTTTGAATTTCTTTTAACTCCTTTACTGTTTTGCGTTTACAATTTGTTGATTGTGCTCCTACATTTTTAATGCTTCTAAAAAGCTTATATACATCTTCAAAATTTTCAAGATAATTAAACTGCTTTGAATTATGTATTTCAGTTGATTTGAAATCTTTTAATAATTCTTTAGAGCAAAGGAAATTAAGACCGCTATATTCAATATCAATTTTTTTACAAGTATCTTTCCATTCAGGGAAACAATCTTTTGTTGGATATGAAATGATTAAAAAACCTCCAGGTGTTAATTTGCTAAACCAATTTTTTATTATCTTTTCTGGGTTGTTTAACCAATGTATGCAAAAGTTAGATGTTAATAGAGAACATTTTTTTATTTCAGGAGGTAAATCATTATTCAAATCCCATAAAATTTTTTTTCTAGATAATTTATTCTCAAGAAGCATTTTTTTGCTGAAATCAATTCTGGATACTTTTTGGGAAGGAAATTTTTTTTCTATTTCATCCGCTAATAGTCCTGGTCCTGATCCTAGATCTATCCATTCACCTTTTTTTTGGGGATTTAATTCTTTGATTAATTGAACAATCTTTTTTGCAAAAAATTTTTGAATATTTGAATGCTCTAAGTACCGATATGCAGCATCATTGAAATTATTTTTTATTTTCTCATTCCACTTTTTACTATCCATTTCAATTATTAAGTGGATTAAATAAGATCTCGTACAAATTTAAATTATTCAAGCAATGACCTTGTTGAGCTAATTTAATTAAAATTGGCTTCCTATCAAGTTTTTTATTTAAGGAATCTAAAAAGTTATTATTTGATTCGTTGTCAAGGATCAAATCATTTTCTGACTTTATAAAAATAATTTTGCAATCTTTTCTTAAAAATATTGGAAAATCTCTATTGATGTAAAGTTGTTTTAAATCACTTAAAAGAAGAGTTTTATTTAAATTATCTAAACTTTTATAAAAGATATTTTTAAAACTATTATTCATATGATTTGGCATAAATGATCTATGTATAAACTCTTTCAACATATCCTCAGGTTCATTTTTTATGATTTTTGTTTCCATTCTTTTTAGAGACCTCAAAATAAAGTTTCTCTTATTACTTAAAGGAAGAAAATTATTAAAAGAATTTATAAGAACAATATGAGTTGCTTCTTTTAAAATTTTTTTTTGCATTAAATGAAAACCAAATGAATGGCATAAAGTCATTCTGATTTCCTTTTTAGATTCGCTTTTAATCCATTTTGCTTGATAATTATTTGTCGAAAAATAGCCCCTTTCATTATCTTGCCAATACCAATTATTATTTAAAAAATCAATTTTATAATCATCCCAGAAATATTTATTTAGTCCCCAGCCATGTTGAGTAATAATTTGTTTCATTTAAACTCTTTCAATACTGCAATGAAATTTTTTAGCAGATTAAAATCTAAGTTTCTTCGTATTGTTATTCTGATTCTTGATTGCCCTACTGGAACAGTTGGAGGTCTTATCGCAATTGCTAAAAACCCATTGTCTTCGAGATATTTTTGTAGATAAATTGCCTTCTCTTCTTGGCCAACAATAATTGATAAAATGTGAGAATCTCCCTGAACTGGAAAAATAAAATTTTTAATAATTTCATCTTTCCATATCTTCGCAGAAGATAAAAGATCATTACCCCATTCTTTATTTTCAAGAATTTTTTTTAAACCTTCTAGCGCTCCAGCGGCTAAAGATGGCGCAAGAGCGGTTGTGTACCTAAATGCACCACTTGTTTGGATAAGATATTCACCAATTTCTGAATTAGAAGCTATGAAAGCTCCACCACTTCCAAATGCTTTCCCAAATGTTCCAGTGATCATAGTTATATCTGAACGGCAATTAAAACTTAAACCCTTACCTTCAGGGCCCAAGATCCCAATTGCATGAGCTTCGTCAACTAATAATTGAACACTATTTTTTTTGCAAATTTCCGTTATTTCTCTGAGCGGAGCAATTGATCCCTCCATGCTATAAAGAGATTCAACAACAACTAAGATGGATTTTTTTGTGGGGTTAGATTTAATAATTTTATCTTCTAAATCTTTTAAATTATTGTGTGAAAATCGAACCAGTTTTGCTTGAGCAGCTTTGACTCCAACCAATAAAGAGTTATGAATCAATTTATCTGCTATTACAATACTATTTCTGTTTGCTAAAGCCTGGATAGCGGCTATGTTGGCTTGAAATCCGCTAGGGAAAAGTAATACTTTCTCTTGATCAAGCCACTTGGCAAGTTCTGTTTCTAATAATTTATGTATTGGTCTTGAACCTGTAATAAACCTAGAGCTTCCTGAACCAATACCCTCTAAGAAGCTTATTTCGTAAGCAGCTTTTATTAAATCTTTGTCCCTACTTAATCCAAAATAATCATTACTGCACAAGTCTATAAGTTTTTTATTTTGCGAATTTAAACTTAGAAGCTCGAATGATTTTTTGCCTAAGGAAAATGTTTTTAATTTACGGATTCTATTTTTTGGAATTTTTACTTTTTTCATTTTAGTAAAATAAAATATGGTGGATTTAATTAAAAAGATTTAGATTTACTATTAAAGTTTGCAAGGTATTTTTTGTTTATTAATATCTATATAGATCATATATTAAGAAGTTAACTCATCCTCTCTTCAATCACAATTATTGCTTAATTTAGAGGAATATTTCCCCTTTCCACTAGATGATTTTCAATTAGAAGCAATACGAGCTATTAATAGCGGAAATTCTGTTGTTTTAACGGCACCAACAGGTTCGGGTAAAACATTGATAGGTGAATTTGCTATATATAGAGGCTTATCTCATGACAGCAGAGTTTTTTATACAACACCTTTAAAAGCCCTATCTAATCAAAAGTTTAGAGATTTTGCTAATCAATATGGTGCCAATAAAGTTGGTCTTTTAACTGGAGATATAAGTATAAATAGGGAAGCACCAATCTTAGTAATGACGACTGAGATTTTTAGGAACATGCTTTATGGCGAATTTGATGAATTTGATGATCCCTTAGAAAATTTAGAAACTGTGATTCTTGATGAATGTCATTATATGAATGACCCCCAAAGAGGCACAGTTTGGGAAGAAACTATAATCCATTGCCCCACTAGGACTCAAATAATAGCTTTATCAGCAACAATAGCCAATGCAGATCAATTACAAAATTGGATAGAAAAAGTTCATGGGCCCACAGTACTTATTAATAGTGATAAGAGACCAGTCCCACTTGATTTTATTTTTTGTAGTTTTAAAGGCCTCCATCCACTTTTAAATAATAAGGGTAATGGAATTCATCCAAACTGTAAGATTTGGAGAGCTCCTAAAGGGCAAAAAAGAAGAGGGAAAGTGGGCAGGATAATGCAACCAAAGTCTCCCTCAATTGGCTTTGTGATCTCGAAACTAGCTGAACGAAATATGTTGCCAGCTATTTATTTTATTTTTAGTAGAAGAGGCTGTGACAAGGCTATTGAGAATATAAAAGATTTAACTTTAGTGAGTTATTCAGAAGCAAGTATGATATCCCAAAAATTAGATGTTTATCTTAAAAATAATCAGGAAGCAATTAAAGATAAATCTCAATGCGAGGCATTAAAACGCGGTATTGCATCTCATCATGCTGGATTATTGCCTGCATGGAAAGAATTGGTTGAGGAATTATTTCAGCAAGGTTTAATAAAAGTTGTTTTTGCAACTGAAACTCTTGCTGCAGGAATAAATATGCCCGCAAGAACAACTGTTATTTCTTCTTTATCAAAAAGGACAGAAGATGGGCATAGATTATTATTTAGCAGTGAATTTTTGCAAATGTCAGGAAGAGCTGGAAGAAGAGGAAAAGATACCCAGGGATATGTTGTTACATTACAAACAAGATTCGAAGGTGCCAAAGAAGCAAGTGCACTAGCTATTAGCAAACCAAACTCTTTAGAAAGTCAATTCACTCCTAGTTATGGAATGGTACTTAATCTTTTACAAAGTTATACTTTAGAGAAGTCTAAAGAATTAATTAAAAGAAGTTTTGGTAGTTTTTTATATTTAGGTGAATCATCAGGTGAGAATATAATTCTTGAAAACTTAGATAAGGATTTAATTGAATTAAAAAAAATTACATCTAACGTTTCATGGAAAGATTTTGATGCATACGAAAAGTTAAAAAATCGTCTTAAAGAAGAGAGAAGACTCTTGAAAATTTTAGAAAAACAATCAGCAGAAAAATTATCTGAAGAGATAACTAATGCACTCCCATATATTAAAGATGGAAGCTTAATTTCAATTAAAGCTCCTCAAATTAAAAGAAAAATAGTTCCAGGATTAATTTGTAAGAAAATATATGAATCCCAAAAAATAAAGAGTTTATTGTGTTTGACAATTGATAATTTATTTATTCTTATAAAACCCTCATACATAGTAAGTATTTTTAATGATTTGGATCCAATTGATGTCTTAGGAATTGAAGTACCAAAGATGTATTTTTCTGGAGAGGTATTTAGGGGAAATGATATTTCGCAGTGTTATGCGGATCAAATTTTAGAAGTTTCTAAAAAAAATGATTTACAAACTCCACAATATGATTTAACAATGGAAGTTTTGGCACAACAGCAACAAATTAATAATTTAGAAGAAACAGTTACTGATCATCCTGCTCATAGATTTGGAGACTCCAAGAAATTAAAGAAATATAGAAAAAGAATTATTGATGTTGAGCAAGAAATAAATATTAGAAAAAAACTTCTTGAGGATAAAGAAAATCATAACTGGAGAACTTTTACTGATTTGATTAAAATTTTGAATCATTTTGGTTGTTTAAATGATTTGGAATTGACAGAAGTTGGACAAACAGTTGGTGTAATAAGAAGTGAAAATGAATTATGGATTGGTCTTGTTTTAGTTAGTGGTTATTTAGACGATTTAGATCCTCCTGAGTTGGCTGCAATTATTCAAGCTATATGTGTTGATGTAAGGAGGCCTAATCTTTGGTGCAATTTCAAGCCTTCTTTAAAGGTAATAGATGTTTTTAATGAATTAGATGGTTTAAGAAAATTAGTCTCTTTTCAACAAAATAAGTTTCATATTGAAATTCCCATCTATTTAGAAACAGAGTTGACTGGAATTATTTCTGAATGGGCAAGAGGAAAAAAATGGAAAGATTTAGTTTTTAATACTTCATTAGACGAAGGTGATGTGGTGAGGATTATTAGAAGATCAATTGATGTTCTTTCTCAAGTGCAATACTGTATTGGTGTTAGTAATAAATTAAAGAGCAAAGCCAAGCTAGCATTAAAAGCTATTAATCGTTTTCCTGTTTCTGAATCTAATGATCTTATAAAAGTCTCTGAAGATATTAATCCTGCAACAAAAAGAATTGACAATAATTCATGAATTTGTTTAATCAAATCATTGAATTGATATTCATTGCTTCATCAAATTCATCTTCGTTTAAATAACCTAATTTAAGTGTTGCCTCTTTTAAATTTAATGATTCTTTGAAGGCAAGGTTTGCAATTTCAGCTGCTTTCTCATAACCAACTTTTGGAACTATGGCTGTAACCAACATTAGTGAATTTTCTAAATTTAACTTCATTTTCTTTTGATTAGGTTCCATCCCATCAACTAATTTTATTCTGAAGTTTTCTATTACATTTTTAAGTAATTTTAAACTTGTGAGAATATTAAATCCAATAAGAGGCTTATATTCATTCATCTGTAAAGTGCCGCTAGAATTAGCCATTGAAACTGCATATTCAAGACCCATTATCTGAGTGCAAACCATTGATAAGGCTTCGCATTGAGTTGGATTCACTTTACCTGGCATGATAGAACTTCCAGGTTCATTTTGAGGGATAATTAGTTCATATATTCCTGATCTTGGACCGGAAGATAGAATTTTGATATCATTTGAAATTTTAAATAATGCACCTGCTAATATTTTTATCTGACTCATTACTTGAGCTAGACGATCATGCGAGGCCATGATAGAAAAATTATTTTTTGATTTATAGAACATTAGATTAGTATCATCGGAAATTATTTTTATAGACTCATCACAAAATCCTTTTGGACAATTAATCCCTGTACCAACTGCAGTGCCTCCCAGAGGTAAGAAATATAATTCATTAAGACTCATAATAATTGCATTCTCAGCATCTTTAAGTTGCTCTGACCATCCTGAAATTTCTTGCCCAAAAGTAAGGGGAACTGCATCTTGAAAATGGGTTCTTCCTATTTTTATAAGGTCTTTCCATTCTTCACTTTTTTTATCAAGGATCTTAGTAAGTTCTCTGATCGTTGGAACTAAATTTTTAATTATTTCATTAACAACAGATATTTGAATAGCAGCAGGAAAAGCGTCATTAGTTGACTGAGATTTATTTACATCATCATTCGGATGAATTGGTTGATGACTCCCAAGCTCTGAATTAGTTTTTAAAGCTGCAATATTTGAAATTACTTCATTAACATTCATATTTGTTTGCGTACCACTACCTGTTTGCCAAACCTTTAAGGGAAACTGTGAATCGTGAAACCCATCAAGTATTTCCGTACATGCTTCTACAATTAAATCTTTTTTCCTTTGATCTATTAAACCTAGTTTGAAATTCGCAATTGAAGCAGCTTTTTTTATGAGGGTGAGTGAATAAATTAACTCAATTGGAATTAATTCTTCTCCAATAGAAAAATTTATTATCGATCTTTGTGTTTGAGCACCCCACAAAGCTTTCATGGGAACCTCTATTGTTCCCATACTATCTTTTTCAATCCTAAAGTTTTTTGTCATTATTCCTCTGAAAACACTGGTTTAACTTAGATAAGGTTTTCAGTAATTCTAGATACCTAACTTCTCCCATATTACACTTAAATTTTTGATATGAATTGAAGGATTAAAACATTCTTCTAATTCACTTTGATCAATAAAATCCATTATTTCATTATCTCTCTCTATATTTTGTTTGAAATTCCCATACTGAGTATTCCAGGCCTGATGCGCATTTTCTTGTACTAATCTATAAGCTTTTTCTCTAGATAAGCCCTTCTCTACAAGCAAAAGTAAAACTTTCTGACTAAAGATTACACCACCATATATATTTAAATTTTTGAGCATATTTTTTGGATAAACTTCTAAATTACTCACTATATCTTTCATTTCCCTGAGCATAAAATGTAAGCAGATTGATACATCAGGTAACATGATACGTTCATTTGAACTATGGCTTATATCTCTTTCGTGCCAAAGTGGAACATTTTCCAGCGCTGTTAAGACGTAACTCCTCAAAATTCTTGCTAAACCGCTTATTCTTTCACTTCGAATAGGATTTCTTTTATGAGGCATGGCAGAACTTCCTTTTTGCCCTTTTGTAAAGCCCTCCTCAACTTCTAAAACATCAGTTCTTTGTAAATTTCTTATTTCAGTTGCGAATCTATCTAAAGAAGCGCCAACTAGTGCAATAGTTTGCACATATTCTGCATGTCTGTCTCTCGATATAACCTGCGTACTTGCTGTATCTGGTTTTAAACCTAGTAAATCACAAGTTATTTGTTCTACTTTTGGATTCGTATTAGCGTAAGTTCCCATCGCACCACTTATTTGTCCAATTGCTACAGATTCTTTGAGTGTTAACAATCTTTTTTTGTTCCTTATTATTTCTGCTAACCATCCAGCAAGTTTAAAACCGAAGGAAATTGGCTCCCCATGAATTGCATGCGATCTGCCAATCATTAATGTATTTTTATGCTTTCTTGCTAATAATCTGACTTCATTTTCTAATTTTTCATTTTCTTCTAATAACAATTCGCAAGAGTTTTTTAACTGAAGAGATAAGCCAGTATCAAGTACATCACTACTGGTCATACCAACATGTATGTATCTTCCAGAGTCTCCCACAAATTCATTTACGCTTGTAAGAAATGCTATGACATCATGTTTAACTTCTTTCTCAATTTCCGTAATTCTAGATTCATCAAACTTTGCATTTGAACGTATCTCTTTCATGGCATTCTCAGGAATTTTCCCCAGGGAAAAATTTGCTTCACATGCAGCTATTTCAACCTTAAGCCAACTCTGGAATTTTGCGCTATCATTCCAGATTTTCCCCATTTCGGGTAATGTGTAACGCTCGATCACAATTTTTATTAATTATCAATTTAAACTTTATAACCAAAATCGAATTATTGCTCTATACCTTAAAGATGTACTTGCCATTGAACATATTTGTCTGGCTATTATTTTCTTATGTAACATTTTTCTGGCTAATTAAGAAAGCTTAAACATAAAAATGTTTTCATTTATTCCTCTCGTTAATAATGGGTAATTTTTTAGTTCTTATTTAAAATTGGAAGGTATTAAAGAATTTGGATCTTATCCTGTAGAAGTTCATTATTCAGTCTTTTTTTATTGATTAATAGATGATTAAAAAAAGTAGATTAGACCTTTATCTTCTAAAAAGTGGTTTATGTGAAACTCGTCAAAAAGCCCAAGGTTTAATTCTTGCAGGCAAGGTTAGAGATATCAATGGAAAAGTATGGGATAAACCTGGGCAACAAGTATTAATTGGAGCTGAATTTTTTATTGATTCCGAACCTATGTTTGTATCAAGGGGTGGCGAAAAATTAATGGAGGCATTTAATCAACTTGAAATTAAAGTAAAAGATAAAATATGTATTGACGCAGGAATCTCTACTGGGGGATTTACTGATTGCTTATTGCAACAAGGAGCAAAGTTAGTGTACGGGATAGATGTTGGTTATGGACAGACTGCATGGAAGATTAGAAATAACCCAAAAGTCATACTTTTTGAACGAACTAATATTCGAAATTTAAAACCTAATGATCTTTTATCTAGAAGTTATGAATTGCCAAATTTTGTGGTTGCTGATTTGTCTTTTATTTCATTAAAATTAGTTTTTAAATCTATTGGTAATTTATTAGAAGGTGATTGTATTGAGGGAATATTTTTAATTAAACCGCAATTTGAAGTGGGTAAAGATAAAGTCAGTAAAGGCGGTGTTGTTCGTAATCCTAAATTTCATACTGAAGCTATAGAGTCTGTTATTTATGCTGCTAAGAATTTCCAATGGAATATAAAGAATTTGATAGCTTCTCCTCTAGTAGGTCCTGCTGGAAATCATGAATATTTAGCTTGGATGACCTTAGGAAGTAAATCAAATACAAGGATTAATAGTGAGTATATACAAAATTTAGTAAAAAAAACTCTTTGAATTAAAGAGCTTCTTCGTCTTTGTCGCCTGTTCTAATTCTCACAACAGAATCAATTGAAGTAATGAATATTTTTCCGTCACCTATCTCTCCAGTTTTTGCTGCTTCAGCAATCGCATCTATGACTGAATTAACCTTTTCATCTTCTACGACAACTTCTACTTTAAGTTTTTGAAGAAATTCAACAGTAAATTCTGAACCTCTATATCTTTCAACTTGTCCTTTTTGCCTTCCAAAACCCCTGACTTCACTAACTGTCATTCCAACAATACCGGAGTTTACTAACGCAATTTTTACATCCTCCAGCTTAAATGGACGTATGATTGCTTCAATTTTCTTCATGATTAAAGATTGAACATTCCTATTTTAATTGTTTTTTGGGAAAACATCCAACATTGAAATATCAGAAAAACATTTAATATCAAGGCCTGCATTCTTGGCGTCTTCAATTAATAGTTGGGAATTTTCTTCAGAAATTATTACTCTACTATTTGACAACGCTTCCCACTGATCATTCTCAAAGTGTGTTTGAAGCCATAACATTCCAACTGCGGTTTTTGGTTGAAGAGATTTATTTAAATTGTTATCGATAGTTATCAAACAAATGTCCATTAATTTTTAATTGAACTAAACACATATAAACCTTTTGGCAGACATTATGAATGTTACTATTGATACAAAAATAAGATTTAACAGCTTTTGACTTAGTCAATTGTAATACTTAGATTTGTTGATACTTTTGCGAATTTTTATCATTATATATAGTTTTTATATAGGTTTAGTAAAAAAGTTCTACTAAAAATGTGTTCAGCTAAATTAGAAGATTCGACTCAAAGACCGCTATATGGTGAAAGAATTATTGAAGAATCAAAAATAATTTGCTTCGATAATCCAAACAAAAAAAGAATTTATGCAATTTCTATTCAGTTACCTGAATTTACATGCAAGTGCCCCTTTTCTGGCTATCCAGATTTTGCAAAGCTAAATATTATTTATCAACCTAATTTGAAAGTCTATGAGTTGAAATCTTTAAAGCTTTATATTAATAATTTTAGAGATATAAAAATATCACATGAGGAAGTTGTGAATAGAATTATGGATGATTTAGTGAATGAAGGTTCACCTCACTGGATACATTTAAACGCTGCATTTAACCCTAGAGGGAATGTTTCTATGCAGTTAGATATTTTTAGTGGGAAGAAAAGAAATTAAAAATTTTTTATTTCTTCTGATAATTTAAAAAATTCTTTTTTAAAACCTACTAGATTTTTATTACTAAGGCCTCCAATAGATAATTTTTTTGATTCTTTATTTACCAGAATCCATAATTGGTTAGTTGGTATGAGACTTATTATTGTTCCAAAAATTATTAAAATAAAAGAAAAGTAAATAAATGGTATAGACGGATCATTTTTAATTATTAAACCACTGCTTGGGATTATTTTTTTCAGAGATACTTTTGAAGAATTAACTTCTAAAGGATTGTCATTAATATAGAGATTATTCCCGGAAAAATTTTCTATATTCGAAATTTTAAGTGGACCATTTTCATTATCTATTGTTAAAAGGAAATTTTTTTTAGTCTCCGATCCTAATTCAACTAAAACTCCCCAAACTTGATTGCCGATTTCGGGAATTTCCTTTAATTGTAATTGATAAAGGATATTATCTATTTCTAAAACAACATTTGATATTGCCCAATCTGCTTGATAAATAGTTAACCCTTTAAACCTGATTGGGTGATTGACTTTGGTTATTTTTATTTCATTCAAATTAAGATCTTCAGAAGAAAAATTTAGTTTTGAAATAAACTGTTTGGGTACACCATCACTTTCTCGTTCTATAGAAAAATCGACTAATTTTACATTGGCTTTTGAGTTTGTGCTCTCATTAACAAGATCCAAAGTTTCTCCAGGCAGTAAATATTGTTCTTTTGATTGACTTGTAAAACTTCCATATGCTGAACCTATAAGTAAGACTATTAATCCGATATGTACAACTAAAGGACCTATTTTCCCAATTAAACCCCTTCTTGCAGAAATATGACTTTTAAATTTGTATGTTTTCCACCCTCTTTTTTTAAGAAATAAATCTACTTTCGATATAAGTTCCCCATCTTGATTGATTGGATGACTTGTAGTTAGTTCCAGTTTGCCAAATTTTTTTTCGCTGTTGTATTCAATCCATTTTAATGAAGCTTTTAATGAAGGGATTTGCCTCCTGAAACTACAAGCTGCTAGAGAAATGCAAAGAAGAATTAATGCAAATAAAAACCAAAAGCTTGTATATATGTGATCCAATTGAAGTTTTAAGACTTTTTCTCCATCTAAAAATCCAAAAATGGGAGCAGTATCGAAATTATCAATATAAAATTTATTATTACTACCTTGAGGTATAAAAGTCCCTATGCCGCTTGTAATAGCTATGAAGACTATAAGTGATATGGCGAATCTTAAACTTGATATTTTTAATATTAGATTCTTAAAAATAATCATTCAAATCCAATTTGATAATAAATTTAATAATCCTAGGGAAACTAAAAATATCCCACTTAAAGTCGGAATTATTTGACTAAATTTTCTAAGAGCTAAAAATTGTTTTAAGTTTTCTGCAGTAGCTCCTGCAACGATTAATGGGGTTACTTGACCTATCCCAAAGAAAAATAAAAAAATAATAGATATTGTTGGATTTTTAGCTTGCGATACCCAAGCTAGAAGAGTTGCTAAAACTGGAGTAATGCAAGGTGAAGAAGCTAGTCCAAAAGTAGCCCCTATTGCAAAAGGTGCTATAAATGTTGGTATTTTATCTTTTACTATTTTTATATCAGGTCCATTCGGGAACTGAAACTTTAAAATACCTAATAAATTTAAACCCATTATTATTGCTATCGAGGCAACGATCGAAGTGTAAAAAGATGGAATTTGCCCATATATCCTACCTAAGAATCCACTGGCAGCACCAAGCATAACGAGTGAAAAAACGACTCCTCCTGAAAAACTAATAAGTTTAAATTTATTTTTCTCTGTTCCTCCTATATAAGCAATAGTGATTGGTAGTAATGATAATGAGCATGGACCAAGACTTGTTAAAAGTCCTGCGCTGAAAACCAAAAATATAGTAAATGGTCCAGGATTATTAAGGCCATTCTGCATAAGTAGATTACCTTTTTGAGATAATTCTGAAATAACTAAATTAAATGATTCGATGGCTTGACTTAAATCTTATAAATTCTAACTAATTAAGAGTCTTTCGTGTACTAATCATGCCTATGAAGCCTGTAGATTCTAATGAACATCTCAGTAAAATCCCTGCAATAAAAAATGATGCTATTAATGAATTCCCACCATAACTAATGAAAGGTAGTGGTAAGCCAGTAGTAGGCATAGAGCCTGTTGCTACAGCGATATGCATTATTGATTGACCTATCAACAATACACCACATCCAATAGAAACTAATTTTGTGTAGTTGTTCCTGCACTTTAGAGCAATTCTTAAGGTTATATAAGAGAAAACTGCTAGAAAACCTAGGAATAAAGTACACCCTAACAAACCAAATTCTTCAGCAAAAATGGCAAAAATAAAATCTGTGTACATAAAAGGTAGGTACTGTAATTTTTGCATAGACAAGCCAAAACCTTGACCGAATAAACCACCTGAACCTATAGCTAATAAACTTTGAATCAATTGAAATCCACTTTCCTGTTGATCTTTCCAAGGATTAATAAATGAAGTAACTCTAAGTTTTTGATATTCGTTATTTAGGATGCTAATACAACCAGTAATAAATCCTAATGAGGCAAATGAGTAGAGAGAAATTAGTTTTACGCCTCCACATAAACCCATTACCCAAAGAAGAATTCCAGTTAATGATGCAGTACTTAAATTAGGCTGCTTTAGTATTAATAAAATTAATAATCCAAAAGAGAATATTGAAATTAATTTTTTATAATTCTTTACTAGATTCCAATGTGCGAAAAGATTAGAAGCTTCTAGAATTAGAAAAGGCTTAATTAATTCAGATGGTTGTAGACGTAAATTTCCTAGTACTAGCCATCTTGAGGATCCGTTAACTGTAATTCCAGTAATATTGGTTAGTAATATTAGAAAAAATAAAATAAAAAAAATAATTCTTGAAAACTTTAAAAGATTTCTAATGTTTGTATTCACAACAAAATAAAATAGACCAATTCCTGGAATTGTCCAAATAATTTGTTTTTTTAAGAAGAAAGCCCCATTTCCCATTTCCCTACTAGCTACCCACCAACTTGATGATCCAAGAATGCATATACCTAATATTGACCAAATCCCAATGAGAACAACGAGGATTTTTGCCTCATAAGGCCATATCGTCCAAGGTAAGGGAAATATAGACTCTGTTAAATTGCTTAGATTTTTTTTGTAATTAGAACTAAAGGGTTTTTTTCTTTTAGAAATTCTTTTGTATTTTATTCTTTCTAGACTTATCACCAATTTTTAGATGTATATGTACTATTGAGACGTTTAATTGAGATTTTGCCAAGTCTTTTATTAACGTTTTAAAGTGTTAAATCAATAAAAAAGATGACTTTTTTATAGATTTTTATTTTTGAAGAAAAAAGTAAAAAAAGGACTACAGATACATCATAAATCTTAAGAATTAATTTTTTATAAAAAAAAACTGGCTAAAAGGCACCTCTCCGTGATAGATTCCGTGAGTTTATATACTTACTTCAAACCATTCAGTGAGGGTTTAAACTATGTTCACATCAGTGGACTCAAATAGAAAAAAACTTGAGCATTCTTCTAATGAGAATGTTCAATTTCCTCGATCCCTGAATAATTCGATCATCAAAGAAAGTAAATCTGGCATTGCCAATCAAATAGATAATTTGCTTTCTCAAAATGATGAATACACAAAATTGCAATTAACAATTTTTGGAATTACTTTTATTGTTTCTATTTTATTAGCGTCAATAACTGGAATTTTTCTAGGATTTACTTTTGGTTTCAGTATTTTTATAGGTGCAATAGCTGGTATTTTTTACCTACGTTTGCTTGCCAAAAGTATAGGGAAACTTGGTAAGGAATCATCAGGTGTATCAAAATTGCAACTATTAGTTCCAGTTTGCCTCTTTATTTTTGCGAGCAAGCTAGGATCTTTGGATATTCTTCCCGCAATGATAGGTTTTTTCATTTATAAGCCTTCACTCATTCTCTATTTTTCACGTTCTTAAGTAAATTTTTTTATTCAAAACAAATGTTTTTTAATTCCTTGCTAACAAATTTTGCAGCATTAGAAGTTGGTCAACATCTTTATTGGCAAATTGGAAATATCAGACTACATGGGCAGGTATTTTTAACATCTTGGATTTTATTAGGAGCGTTATTAGTTTTTATTTCTTTAGGAACTAAAAAGATGGAAAATGATCCTAAAGGCCTTCAAAACTTGCTTGAGTTCCTCTGGGATTACATAAGAGATCTTGCTAGGACGCAAATAGGTGAAAAAGTTTATAGAGATTGGATGCCATTTATAGGTACTTTATTTTTATTCGTCTTTGTTAGTAATTGGGGAGGAGCTTTAATTCCTTGGAGATTGATTAAGTTACCAAGTGGAGAGTTAGGAGCACCTACTGCTGATATCAATACAACTATAGCCTTGGCTTTATTGGTTTCACTTTCTTATTTCTATGCAGGTTTAAGCAATAAGGGTTGGAGATACTTCGAATACTATGTTCACCCAACTCCGATTATGCTTCCTTTCAAAATTCTAGAGGATTTTACGAAACCTTTATCACTTTCTTTCAGGCTATTTGGAAATATTTTGGCTGATGAACTTGTTGTTGGTGTTCTCGTATTTTTAGTTCCGCTAATTCTCCCAATTCCTGTTATGTTCCTAGGATTGTTTACTAGTGCAATTCAGGCATTGATTTTCGCAACTTTGGCGGCCTATTACATTGGAGAAGCTGTTGAAGAACATCATTAGCTGTCTTCTAATACATTCAGACGCTTTTACAAAGAGTCTGTAATCTGGCAAAATATCTAATCGCGTAGGTCTGAATATATCAGACCCATTCTTAAAAGAAAGGATGTCCAAGCGTGTATGACAACAAAGATTATCACAAGTATTAAGCTCTTTATTTCAAAATTATGGATTCGATTACTTCCGCTGCATCAGTTGTAGCTGCTGGTTTAGCAGTTGGTCTAGGTGCTATTGGCCCAGGTCTTGGACAAGGTAACGCTGCTCAAGGTGCTGTTGAGGGTATTGCCCGTCAACCAGAAGCTGAAGGTAAAATCAGAGGAACTCTTCTTTTATCTTTCGCTTTCATGGAGTCATTAACAATTTACGGATTAGTTGTGGCTTTGGTACTACTTTTTGCGAATCCTTTTTCCTAAAAGTTAATATTGCTTCTAATCCTTATTAGCAATATTTAAATTTAATTTTTTAATTTCAACTGAATCATATGTTGGCCTTTAATTTTTTTGGTGCTACAGAAGGTGGATTATTTGACATAAATGCCACTTTGCCACTTATGGCGATACAAGTAGTTGCTCTTACTTACATATTAAATTCTCTCTTTTTTAAGCCTGTTGGCAATGTTGTAGAAAAAAGAGAAAAGTTTGTTAGTAATAATATTATTGAGGCCAAAAATAAACTTTCTGAGGTTAAAAAATTAGAAGCTGATTTATTAACTCAGCTTCAAAGTGCTCGTACAGAAGCCCAAAGAATTGTGAGCGAAGCTGAGAATGAGTCTGACAAGCTTTATAAAGAAGCACTAGAACTTGCAAACAATGAAGCAAATGCTTCAAAAGAAAAAGCTAGACTAGAAATTGAAAGTCAGACGTCTGCTGCTCGTGATCAACTTTCTAAACAGGCTGATGATCTAAGCGAACTTATTGTTAATAGATTGATTCTAGAAAAATGAATTTAACTCTTTTAGCTACAGAAGGATTTGGATTGAACTTCAATTTATTCGAAACCAATATCCTTAATTGGGCTGTAGTAGTTTTTGGTCTTTATAAATTTTTACCTGGTTTCCTAGGTAAAATGCTTCAAAAAAGGAGAGAAGGTATCCTTCTTGAATTAAAAGATGCTGAAGATAGACTCCTAAATGCAACTCAAGCTTTAGAGAAGGCGAAGAAAGATTTATCTTCAGCAGAAGAAAAAGCTTCTCAAATAAAAGCAGATTCTCTTAAAAGATCTGAATCAATCAGAATGGAAAGTGAGAAAAAAGCGATAGAGGAGATGGCACGAATTAAACAAAGTGCAATCTCTGATGAGAGCTCTGAAGCATCCAGAGCAATTTCTCAACTTCGAAAAGAAGCTGTAGAACTGGCAATTAAGAAAGCTTTAGATTCCCTGCCAAATCGACTTGATAAAACAACTCAAGAAAATTTGGTAACTCAATCAATTAATAATATTGAGGTTAACTAATGCCACTTTTAAATTCAGTAACTACACCATACGCAGAAGCATTACTTCAAGTTGTGAATGAAAATTCGCAAACTGAAGAGATGGTTTCTGAAGTTAAACAACTCTTGGAATTAATAAATGATTCCCCTGAACTGGAGAAGGCATTATCCTCTCCCATTTTAGAAACAGATGCTAAGAAGAAAATCATTAATGAAATTTTTTCAAAAAAGGTAAATTCTTCTTTATTGAATTTCTTAAAATTATTGGCCGATAGGCAAAGAATTGGAATCCTTACTTCAATTCTCGATAGGTTTTTAGAGATTTACCGAGAAAATAGTAATATTGCTTTGGCAACTGTTACTTCTGCTGTCGAGCTTACTGATGAACAGAAAGGTTTAATTACCAAAAAGATCATCAATATTGCTGGAACAGAAAAATTAGAACTTGTAACTAAAATCGATCCATCTCTTATTGGTGGTTTCGTCGCCAGTGTAGGATCAAAAGTAATTGATGCTTCTCTTGCTTCACAAATAAGAAAACTTGGCTTATCCCTTTCCAAGTAACTTTTAAATCAACCTTAAATTCTTAAATCCATGGTATCTATACGCCCTGATGAAATCAGTTCAATCTTAAAACAACAAATAACTGATTATGACCAATCTGTAAGTGTTAGCAATGTAGGAACTGTTCTGCAAATCGGTGATGGCATTGCAAGAATATATGGCTTAGATCAGGTCATGGCAGGTGAGTTATTGGAATTTGAAGATGGTACCGAAGGTATAGCTTTAAATCTTGAAGATGATAATGTTGGGGCCGTTTTAATGGGAGAGGCTCTTGGTGTCCAAGAAGGAAGTAACGTTAAGTCCACGGGTAAAATTGCATCTGTTCCTGTTGGTGAAGCAATGCAGGGGAGAGTTGTTAACCCTCTCGGACAACCAATAGATGGGAAAGGGGAAATTCCAACAAGTGATACTAGATTGATTGAAGAAATGGCTCCTGGAATAATCAAGAGAAGATCAGTGCATGAACCAATGCAAACAGGTATTACATCTATTGATGCAATGATTCCTGTTGGAAGAGGTCAACGAGAATTAATTATTGGCGATAGACAAACTGGAAAATCTGCAATTGCTATCGACACGATAATTAACCAAAAAGGTCAAGACGTAGTTTGTGTTTACGTAGCTATTGGTCAGAAGTCAGCATCAGTGGCAAACATCGTTGAGGTATTAAGAGAGAGAGGAGCACTAGATTATACAGTCGTAGTTAGTGCAGGAGCTTCAGAACCAGCTGCGTTACAGTACTTAGCTCCTTACACAGGTGCAGCAATTGCTGAACATTTTATGTATCAGGGTAAAGCAACACTAGTTATTTATGATGATCTAACGAAACAAGCTCAGGCTTATAGACAAATGTCTCTTCTTTTAAAAAGACCACCAGGAAGAGAGGCTTATCCAGGAGATGTTTTCTACTTACACAGTAGATTATTAGAAAGAGCAGCAAAACTTTCAGATGCTATGGGAGGGGGCTCTATGACAGCTCTTCCAATTATTGAAACTCAGGCAGGGGACGTTTCAGCTTACATCCCAACTAACGTTATTTCAATTACAGATGGACAAATATTCTTGAGTGCAGATTTATTCAATTCAGGATTAAGACCAGCTATTAATGTGGGTATTTCTGTTAGCCGTGTTGGAGGAGCCGCTCAGACAAAAGCAATAAAAAAAATTGCAGGAACTTTAAAATTAGAGCTCGCACAGTTTGATGAACTAGCTGCTTTTTCTCAATTTGCATCTGATCTTGATGAAGCAACTCAGCAACAACTTGAACGAGGCAAAAGACTAAGAGAGTTATTAAAGCAACCTCAATTCTCTCCGCTGAACCTTGCAGAACAAGTTGCAGTTGTTTATGCAGGAGTTAAAGGTCTTATTGATGAGGTTCCTGTTGAAGATGTTACTAAATTTGCAACTGAACTTAGGGAATACCTAAAGTTAAATAAATCGGAATTTATAGAAGAGATTCTTAAAGAAAAGAAATTAAATGATGGATTAGAAGCGACGCTAAAAGAGGTGATAAATGAAGTTAAATCATCAATGCTTGCCACAGTTTAAATTTATTTAGGAGATACCATGGCAAATCTTAAAGAGATTAGAGATCGAATCGTTTCCGTTAAGAATACAAGAAAAATAACGGAGGCCATGAGACTTGTTGCAGCTGCAAAAGTTAGGAGAGCTCAAGATCAAGTTCTTAAGAGTAGACCTTTTGCAGATAAACTTGCACGAGTCTTAGAAAATATTCAATCTAGAGTACAATTTGAGGCTGTCGACTCTCCTCTTTTATCCAAGAGAGAAGTAAAGAGTATCTCTTTGGTTTGTATAACTGCGGATAGAGGTTTATGCGGTGGTTACAATACAAATATTATAAAAAAGGTAGAAATAAGATACGCAGAATTAGTCAAACAAGGGTATCAGCCAAATTTAATTTTGGTAGGGAAGAAAGCTATTGGATATTTTCAAAATAGAAAGGATAGATATGTAATTAAAAGTACTTTCAAAGAACTAGAACAGGTACCCACAGTTAAGGATTCTGAAGGAGTTACAAATGAGATTTTAGCCGAATTTCTTTCAGAAAATTCTGATAGGGTGGAAATTATTTACACGAAATTCATCACTTTAGTTAGCTGTGCCCCTGTCGTTCAAACACTATTGCCACTTGACCCTCAAGGAATCGCTGAGGAAAACGATGAAATTTTTAGGTTGACTACAAAAGATAGTAAGTTACTTGTTGAAAAATCAAATATTGAAAAAAGTGATTCAGAGAAGTTGCCATCAGATATTGTTTTTGAACAAAGTCCTGATCAACTATTAGATTCCTTATTACCATTATATTTACAGAATCAGGTACTAAGAGCTCTTCAAGAGTCGGCAGCTTCAGAACTCGCATGCAGGATGACTGCTATGAATAATGCAAGTGATAATGCTAAAGAATTAGCAAGTACTTTGAATCTAACCTATAACAAAGCTAGACAAGCAGCTATTACACAAGAAATATTAGAAGTTGTAGGAGGTTCAGCAGTTTAGCAATAAGATTTAGGATATGCCTGAATACAATATAAAAGTTCAATTTGAGCAAAAGAATTTTAGTTTTTTATGTTCCGAGGATCAAGATATTATTTCAGCGGCAAAAATTAATGGAATAGATTTACCAAGTAGTTGTTGTTCAGGAGTTTGTACAGATTGTGCATCCATGATATTGGAAGGATCCGTAGATCAGGAAGATGCTATGGGATTAAATGATGATTTACGGGAAAAGGGCTTTGCACTTTTGTGTGTAGCATACCCCAAGTCAGATTTGAATATTGTTATTGGTAAAGAAGTCGAAGATGATTTATATAATGATCAATTTGGTAAATATCAAAAATGAAATTAAGTTCAGTTGATTATTATTTAGATTGGCCAGATTCAATAAAATTAAAAAATTTGAGGGAATTCATCATTACAAATTTAGAAAAAAAAGGAGATTTAATTCGATGGTCAATTGTTGATATTCAAAATTCTATTGACTCTTTTGGAACAAAAAAACTTAAAATTAAAGCTGTCATAGCTAATTAAAAAATATAAATTGAAATATTTTTAATAATGGAAAATTCACCAACAATATTCATTGTTCCAACTGGTATTGGTTGTGAGGTAGGAGGTTTTGCTGGGGATGCACTTCCTACTGCTAAATTATTAGCATCAGCAAGTGGATGTTTGATTACTCATCCAAATGTTATGAATGGCGGTACTCTTTCTGAAAAAGATAAAAATATTTTTTATGTTGAGGGTTATAGTTTAGACCGACTTGCTAAAGGAGAAATCGCTTTAAAAAGGTCAAAGCAACAGAAAATTGGGATAATTTTTGATTCAGCTATTGAAAAAGAAATATTAGTAAGACATTTACAAGTTGCTGATGCATGTGTTTCTACTTTAGGGATTAATGTTCATTCATATGTGATTACAAAAAAGCCATTAAACATAGTTATTGATTCTGATTCTTCAAAAATCAGTGGTGGCACAATTGAAAATCCTGATGCTCTAATTGATGCTGGAAAATGTTTAATAGAAAAAGGAGTTACGGCAATAGCAATTGTGGCAAAATTTCCAGATGATTCAGATTCTTGTGAGACAAATATTTATCGAGAGGGGAAAGGGGTTGATCCTATTTCTGGAGTCGAAGCAGTTATAAGTCATTTAATAAGCAAATTTTTAAAAGTTCCTTGTGCTCACGCACCTGCTTTAAATCCAATTGAATTGAATGAAAATTTAGATCCTCGTGCAGCTGCAGAAGAAATAGGATTCACCTTTTTACCCTCAGTACTGATTGGATTAAGCAATGCACCTGACATTGTTGAATTGCCAGCTAAAAATGAATCAATCTCACTACACCCTGATCAGATTGAATCTATTGTTGTTCCTAATGGGGCATTAGGTGGAGAAGCAATACTAGCAGGGATTGAAAAAGGTTTAAATATTATCTCTGTAAAAAATCAAAATACATTAAAAGTGACAAATGAGTTTTATGATTATCCCAATCTTTTTGAAGTTGATAATTATTTAGAAGCTGCAGGCATAATTCTTGCTATCAAAAAAGGTATCAACCTTGATTCAGTTAAACGGCCTTTAAAAAAAATTCAAAAGTGTTCTTTTAGTGATTAATAAGTTATTGCTATGGGAACTCTCCAATCACTTCCTAATGATTGACTGCTTAGTTTTAGGATTGGAGGAGCCTGCTTTCTTTTAAATTCAGCTTTTTTTATGAGTGAGATAATTTTTAAAATTAAATCTTTTTTATTACCATCTTTTTCTAGTTGTAGTAAATCTTTTTTCTCTTCAATAATTCCTTTAAGAATATTATCTAAAATGGAATAAGGCGGGAGAGAATCAGTATCTAATTGATCAGGACCTAATTCGGCACTTGGAGCTTTCGTAAGTATATTTTCTCCAATTAAATCTATATTAGTATCTAACATATATGATTTTCTATGATTTATTGAATCTTCACTATCAAGCCAATTGCATAATTTAAAAACATTAGTTTTATATAAATCCCCAATTACCGATAATCCCCCATTCATATCACCATAAAGTGTGCAATATCCTACAGCTAGCTCTGATTTATTTCCTGTTGAAAGTAATAAATGCTTTTCTTGATTTGCTAAAGCCATCAGAAGGGTTCCTCTGATTCTTGATTGAATATTTTGATTTGTTATTTCAGCCATCTCGAAAGATATGGTATTTAAAAAAGATTCTTCAAAAGAGCTCATCAAATTTTCAATTGGGATGCTATTGAAATTTATTTTTAATCTTCTTGCTAAATCTTTCGCATCACTCTTTGAATGAGATGAGCTCCACTTGGAGGGCATTGAGACGCAATAAATATTATTACTGCCAAGAGCAGCTGTCGCAATTACTGAAACTAGTGCTGAATCAATGCCTCCACTTAGTCCAATTAAAGCTGTTTTAAAACCGCATTTTTGAGCATAATCCCTAACACCAAGGACTAATGCATCAAAAATTGATGACATTTCAGACTTTTCAAATTTATTTTTTTGAGGTTTGGTTTGCCCAATGTCCCAACTGGCGAGGTCTTCTGAAAAAGATTTTAATTGCTTAATTTTAGATCCATGCTTATCAAGAATAAAACTATTTCCATCAAAAATTAAATTATCATTTGCTCCAATCTGGTTTACATATATGAGCGGTACTTTAAGATATTGAGCAGCAAAACTGGAAACTTTGGATCTTAGCTCTAACTTTTTAAAGGTATATGGGGAGGCCGATAAGTTCACTAAAATATCAATTTTTTTTTCCTTTAAATCAAAAATAGGATTCTTTTTATGAATTCCTCTACCTTCTATATTTTTGTTGACCCATAAATCTTCACATATAGTAAAGCCAAGTCGCCAAGTTTTATTATTAATTTCTTTTGTTAATACGGAAACTTTTTCTTCTGATCTAAAGTATCTTTTCTCATCAAATACTTCATAGGTGGGAAGAATAATTTTACGAGCAATTATTTTCCACTCACCGCGCTCAAGCAATGCAATAGAATTATAAAGATTTGGGAAAAAAGAATCATTTATTATCTCAGCTATCCCAACTGTGATACCCAAGTTTCCATATTTTTTATTAATATCAAACGCTAATTGGTCAAGAATTTGATATTGATTTTTGATTAAATTTTTTTTTAGAAATAGGTCGTTTGCTGGATATCCCCATAGTGATAATTCTGGAGTAAGAACTAAATCAGCAGAAGTTTTGCTAGCTTTCGAAGCAGTACAAAGTATTTTTTTTGCATTTCCCTCTAAATCGCCAACAACTGGATTAATTTGAGCAAGTAAAAACTTCATTCAACTAATTTATTGGATTCATATAAATTATTCTTTTTAACAATATCTATTAATGAAGTTGGTAAATTAGAATAATTAAAATTTGACCTTAGCTTAGAACTTGAAATGTTTGGGATTTTTAGGGTTGAAATCTTAAATTTCACTTTATAAGTTTCTAACATTTTTAGAGTATTTGATTCAACAGGATATCCCTCTCTTAAAATTACTAAAAAACTAACCTCATCAACAATTTTATCAAAATTTTTCCAGTAGAAAATATCTTTAATTAAATCGCTCCCAATAACAAAATCTAAATTATTTAATTCATAAATTCTTTTACATTTTTTAATTGACTCTACTGCCCATTGGCTACTAACACTTTGATTAAATAAAATTTTAGGATTATCTAAATCTTCAATAAGAGTTCTTAATAAATGGCTACGAATTGAGATATCCTCTTTGTGATGTTTGTTGGGGTTGTTACTAACATAACCAATTGTAAAAGCATATATTTTGGATAATTCTTCAAGTATTTTTCTATGTCCAATGGTAGGTGGATCTGCACTGGTACCAAATAATGCAATGCTTTTTCCCATTTCAGTTTTAAGGCAGAATGCTAATAAAATTATTATTTAAATTTCTATTTGAAAAATAGATATTTATGTGGTTAAAAATATCTGGGTCATTAAAAGTCATATTTTGAATCATATTAGCGGGTTCTATAAAAGAGGCTTTGCTTCTTGTAAATATCTCTTTTGCTGCTAATTTCCCTAGGATTTTTGTGGAATGCACCGCGATTGCTGCTTGAATAATTGCTACCGGTCCATAGGGTAATAATGAGAGCCCATTAGTGAAAGGTGCCGATAATAAAATTACTTTCTTAATAAAGTTGAAAGAGGTATTGACACCGACTTGAGTGACGCCCAAGTATAAATTATTAATGGATATATTTTTAAATATTTTTCTTGTAGATTCACCTTTCAACTTTAAGCCATAAATCTTACTTAATTCGCTAATCAATGCAGTATCAAGTGCGAAACTACCAGCAACATCAAATAAAATAAAAGGATTAAGAGCTACTGCGGATGCCTTTATAGTCGAAAATTTACCAATAGTTGATTGAGCTAATTTCTTTCTTTTTTTCAATCTTTGCTCTTTTATCTGCAAAAACAATTTGTCAGCAAGTTGAAGTGAATTAAGTGTTAAAAATAGCTCACCATATTGATTTATTATTTTTGTTAGATAATTTTTAAGATTTTTTCCATTATTAAGAATTATTGGAATATTTAAGTCTTTTGGAAGCTTAGACTTGATATTTTCCTTAATTTCTTTTAGGTCATTTTTATTAAAAAGATCGATTTTATTCAAAATTATGATTATTTTTTTTCCATTTTTAATTAAGGAGCTGATTTTGTTTAGTTCATTTCTATTTACATCTCCCGAAACTAAAAATAAAACAAGATCTGAATGATTTATCAAAGAGTAAACTTTATCTGAAAATTTAATATTGCAAAAATCAAATCCTGGAGAATCCAACAATTCTATACTACTTAGTGTTTGTTCTTTTATGGTCCAAAGTTCCGATTGTATTTCTCTCGTGGTACCGTTAATAATATTTGTTTTGAATATATCTTTTTCTAATAAAGAATTTAAAACAGAAGATTTTCCTACGCCTGATTTACCATATACTCCAATTCTTATTTTTTTTTCTTTGAGCCTAAACAGTTGTTGATTAAAAGTAATTATTTCTCTATTAAAGAAACTTTTTTCAAAGTTAGTAAGATCGATATTGTTCCACCAATTTTTTAAAATTAAATAATTTTCTTTATTTTTTAATTGTTTCATGTTTTATTTCTTCCACCAACCAGCTAAGACAGATAACACAGCTTCTGCACCAATAATTCCCACGAATCCCCCAAATTCATCTACTACTACTTTTACTCCTTTATGATTCTTGTCAAATCTTGTTAATAATTGATCTGCCTTAATCATTTCTGGAATGTAGTCCACAGGTTCGCAAATTTCTGATAAGGATTTCTTATTTTCGCCATTAATTAATTCTGCTAACATTTTTTCACGTTTAACAACACCTTGTATTTTGTCAACTTTATCTCCTAAAATTACCCACCACGGAGAGTTGTCTGACATTATAAGTTTTGAAATTTCATCAAGATTGGAAGACCCGTCAAGACAAGGTGCTGATACCCTAGGGATCATTAAGTCTTTAGCTTTTAAGTCATTTAATTGAAAAACCTTAAAAATCATTGCTGCCTCATCAGCTTCTATTAAACCTTTTTGACTCCCAATTTTTGCCATTTGTCTGATTTCCTCTTCATCAGTTGAAATTTCATTTTCTGCAGTAATAACTGGAAATATTTGTTCGATTAATATTAAGAATGGCCTCATTAAAATATTTAATATTCTCAAGATAGGAACAGATAATAAAGCTATTTGAACTGAAAATCTTGTACCCAGAGCTTTTGGAAGAACTTCTCCCACCAGAACAACTAATATGTAAAAAACAATTGAAAATAAGGTTAAGCCATAACTACTTTTAATTACCATTGCTCCGTATACACCTAAAATAAGACTTCCAATTATGTTAAATCCATTATTAGTAATAGTAATTACAGTAAGTGTCCTTCCAAGGTGTTTTCTGAGTTTAAGTAGTTGATTCGCAGTACTTTTTGGTTTTTGTTTTGAGGCAATTTCTAAAATTCTAATGGAATTAACTGCTAAAAAAGCCGCTTCTACTCCCGAACAACATGCTGACCCAATTAAAATGATAATGATAAGCAAAATTAAGCCGTAAACACTTGGTTCCATTAAGATAGATTAGAAACTAAATCTGTTTTAATTCATTCTTCCATTTTTTTTTTAAACACGCCAATACACAATTTATGTTTAAACCCGACAATAAAGTTTTTGAAGAAAGAAGAGAAATTTTTCTAGATAAATTAGGTGGGAAAGCTGCTGTTATCCCGGGGGCTAATCTTGTAAAGCATCATGCTGATTGTGAATATCCTTTTAGACAAGATAGTAATTTTTGGTATTTAACCGGTTTCGATGAGCCAGATGCAATTGCTCTTTTCTTATCACATAAGCCAAAAGGAGAGAGATTTATTATGTTTGTTGCTCCTAAAGATGTTATAAGCGAAGTCTGGCATGGATTTAGATGGGGTTTAGAAGGTGCTGAAAAAGAGTTTAATGCTGATAAGGCTCACTCAATAAATGAGTTAAGAGATTTACTCCCAGCTTACTTAAATGGTTCTGATGAACTTGTTTTTTCAATTGGAAAGCATCCAATAATAGAGAAACTAGTACTTGAGATATTTTCACAACAACTTGACAAACGCTCAAGATTAGGGATTGGTGCAAATTCTATAAAATCTCCAGAAATTTATTTAAATGAGATGAGATTAATTAAAAGTGAATTTGAAATTAAGAGAATGAGAGAGGCTATACAAATTTCAGCCGAAGCTCATGAACTAGTTAGAGAATCTATCTCATCAAAGAAAAATGAAAGACAAATTCAGGGTCTTCTAGAGGGATTCTTTTTAGAAAAAGGTGCCAGAGGACCAGCTTATAACTCAATTGTTGCATCTGGAGATAATGCCTGTATTTTGCATTACACTTCAAATAATTCACCCTTGAAGAAGGAAGATTTATTATTGGTGGATGCTGGCTGCTCACTATTTGATTATTACAACGGAGACATAACAAGAACTATTCCAATAGGAGGTAAATTCTCTAATGAGCAAAAAATTATCTATGAAATAGTATTGAGTGCGCAGAAAAATGCAATTAAAAGTGCTGTAAAGGGATCAAATTCTAGTTCTGTTCATAATGTTGCTTTAACAATTCTTATAGAAGGATTAAAAGAAATTGGTCTATTGTTAGGTAGTACTGAGGAGATAATTCAGAATCAATCTTATAAACATCTTTACATGCATAGAACTGGACATTGGCTTGGCTTAGATGTTCATGATGTTGGTGCATACAGAATGGGGGACTATGAAGTGCCATTGCAGAATGGAATGATTCTTACTGTAGAACCTGGGATCTACATAAGTGATAGGATCCCAGTCCCTGAGGGACAACCCCCTATAGATGAGAAATGGAAAGGCATAGGGATAAGAATAGAAGATGATGTCTTGGTCACAGATACAAACCCAGAAGTTTTAAGTATTGCTGCATTAAAAGAAATTTCTGATTTAGAATTTTAAAATTTGACTTATCTAATTAATAGATTTATTTTTTATTAAGATTAAAGCTCAAAAATGAATAAGTCCGATTCATATGATTCGAAACTCTCTCAAGCAAGAGGCTTAGCTAGTCAACTTGGCATGTTTGCAGAAGAAAACGATATCCCCAAAGATCTTTGGGATTCATTGGAAGCCACTATTTATGATTTTTATGAAGTATCTCATGATAGATGAAAATCCCACTTAGAAGTTATCAATAACTAAAATCAAGAAATTTTGAATAAATCAATCAAAATGTGACCATAAACTGATAAATTATTTATTAAACATAAATAATTGAATGACCTCATCAGATAAGTTAAATCAAAATTCAACAGAAAAAAACAGTGATGCTCCAAACTCTAAAAATTCTCCTAATTCAGGAATGATGGGTGCCACAGCTGTATTGGCAGCTGCCACAATTGATGAAGATGGGGTACCTACTGGTTATACCCCTAAGCCTGATGAGGGAAGGTTCATAATTAAAGTATTGTGGTTACCTGATAATGTAGCTTTAGCAGTGGATCAAATAGTAGGTGGAGGCCCAAGCCCTCTTACTGCTTATTATTTTTGGCCAAGAGATGATGCATGGGAAAAATTAAAAAGTGAACTAGAGAATAAAGGTTGGATTACAGATAACGAAAGAGTAGAGATATTAAATAAAGCTACTGAAGTGATAAATTATTGGCAAGAAGAAGGTAAAACAAAAAAATTAGAAGAAGCCAAATTAAAGTTTCCCGAAGTAACTTTTTGTGGAACTGCTTAAATATTAGTTCTTTGCAGCTTGAATCCTAGCCTCAGCCTTAGAAACCTCTTTCAAGGCTTTAATCTTCTCTGGATTTTTTTCATTTTCAGAAAATTTGCTAATTGTTAATTTTGCTTCTTTAAGATCTTGTTCAGCATTTTGAACATTAATTTCAGAACCAATTTCAGCATTATTTACTAAAACTATGACTTCATCTGATTCAATTTCAGCGAAGCCTCCCATTAGAGCTATTGATTTCCACTGGGAATTCATTCTTAGCCTTAAAACGCCAATATCTATAGCAGTAACTAAAGAGATGTGTCCTGGTAGGATGCCAAGTTGACCAGTAGTACTTGGAAGGATTACTTCTTCAGCTTCGCCTTGGTAAACATTTTTATTAGGAGCTAAAACTTTTAGAGAAATTGCCATTAATTTAAAATTATTGAAGGTTAAATATATATATTTAAATATTTATTTTTCTGATTTTATTTTTTCAGCCTTTGCTTTAACTTCATCAATATTACCAACTAAGTAAAATGCCTGTTCTGGTAAATCATCCAGTTCACCTGACAAAATCATATTGAAACCAGCAATGGTATCTTCTAATTTTACATATTTACCAGACATTCCTGTAAATATTTCTGCTACAAAGAAAGGCTGTGAGAGGAATTTTTCAATTTTTCTAGCCCTGTCGACTGTTAATCTATCTTCTTCAGAAAGCTCATCTAAACCAAGAATCGCGATAATATCTTGAAGCTCTTTGTATCTTTGTAAAGTTGATTGGACAGCTCTGGCTGTTTTGTAATGCTCATCACCAACAACTGAAGGTTGTAACATAGTGCTCGTTGAGTCTAATGGATCAACTGCTGGATAAATCCCTTTAGCTGCAAGAGCTCTAGCAAGCACGGTAGTGGCATCTAAATGTGCAAAGGTTGTAGCTGGAGCAGGGTCTGTTAAGTCATCAGCAGGGACGTAAACAGCCTGAATGGATGTTATTGATCCTTCTAATGTAGATGTAATTCTCTCTTGCAATTCGCCAACATCAGTTCCCAGAGTCGGTTGGTATCCAACAGCTGAGGGCATTCTTCCAAGTAATGCAGATACTTCAGAACCAGCTTGAACGAATCTAAAAATGTTATCAACAAAAAGTAATACGTCTTGTTTGTTCACATCTCTAAAATGTTCGGCCATTGTAAGTGCTGATAAGCCTACTCTCATTCTTGCACCTGGTGGCTCATTCATCTGTCCAAAACATAAGGCAACTTTTGATTGAGTTAAATCATCTGCATTGATAACTCCTGATTCTTTAAATTCTTCATATAAATCGTTCCCTTCTCTGGTTCTTTCCCCTACACCGCCAAAAACGGAAACACCTCCATGCTCCTTTGCGATGTTATTAATTAATTCTTGAATAAGAACAGTCTTCCCAACACCAGCACCTCCGAATAATCCAACTTTTCCTCCTTGCCTGTAAGGAGCCAAAAGGTCGATAACTTTAATACCAGTTTCAAAAACTTTTGGCTTAGTCTCTAGGTCAGTTAACTTTGGCGCAGCTCTATGAATTGGAGAAGTATCTTTAGTATTTACTGGACCTTGTTCATCTACTGGTTCTCCTAAAACATTAAATATTCTTCCTAAAGTTGCTTCTCCTACAGGCACAGATATTGGTGCTCCTGTATCGATTGCCTCCATGCCTCTTACAAGGCCGTCTGTGCCACTCATTGCCACTGCTCTAACTCTATGGTCGCCGAGGAGCTGTTGGACTTCTGCTGTGAGCGCTATGTCTTGTCCAGCTGGATTTTTAGCTTCAATTCTTAATGCATTTAATATTTTGGGTAATTTCCCGGCTGGAAATTCTACATCTAGAACTGGGCCGATTACCTGACGAACTATGCCTTTTGTTTGTGAAGAAGTTGATGGAGTTGCTACCATTTTTTATTGATTGGTGATGAATAGCTGATTTAAACAGCTCATAATCCGAAAATACTACCACCTTATGGGTAGATTCGTTAAATGGGTTCGGCCACCCGCACAGTTTAAGTATGGTTTAATTGCCTCTTTGCAGATTATGTTGTTGATGATACGGATAGAGAAATTCTCTTTCCATTTTTATGACGCAAAGCGTCTCAATCATGATCCTCCATTAATCTATGGCAGCTGTTTCACTTACAGTCTCTACAGTAAAACCACTGGGAGATAGAATATTTATTAAAGTTTCCGCATCTGAGGAAAAAACTGCTGGGGGCATACTTTTGCCTGATTCAGCTAAAGAAAAACCACAGGTTGGAGAAGTTGCTCAGGTGGGCCCTGGCAAACTTAATGACGATGGTTCTCGACAAACTCCAGAAGTGAGTATTGGCGATAAAGTTTTGTACAGCAAATATGCTGGTACAGACATTAAATTGGGAGGAGATGAATATGTCTTGCTCTCAGAAAAGGATATTTTAGCTGTAGTAAGCTAAAATATTTGTTTCAAAAATTATTAAAACTTATTACTAAATCACTGCCTAAACATGGCTAAAAGAATTATTTACAATGAGCAAGCTCGTAGAGCGCTCGAGAGAGGAATTGATATCCTTGCTGAGTCTGTAGCTGTAACGCTTGGACCAAAAGGAAGAAATGTTGTACTAGAGAAAAAATTTGGTGCTCCACAAATTATCAATGATGGTGTCACAATTGCTAAAGAAATCGAATTAGAGGACCACATTGAAAACACAGGGGTTGCTTTAATCAGACAAGCCGCTTCAAAAACTAATGATGCAGCTGGAGATGGCACCACAACAGCTACTGTTCTAGCTCATGCAATGGTTAAAGCAGGTTTGAGAAACGTTGCTGCAGGAGCTAATGCAATTACCTTGAAAAAAGGAATTGATAAAGCGACCGAATTTCTAGTTGGTAAAATTCAAGAAAATTCAAAACCTATTAGTGATAGCAATGCTATAGCTCAATGTGGAACTATTGCTGCTGGAAACGACGAAGAAGTTGGCCAAATGATTGCCAATGCTATGGATAAAGTTGGTAAAGAAGGTGTTATATCCCTAGAAGAAGGGAAATCAATGACTACTGAATTAGAAGTTACTGAGGGTATGCGCTTTGATAAAGGATATATCTCACCCTACTTCGCAACAGACACAGAGAGAATGGAGGCTGTTTTAGACGAACCATATATCCTTCTGACTGATAAAAAAATTGCCTTAGTGCAAGATTTAGTTCCTGTTTTGGAACAAATAGCTAAAACTGGTAAACCACTAGTCATTATTGCAGAAGATATTGAAAAAGAGGCTTTAGCAACCCTTGTTGTCAATAGATTACGAGGCGTGTTAAATGTTGCTGCTGTAAAAGCTCCTGGATTTGGTGATAGAAGAAAAGCCATGCTTGAAGATATGGCCGTTTTAACTAATGGACAACTTATAACTGAAGATGCAGGCTTGAAATTAGAGAATGCTACCTTGGAGATGCTTGGAACTGGTAGAAGAATAACTATCAATAAAGAGACTACAACTATTGTTGCTGAAGGTAATGAGCAAGCAGTGAAAGCTAGATGTGATCAAATTAAGAAGCAAATGGATGAAACAGATTCCTCATATGATAAGGAAAAGCTTCAAGAACGTCTTGCTAAATTAGCTGGAGGTGTAGCAGTGATTAAGGTTGGGGCTGCTACTGAAACTGAGATGAAGGATAAAAAGCTTCGTCTTGAAGATGCTATTAATGCAACAAAAGCAGCTGTTGAAGAAGGAATTGTTCCTGGAGGAGGAACAACTCTCGCTCATTTATCTCCAATTCTAAAAGAATGGGCTGATAAAAATTTAGAAGGAGAGGAATTAATTGGAGCTAACATTGTTGAAGCCTCACTTACTGCTCCTCTTATGAGAATTGCTGAGAATGCAGGTTCTAATGGAGCAGTGATTGCTGAAAATGTAAAAACTAAACCATTTAATGATGGATTTAATGCTGCCACTGGAGAATATGTAGATATGTCCTCAGCTGGCATAGTTGATCCTGCAAAAGTTACACGTTCAGGATTACAAAATGCAGCTTCAATTGCAGGAATGGTTCTAACTACCGAATGCATAGTTGCAGATTTACCTGAGAAAAAAGATTCAGCTGCTCCAGCAGGTGCTCCAGGTATGGGCGGTGACTTCGATTACTAACTAAATAATAATTTTTAATAAATTTTTTAAAGGGGAACATTCAAAATGGTCCCTTTTTTTTTACCTTTTATGAAATCCAACCAGCGCTAAGAATAATTGCGAGAGACAAAAATATCACTAAAAAAGTCCAAGTTATTTTGTTTAGAGAAGCTTCTGCACTACTTGCGCTGTTGAACATAGAGCTTCCACTGGCGGCAATTCCTCCCATTCCATCACCTTTGGGACTATGAAGTAAAACTAAGAGAATAAGAAGAACCCCAGAAAATACCCAAATCCAACTAATAATTTGAATCATTGCTTGAAAAAACTTTTATTAACTTTAAGCGTGTTGAACGACCTTATTATAACCTTTTAATTCAATTTCTTGAATAAGAGATTTTCCTGTCATTTCTCTTGGTATTGGGAGATTTAATAATTGCAATAAAGTAGGAGCAATATCTGCTAAGCCCGCGTTTTCTCTTAAATTAATTTCATTTCCCATATTTGGTATTTTTCTTTTTTCACCTTCAATTAAAATTAATGGAACTTTATTAATTGTGTGTGCTGTCCATGGTTCTCCTTCAATTCCTTTCATTACCTCTGCGTTACCATGATCGGCTGTAATAATAATGCTTCCGCCCATTTCTCCAGTAGCATTAACTATTTGACCTACACATTTATCTACTTTT
Organism: Prochlorococcus sp. AG-347-J06; assembly: GCA_003281525.1. Taxonomy (GTDB): domain Bacteria; phylum Cyanobacteriota; class Cyanobacteriia; order PCC-6307; family Cyanobiaceae; genus Prochlorococcus_A. The sequence goes on along the minus strand of QCBT01000003.1, from coordinate 5,914 downwards.
TCTATAGCTTTAATTGTTGCATCCATGTTGCCTGTGTGACCAACCATGTCAGGATTGGCAAAATTGATTACAACAAAAGCATAATTCCCACTTTTAATTGCTTTAGAGCAACTAATAGTTAATTCCTCTGCAGACATTTCTGGTTCCATATCATAAGTTGCGACTCTTGGAGATGGAATCAAATGTCTCTCTTCTCCAGGTAAAGGAATTTCAACACCTCCATTGAAAAAGTATGTTACGTGAGGATATTTTTCAGTTTCTGCGGTTCTATATTGTTTAAGTCCGTTTTCCGAAACTATTTGGCCTATAAAGTTATTGAGTGATTCAGGAGGAAATGCAACTTTAACGGGAAAGTTGGGATCATATTGAGTAAAAGTGACAAAATCTAGATTTGGAAAATTTTTTCTTTCAAAGTCTGAGAATTTATTGACAGAAAGGGATTTGACTATTTGTCTTGCTCTGTCTGGACGAAAGTTAAAGCAAATTAGACTATCTCCATCTTTAAGATGATTTTCAGACATTCGTATAGGCTCTATAAATTCATCGGTTATGTTTTTGGCATAACTTTTTTCTATGTAATCCTGGGGAGAAATATTTGTTATTTGAATATCTGGATCAGTCAAATTTGAATAAGCTTTTTCTGTTCTATCCCATAAAAGATTTCTATCCATTATCCAGTATCTTCCGCATATTGAAGCTATTTCGCCTACGTTAAATTTTTTTATACATGACTCAATTTGATTTAGATATTTCGAGGCACTTTTTGCAGGAGTATCTCTTCCATCGGTAATAATATGGATGGCAACTTTTTTAATTTCATTATCAGATGCCCATTTTATTAAACCTAATAAATGATCAATATGACTATGAACTCCTCCATCGGAACATAATCCCATGATATGCAAAGTAGAACTATTTTTCTTTAATGAATCAGACATCTCTTTTAACTCATTTACCAAGCCTAATTGATTATTTTTTACAATATTTGAAATCCTTACAAGTTCTTGTTGTATTATTCTTCCCGAACCAATGGTCAGGTGCCCTACTTCTGAATTACCCATTTGACCATCAGGGAGGCCAACATCAGATCCACTAGCATTTATTAGGGTGTGGGGGTAAGCATGCCACAAAGAGTCCATGATTGGTGTATTTGCACTTTTAATAGCATTATCTGATATTTCTTTTCGATATCCCCATCCATCTAGTATTGCTAGAACTACAGGGCTCTGAGGAACACTTAATCTGTTTATATTTTTGCTGCTAATCTTTGACATATTTAGATCAAATTCATTTTTAACTGATCCAACCTTAAATTTAGCTTCAAAGGTAACTCTTTAACAATTTATATTTAATATAGTTAGCTTTTGCTAATTTATGGAAATATTAGATGAATTTTATTTCTTGATAAATCATGCCCAAGAAGTCAAAAAAGATCGTAATACTTACTGAAGTTGAGCTTAGAAAAACTATTTCGCGTTTAACTTCCGAAATAATCGAAAAAGTAAAAAAACTGGATAACCTTTTATTGGTTGGTATCCCGACGAGAGGAATTGAGTTAACTGAAGTACTGGAAAAGGAATTATTCTCTAGGACAGGTTTTAGAGTTAGAAAAGGAACAATTGATCCAACTTTTTATAGAGATGATCAAAATAGAGTTGGAACTCGCCTGATACAAGCTGCAGATATTCCAACTCCTCTTGAGAAACAAGAAATTCTTCTAATAGATGACGTAATTTACACAGGTAGAACAATAAGAGCTGCGATCGATGCTTTATATTCATGGGGCAGGCCTCAAAGAGTGATGTTATTAGTAATGGTAGATAGAGGTCATAGAGAATTGCCTATTCAACCAGATTTTTGTGGTAAAAAAGTCCCAACTAGTAAAATTGAAAGTATTAGTTTACGTTTAAATAATGTTGATAATGAAGAAGGAGTTTTTCTCGAATAGTAAGCTTTTAGAAGATATTTCCTAAATTATATTCTCCAAAAAATTCATTTTTAATATCAAAACACTTAACTAATAAATCAGCATTTTTCGTAATTTTAAAAAAAAGTTTTAAGCTGTCTTCTCCAATATTAGATTGATTTTTTAATAGTATTTTGAGTGGTTTTTTGTCCCATTTTATAATTTCTTCTTCATTTTGGATCTCTGATAACTTCGGCAATCCATTTTCGAAAATAACATCATATGATCTTTCTTTTTGTGTCTCTCCAATTACTATTTCGAATGTTTTCTGATTCTTTTGACTGGCTTGAAGGATCAATTTTAAAGGTGTTTCTGTTGGCCATGTTTGACCTTTGTAAAAAATAGGATGCCAAAAGTGTTTTTGCTCTCTTTTATTAAATAATCTTATAGATAATCCTTTGTTTAGTATGTCTTTAATTTTTACCCCTGGAGTCATTGCTAAAGCCCCCAACGCTATTGATTCAATAGGAGGTGGTGACTTTATTTGAACTTTTGAAATTTTTTTTGTTATCCATTCTTTAATCAATGGTATTTGAGTTCCTCCCCCAACCAAAACAATCGCATTTAAGTCTTCAACTGTACAAAATTTGCCTCTTGCTTGATTTAATAAATCTTTGAGTAAAGAGTTAAGGTGATTAATAAGATTATTTTCAATGAGTATTTTCTCTAATATTTCTTTACTTAAGTAAAATTCACGTTCTTGATTTTGTTCAGTAAATAATTTTATTGGATATTTATTTTCATATTTGATTAAAGATGAGCTTAGTTTACATTTTATTTCTTCTGCCTTTAAAAGATTATTAATATAATTATTACCTGGAATAAAATAATCAACTATCCATTGATCAATATCTTTCCCACCAATTTTTGAGCCTATTTTTCCAATTATTTCAGCACACCTTATTTTTTGTTTTGAAATTGAGCTTACATCATTTCCTTTGAATCTTAATAATTCAGCTATTGGACCAGATTTTCCTTCTCCTCCTTCTATTTTGACTATATTCATATCGACTGTACTTCCTCCAATATCTAAGGTCATAATTTTTGAGCCAAATGGTACATCTATTCCTAAACTTGCCGCAGTAGGCTCATCAACAAGGGCTATTTCTTCTACAGATATATTCTCGCAAAGGTTAACTAACCATTCTCTGTACCCCTTGTATGTATCTACAGGAGCAGTTAAAACAAGTCTTTTAATCTTATACTTGTGAGGAATGTTTGCCCACAAAATTTTAAAAAATTTTTCGCCACATTCATTAGGGTTTAGAATATTTTTTTGGTTAATTTTTTCAATAGAATTTCCAATTAATCTTTTAAAGTTCGAATGAAAAAATAGATCAGAATTTAAGTTATCCCTCATCTTTAGAGCACTAATACCAATTTTAGGAATCTTTGAATGTTCCTCGAACCAAACTGCTGAAGGAATAACTCCTGGAGATGATGTAATATTCGGTATTTCAACTAAAACAGAATTTATATCTTTTTGATCTTGAAAAGCAACAACAGTATTAGTGTTCCCTAAATCTATAGCAAGTGTTCCAGATAAACTTTCTTCCATATGAAATTTATTTAAATCAATTAAGTTCTTTTTGTAATTTATGTTTTGAAATGGTCGAATAAATTGTAAAATACATTTTATAGTAAAAAATTTTTTTAATGAACATATCTAACAATGCAGGGATTGATTCTAATGATCTTGCAAAGAGAGGTGAGAGCTTGATAAGAAAATCAACTAATAGATATTTAACTACAGTGAAAATTGCTTTCAGAGCTAAACAAAGACGTTTTGATGATTTTGATGGCTTATTAGAAGAATCAACTATTAAACCCGTTCAAAGGTCAATTATTGAACTAAGTGATGAGCAAGATCAACCAGATTTACTCCCAGGCTAATTTTGGTAAAAGACCAAAAAAGATGGAGATTAATTAAAGATTTTAAAAAAGGCAAATTTTGCTTTTTGATTGGTGTAGACAATTGGTCAATCGAGTTACAAAAAAGTGAATTCAATACACTGTACCTTTTACTTTTAAGAATTAATGAACAACTATTAGTTATCAAAGATGAACTAATGGATGAAGAATCTATTACTTTAGAATTAGAACAATTACCTTGGTATATTCACTTAGAGGGAAAAAAAAATGAATGGAGTTTAAGGTTTGTTTTTGAGAGTCAAGACCAAACTAGATCCTTCGAAATGTATTGGCCGATACCAATAGCACAAAATTTATTTTATGAAATAAAAAACATGTGGGAATCAATGGATTAAAAGATAAATAAAATTGGAAATTTTAGAAAAAATTTCCCATTCCAAAAAAAATTTTTTCACAACTTTTCCACAGTATTTTTTTAAAAAATATCTGATGATCTAAAGCATGTGGAAAACTTTTGATTTTATATAAATCTTTATATTTAAGTAAGATTTAAATTTACAAAATTGATTTCCGTGACTCCCCTATTTATTACTGAATTCTCATTATTCTATAACCTGAGACTGTCTCTTAATAATGCTTGTTGACGATTCAGTAATTTTGGAGAAAACTACATCTTGTAGATTTAAATTCCAATAAAATTTTTTTCAATATGCAAGAGTTAAATTACCACGAAAATTCGAAAGTATTAAATCATAAAGATGAAGTAATAAGTTTCAAATGTGAACTTCAAGAAAATCTTCAAAAGGCTATGAAAGAATTCGTTGAGGATCATCCTAACTGGGATCAATACAGAATACTACAAGCAGCCATAGCAGGATTTTTGATGCAAAAAGGATTTCAAAATAGGGATTTAACGAGACTTTATATTGGCAATATGTTTTCGATGAATTTTAAGGATTAAAAAATTTTTTTTATATTTTTTCTAGCAGTATTTTTGCAATATCATTTCTGACAGGTAATATAGATAACCTATTTCCTTTTTTTACGACTAATAACTCATCCTCATTAAATAAAATCTTTAATTCAGGTAAACTTAAAATCTTATCTGATTTAAATTTATATTCTACTTTTACACAATCCCACCTCGGATTATCAGGTTTCGATTTTGGATCAAAATATTTTGAATCTTGATCAAATTGAGTAGGATCAACAATATTTAGATCTATTACCTCCATAAGTCCCACAATACCTGGGGGTTTACAATTCGAATGATAGAAAAAAACTTTATCTCCTTTATTCATTTTTCTCATAAAATTTCGAGCCTGATAATTTCTTATTCCATCCCATAAAGTTACACCGTCATTTTTTAAAGTATCTATGCTGTAAGCATCAGGCTCACTTTTCATTAGCCAGAACTGTTCTTGAGTCATATCAATGGATTTGAAGGAAAAAGTAAGTAAGTTATCTGCTAGTCACTTGCTAGCCATTGTGACATTTTATAGATTGATCTGCGAAATGAATAACTATAAATTTATTATCCATCAAATTTACTATTTGGGAAAGTGAAAGGTGGTATGGGGAAAATATAAGTCCTTACTGAATTGATATTAATGTTGAGAATTTTTTGCCATTTTTTATACAAGCATCAAAGAATTTTTAAAGCTTAACTAGAAAAAAAGAATTAGAAGTTAATCTAAATAAAAGTCAAATCAGAGGCGATGGTGTTGGCTACGACAGCTAAAAGGTCATCAGTATTATCCCAGGTAATCCTTGTATGTCCGTTTCTTTCCTGGAAACTCAAATCACTTTCTGCAATCCCACCAAGAAGTTGCAGGCTGTCTACTCCAGAAGTGTAATCACTAATCCAGTCTCTGCCTGAACCATAATTTAACTGGAAGATATCACTACCACTCCCTCCATAGAGTGCGTCATTGCCATCTCCGCCGAAGAGAGTATCATCACCACCGCCACCTCTAAGGATATCTGCTTCTAAACCACCGCTTAAGGTATTATCTCCGCTGTTACCGATTAATCTGTTGGCTGATGAATTACCGGTGGCATCAATAGCATCGGATC
>QCBT01000002.1 GCA_003281525.1 Prochlorococcus sp. AG-347-J06 | reverse complement strand
CTGATCTTAAGCTAGATAATGCAAATTTCATAAGAGTTTTTAACTCAAATAAAGGGACTGTAGGTATAGTTAAAGAGGGTGACACTTATAAATGGCGAGCGGATAATTTTCCTCTTGATGAACTTGAATTATCTTTAAACAAAAATCAATTCGATAGAATTAATGGAATTATGAATGGTGAGGGATCAATTTCTTCAGACCAGTCATACCTTGTTGGGCGAATTGCTTGGAGTTTAGGTAAATATAGAAATATTAATTTAGCCAATTCATTATTTGATTTCAGTGTAAAAAATAATTATTTTTATATAAATTCTTCATTGTATCCAATTGATGGAGGTGTAATTGAAGTTGAATATGATTCAAATAAAAATAATTTTATTAATTCAGAATTCAAGAATGTAAGCACTAGTTGGACTATCCTTACCGCGGTTGATATTTTTAACTTTGATAATAAAAAAATTATCCCCATAAGTAAAACGAATATTTTGGATGATTTGGAAATAAATAATGATAATAAATCATTTAAAGAGAAGATATATTTTATAAATAACTTTATTGAAAATAGTAAGGTTCTAGAGGAAAAATTTAATTTGCAAAAATATTTAAATAAATTTAGAAGTAGATACAATGGAAAAATTACTATTCAGGGCGATAGTCCAGCCAATTATAAATTGAATGCAAAATTAAATGGCTATCTTGATATATCTAAAGATGACTACAAGAATAATAAAGAGGAATTTTCTATTGATTTGGAAGGAGGATTATTAACAGGTAAAGGTTCTTTAATAATTAATAAATTACCATTAAGTACTGCAAATATCTTTCTAAATAAACCAAGAAATTTTCTTGGAGGTTTAGATATGAATTTATTTTATGATCTTGATACAAAATCTTTCTATAGTGAAATTTCTTCCAATAATTCATCAATTAAAAATAACACAATAATATTTGATAAAGGACTAGTTGAATTTGATAATTCTATTTTTGATATTGATTTTTCCCTTTTGATAAATGATTCTGGAATCCCAATTAATATTGAAGGCTCAATACCTATAAATAAATCAGATAACTTAGATCTAAGATTGATGGGGGACGGAAAATTTATTGAGTTAATAGATATTTTTGCTGGTGAATACTTTACCTTTAAAGAAGGTGATGTGAATCTTAGAATTATTCTAAAAGGTACCTTAAATAAACCTCTATTAAATGGATTTTTAGTAATTAACGATTCTGAAATTGATTTTTTCAACAATATAATAAAAGATATTAATAGCACAATAATTTTTGATTTTGATTCTTTAGAGATCAATAATCTACAAGCAAATTCTGGAGATTCTGGTGCAATTTTTATAAAAGGGAATTTGCCTTTTTATGGTAAGAATGATTCTGAAAAGGAAAAAATTAATTTAATAACAAAAAGATTTACTTTAGAGAATGATAATTTTAATTTTTTAATAGATTCAGATATCAATTTAAGTGGGTCATTTGAAAGTCCTGTTTTGGAAGGTTCTCTATCTTTTAATAATGGGTTTATTAATTTTAATAGCACCAGTCAAAATAATAAAAAAGAAAATAATCTCATAAGAAAAGAGGATAAAAAAGATTGGCCAGAACTCTATTGGAATAATAATGAAAACATTGAAATAATATCAAATGAAACAATTTTGAATTCAGTTCTTTTAGGAGAAACCTTGCCTAGTTATTTAGATAACTTGAGTTTTAATAATCTTAAATTAAAACTTGGACCAGAATTTAAACTTCAATATTCAGAGATAGTTCAAGCTTATTTAGATACCAAATTAGACCTTACTATAAATGGGGATGTAGGAAAAGATTTAAATGCTAGAGGTCTAATTTATCTTAAAAAAGGAATAGCCAATTTATATACTACTCCTTTTAAACTTGATAAAAATAAAGACAATTATATTTTATTTGCATCAAGAAGCGGAGTTGTTCCATTTATTAATTTTTCTCTTGTTAGTAAAGTTCCTGAATCTATAATACCTATAAGTGAAAATAATCAGGATTCAAATATCTCGGGTGATCTTGATGTTAATGCTACTTCTATTGGTTTTGGATCATTTGGGATTGGCAATTCAAGGCTTATTAAAATTGAAGCATCATATGAAGGATTTTTAGATCAATTATCTTTTGCTGATGAAAATAGAAGAATTCAATTAAGGAGCACGCCAAGTTATAACAGATCACAAATAATTGGTTTGATTGGAGGTAACTCTGCAAATTTAATAAATAGAGCATTTATTTCTCAACTTAATAATGCCGATGCATTTAGTGAAAGATTTCAGTTATCTCTTTATCCAGCTTTAATAGAAAACAATGATTCATTTAATAATATTTTTTCCAATGAAAATTTAGATATAGAAAATAATGGTCAATCATCTTCTAATGAGGAGTTTTCTTCTCAAGCTTGGGTAGCCGAAATAGGGCTTGATATTAATGATGCGATAAATTTTGCCCTTCAAACCGTCCCTGGCAGAGATGATATTTCACCTTTAGGAATTTTGACTTTTCAGGCAAATCCAAACTTAGAATTATTAGGGTCTTATGATTCCAAAGGGGATTGGAAAAGTCAAGTACAATTATTTTTTAGATATTAACTCAGAAAGAAATTTACTTTAAAGAATCGTTAATTTGAATTATTATTGGATTATCTAAAAAATATTATGGCGAATATCTTTGAAGTACCTCAACCAGGTAATGATCTTCTAGAAAAAGCTGAGAAAGTTCGTTTGGCCTCAATAAAAATAAGTCAGACTGAAAATCAAAATCGAATTAAAGCCTTACATTTTATGGCTGATTATCTAGAAAAAAATTCTAAAGAAATATTAGAGGCTAATAATGAGGATTATTCAAATGCAGAAAAAAAAGGTATTTCTAAGGCTTTACTTTCTAGATTAAAGTTATCAAAAGTAAAATTAAATTCAGGAATTGAAGGAGTAAGAAAAGTTGGTGATTTGCCTGATCCTGTAAATCAAGTTCAAATAAAAAGAGAGCTTTCAAAGGGATTGATGTTAGAAAGAAAAACTGTGCCAATTGGAGTTTTAGGGGTTATTTTTGAATCAAGGCCAGATGCCGTGATGCAGATTAGTTCTTTAGCAGTAAGATCAGGTAATGGAGTAATGCTAAAAGGTGGTAATGAAGCTAATTTAACAAATATTTCAATAGTGAAAGCATTGCAAGAAGGTTTAAATGAATCAGGGCTTGATAAAAATGCAATATGTTTATTAACAAGCAGAAAAGATAGCATGGCGATGTTAAATCTTGAGAAATATATTAATTTAATAATTCCAAGAGGAAGTAATGAATTAGTTAAATTTATTCAGGAGAATACAAGAATTCCTGTGCTTGGCCATGCCGATGGGATTTGTCACTTGTTTATAGATATTGAGGCAAATCTAGAGATGGCTTTATCAGTAGCTTTGGATAGCAAAACTCAATATCCTGCAGCATGTAATGCTATCGAAACTCTATTAGTCCATAAAGATATTGCACCAGCTTTTTTAGAGAAGGCCATACCTTTGTTCAATTCTAATAATGTTAAATTAATTGGAGATAAGAGATCAGTTAATTTAGGGTTAAAGTATGATGCTAGCCTAGAAGATTGGGAAACTGAATATTTGGATTTAATTTTATCGATAAAAATTGTTGATGATCTTGATGAAGCAATCACACATATTCAAAAATATAGTTCAAAACATACAGATGGAATAATTACTGAAAATTCAAAAACTGCTCATAGATTTATGAATATAGTTAATAGTGCAGGAGTTTTTCATAATTGCTCTACTAGGTTTGCAGATGGGTTTAGATATGGATTTGGAGCTGAAGTTGGTATATCTACTCAAACACTTCCACCAAGGGGACCTGTAGGTCTAGAAGGTTTGGTAACTTATAAATATTTCCTAAAAGGTGATGGGAATATAGTTGATGATTTTTCATCAGGAAAGGCTATCTATACACATAAAGATCTTTAAAACTTTTAAAGATGGAAACTTTTTTAAAAATTGAGAATATTAAACTTTGGGCTAGGGTTGGAGTTCTTGATAAAGAGAGAGAATTAGGACAACTATTTATTTTAGATATATTTTTGTGGACTGATTTTGAAAAATGTACAGTAAATGATGATATAAAAAAAACAGTTGACTATTCAAAATTAGTTCAAATTTTAAAAGAACAATCAAAGAAAATATATTGTTTCACAATTGAAAAATATTCAAACTCAATTTTAGAAATCATTAATCAGGAATTTAAGCTTTCTAAAATAAAAATTATTTTGACAAAATGTAATCCTCCAATAACAGGTTTCGATGGGAAGGTGTCAATAGTAAGAATTCTTGAAAATAATTAAAGTATTGGAAAAAAGAAATCCCATTATATTAATTCATGGTCTTTGGAATACTTCAAGTATTTTTTCTCCTATTACATCAAAACTTGATGATATTGGCATTGAATATTTTGCCCCAACTCTTAAGCATTCATTTGGAATGACTTCAATTCTGGACTTGACTAATAAATTAAACGAATTAATTTTAGAGAAATATGGTTTAGAAAAAGAAATAGATATTTTGGGATTTTCTATGGGAGGAATAATTGGAAGGTACTGGCTTCAAAAATTTAATGGTTGTAAAAGAACAAGAAGATTAATATCTATAGGTTCACCTCACAAAGGAACTTTGATGGCTCAATTAATACCTAAATACCCTTTTAGAGGAATATCAGAAATGAAAATAAATAGTAAGTTTTTAAGGGAACTAGCAAATAATGATTTTTTACTTGATGATGTTGAGTGTATAAATTTTTTTACTTATTGGGATATGATGGTTTTCCCTGGCTGGTGGACAAATTTAAAATTTGGGAAAAAAATATCAGTAAAAGTATATAAACATAGAAATCTAGTAAGAAACAAATCTGTGATTGACAAAATAATCGACGAAATTATTATGTAGCTCCAGATAGACCTAAGTGTCTTATTAGGGAATCTGTTTGTGGCTCTCTTCCCCTGAATAGTTTAAATATGTCTAATGGAGGTAGGCTTCCTCCCAAGCTAAGTATTGTATCTTTAAATTTCTTTCCGATAAACTTTAAATCTTCAGAGTTTTCTAGATCAGCTTCTTCGAACATTGAAAATGCATCAGCACTTAGAACTTCAGCCCATTTATATGAGTAATATCCTGCAGAATATCCTCCCGAAAATATATGACTAAAACAACAAAGAAATTTATCTTCTTGAATTGGTTCAATAATAGTAGTTTGTTTTGCAATTTCTCTTCTTATTTCATCTGCTGTTTTACCTTCGTTTTTATCAATATTACTGTGCAATCTGAGGTCTGTGATTGCAAAATGAAGTTGTCTAAGAGTAGCCATACCACAATTAAAAGTTCTATTCTTTAGAAGCTTCTCAAAATTCTCATCGGATAATTTTTCTCCTGTTTTGTAGTGCTTAGCAATATTCATAAGTGTATTTTTATGGAAACACCAGTTTTCCATAAATTGACTTGGAAGTTCGACTGCATCCCATTCAACGTTGTTGATGCCAGCTGCTTGAGGAAGATTTACGGTAGTAAGCATGTGTTGAAGGCCATGACCAAATTCATGGAACAGTGTCTGAACTTCTTCAAAACTCATCAAACTAGGTTTATCTTTTGATGGTGGAGTCTGATTACAAACGAGATAAGCTACTGGGAGGGTCTTTTTGCCAACATTATTTTTATTCAAACATTCATCCATCCAAGCCCCTCCTCTCTTTGATTCAGGCCTCGAATATGGATCGAGGTAGAAGGATGCTATTTTGTTATCTTCTTTATTGAGGATATTAAAAAATAAAACGTCATCATTCCACAGAGGTGCCTTATCATTTGCCTCGACTACTTTAATTTCAAAAAGCTTTTCACTTAATTTAAATAAACCTTTCAAAACATCATTTAGTGGAAACCAGGGTCTCAAAGACTCTTGATCCAAATTGAGCTTTTCCTTTCTAAGAAGTTCGGACCAATAACTAATATCCCATGGCTCAATATTCTGTGATTTTGAAAACCCATTAGCTTTAGAAAACTTATCGAGCATATCTAATTCAATTTTTGCTGTTTTGAATGCTGGTTTTCTCAATTCTTCTAAAAGATTTTCAACATTTTTAATTTCTTTCGCCATTTTTGTTGACAAACTTAGTTCTGCCCAACTTTTATAACCGAGAAGATTAGCCTGTTTAGTTCTAAGAGATAATATCTCTTCAATGATTTGAGAATTATTTTTTTCTCCTTGAGATGCCCTACCAACGAATGCCTTATATAGTTTCTCTCTAAGGTTACGGTCGGTGGCATATGTCATAAATGAAGTATAAGTTGGAATATCCAGACTTAATTTCCAAGGACCATTTTTGAGATCAACTTCTTCATCTTTTTTTAAGTGGTTGTGTGCAGAAATTGCCATCAATTCAAGTACTCGTTCAGGAAGACCATCGACTTCAGATTTTTTATTTAATATTAAAAACCATTTATTAGTCGCATCAAGAACATTATTGCTGAAGTCTGTTGATAACTTTCCAAGTTTTTCTGAAATTTTGTTGAATTCTTCTTGATCATTCTTTTGTAATGATATTCCTCTATGTTGCATCTCAAGAATTTCTTTATCTAAAATTCTGTTTTTGATTTGATCAAAGTTATTTGTCTCTTTAAGATTTACTAAAGAATTGTAAATTATTTTACTTTGTCCGAATTTATTACTCAAGCTAATAATCTCTGGAAGAAATTTTGAATAAATATCTCTTAAACTTTCAGAATTATTTACTGCATTTAGGTGACTTATTACACCCCAACTCCATCTAAGAATTTCATTAACTTCATTCAAGGGATTTATTACTTTATCCCAATTTAAATCATTTTGAATCAAATACTTTGATAAATCTTGCTCTATGTTTTTAAAATCTTCAGCTATCTTTTCTATTACTGCTGGGAATTCTTTACTTATCCTTTCAGGAGTAAATTTTTTAAATTCTGGTAATTCTCCATATTTAAAAATTGAGGTATCCATTTATTGAAATAATTTAATTAACTAAAGTTGGTAGTATCCCAACTAATTTAGCTAGAGTGAGCTGCTGACTGAGAGCATTCGTTGAGGATTCGTATAAATTTATGGCGATTTTTGGCCAAAAACCTATCACCAAAGTAGGCAATAATAAGCTGAAACCAATGGTCAATTCTCGACCATTCATCTCTTTGACTGTAGCTAGTGCGGGAATTCTAGGGCCAAAAAATACTCTTCTACACATTGATAGTAAGTATATTGGTGTTAGAACTAAACCTATAGCTGCAATAAGAATAGTGATCGATCTAAAGATAGAGCTGAAGCCTTCTTGACTAGTGATTCCTAAAAATACAGTTATTTCACTTATAAATCCGCTCATCCCTGGTAGAGCAAGAGAGGCCAAAGAACTTGCCAAGAAAAAAGCAAAAGTTATTGGCAAGACCTTTGCTAAACCGCCCATATTTGGTATCGAAAGAGTATTTGTTCTTTCATAGAATGAGCCCGTAACAAAAAACATAGCTGCAGCTATAAGTCCGTGACTGATCATTTGGAGCATTGCTCCGCTTATTCCTAAAGCATCTACTGCTCCAATCCCTAATAGAACAAAACCCATATGACTCACAGAGCTACATGCAATTCTCCTTTTAACATTATCTTGTGCAAATGCATTAAGAGCTCCGTAAATTATATTAATGATTCCAAGAATAATTAACGCAGGTGCAATTTGAAGATGAACTTCAGGTAGCATTTGAACATTGAATCTCAAGAGAGCATAACCTCCCATTTTTAAGAGTATTCCAGCGAGTAACATTGAAACTGGAGCATTAGCCTCTCCATGTGCATCGGGTAACCAAGTATGTAATGGAAAGATGGGAAGTTTTACTCCAAAACCAATTAAGAATCCTAAATAAGATAATAAAGCTAGGCTGCCTGTTACATGTTTATTGGTTAAATCGGTAATATTTAAAGTAAAGTTATCGCCACTCAAGGCAAGTGCTAATCCACTTATGAGTATTAATAAAGAAGCTAAAGCTGTATAAAGAATAAACTTAGTGGCCGCATATAATTTCTTTTTTCCTCCCCAAATCGCAATAAGAAGATATACCGGAACTAATTCAAGTTCCCATGCCAAGAAAAATAATAGGAAATCTTGAGAAAGGAAAACTAGTGCCTGTGCTGATGCTTGGACTAATAAGAGAGCAAAATATAGATTGGATTTCTTCTTGATTTTCCAACTAGCCGCAGCGGATAAAAATGTAATTAACCCACTTAAAGCTATTAGAGGAGCAGATAACCCATCTACGCCAAGAGACCACTCTAAGCCTATTGATGGTAACCAGGAAGCTCTTTCTAATAGTTGTAGAGAGCTATCTGAAGTATTAAATTTTTGAGAAAGGACTCCGATTATTAGTAAAAAATCTATAAATAAAAAACTTAATGAGATATTTCTAGGGAGTGTATTATCTTCTCCTTCTTTTGAACTCAAGAAAGGCATTATTAATGCCCCAATTAAAGGCAATAAAACAATGGATGATAGCCAGGGAAAAGATTCTAAATTCATTTATGTAATGAATAATTTTTTTATTCTAGTTGAAGTTGTACTAGCTTGAGACTATAACATTAAAAATGCCTAAGTAAAACTACTTACCAGCGATAGTGCTAAATTGGCTGCCCGTTGTTTGAACGTTTAAGAACGGTGCTCTGCTAGCTACACCTAACTTCTCCCATGCTTTCACCATGGCTTGACTTACGTTTTTACCATTTTCTTTTTTACACAAAGCTAAGATACTTGGCCCAGCACCACTAATAGCGCATCCTAGAGCACCTGCATTTAGTGCGGCATCTTTAACTTCTAATCCACCCTTAATAAGTTTCCATCTGTAGGGTTCATGTAGCCTATCAAACATTCCCTCTTTTATAAGTTCCGCATTTCCTGCTTTTAAGCCATTTAGTAACAATGTAAGTGCCCCCATATTTGTCACTGCATCAGATATAGGTACATTCTTAGGCATAACCTTTCTTGCTTCACTTGTGCTTAGACGAATTGCAGGGATTGCTACAACCGCTTTAATTGAATCGTGCCAATCACATCTTATGATTCTCCATCTTTGAGAAGAAGACCTGGCTGTTAAACACAGTCCACCAAGAAGAGAGGGAACTACATTATCGGGATGACCTTCTATATCAATGGCAAGTTCAAGGAGTTTTTCTTTGGACAATGGAGAGTTCATTATTGCATTTGCTCCGATTAATCCGGCAACTATTGCTGTAGCACTACTACCAAGACCGCGTGCAGGCGGCACTGCCAACTTGACTCTTGCTTCAAGTGCAAAAGGGTCCATATTTGCGCTCTCCCAAACTTTCTGAGCTGCTCTAAAAACTAAGTTTTCAGGTCCTCCTCTTAAGTGATTACCATCTGTACTTTCCATTATTAAATCAAATCTATCTCCACCACCTTCAATCCTTGTAAAAGTAAACTCGTTATACAAATCCAATGCTGCTCCAAGACAATCGAATCCTGGCCCTAAATTGGCAGTTGTGGAAGGTACTGTTACCCTTATTTTTTTACCTACTTCAGGAATAGACATTTTTTGTTTTTAAGTTTTTAAAAGCATTTTTGCTCTGCAGGCTGCACTAAAAAGTCCAAACTCTTCATCTAAAATTACTTTCATAGGTATTGTTTTAAGAATATCTTTTAATCTTCCCTTGTCGAAAAATTGTTTTAAAAATAAATCTGATTTAAAGTTTTTGAAATGTTTTGATGCTGTTCCTCCAGAAATCCATAACCCGCCAAAGCACAATTCTTGAAGGGCAACATCTCCCAATAAAGAGGCATAAGCGCCTATCCATATTCTCTCAACTTCAATCATTATTTGATCTCCTTCTTTAGAAAGATTACAAATTTTTTCTGGGAGTTCTTTTCTTGCAGCATCAAAAATTTTAATTTTTTTTAAATATTGTTGTAGTGGATGGTTTTGAGCATCAGGTTTGCTTAGTCTCCATTCGGCAATTCTTGATAAACCAGTGCCGCTAATAATTCTTTCACAGGATATCCTTTCAACTTTTAGATAATTCTTAAGCCAAATTTTTAATTCCCATTCTAATTTTGTCTTTGGGGAGAACTCAACATGACCACCTTCACTAGCTAAAACTTTTATCTTTCCCCCTGATATTATTCCTCTCGCAATACCCAAACCAGTCCCCGCTCCAACAATGGCATGCAAATCATTATTAGCACCTTCAGAATGGGATCCATTTTGGATAGTAGAAAATTGATTTTTTTTTAAAAAAGGTATTCCATAAATTTGTACAGCGAAATCATTTATTAGCTCGCAGCTTTTAAAATTAAATTTGTTCTGTAAAGCATTTCCAGAAATATTCCATGATAAGTTAATGATTTTTGCGTTGTTATTAGATATTGGACCAGCTACAGCTAAACATGCAGAAGAAGGATGAGTAAAATTTTTGCATTCATTTTTGAGAAAATCTTCAAGGATGAGTTCAAAAGAATTCCAATTAGAAGATATATATTTCTTCTTAAATAACAATTTAGGCGAATCATCATTTATTACTCTTTCAAATATTCCCAAGAGAACCTTGGTACCTCCTAAATCACAAGCCAGAAAATTCATCTATTCGAAATCAGCCTGTCCGCCCTTTTTTTTCTATTAATTCATCCATTAATTTGTATAGATTAGGTAGGTTGAAAATTCCTAAATTTGTTCCATCTAAAGCTCTTAAAGCGACTGAATTAATTTCTTCTTCTTTATCTCCAATAATTGCAATTAAAGGAACTCTCCCGATAGTTGCCTCTCTTATTTTATAGCCTATTTTTTCATTCCTTACATCAACTTTTGATCGGTAACCATTATTATTTATTAATTCATTAAACTTTAAACACTTTTCAATATTTCTATCAGTAATGCTCAATAAAATTATTTGATAAGGCGCAAGCCAAATTGGGAATTTTGCCTCATATTGTTCAATTAAGATTCCGATAAATCTCTCAAAGGATCCTAAAATTGCTCTATGAAGCATAACTGGATTTCTTTTCTCATTATCAATATCTACAAAAGTTGCATCCAACCTAATAGGCATTGAGAAATCAACCTGAATAGTACCGCATTGCCAAACTCTATTAAGACAATCTTTTAAGGAGAATTCTATTTTGGGACCATAAAAAGCCCCCTCTCCTGGTTGGAGTTCCCATTTTAGATTCTTATTGTCGAGAGCTTTGGTAAGAGCCTCCTCTGATTTATCCCAAATCTCTTCACTACCTACTCTTTTTTCAGGACGGGTTGATAATTTGATAATGATTTCATCAAAACCAAAAGTTTTATAAACCTCGAAAACAAGATCTATAAAAGTTGATACTTCTTCTTGAATTTGCTCTTCTGTGCAAAATATGTGCGCATCATCTTGAGTAAAGTTTCTTACTCTCATTAAGCCGTGTAGGGCACCAGAGGGCTCATTTCTGTGACAAGAACCAAATTCAGCAAGACGAATAGGTAAATCCTTATAACTTTTTAAACCTTGATTAAATACTTGAATATGGCATGGACAATTCATTGGTTTAATTGCGTAAGTTCGATTTTCTGATGCAGTAGTGAACATATCGTCTCTAAATTTTTCCCAATGACCGGATTTTTCCCAAAGAGATTTATCAACAGCTTGTGGGGTTTTAATTTCTAAATAATCATTTTTTTTGAGGATTTCTCTAATGTACTTTTCCAGTACTTGGTAGATTGTCCATCCATTTGAATGCCAAAAAATCATTCCTGGAGATTCTTCTTGTATATGAAATAGTGAATGCTTTTTCCCAAGTTTTCTATGATCCCTTTTTTCCGCTTCTTCAATTCTTGTTAAGTATTCATTGAGTTCTTTTTCTTTTGCCCATGCAGTTCCATATATTCTCTGTAATGATTCATTCCCACTATTCCCTCTCCAGTATGAACCCGATAGTTTCAGTAATTTAAAGTGTCTCAAATGTCTAGTATTGGGCACATGAGGCCCTCTGCACATATCGATATATTCTTCGTGTTTATATAAATTGATGAGACCTTTTTCAGGAATTTCTTCAATGATTCGTAATTTAAAAGTCTCATCTCTTTCTTTAAAAGTTTTAATTGCCTCTTCTTTAGAAACTTGTAAAATTTCAACATCATAGTTTGTCTTTATTAATTTATTAATTCTATTTTCGATTTTTTTTAAATCTTCAGGAGTAAATCTATATTCAGAAAAAATATCGTAATAAAAACCATCTTCAATTACTGGCCCAATTGCCATTTTAATATTAGGGTAAATTTGTTTAACTGCATGACCAATAAGGTGAGCAAAGGAATGTCTAATTATTTCAATTCCCTCTTTATCTTTAGATGTAATGATTACAACTTTAGAATCTTTATTTATAGGAATAGTTGCATCTAGAAGAACATCATTTACTTTTCCAGCAATTGTTGCATTAGCTAATCCAGCGCCTATACTCCGGGCAATTTCCAGGGTAGTTACAGATTTTTCGAAAACCTTTTTTGAACCATCAGGTAAGGTAATTATTGGCATAATTTATTTCTCCATTTCAAAAAAACCCAATTTTGATTTAACTCTTTTTAAAGTCTGATTTGCTAGATCTTCAGCTTTTTCCTTACCTTCATCAAGAATTTTATTTAATTGATAGGGATCATCTATTAGTAATTTATATTTTTTCTGAATAGGTTCTAGTGATTCAATGAGTTGTTCTGTAACTAATTTTTTAAATGTCCCCCATCCAGTCTCCGAGAAATCATTTTCACATTGAGAAATTTCTTTGCCAGATAAAATTGAATAAATCATCAAAAGATTTTTAGATTCTGGTCTCTTAGGGTTGTTAAATTCAATTCCAATAGAACTATCACTTTTTGCTCTTTTTATTTTTTTCGTAATTATTTCAGGAGCATCTAATAAGTTAATACGACTGCCCTCATTAGGATCACTTTTGCTCATCTTTTTTGAGCCATCAATTAAGCTCATTATTTTTGATCCATTCTTCATGATTATTGGTTGAGGGATTTTTAAAATATTTTTATCCTTACTAAATCTGGCATTAATTCTCTGTTGTGCAATATCTCTGGCAAGTTCAAGATGCTGTTTTTGATCCTCACCTACTGGTACAAAGTCAGCGTCATATAGAAGAATATCTGCAGCCATTAGGATCGGATAGTCAAATAATCCAATGGATACATTATTTCCCTGTTGTATGGATTTTTCTTTGAATTGAATCATTCTTTCCATCCAATTTATTGGGGTCATGCAATTTAATATCCAACAAAGTTCTGAATGTGCAGAAATCTGACTTTGGACAAAAATTGAGCATATATTGGGATCTATCCCGCAAGCGACGTACAAAGCTGCAGTTGAGATAGTGTTCTGAGATAATTCTTTGGGATTATATGAAGCTGTGATTGCGTGCAAATCAACTACACATAAAAATGTTTCATATTGCTCTTGAAGTGTCACCCAATTATTAATTGCCCCAAGCCAATTCCCAATATGTAAATCACCAGTTGGTTGAACTCCTGAAAGAATTCTTTTTTTATTTGACATCCTCTTCTACTTCGCTAGGTTGGATCTCTTCAGTTGATGTACTTTTTACTGGTCTTGCAAAGGGGTTAGGAGCTGTTTTTGTCTTTTCTTCATTAGGATTTTGTGATTTTCTATTCGGAGAGGAGTTTTTATTGTTTTTTGCATATTCTTTGATTGATTCAATCAATTTCTCGTCTTTTATCATTTCGCTAAGTGTTCTAACAGAGAAACCTAAAACTGCAACAGTAGACCTTAATTGAAAGGTCTCTTGTATTGATTTAACAGCTTTCATTTCGTTATCACTCAATCTTATTCGGAATCCTCCTCCGTCTCTCCTGCCCCCTGATCTATCTCTGAAATTAGATCTTTCATTGTTAGAACGACCTCTATAATTTTCTTGTCCAGGATTATTGCTGAAATTTGAATTAGACATCTCGATGTTTCTTAGGTTATTTAAATAGTTTATTAACTTAGCATCTTGTTATGCAATAAGTCTTTTTAAATCCCTTAAATTTTTATCTATTGATTAACGACTTATGTAATTTCGCTTTTCTCATTCACAACTTGCATTAAAATGTAATTAGAGAAATAAAGTATTGTGTTTGATATTAGTAAAGACAACCTTTTAAAGGATTTCATCAGATTTCCAAAAAAAAATCTTCTTATTATTTTATTATTATTAGGTTTTGGGGAATGGTTTGTCAGTGACTTAATCCATTTTGCAGGCGGCTCAATAGGATTTTTTGCGTTGTGTTTGGGGGGATATTTTTACTTGAAGAATGATAAGCCTAAATTTAATGAACCAAATAATTTAGATGGTTGGATAAATTTATGTAATGAAGATTTAAATTTTTTTGAAGAACTTGAAGCAACAAATGAATTAGAGAAACAGAATTCAAAAAGACAAAAAACACTTGAATCAATTCTTAATAGATTTGAAAAAGAAAAAATAAGTTGTATTGGACAAAAAGATTATCAAAGTTGTCAGTCAGTTTTAAAAAGTCATTTTAAAGTAGATAAGTTTGACTTTGATTTATATGAAAAACTGCCTAAATACAATTCTTCTCATGTTATTCCAGAAGAAGCTTTGAAAAGTGATGCAATCTTGTATTTTTTAGACTTGCCCTTATCGGCAAATGATTTTTTGTGGCTGGAAAAGTTTCCTAAAAATATGCCAATCTGGTTGGTGGCTTTAACTTCCAACGAAATAGAAGCCAAAAATCAGATAGAAGACCTAAAGTCGCAAATTTCAGGAGACTTTATAAACAAAATTATTACTTTTGATGTGAATAAGAATGAAATAATAAATATACCTTTTTCGTTAAGGAAGTTTTTCATAAGTTCATCTAAAAATATTGAAAATACAAAAAAAAGGCTTTTGAAAGAACTTCATGTTGCTTGGCAATCTGAAATTGAAGGTATAAGAAGAATGCAGTTAAAAGGAATACAAAGAAAAAATCAAATTCTAGTCGCTACAACTGTTTTCTTATCTCCTATCCCATCAATTGATGTTATGGCAATGACAGTACTAAATTCATTAATGATTAAAGAAATTAAATCTATATGGGGATGTAATTGGTCTCCTGAAATTTTAGATAAAGTTTCTAAAGAGATTTTAAAGACTGCAATTGCTCAGGGAGTTATTGAATGGAGTGGACAGACTCTAATTGGCATAACAAAATTACATGGACCAAATTGGCTTGTTTCTGGAACATTTCAGGCTGTCAGTGCTGCTTATTTAACAAGAGTAGTATCAAGTTCTTTGGCTGATTTTATGGCAATAACAAAAGGAGTAGAAGAACCTAATTTGGATTTTATAAAGAAAAATTCTGAGAAAATTGTTGAAAAAGCTTTTGAAAAAGAAAAAATAAATTGGCAAGGATTTATTTCTGATCTTAGAAAACCACTTATGAAAATATCTTTTAGTTCATAATCTTGTTTTAAAGTTAAATATGAGGAAAAAAATTCTTTTTTTTAGTTTATTGCTACTGCTTTCTATTACGTCAGGCTCATGCAAGAAAATATCAAATAAAAATGAAAGTAAAGAAGTAATACTGGCAAGTTTCACTGTTTTGGCGGACATAATTAGCAATGTTGCTAAAGATGATTTTATTGTTAGATCAATAACGAAACCTGGAGTTGAAGTTCATGGCTACCAACCAACTCCTAGCGATTTGGTAATTGCCTCTAAGGCTTTTGTTTTTATTGATAATGGATTTGGATTTGAATTATGGGCTGAAAAATTTGTTTCTAATTTAAAAGTTAAAAGAATTACTGTCGCGGAAGATTTAGATCCTATTTTTATCAGTGAAGATTTTTATAAAGGGAAACCCAATCCTCATGCTTGGATTTCTCCAAAAAGAGGGATCCTATACGTAGATATTCTGGTGGATTATTTATCAGAATTGAGGCCATCCAAAAGGACATTATTTGAAGAAAATGGAAAAATTTATAAAGATAAACTCTCTAAAATAGATAAAGAATTCTCACTTTTTATTAATAACTTAAATAAAGAAAGGAGGTATCTAGTAAGTTGTGAAGGTGCTTTTTCGTATTTAACAAATGATTATGGATTAGAGGAAGTTTATTTATGGCCAGTTAATGCTGAGAGTCAAATTACGCCCAAAAGAATGACAAGAACAATTTCACTAGTTAAAGAAAAAAATGTCCCATCTGTATTTTGCGAAAGTACTGTAAGTAACGAATCTCAAATGATTGTTGCAAACGAAACTGGAGCTAATTTTGGAGGAAATCTTTTTGTTGATTCATTATCTGATGAAAGTGGCCCTGCTAGCTCCTATATAAAAATGCTTGAGCATAATTTGGATTTAATTAAAAAAGGGCTTTTATGAATTATGGAATCAATCAATTATCAAAACTTTAGGATTGATGCAGAAAATATTTGTGTAGATTACAACGGTAAGGTGGCTTTGTATGATGCCAATTTAAGATTGAAACCTGGCCAGATTTGTGGGTTAGTAGGGATGAACGGGGCTGGTAAAACAACTTTTTTTAATGCTTTAACTGGGTTTGTAAATATTTCAAAGGGAAAAATTAGAATTAATGGAGAGTCTGTAAGATCTGCTCAAAAAGATCAGACAATTGCTTATGTCCCTCAGAGTGAGGGAATTGATAGTCAATTTCCAATAAATGTTTGGGATGTAGTGATGATGGGAAGATATGGTTCGATGAATATTTTTAGATGTCCTAGAGAGTCTGATGTTCAGGCAGTTAAAGATGCTATTGAGAGGGTTGATCTTACTGATCATTTATCTACACCTATTGGAAACTTATCTGGAGGTCAGAGAAAACGAACTTTTTTAGCTAGAGCAATTGCGCAAAGGGCGTCAATATTACTTCTTGATGAGCCTTTTTCAGGTGTTGATATAAGAACTGAAAAACTTATCTCGGAATTATTTATTCAATTTAAAAATGAGGGGAAAACTATATTATTATCAACGCATGATATGATTCATGTTCGTGAATTTTGTGATTTGGTTCTTTTAATAAATAAAACTGTTGTAGCGTACGGCGAGACCTCTGAAGTGTTTACTCCTGAAAATATTACAACTACTTTTGGAGGAATCTCACCTGATTTCTTGTTTGGACCTGAATCCTAAATTTTAAATTATATGGAGCTCTGTTCTTTTTTAACTTTAGATTCATTCATAACAGATCCTTTAACTCATGACTTTATGAGAAAAGCACTTCTTATGAGTTCATTAGTGGCAGCTGTTTGTGGTTTCCTATCTAGTTATTTAACTCTTAAAGGATGGGCTTTAATGGGAGATGCAGTGTCACATTCAGTAATGCCTGGTGTTGTTGTTGCTTATGCATTAGGTCTTCCTTTCTCATTAGGGGCATTCATTTTCGGAGTTGGTTCTGTTGCATTGATAGGGTTTATTAAGCAGAAATCTAGGGTTAAGGAAGATACTGTTATTGGGTTGGTATTTACTGGATTTTTTGCTCTTGGAATCGTATTGGTTTCTAAGATTAAAAGTAATATTGATCTGCACTCTATCCTTTTTGGCAGTCCATTAGGAATATCACTTTCAGATGTAAAACAAACAATATTCATTTCATTATTGGTAGTAATCCTTTTATCAATTTTTAGGAAAGATTTAATGCTTTATTGTTTTGATCCTAGGCATGCAAAAACAGTTGGAATTAACGTATTGTTTCTTCACTATTTACTCCTCACGTGCTTGTCTTTGGCAGCAGTTGTGGGCTTGCAGTCTGTTGGAATTATTTTGGTAGTTGCGATGTTGATTACACCAGGGGCTACTGCATATTTACTTACCGATAAGTTTGATAATATGACAATAATTTCAGTATTAAGTGCAATTATCTCGAGCCTAATAGGAATCTACATTAGTTTTTGGTTTGATCTTGAAACAGGTGGATCAATTGTCTTGGCACAAACTTTTATATTTTTATTCGCTTTTTTATTCGCTCCAAGATACGGAATATTTAAGTTAAAGAAATTTTTTGCTGGTTATAAATGATTGTGGTGGAAGAAACTTTAAATAAAAATTGGTATTGGTGGCCATTATTTCCCTTATATCCCTATGGGAAAAAGAAAACAATCTTAAGAGAATTAATTCCTGATCAAATATGGTCCTTAGAACAAATACAAGGACTTTATTATGTTGCGGTTCCAATAAGAATGACGGTAATAAAGGTTGATAATGGGTTGATGCTAATAAACCCACTGCCTCCTACAAAAGAATTAATAAATGAGTTAGAAAAATTAATTGCGATTTACGGCAAAGTAAAAACAATAATTCTCCCAAGCGCCTCCGGACTAGAACATAAAATCGGACTGCCAGCTCTTTCAAGAATTTTTAATGATGCAGAAATTTGGCTTTGTCCTGGACAGTGGAGTTTCCCTATCAATCTTCCACTAGATTTTTTAGGAATTCCATCAAAAAGATCAAGAATACTGTTTGAGGAAGGTACTCCACATTCGAACTCATTTAAATGGTCTTCATTAGGCCCACTGAATTTAGGACTTGGAAGATATCAGGAGATAAGCTGTTTCCATTATTCTACGAAAACTCTTCATGTAACAGACGCAATAGTTGGAATAGACTCCACTCCACCTGAGATATTTAATTTTGACCCAACTCCACTTCTTTTTCATTCTAGAGAGAGAGGAGATGAACCTTTGATTGACTCCATTGAACAAAGAAAAAAAGGCTGGAAAAGGTTAGTCTTATTTTCATCTTTTTTGAAACCAGGTAAATTAAATATTCCATCTTTAAAAGAAATATTTAAATATTCGTTCAAAAAAGATCTTAGAAATTGGAGATCTCATTTCGGTATTTATCCCTTTTTATGGGACGAAGATTGGGAATTATCTCTTGTTGAATTAATGGGTGAAGATACTCCTAAGATTCAAGTGGCACCAGTTTTACAAAAACTAATTTTTCCCCGTTCAAAAGAAGTATTACTTAAATGGTTAGAAAATATCAAGTCTTTTGAAGATATGGAATATTTAATTCCAGCTCATTTTACGGCACCTGTAAAATTTACAATAGAAGATTGTCAAAAATTAATTAATGAAATTAATTCCCAAAAGTGGGACAAACTACCTGAGGATAATAAATTTTTGATGGGTTTATATAAAAAGTTGTTTGAACTAGGAATAATTCCTGAAGAAGTAAATCTTTAAAACTCTTATTCTTCAATAGACATGTCTTCATCATTTTTAAGAGTTTGTTCCAGCTCTTTTCTTTGCTCCATTTGTCTTAAGAAATATCCCGTCATCATTGCAGAAGATAGTAAATTAGCAATGTTGTCTTTTGAAGATGTTATTTTTACATCAAATTGATCTGAAGGAAGCATTCCAAGGAGACCTTGAACATTATGTCTAATAATTTCTTGAATATCTTCACTAGCTGATTTTGCTACTCTTTGCAAAACTTCAGGAGATTGTTTTTGTAAATACTGGATTAAGTCATTCTCATCATTTGGATCATTATTTTCAGTAGCAAGAAATTCTGGATTAAACATTTCTACAACTTCAAGATATAAAAACCCTACAACATCACGTACCCATTAATTTAAATTATTAAGGGCAGGGAACCGAATAGGTCCAATTTTATTAAATGGCCAATATCTAAAAATAGCCTTACCAATAACCTTTTCATAGGGTAAAAATCCCCAAATATGTGAGTCCATACTGTTATTTCTATTATCTCCCATCACCCATAATGACTCTTCTGGGACAATAAAAGGCCCTATAGAATAATTAATATTTTTGTCAAAAATGTAATTTTCTTGAGCGATATCATTTAAGTAAAGGTTGCCGTCTCTTACTTCTACCTTGTCTCCAGGTATTCCAATTACTCTTTTTATTAGTGCAGTATCTGCTTCATAACCAGCATTAATTAATTGTTCGGGAACGTTAAAAACAACTATTTTATTTTTTAATTTTGAAAGATTTGATTTGGATGTAATTTTGGGTGTTACTTTCTCAACAAGAATTTTATCT
Source organism: Prochlorococcus sp. AG-347-J06 (assembly GCA_003281525.1). Lineage (GTDB taxonomy): Bacteria > Cyanobacteriota > Cyanobacteriia > PCC-6307 > Cyanobiaceae > Prochlorococcus_A. The sequence continues at coordinate 118,027 of QCBT01000002.1, read as the reverse complement.
TGTATTTGAAGAGTTGGAAGCATTGAACCGGATGGGATCCATCTTGGCTCTATAACCTGCCATCGTATAATTAAAGCAATAGATATCCAGATTAAAAGATTTTTTAAGTCCTTTAGTATTGAATTTCTCTTTTCTTGTGTTGTAGACATGTTTTATTTAATCCAGTTATAAGGAAATCCCAAAGCATTTATATAAATTATGACATCATCTATTGAATGCAAAAATTTTCTTAGAAGTTTACAACTTTTGAATCTTCTTATAAAAATAGGAGTTCAAAATTTAATACTATGTCCTGGTAGTAGATCAGCACCTCTAGCAATAGCTGCTGGAGAATTAAATAAATTAGGACTGGTAAATATTTTTAATTCAATAGATGAGAGATCTGCAGGATTTCACTCTCTTGGAATTTCAGCTGCATCGGGTAATCTTGCTTTAGTAATTACCACTTCTGGGACTGCCGTAAGTAACTTATTGCCAGCAGCGGTTGAGGCAGACCGATCTTGTAAAGGTATTATATTTCTTACTGCTGATAGACCATTAAGATTAAAAGATTGTGGCGCTAATCAAACAGTAAATCAAGAAAATTTTTTGAGTTCAGTCTGCAGAAAAGTTTTAAGTACAAATCTAAATGGACTTCATGAGACACAAGAAAATGAAATCTTAAATTTAGTTAGAATTACAGAGAAACAAATATCAAGCTTCCCTGGTCCTATTCATTTAAATATTCCTATTGATAAGCCTTTAGCTATTTCATTTTTGAATAAAAAAAATGTTTTAGAGGTTTTTGAGAGAATTTATTTAAAGAAAAAATACATATTTCAGGAGGTTGAAAAAAAGTCTTATAAAAACAAATTCTTAGAAATTTCAAAAAGTTTAAATTTAGATGAATCCGGCATTATTTTGGTAGGTCCCTATCAAGGTTCCATAAATGATTTAACTTCTTTCAATAAATCTTTAAAGAAATTACAAGAAATTACTGGTTGGCCAGTATTCGCTGATCCTGTTTCGGGCGTTTGTTCTGATTTGAGAGGTTTAGTTGTTAATTGGGAATTAGTCTTAAGAAAAAATAAAAATTCAGTAAATTGTCATCAACTTTTGAGGCTTGGCCCTATGTCGTCCTCAATTGATTTGGAGAATTTTTTAACAACCTTCGAAGGGATACAAATTCTTATAAAAGAAAAAAACTTTAGAAAATTGGACCCTATAAAAAAATCATTTGAATATGATTTTGGGCTATCAAATTTTACTACTCTATTGTTAGAAGAATTATCAATTAAGGAAAAAAACAAAAAGTCTCTTACTACGATGGCTCTAGATTTAATAGAGGAAGGCGAGCAGATTAAAGAAATTTTAAAAGAGCAAATTACTCAAGATAATCAAATTACTGAGTATAAGCTTGCAAATCTTGTTCCAAAACTTTGGCCAGCTGAAAATCCTATAATGCTCTCCGCGAGTAGCCCGATCAGAGATTGGCTTACATTTTCTGAGAATGGTACTTTAACAAGAAATTGTTTCAGCTTTAGAGGAGCTTCCGGCATAGACGGCACTTTATCTCTTGCATTAGGTATTTCTAGAATTAAAAATCCTCTACTTCTTGTGACTGGAGATTTGGCTTTTATCCATGATATAAATGGTTGGCTGATTGAAAATTCAATCGACATGAATTTAACGATTCTTTTGATAAATAATAATGGCGGAAATATATTTAATCGTATTTATAAAGAAGATTTAAAAGAAGATGAATTAAAAAAACTTTTTCTTATGCCAAAAGAAATAAACTGGTCAAAACTCGCAGAGGGCTATCAAGTACACTTTAAGAGTGTGGCAAATTTTAAAAAATTACGAGAGGCATTTGATTGGAGCATTTCTATCAAGAAATCTGTAATAATTAAGGTTGATATTGATCCAGAAAGTGAAATTTGTGAAAAAAATGCCCTGCTAGAAAAAATAATTGGCAGTTAAATTTATCATTTTCTATTTTTGAATAATTAGGTTTCATGCAAGTATTACCCGGAAAAACAATTTTAAATTGGTCAGAATGCAAATCTTATGAAGATATTTTGTTTCACAAATCAGATGAGGGAATTGCGAGAATTGCAATTAATCGGCCTGAAAAAAGAAATGCATTTAGGCCACAAACTGTAGATGAACTCATTAACGCATTTAATATCGTAAGAAATGATGAAACTATTGGCGTAGTTCTCCTTACAGGTGCGGGACCTGACAAGAAAGGTATTTATTCTTTTTGCTCTGGAGGAGATCAGAGTGTAAGAGGTGAAAATGGATATAAAAATGATGAAGGTAAGCAGAGATTAAATGTACTTGAACTTCAAAGATTAATAAGAAGTTTGCCTAAAGTGGTTATTGCCTTAGTTCCTGGCTTTGCAATTGGAGGAGGCCAGGTACTTCATTTAATTTGTGATCTCAGTATCGCCTCTGAAAATGCAATATTTGGTCAAACAGGTCCAAGAGTTGGTAGTTTTGATGCGGGTTTTGGATCTAGTTATTTAGCAAGACTTGTTGGTCAAAGAAAAGCAAAAGAAATTTGGTTTTTATGTAGAAAATATAATTCCAAGGAAGCTCTTAAGATGGGCTTGATAAATGCAATTACAAAGATTGAAGAATTAGAAGCTGAGGGTGTAATCTGGGCAAGAGAGATTTTACGAAATAGTCCAACTGCTATTCGTATTCTTAAAGCTTCATTCAATGCAGAGAGTGATGGGATTGCTGGTATTCAAGAATTATCTGGATACACAACCCAATTATTCTATTCGACTGAAGAAGCTCAAGAAGGTAGAGATGCCTTTCTTGAAAAGCGTCCACCAGACTTTTCTGACCATAAATGGACACCTTAGTTTATTTTTCAAAAGAACTTTTTAAATAATTATCAATGAGAATTCTTCTTGCCGCTGCTGAATGTGCTCCAATGATCAAAGTTGGAGGTATGGGAGATGTGGTTGGTTCGTTACCTCCATCTTTGATAAAACTTGGTCACGATGTAAGGGTAATAATTCCAGGATATGGAAAATTATGGAGTCTTTTAGAGGTATCTAATGAACCAGTCTTTAGAGCAAATACGATGGGCACTGATTTCGCCGTATATGAAGCCAAACATCCCATTCATAATTATGTGATTTACCTAGTGGGTCATCCAACATTTGACTCTGACCAAATATACGGAGGCGAAAATGAGGACTGGCGCTTTACATTTTTTGCAAGTGCCACTGCAGAATTTGCCTGGAATTGTTGGAAACCTCAAGTTCTCCATTGCCATGATTGGCATACTGGCATGATTCCTGTGTGGATGCATCAGGACCCCGAAATTAGTACTGTCTTCACAATTCATAATTTAAAATACCAAGGCCCTTGGAGATGGAAACTTGAAAAAATGACTTGGTGTCCTTGGTATATGCATGGAGATCACACAATGGCTGCGGCAATGTTGTACGCAGATAGAGTCAATGCTGTTTCTCCTACTTATGCAGATGAAATTAAAACCCATGAATATGGGGAAAGCCTTGAAGGATTACTTAATTACATTTCAGGTAAATTAAGGGGAATTCTTAATGGTATAGATCTTGATGAATGGAATCCAGCTAAAGACCCAGTTTTACCTGCAAAATTTAGTATTAAGAATTTAGAAAATAGGCTAGAAAATAAAAAAATTCTGCAGAGAGAAATGGGTCTCGAAGTTAATCCTAAAAAATATCTTTTAGGTATGGTCAGTAGGTTAGTTGATCAGAAAGGGGTTGACTTACTTCTACAAGTTTCAAGAAGACTTTTAGCATATACAGATTCGCAAATAGTTGTTTTAGGGACTGGGGATAGATATTTAGAGTCAGGATTATGGCAACTTGCATTAGATTACCCAGGAAGATGTTCTGTTTTTCTTACTTATGATGATTCTTTATCAAGACTTATCTACGGTGGCTCTGATGCATTTTTAATGCCAAGTAGGTTCGAACCTTGTGGCATTAGTCAACTACTTGCTATGAGATATGGTTCTATTCCAATAGTAAGGCGAGTAGGAGGTCTAGTTGACACGGTTTTACCTCATGATCCAGAAAATAATAGTGGCACAGGTTTTTGCTTCGATCGCTTTGAACCTATAGATTTCTATACATCTTTAGTAAGGTCTTGGGAGGCTTTTAGGCATAAAGATAGTTGGGAATTATTGCAAAAAAGAGCAATGAGCCAAGAGTTTAGTTGGCAAAGATCGGCTCTCGAATACGAAATTATGTATAAAGATGTTTGTGGAATAAAAGAACCATCTCCAGATTTTGCTGAAATTGAAAAATTCTCTTACGGACAATCGGCTGATCCCTCTTTAAAAAAAAGTATGACTTAAATTTTTAATGGAATTCTCTTTATCAGAATTAAACAATGTTTTGGGGGATATTAAAAATCTGAGCGAGGGGAAAAGAGATTCTTTAAATTTTAAAAATATAAGTATTGATAGTAGAACTTTATTGAAAAATGATCTTTTTATAGCTATCGAGGGTAAAATTTTTGATGGACATAGTTTTCTTCCAAATGTTTTAGATAAAGGAGTTAAATCAGTAGTTATAAAAAAAGGTATGCAGAGATTACTTCCTAGTGATTTTCCTTATTGGGTTGTAAATGACACATTAGAGGCATTTCAAAAATTAGCATTGCTAAAAAGAAAAAAATTAAATATTCCGATTGTTGCAATAACTGGTTCAGTTGGTAAAACAACAACAAAAGAAATGATTGGTGGAGTTTTAAATAAACTTGGAAGAATTAAATTATCTCATGCAAATTTCAATAATGAGATTGGAGTTGGTCTTACTATTCTTGCCACAAATACAGAGGATAAAGCTTTAGTTCTTGAGATGGGAATGAGAGGTCTTGGACAGATCGAGAATTTATCTAAATATAGTGAACCGGATATTGCAGTTATTACCAACATTGGTACAGCTCATATTGGATTGTTAGGCTCAAAAAAAAATATTGCGCATGCAAAGTGTGAAATTAGTAAGTTCTTAAATCCAGAAGGAGTTGTAATAATTCCAGCAAATGATCCATTCCTCGAAAAAACTTTGAAAGAATTTTGGAAAGGTAGAGTGATAAAAGTAAGACTATTAAATATAGAAAATCAAAAGGAGAGTTTTAAGAAAGATAATGATTTGCGAGGATTTTATAATCCTTCGAATAAAACAATTTTAATTGAAGAAAATACCTTTGAAATTTCATTTGAGGGATTTCACAATGCTTCGAATTTCTTATTTGCTTATGCAGTTGCTAAAGAGCTAGGCATTGATTTTGCAAGTTTTAATAAATTTGATTTTGTAAGTTTAGGTGGAAGGAATAAAATTCTTAAATCAGTAAAAACAACAATATATGATGAATCATATAATGCTTCGCCAGAGTCAGTAAAAGCATGTATTAAAACCCTGCTTGAAAAACCGAGAAATAAATTTTTCATATTTGGTAGTATGCAAGAATTGGGAAAAGAATCTGAAAAATATCACATAGAAATATTCAACTTAATTAATAATTCAGATATAGAAAAGTGTTTATTTATTTGCGATAAAGAGAATGAAAAAAATTACACCGATTATCTAAAAGATAAGAATAAATTCTTAGTGTTTAATGATATTAAAGATGTACCTCAAGTAATAAACAAATCTACAAAAAAAGGTGATTCTGTTCTTATAAAAGGGAGCAGATGTTGGCAACTTGAAAAAATTATTGAATTAATTAACTAGATCAGGATTTCTTTTTTTTCCAATTCTCTATATTTACTTGCTTAGTTCTTGAGATCGCTAGTGAATTATCTTTAGAGTCTTTTGTGATCACTGAACCAGCACCTGTTGTTACTGATTCCCCTAGATTTATTGGCGCTACAAAAACTGTGTTTGCCCCAATACTGGAATTTTTACCAATTTTTGTTTGATATTTTTTCTGTCCATCAAAATTCGCAGTAATAGTGCCTGCTCCAATATTTGTAGATCTACCAATAACAGAATCACCAATATAACTTAGATGGTTAACTTTAGATTCTTCCTCTAGTTGACTATTTTTGATCTCAACAAAATTACCTATTTTGCTATTAGAAGATATTTTGGAATTAGGCCTTATATGACTATAAGGGCCAATTTTTATATGATCCATTATCTGAGAATCATAAACAGTAGAGTTTGAAATTTCACATTTTAATCCCACATTAGAATTCTCAATAAAAGTATTTGGACCGATAATGCAATGACTATTTATTTTCGTATTTCCTCTTATATGTGTATTAACCTCTATGATTACATCTTTACCAATCTCAACTTCTTCACTAATTGAACAACTTGCTTTATTTATAAAAGTTACACCATTAAGCATATGTTTTTCTTTAATTGAATTCTGAATACATTCCTCGCACTCTGAAAGTTGAATTCTGTTATTAATTCCTTGAAGTTCTCCATTATCATCTACCTCGAGACTGAAGGAATTTTTTAGCAAAGATATTGTATCTGTTAAGTAAATCTCTTTTTGATTATTATTGCTTTGCAAGGTATTAATTATTTCTGATAAATTACCCCAGTTAAAACAGTAAACACCAGCATTTATTAATGGATTTTCTCTTTCTAGATCATTGCAATCTTTTTCTTCAACAATTCTCTCTATAAAGTCCCCCTTCAAAAAAACTCTGCCATATCCATGAGGACTTGTTTTCTTAGTGGTAATTAAAGAAACATCAGCATTTTTTGAATCGTGTAAATACAAAAGTCTTTTTAGAGTACTAGGCCTAATGAGTGGCACATCGCCGTTAAGTACCAAAAGATTCCCTTCATGTTTTTTTACTTCTTTACAAAGTACCTGGATTGCATGACCGGTTCCTGATTGAGGTTCTTGAACAACAACTTGGATTTTTTTATCATTTGGGATTGCCTTTTGTACTTCTTTTGATTTGTGTCCAGTAATTACGAAAATTTGATCAGGTTTTAATTCGAAACATGAATCAATTACTCTTTGTAGAAGACTTTTGCCAGAAATTTTATGTAAAACTTTTGGCAATGAGCTTTCCATCCTAGTGCCCTTGCCTGCCGCTAATATCGCAACACTTAACATGTTTATTCGAAATCCTAATTTAAATCTAACTCTTAACGGATAACTTCGTCATTCCCCACTTTTCTCTCCATATATTTGTAGATAATAGATTTGAGAATAATTGCTCATCTAATCTTCTCCTGATTATATCGTCTTTACTTGAGTTCAAATCTTGATCTCTATATGGAATACTAGCTTTAGTTAAGAGATGTTCTTCTTCCATTAAAGATAACTTTTCAAAATTGAAATTGGGTTTCAATTTATTCTTGTCAAATTTTGATATTGCGACAGTTCCCTGACTCCAAAAACTTCTGTTTTTAAAACTTGGCTTAATAGTAAAAATTTCTAATCCAAGATTTCTTAAGGTTTTTCTTACTGCCGCTGATGAAGAATAAGTTATTAAATAACCCTGAGGATTAAGATTTTCTGTGACTTTGGATAAAAATTCAATCGTCCATACTTGTGGGCATTTTTGAGGAGAAAAACCATCTAAATAAATCAGATCGAATTTAATAGAGGAAGGAATAATGTTAATTTTTTCTCTAGCGTCACCCCACAAAATACTGCATTTAAAAAATTGATCCTCAAAGTAATATTTTCGATAAAGTGATTCAAATATTTTTTTGACTTTTGGATCCCATAACTTAAGGAATGATTCATTTCTAAGCGAATATTCAAGAGGCTTTTTATCAATCTCCAATGCATACAAATTTAAATTTGATTTTTGTGTTATTAATTCATCCATTAAAGAAGCTGAATTGTATCCTAAACCAAAACATATATCTAAAACATTGAGAGATTCGCCCTTAAATCTTTGCAAATTAGAAGTAGCTGTAAACTTTGACTTTGTTTCCTCCAATGCGCCCAATAAACTATGGAAGTTCTCTTGAAAAAATACACTTCTTAAAGAGTAACTACCATCTTTAGTTAAAACTTCTATTAATTCAGACAAAAACTTTTAGGCTAGTTAGTAGTTAGTTAGTTTGGCCAGCTCTTCCCAAAAAGTTGGATACGAGACGCTAGCAGCATCAGATCTCATAATTTTCGAGGTACCTTTAGCAAGAAGTGAAGCAATAGCAAGACTCATTGCTACTCGGTGATCTGTCTCACTATCTACCTCCGCAGAATAAAATTTTGATTGCCCATTAATAATTAACCCATCCTCTTTTTCTGTTATTTCAGCACCGAATTTTTGTAACTGTCGTGCCATAACTTTTAATCGATCTGTCTCCTTAACTCTTAATTCTTGTGCATCCTTAATTTCAGAAACTCCATTACAAAAACAAGCAGCCACAGTAAGGATAGGAATTTCATCTATTAGTTTTGGTAGAATATCTCCTTCAATAGTGAATGATCTTAAATTATTTGAAGTCTTTACTTTAATAGATCCAATAGGTTCACCTGCAATAGTAGTTTTATCTAAAATCTCATAATCACACCCCATTGAATCCATTACATTTAAAATCCCTGTTCTAGTGGGATTTAGTCCTACATTCTGAATTAAAACCTCTGAATTTGGGACAATGGATGCAGCAATCATCCAAAAAGAAGCAGAGCTTATGTCTCCAGGAATCAATATTCTCTGGCCAATTAAGTTACCCCCTGACTTGATAACTACATTTCTTCCTAATTCTCCTCTGATACTGATGTCTGCTCCAAATGCTTTTAACATTCTTTCAGTATGATCTCTTGAAGATGCTGGTTCAATAACAGAAGTGGTTCCAGAAGCTTTGAGGCCTGCCAATAAGATTGCAGATTTTACTTGAGCGCTCGCTACAGGGGTTCCTATAACACATCCTTTTAATTTATTTCCATCAATTGAGATTGGAGCTTTGTTCCCTTTTTCTCTACCAAAAATTTTGCCACCCATCAAAGATAATGGTTTGCCCACTCTCCCCATTGGCCTCTCATTAAGAGAAATGTCACCAGTTAAGATGAAATTCTTGCCTTCTTGACCGGCAAGTAACCCCATTAATAATCTCATAGTTGTTCCGGAATTCCCACAATTTAAAATTTCTTTGGGCTCTTTAAATCCATCAAGACCCAATCCTGAAATCGTAAAAGGCTCATTTTTTTTTATTTCTGGTATATTTACACCTAACTTTCTTAGACAATCAGCAGTTGAAAGTGGATCTTCAGAATGTAAGAACCCCTCAATAGTCGTCTCACCCTTAGCAATACTTCCTATTATTAGAGCTCTATGAGAAATAGATTTATCTCCAGGTACTTTTACTTTTCCTTTTAAATTAACTCCACCTTTTATTGTGCGGATATTATGCATTTTCAAATTAATTACTTGATAAAATTTCTGTAAAAACAAATTAGTTTTATAATATCAATAAGTTTGTTTTTAAAAAAAAAATAATCAAATTAAGTAACTGTTTTCTATAATAAATTCAGAAAAGGATCTAATTATTAATCTTACTTATTATCACGTTGCAAAGGATGTTCCTGAAAATAGTCCAGACATTGCAGTTGTCATTGATGTTTTAAGAGCTACAACCACAATTTCCTGGGCTTTAAAAAATGGTGCTGATTCAATACAAGTTTTTGCAGATTTAGATTTATTAAAAGATTCTGCAATTAAGTGGCAAGCTGAAAAAAGACTAATGCTTGGAGAAAGAGGCGGAAAGAAGATTGATGGCTTTGATTTAGGAAATTCTCCTTTATCAGTTACAAAAAAAGTTGTAAATGGTAAAAGACTATTTATGAGTACTACTAATGGGACTAAATCATTGCAAAAAGTTCAAAATGCTAAGCATTTATTTGCTATGGGTCTCCCAAATAGAAAAGCAGTTGCCGAAAAAATCATTGCATTAAAAAGTGAAAATGTTTTAATACTTGGTAGTGGTTGGGAAGGCTCTTATTCACTTGAGGATTCTTTAGCTGCTGGTGCTTTGGCCTCATACCTAAAACAGAACTGTGATTTCGAAATTAATATTATTAATGACGAACTTCAGGCTGCTTTGGCACTTTGGGATATCTGGAAAGATGATATTTTGAAATGTTTAAAAACAGCAACTCATGGCAAAAGATTGACAAGTCTTGGAGATTATGAAGATGATTTTAAATGTTGTTCAGAACTTGATTGCTTAGATATTGTTCCAGCTCAAGTTGAAAGAGGTGTGATTCGTGCCTCATGATTTACGAATTGGTTCACTAGGAGTAAAGTCTTGACTGATTTTTTGGTAGCTGCATTGCAAATTACGAGTACTTCAAATGTTGATGCAAATTTTATTGAAGCAGAAGAACAGATTGAATTAGCTGCTAGAAGAGGTGCTGAGTTAATAGGATTGCCTGAGAATTTTGCTTTTTTAGGAGGAGATGATGAAAAACTTAGATTAGCTTCTGAGTTGTCAGAGAAGTGTGCAAATTTTCTAAAAACTATGTCGCAAAGATATCAAGTATTTCTTTTAGGAGGAGGGTATCCTGTACCTGCTGGTGATGATAGTCATACTTTTAATAGGTCAGCCTTATTTGGGAAAGATGGACAGATTTTGGCAAAATACGACAAAATTCATTTGTTTGATGTTGATTTGCCAGATGGAAATTTATACAAGGAATCAGCCACTATTTTATCTGGGGAAGAGTATCCGCCTGTTGTAGATGTCCCAGGTTTATGCAAAATAGGACTGTCGATTTGTTACGACGTTAGATTTCCTGAACTCTATAGATATTTGTCTTCGAATGGTGCAGAGCTAATTATGATTCCCGCAGCTTTTACAGCATTTACTGGAAAAGATCATTGGCAAATCCTATTACAAGCAAGAGCAATTGAGAATACAGCATATGTAGTTGCTCCAGCTCAAACTGGGATTCATTATGGAAGAAGGCAAAGTCATGGCCATGCAATGGTAATTGACCCTTGGGGTACAGTTTTATCTGATGCCGGAAAAACTCAGGGAGCTGCAATAGCTCCTGCTGATAAAGAAAGAGTGAAGAAAATTAGGGAGCAGATGCCAAGCCTCAAACATAGAAAAAACAGATTGTTTTCAAACTAATGATAAAGTTTTTAGATAATAAACTTTTTCGTTATTTATCCGTTTTTTTATTTTTAAATTCTTCAATACTTCCAGTTAAATCTTCAAGTGCTCTTGCGGCATGGGCTATAAATACTACTGGGGTTTTAGAATTAAGAACTAAATCAAATACAAATTTAAAAGCATACTTTCAGAAGGCTAACCAAATATCGGGAGATAGATTCTGGGTAGATTTTCCAGGAGAATTAAAAAATCCCAGAACAATAAAAGGTAATGGCCCAATAAAAGAAATTAGATTGGGTAAACCAGATAAGGGTAAAACAAGACTAGTAATTGAATTTAAAGAAGAGACTTATTTGACCCCTTTGACTTGGCAAATGGTTGGCTTAGATGAAAATAGATGGAGAATTAAACTATTTAATCCAAAATATTCATTTAAAAAGATTGGTGAAGGTTTAGTTGAAAAGAAAAGAGGAAATATCAAAGTAAATCAAAATTTAATTCATAAGAAAAAAAATAATTATGTTTACTTGAAACTACCACAGGTAAAACGAAACAAGTTTGAAGTTGTAATCGATCCAGGGCATGGAGGGCCTGATCCAGGAGCAATAGGTATTGGTGGTATTAGAGAAACAGATGTAGTTCTGGAGGTGTCAAAAATAGTTGAAAAATTACTTTCTGAGAAAGGTATCAAAGTAAGGTTGACTAGAACAAATGACGTTGATTTGGATTTACCTCCAAGAGTTTCCATTGCTAATAATTCGGATGCAGATATCTTTGTAAGTATTCATGCAAATGCCTCAAGAGGTAAAAGAAGAGACATAAATGGATTGGAAACCTTTTATTACAGAGGGTGGAGAGGAAGATTACTCGCGAAAAGAATTCAAAAACAAATTTTAAGAGTTTCCCCTGGTAGTCCTGATCGAGGAGTTAAACAAGGTCGATTTTATGTAATTAAAAATACTAGGATGCCTGCAGTCCTTGTAGAAATCGGATTTTTAACGGGAAGATTAGATGCAAGAAGATTAGAAAAAATAACCCACCGAAAAAGATTAGCCTATGCAATCGCAAAAGGCATCCTCGAATATCTAGATAAAGTAGGGTGAAACTTAAAATAGGTATATTTGATAGCGGAATAGGTGGTTTTACCATCCTTAATTCTTTACTAAAAACACGTAAAGATGTAGAAGTTTTTTATTTGGCGGATACAAAAAGAATACCTTTTGGGAACAAAAATTCTAAAGAGATAAGATTTATTGCAAAGGAAATTTGTACTTTTTTTGTTGATAAGAATTTGGATGCACTTTTAGTTGCTTGTAATACTACAAATGCTTGTGCGCTTGATATTCTAAAAGATAATTTAAAGGTTCCTTGTTTTGACCTTATAAACTCAGTAACGGAAATAGTTGATAAACAAATAATTGGTGTCCTAGCCACACAAACAACTGTTCGATCATCGTATTACGAGAGAGCTATAATTGCTAAAAATGAGAATACGAAAATATTTCAGCAAGAATGTCCAGAATTTGTATCAGAAATTGAAAAAGAAAAATTAAATCTTGATAAGTTAAATAGTCTTTCAGACTTATACTTAAGACCACTAATAAACAAAAATATTGAAGAATTAATACTTGGATGTAGTCACTATCCTTTAATTTATGACTTTTTAAGAAAAAAATTAGATTCAAATATAAAAATTATTGATCCATCCGTAGCATTAATAAAAAAATTTAATGAATCTTTTGCTATCCCAAAAACTTACCGCTACGAGAGTATTTCTTTCGAAAATGTAAAATTTTTTGTTACTTCAGAAAAAGATGAGTTTTCCAATAAAGTAAAATTTTGGCTTGGAATTAATAAAGAAATTAGGGTGGTTAACCTCCGAAGTAATGTTTGATTCCTTAAGATATAGAAGAGGTCAATCATGAATAAAGTAACAGAGCTACTACAACCAGTCGAAAATGATCTTGATGATCTTATTTTAGAACTGAAAAATCTAATAGGAGCTGGTCACCCAATTCTTCAAGCTGCAGCAGAACATCTTTTTAGTGCTGGGGGGAAAAGGTTGAGACCTGGGATAGTTTTATTGATTTCAAAAGCTATATCTCCTGAATTTTGCTTGACAACCAAACATAAAAGGCTTGCTGAAATAACTGAGATGATTCATACAGCCTCTTTAGTACATGATGATGTTGTTGATGAGGCGTCTACAAGAAGAGGAGTAGATACAGTTCATAGCAGATTTAATACAAGAGTAGCTGTTTTGGCGGGTGACTTTTTATTCGCTCAAGCAAGTTGGCACCTAGCAAATCTTGATAATGTAAACGTAGTTAAATTACTCAGTAGAGTAATAATGGATTTAGCAGAAGGTGAAATCAAACAAAATTTAAATAGATTTGATTCAGCGCAATCTTTTTCCAAATACATCAACAAAAGTTATTGTAAAACAGCATCATTAATAGCCAATAGTTGTAAAGCAGCTGGAGTTTTGAGTGGCATTAATGATGAAAACTTAACTTCGTTGTACGATTTTGGCAAAAATATTGGTTTAGCATTCCAAGTTGTAGATGACATTCTTGATTTTACTGGAAATGATAAACAACTTGGAAAACCTGCTGTAAGTGATCTAGCTAGTGGTTATCTTACAGCCCCAGTTTTATATGCCTTAGAAGAAAATAAACAATTGTCAGTTCTTATAAACAGAGAACTTGCTGAAAAAGATGATTTAGATGATGCTCTTAATATCATCATGAACTCTAAAGCTATTGAAAGTTCTAGGAAACTAGCTGAGGATTTTGCAATGCTTTCTAAAGAAGCTATAGGCTGGCTTCCTGAGTCAGAATATAAAAGAGCTTTAATGGCTCTTCCAGAATTTGTTCTAAGCCGTATTTATTAGATCTATTAAAAATAAATCTTTGAGCTAAATTAATATTAAAATTTTTGAAAACCTTTATTTTTTCGACTAAATTTATTAAGCATAGATTTATTTAATGTCATTAGATAAAAAAAATTCAATCAATAACATACTTGAAGAAAAGAGAATTTTCCCTCCATCAAAAAAATTTGCAGAAAACTCAAATATTAGTACTCAAGTAGAATTACTAAGTCTAAAAAAACAAGCATCAAATAATCCTATTCAATTTTGGGAATCTTTTGCAAAATCTGAATTGGATTGGTTTGCGCCATTTCAAACTGTATTAGATAACGAAAATGCCCCCTTTTTTAAATGGTTCAAAGAAGGGAAACTCAATATTACATATAACTGCTTAGATAGACACATTAAGAGAGGGCTTGGAAGGAAAACTGCACTTATATGGGAAGGCGAACCCGGAGATAGCAAAAAATATACTTACGAAGAACTTCTAAAAGAGGTATGTAAAGCAGCTAATGCATTAAAAGCAATTGGTGTAAAAAAAGGAGATTTGGTATGTATTTATATGCCGATGATTCCAGAAGCGATGTTTGCAATGTTAGCTTGTGCAAGAATTGGCGCGCCTCATTCAGTTGTCTTTGGAGGATTTTCTTCAGAAGCTTTAAAAGATAGGTTAATCGATGGAAACGCCAGATTTGTTGTTACTGCTGATGGTGGCTTTAGAAAAGATAAGGTAATTGAACTTAAGAAAGCAGTTGATGCGGCTATTGAAAGTGGGGCAGATAAAGTTGTTGAAAAAGTAGTTGTTGTTCAAAGAACCAAAAAAAATATTTCGATGGTTGATGATAGAGATTTATGGTGGCACGAATTATTAAAAGATCAAAAAGATCAGTGTGAACCAGAAGTCATGAATAGCGAGGATAGACTTTTTATTCTCTATACTTCAGGCTCTACTGGAAAGCCCAAAGGTGTAGTGCACACAACAGGTGGTTACAATCTTTGGTCCCATTTAACATTTAAATGGATTTTTGATTTGAAAGATGACGACATTTACTGGTGTACTGCTGATGTTGGTTGGATTACAGGCCATAGTTATATAGTTTATGGGCCTTTATCTAATGGTGCTACAACCTTTATGTATGAGGGAGTGCCAAGACCCTCAAATTTAGGGGCTTTTTGGGAAATTGTTCAAAAATATAAGGTTTCTATTTTTTATACTGCACCAACTGCAATAAGATCATTTATGAAGTCTGGACGTGAAATTCCTGATAAATATAATCTTGAGAGTCTTAGACTCTTGGGCACAGTTGGAGAACCAATTAATCCTGAAGCATGGATGTGGTACAAAGATGTTATTGGTAAAAATAAATGTCCTATTGTTGATACTTGGTGGCAAACTGAGACTGGCGGTGTAATGATAAGCCCCTTGCCTGGAGTCGTTGCTACAAAACCAGGTTCAGCTACTTTTCCTCTACCAGGAATCGAAGTTGAAATCGTCGATAAGAATGGAAATAAGGTTAAAGAGAATGAGGGTGGCTATTTAATTATTAAGAAACCATGGCCGGGAATGATGAGAACAATTCACGGAAACTCAGAGAGATATTTGGAGAGTTATTGGGAATATATTTCCTTTAAAGGAGAAAAAAATGTTTATTTTGCTGGAGATGGAGCACGTATTGATGAAGATGGATATATATGGATTATGGGAAGAGTTGATGATGTCATAAGTGTTTCAGGACATCGGTTAGGAACAATGGAAATAGAATCTGCTTTGGTAAGTCATAAATCAGTTGCAGAGTCTGCAGTAGTTGGCAAAAAAGATGATTTAAAAGGTGAAGTTATAGTTGCTTTTGTATCTCTCGAGAAAGACGTGAAAGGTTCTTCAGAATTAGTAGAGAATCTAAAGAAACATGTTGTTAATGAAATTGGAATTATCGCAAAGCCTGAAAAAATTATAATTTCTGACTCTCTTCCCAAAACACGTAGTGGAAAAATTATGAGGAGAATTTTGAGATCTTTGGCTGCTGGAGAAAAAATTAGTGGGGATATAAGCACTCTCGAAGATAGTTCTGTTTTGGAAAAATTGAAAGAATTATCCTAATTAAGATTCATCAATTAAATTAGAAATTTTTTTTATAGTATTTCTTTTAAATTCATCATCGGCCCAGTCTCCCAAAAAATTTTCTCTTAGTCCTGCGCTTGCAATTATGGTATGTGTGCCTTTTAGCATTATCCCCTTAGAATTGTCCTCTTTTCTTGCTTTTAGACAAGAAAATAATTTATCTGTTTGATCTAATTCGTCTGAGTTGAATTTTATTAGGAAGTTATTTTTTTGACTATATGTTTTTTCAATTAATCGCAAAGTTCTTTCGGGACTTGGGCTAAATTCACTGTTGAATTCTAATTTTTGAGAAATTTGTTTCAATAATGGAATTGATTTGTTAGCACTAAAATTATTAAAACTAATAGATATGAATTTTTCGCAATTTCTTCCACCATCAGGAGAAATTAAATGAAGTTTACAGCCTAGGCTATGACCAATTCTTATTGAAGGAATTGACTCCCCTATTCTCTTGGATAAAGATATTCGGCAATTCTTAAAATCTTTCCATGCTTTGATAGCAAGTTGTTGGTGATCAAATTGTGGTGTGTATTTATATGCATGTACTGCATAATTTTTATTAATTAAACTCTCTATGAATCTTCTATAAGTTAAATCTGGCTTAGAAGCTAAATAACTTCCACCAATAAATTCAACAATTTTTTTTGGATTTGAAGGCCAAAAACAGAAATTGTTAAATTGAAATTTTGTAAAAGTCATCTTTCATAAACTAAAAATGTTTCAAAAAATATTTTCTAGCCTGTTTTTTAATTTATATTAATTTAAAAGAAATATTTATTAAATGCGTCAAGATAAATGAAAGTATTTTGAGTTTATTGGAACTATTTAACAAAAAAGAATTAAATCAATTGGATTTTCTTCATGATCAAATTAACACCAACCCCTCTGAAGAGAGAGTAACGAATAAAAATAAAAAAATTGAAAAAATTTTAATTCTTGATACTGAAACAACAGGTTTAGACGAAAATAAAGATGAAGTGATAGAAATAGGTTGCATTTTATTTGATGTATCTTTTAAATGTGTACTTTCACAAGTTTCTTTTTTATTTCCAGTTAATAATAATCACGCCGAACATGTAAATGGTATATCTGCAGAAGTAACTAATATCTCTCAACCATGGAAAGATGGATTGAATTTCTTTCTAAAACTTGTTGATTCTTCAGATTTCATCATTGCTCATAATGTGGAGTTTGATAAGAAATGGTTTGGAAAGGGAAGATTGCCTAAGCTTAATAAAAAATGGATATGTAGTTTAGAGGATATTAATTGGTCTTTTCAAAAATCACTAAAAACAAGACCTTCAGTAACTGATCTAGCCTTATCTTTTTCAATACCAGTTTGGAATTTACATAGAGCTTTATCTGATTGCTTTTATATATCTGAGGTCTTCAAAAAATGCGACAACTTAGAGGAACTTTTACTTAAAGCTACTGAACCGAGGTTTTTATACAAGGCTTTGGTTAGTTATGAAGATAGGTCTTTAGCTAAAAATGCTGGGTTCAGATGGAATAGTCCTGTGCAAGGAGCTTGGTCAAGAAAATTAACTACTGATGAGGCAAAAAATCTTGATTTTAGAGTTGAGATTTTGAATTAATATTTATTTAATTTTTGCTTAAGAAAATATTTAGTGCATCTTACAAGGCATCCATTTATTACCCATTTTATGTGCTCCAATACATCCGTATTTTGAAGCAGCCTTTTCAGCCTCTTGTTTAGTGTTAAATAGATCTGACATTATATTTTCCTTATTTGAATTTGAAATTTGTTTGGAATGATTATGATGATTTTTATGAGAATTAGGTGAATACTCCCATATCCCCATAGTAGTAACACCGGCAGAGATAATTCCCATTCCGACTACGGATAAATTGACTATTCCCATAGCGACTGCACCAAAAGAAAATACACCCATTGGGACTACCCCTATACTTATTACTCCCATTGGCACTATTCCTATTGAAACTATACCAAGAGGTGCTATTCCAAAAGCAATTTTTTTTGGTTTTGTACCGCAATGTTGATTCTCTTTACTTTTATTAATTCCCAATAGTTTTTCTAAATGTTAAATTAAAATTGTCTCACAAAATAACCAATCAAAGATTAATTTCTAGATGAATTAAAAATTTTGAATTATTTTTTAGAACTTTGAATAACTTAAAAAACCTAAGAGGAACAGTAGACCTATTTCCTGATCAATTAATAAAGTGGCAAAACGTTGAAAAAATTTTATTAGAACAGCTTTCTAGAGCTTCCATCAAAGAAATAAGAACACCAATATTGGAAATGACCGAATTATTCATAAGAGGGATTGGGGAAGGAACAGATGTTGTCAGTAAGGAAATGTATACATTTCTTGATAGGGGGGAGAGATCATGCACTCTAAGACCTGAAGGAACCGCTTCCGTTGCGCGAGCGTTAATACAAAATGGAATATCGTCTAATCCTCTTCAGAAACTGTGGTACATGGGCCCTATGTTTCGATATGAAAGACCTCAAGCAGGCAGGCAAAGACAATTTCATCAGTTAGGTGTTGAGTTTATAGGATACGATTCAGTGAGAAGTGATGTTGAAATTGTTGCTTTAGCTTGGGATGTCTTGAGTAAATTAGGAATAAAAGAACTTAATCTAGAAATAAATACATTAGGTGATGTAAGTGATAGATTAAATTTTCAGAAATCCTTTTTAAAATGGCTAGAAATAAATAAAAATTCTCTAGATTTAGATTCTCAGAATAGAATTACTAAAAATCCCTTAAGGATTTTGGACTCTAAAGATATTCAAACAAAAAATGCTCTTAAAAATGCTCCAAGATTATTTAATTTTTTGTCTGAAAAAAGTCATAAAAGATATTCAGACTTTAAAAAACAATTAGATGTTTTAAAAATTCCTTACGTGGAAAATTTTAATCTAGTGAGAGGTTTAGATTATTACACCCATACAGCCTTTGAAATTACTAGTGGCGCTCTAGGCTCTCAAGCTACAGTTTGCGGAGGAGGAAGATACGACAATTTAATAAAACAAATGGGAGGGCCAAATACCCCTGCAATTGGTTTCGCTATTGGTTTAGAAAGATTAATTTTACTAGCGGGAAAAGAGCTCGAAGTGCCAAGAAATACTGATATTTATATTATTAATCAGGGCGTCATTGCTGAACCATTAGCTATGGATTTATCAAGAAAATTAAGAAATTATGATTTGTTAGTTGAGTTGGATTTAAGTGGATCTTCATTCTCTAAACAATTTAAAAAGGCTAATAAACTAAAATCTAAAAGTATTATTGTTCTTGGTGATGATGAAGCGACTAAAAGGGAGTTTATTATAAGGCTCTTTGATCAATCAGGTAATGGGAATAAAGAAGAGGTTATTTCTTTAGAAAATGATTTTGACTTAGAAAAGTGGATAAATAATAACTTACTTGCAAAATGATGCTCTTAAAGTTAGTAATAATTTTTCTTGTTATATTTATTTTTTTTAAATTAAGGAATTTTTTTAAATTAAATAGAAAACAAAAAGTTTTAAAGGCTAAAAAATTAACAACTTTTAATAAGAAAAATCTTAATAATTGGATGAATTTAACTAAAAAAGAAAGATATAACTTATCAAAACAAGACTCTGTTAACTACATGGACAGAAGAAAACTTTTATTAGATGAAATTAGAAATGAATATAAAAAGATATCTAGAGAAAATTCTGAGGAAAACATTAAGAAAAAATAATTGTGGAAAATTTCTGGACTTCTAATAAATCCATAAATGGATTGAGACATTTTGTTTTAGTAAATGAGACTAAAGAAAAAGGAAATATTACCTTTTTAATGGTTTCTGTAGTTGATTCTGAAATTAATATAGAAACTACTTATGAAGAATTAATAAATAGTGGAAATTGGCATAAGGGTTGGATCAATCTCCCAAAGCATCAATCGATAACTGAAGAATATGTTGACTATAAATCCCTCAAAAAAGGAGAAAGTATCGATGAGATATTTATTAATGAAGATTCTTTATTTAATATTTCTTAATTTAAAAAAAATTTTTCAAATCCCTTCTCTTTGTAAATACTAGGTTTTTGTTACTTAATAATTATTTAAAAGTTTTACCCCTTTCAAAAAAATAAGATTAACGTTATCAAGGATTAATAATATTTACTTAATCCAATGTTAGGGGATATATGGAGCTCATCTGAGTTGACCGCGGAACAACTAGGAATAACTGAAATTAAACTTTCTTTTTTGCGTGAAAATGGAATACTTAAGCCTGGGATTCATTGGAAAAGCTCTCCACTCGGTCAGAAAAAGCCTTGGAAACCCAAAGCTCTCTACAACATTAAAAAGTGCAGAAAAATAATTGATAAATTTTATTTTGAAGAAAACTATAATATTGCAGCCTAAGAAAAATATTTTTTTATTGATTTGGAAAAATATATAAAAACTTTATTCTATTAGATTCTCATCCTTACACTCAATTAGAGTGTTTTGCAAAGTTGGATATAAGCTAATCATATTTATGTATTGTTTTGATTTTCTGTATGATTTCGCAGCCTTTTTGTAATGCACTTCCGATTTCATTTCTAGTGAAAATTTTCTAGAAGACTCTTGAGAAGTAGTCATAATATTAAATGTCTTATCCCATATTTAATAATTGTTTGAGAATGAGGCAATAAAAAGTATGGGTTAATGAAACAAAATATCGATTAATGTCAGCAAAATAAAATTTAATTAACTTATTCGAATCTAAAAATACTGGTTTATTTGTTAGAACTTATATCACTAAGAATAATTTTTCTTCATTAAATCTACCTTTTTTGCTATTCGATTGCATTATGAAGATTTCTTGTTTAGTAATAGTTAGGATTACTAACCTTTACAATTTTGTTATTAATTCAACTGTTTGGTGAAATATAAAGTATTCTCAAAACGTTTAAGCTAATCAATTCCTAAATGCAAACCTATGGAAATCCAGATACTACCTATGGATGGTGGGCTGGTAATTCAGGTGTAGCAAATCGCTCAGGAAAATTCATTGCTGCTCATGTAGCTCATGCAGGATTAATTGTTTTCTGGGCGGGTGCATTCACCCTTTTTGAACTTTCACGATTTGACCCTACTGTCCCAATGGGTCATCAACCTCTAATCGTTCTTCCTCATTTAGCAACTCTTGGAATAGGGTTTGATGCTAATGGTGTTGCGATGGGAGATACTAAACCTGTTCTAGCGATAGCAATAGTTCACTTAGTTTCTTCTATGGTTTTAGCCGCAGGCGGACTTTTACACTCTTTACTTCTTCCTGGAAATCTAGAAGATTCTGATGTAGCAAGAGCTAGAAAATTCAATATTGAATGGGATAATCCAGACAAATTGACATTTATTCTTGGTCACCATCTAATTATTCTTGGTTTCGCAGTTATCGCTTTTGTTGAATGGGCAAGGGTTCATGGAATTTATGATCCAGCTATTGGTTCTGTAAGACAGGTTGAGTATGAATTAAATTTGGCCAAAATTTGGAATCACCAAACAGACTTTTTAACTATTGATAGCCTTGAAGAAGTAATGGGAGGCCATGCCTTTCTTGCTTTCGTTGAGATTACAGGTGGTGCTTGGCATATTGCTACTAAGCAAGTAGGTGAATATACCAAATTCAAAGGTAAAGGACTTCTTTCTGCAGAAGCTGTTCTCTCATGGTCTCTAGCTGGAATAGGCTGGATGGCTATTATTGCAGCCTTCTGGAGTGCAGCTAATACAACAGTTTATCCAACTGAATTCTTTGGTGAACCACTTGAATTGAAGTTTAGTATTTCTCCTTATTGGGTAGATACTGTTGATCTTCCTGATGGTGAGTACACTTCAAGGGCATGGTTAGCTAATGTTCATTACTATTTTGGATTCTTCTTTATTCAAGGTCATCTATGGCACGCTTTAAGAGCACTAGGCTTTGATTTCAAGAGAGTTACAAATGCTATCAGTAATATTGATAGTGCAACAGTTACTCTTAAAGATTAATTTTCAAATTTTATTACCCATATCAAAAGGCTCCTCTTTCAGGGGCCTTTTTTATTTGAAAAAATTTGTTTATTAATTTAGATTTAGAATTATATGTTTTTGAAATCATTGAATATTTTTTCGATACTGAATAAAGATATTTTTTCAAATTCTCTATTGATAAGTTTTTTGGGATTATTAATTATATTTTTTTTGTTGATTTTTGGGAGAAAATTTAAACTAGCTGTTCAACTCGAGAGATTTGGATTACCGATAGCAGTTATATCAGGAATTTTAGGTATATCCATAGGCCCATTTGGAGCGATACACTTTTTACCAAAAGAAACAATCAATGTTTGGAGTAATTTTCCTACTCCTCTTTTATCATTAGTCTTCGCAACGTTAATGATGGGAAGACCGATCCCGAATATAAATGGTTTAGTTAAACCAATTTTTAATCAATTTCTATTAGCTCTTTCACTAGGTTTCGGACAATTTTTTGTCGGTGGTCTTGTTGTTAAATATTTTCTGTCTCCATCTATGGATACAAATCCTCTAATGGGTTGTTTAATAGAGGTAGGTTTTGAGGGTGGTCATGGAGCTGCATCAATAATCGGTGAAAGTTTTAATAAACTAGGTTTCCCAAATGGTTTAGATCTTGGATTGGCTATGGCAACAATGGGTCTTTTATCCTCTTCAATATTGGGTAGCATATTTATTTTTCTTGGTAGAACTTTTGGTCTTTCAGATACTGAGGAAATTCTTGAACAGAAAGATACTCTAAAGGAAAAAAATAAGGTAGGAGTTTTTGCAGATTTAAGAATTTTTATAATAAATCTTGGATTCTCTGGTTTGGCAATTTCCTTTGGTGTTTTGCTACTTAAATTTTTAAGGTATATTTCACTTTTTTTTGGTGATTTTTCGAAGGAAATTATTTTTTCATTACCAGTATTCCCTTTTATCCTTATAGGTTCGCTCCTTATTCGATATATTTTAGAGAAAACCAACAATACAGAATTTATTTCAAATATTCTGCAAAGGGAGATTGGTATTTTATCCACTGACTTATTGATTTTTACAGCTATGGCGAGTTTAGATATTGCAGTTGTGTTTGATAATTGGATACTTATTTTAGTTTTTACTTTATTCGGTTTATTTTGGAATTTAATCTGCATTGCTTATTTCGCATACTTTATTTTTGATGATTATTGGTTTGAAAAAAGTTTGATAGAGTTTGGAAATTCTACAGGTGTAGTAGCCTCTGGGTTACTTCTTTTAAGGCTTGCAGATCCTAAAAATATTTCTAAGACTTTACCAATTTTTACGTCAAAACAGCTATTTGCTCAGTTAATTCTTTCTGGGGGACTATTCACAGTTCTTGCACCATTAATGATTTCTAAAATTGGGTTAGATTATTGGACAGAAATTTGTGCCTTAATTACGTTCGCAATTCTTTTTATTGCATTGATTTTTAATAAAGTAGAGATTAAAAAGTTTCAATAAGAACTCTAGAATGGTAGAAGCCTTAATTTTATTTTATGTCATTTACTCCCTACGATATTCCACCTCAAGAAAATAAAGGAAAGTGGTTTAGGAGTCATTTACTCGGAAGGGAAATCGAACTTGGTGAATTGTATAGTCTTGGATCAAATGATTTAGATTTACTTATGGCGGAGACTGCAGAAATTAGAAGCGATCTTGATTTTAAGGAGAAAAATATAGGCAAATTTAGGACTGCAGGATATTTTTTGGAGTTAGCAAGAATAATTGAAAAAAGGAAGTTGTTGGAAAGTTAATAAGATGGAAAATAATTCTTTCTAGAATATGGTTCCCATAATTCGTATTTATACATTAAGGATTTAAATTCTCTATTTTTCTCAAATGAATCTAACCAGTTTTTTATTGAGGATTCAAAATAATTGGTTCTTTTTTGACTTTCACAAGCGATTCTAAATTGTCTTACAAAAGGCCAAATAGACCAATCAGCGATTGTGGGGCTATCTCCAAAAAAGTATTTGTTTTCTGCAAGAAGTTCGTTCCATCTCTTTATAAATTTAATCGCATTTGTGAAATGAAATTCTTCATCACTATTCTTATATCTTGTGGAATATTTAAATCGATCTAAATGATATTTGAATTCGTTATCGTTTTCATTAATTATTTCAAAAATATCTTTCTTTTTGTTCTCAGGAAAATAAATTAATTTAATGTTTTCCTTTTTTGACTTTGAGAGAGCCCACAAGATGATTTCAAGACTTTCTTCTATAACTTCACTATTTTTTTTTATAAGTATCGGAACCGTTTTCGTCTTTGAATTATTTAAAAAATCTAGAGGTTTATTTTTTAAATCAATTTCTCTTATCTCTACTTTTATTTCACAAATTAAAAGGGCCCATCTTGCACGAATTGCATATGGACATCTTCGAAATGAATATAAAATATCGTTTTTCATATTGTAAAAACTTTTAATTTCATTAATTCTTTTAGTATTATTTAATTAGGAACAGTATTAATTTTACAACGCAAATGTCGGGATATGTTTACCTTATTAGAGTAGGAGACCTTTATAGGATTGGGAAAACGGATAATCTTGAAAAGAAAATTAAGAAATTAAAGCCAGATGAATTATTAACATCAATTATGACAAAGGAGCCAGAAACCCTTGAAGCAAGATTACTAAGAAAATATAAGTCGCAAAGAATTCCTGAAACTGGTTATTTAAAGCTTTCTAAAAAACAAATTAGAGAATGTAAAAAGCAATTTGAATTAAAGGGTAGCTTACCTCACACTTTAGATGCTGAAGTTTCCATAACTCTATTTGCATCTTTTTTATTGTTTTCATTAAGTTTCTTGATTTTTAATTATTTAAATTTTGGATTTGTAAAATCTATATCTTATTCTTTCGGCATGGCATCTCTACCAATGGTTATATTATTTATTACAGGTAGTTTTGGCGGATACTTTTCTGAAGATTTATCTCTTTTTTCATTGTTAACTAATCGAATAAAAGGTTTATTTATTGCAATCGCAATGCTTTCAATGGCTTACTTAATTTTCAATATAGGTTAAATTTCATAATTACAATTTAAGGCTATTTCAAATGGAACTGATTGGGTAGGTAACTTAAGAATAGTTGAGCATATTTCAGCAATATCTTCAGGTTGTGTCATGTTTGATTTGTCTAAGGAAGAAATATTTTGGGCCATTTTTGTATTAACCCAGCTTGGGCAAATTGCTGAAATCCTTATATTTTTATCCCAACCTTTATTTTTCATGGTTTGGCATAATCCCATCAAAGCAAATTTTGAAGAAGAATAAGCGGCTAGATCACCTTTGGATCTTTTACCACTCATTGAAACTAAAACAATAATTCTTCCTCTGCCAGAGGTACATAAATGATCCCAAGAAAGCCTACATAAATTCCAAATTGCCAAAAAATTGATATTTAATGTATTTAAAATGTCTTCTTCATCACCATCTTTGTATAGGAAAGGAACTTTTGATAATATTCCAGAACAATTTATTACTGAATCAAATCCTCCAAATTCATCTAACGTATTATTTATCCAATTTTGGGCAGTAATTTTTTTTAATGCATCATAGTGGTTGATTATAATTTTTCCTTCGGGCCATTTTTTGGGATCAATAGCGCTTCCTTTTAATGATTCTAAATCTCTAATGCCAACACTAATTCTATTGCCTTCTTTTAATTCTTTATGTGCAATATTTAGTCCAATACCTCTACTGGCTCCACTTATTAATATCGTTCTCATTTTTAAACTATATGTTTGGAAATATTATCCTAAGTAACATTTTAAATTCTCTACCATGCATAATCATAAGACCTTTCTTTACACTCCATGGAGCCTTTATAAACATTACGCACATCGCGTAAACTATCTCTTTTAAAGAAAGAGTATCAGTTAGAAAACCATACCATTGATTTTTAGGTAGTTGGAAAAAACTACCAAAAAATTCTCTCAATAGTTTCTCGTCAAATCTCATGAGTTTTTCTAATCCAAATTGGTAAAGTGATTTCTTTCTAATTAATTCTTTTGACCATAAAGTTTCCCAACCTTTTCTAGCAATATGATAAGTACTTAGATTCTTGTTTTTAATTGCTTCTGAGACTGCCTTAGCAACAAGTGGAGCTCTTCTTAAAACATTACCAATTAAATATCCAGATGCAGGATGTACCATTGAAGCAGCGCCACCATATCCAAGTATTTGTTGTTTGAAATCTGGGATTGGCATATTCATAGGGAGAAATAAGCCAAGCTCTTCGTGCTGCATGCTTGTGATTGATATATTTCGATAAGATAGCCTCTTCTCCAGTCTCTCTTTTAAATTTTCCATTGTTAGAGGATTTACTAAACCAAGAGATGTCTCTTCAAGAAAATATTTCCCGTCCCCCATATCCATGGCATAAAGAAAAGTTGGAGGTTCTTTTTTTTGCTCATCGTTAAGATGGTCATTTCTATAGTCCATTAATACAAACTGCCCTTTCTTAAGTGGAGGTTTACTAAAATTACCTACTATCCCATAACAAGTTTGGACTGCTAAGGGACCACAGGATTTTAATTTAAGAAAAACAGGATCATACCCTGTTGCATCTACTACTAGTCTCGCAGAGTAAGTTTTGCCATCTTTTGTCGTTACTGTACTTTTGTATTTTTCAAAATGTATTTTGTTTGCAAAGCCTTGATGCCATTTAATAAAAGACTTATTGCATTCGTTAAACCAATAATTGTGTAGTTTCTTTTTATCAAATAGTCCATAATCTAATGAATGTTCCGTGGCTTTATTCTCGTCGTCCTGCTCTTCTAAAGCGCCATGCCCAAAAAAACTTACAGTATTTTTCCATCTATATTCAAGTAAATCCTGAAGACCGAGTTGATCAACTTCTTTGCCCCAAATGCCATATGTATTTGGCCAAGGTTCATCTGGTCCATTTGGAGAAAGCACTTCAACATCTAATTTTTCCTTCCCTAAAGCTGATGCAATAGCCATACCTGCAGGCCCTGCACCCAAAACAAGAACATCTGGCATATTTTCTTTTAACATTAAATATAAATCTTATGATTAAGGCAATTTATGGAACAAATTATTACTTCTGAGCCTAGAATTATATTTTTCATCCAATACTTATAATGAGAGTAGATTTATAATAATCAAATTACTCAAATACTAGTGACTAAGTTTTCAGTGTTTTAACAATAATTTATAAGATTACAAAATAAAAAAAAACTTTATTTATTTTTTATCATAAAAAAAAATATAAGAATTTAAATGATTAAAAATAAAAATATTTTAATTACTGGAGGTAATTCAGGAATAGGTTTTTTTGCCATTATTAATTTACTTAAGACGAAAAATATTTTATATGTTGTAATAAAAAATGAATTTAGAAAGAATGAATTTCTCAGAAAAATCGAGAAACATTTTGATAAAAATTACCTTAGTAAATTTTTAAATATTATTGAAAATTGTGATCTTTCAGATCTAGAGAATATTAAAAAAATTAAAGATTACTTTATTAGTAAGAAGATTTTTTTAGATGTTCTTGTTTTAAATGCAGGATTGCAATATACAGGCTCTTTTTACCCTAAAGTATCAAAACAAGGCATAGAACTAACTTTTGCAGTAAATCATCTTGCACATTTTTACTTGGTAAATGTCCTAAAAGATTTTATTAGAGATAAAGAAGAATCTAGAATCATTATTACATCATCAGATGTACACGACCCCAAAAGTTCAGGTGGCAATATAGGAAAGAAAGCGGGACTTAATAACCTAGTTAATTTAAGAAAAAAAGTAACCGGGCAATTTTTAAATTTTAATGCTGATGAAGCTTATAAGAATAGTAAGTTATGTAATATTTTGTTTGCTAAAGAACTTGAAAAAAAATTAAAAATTTCCTCTAGTAAAATTTCTGTAATTACTTGGGCTCCTGGTCTAGTAATACCAAATGATGATTTTGGTTTTTTTAGATACAGTAAGCGTTTTAATCTATTGGGATATTTAATTTTTTCTAAAGCTGCAAAAAATATTTTAGGAATTTCTGAAAGTATAGAAAATGCTGGTAGGATACTTTCTGAAATTGTTTTTGATTCAAATTTAAATAATATTAGTTACGTTCATTTAAGTAATAAACTTACATCTTTTAAAAAACATAAATTAGTTGAAAGTAAGGTTAGTGATGAGGCAAATAATTCTGAGTTGGCTTCAAAACTCTGGATTTTAAGTGAAGAGATTTGTAGATCATTTGGCTTTGTTACTTTCAATATTTAAGGTTTGTGTTGGGAATGCAAACTCTATATTATTGAGAGCAAATTCCTCAATAATTTTTAAATTTATAGATTGTTGAGCTTCCATTGCAGCAAGATAATTATTAGTTGGTATGTAATAAACAAGTTCGAAATTAAGACTGAAGTCACCAAAATCTGTGAAATGACACCTATCAAAAGAAGCATCTTTTGTCTCTTCAACTATTTTTTTTATTATTATTGGAATCAATTTCATAAGTTTTGGAGAGGTTTCATAAACAACTCCTAATTTATGCACTAACCTTCTTTTTTCCATTTGTGCGTAATTTGAAATTATTCCATTTGTAAGAGCGCTGTTGCTCATTACTATTACTTCTCCATTGATACTTCTTATCCTTGAGGATCTTACTCCGACCCTCTCAACCATTCCAAGGACGCCATCAGATTTTATAAACTCACCTTTTTGAAAAGGTTTATCAAGCAAAATCGTTATGTATTCAAAAAACTCCTGAACTGGATCTTTCAAAGCTAATCCTGCCCCAATACCCCCTGCACTGAGTAGGGCCCAAATAGCAGTCATTTGAACACCTATATTTTGTAAGAAAAAGATAGAACCAATAGTCCATGTTAATGCTTTTATTAAAGGAGTAAGTGAAGATATCATTGAACTGATTGAGGAATCATTAATTTTCGATGTCGATTCTGTTAAAGATCTTATTAAAACTTTGTTGAGAGCTTTTATAATTATTATCAATATAAATAATTTCAGAATATTTAATAATAAAGAGATAAAAGTTATTTCATCAGCAAAAAAATAGTCAATTGAAAAATAAAATGAGAGGAGAAAACCTATTGGTTTAATAATTCCAGAGATGACCTCAAAAATAAAATCATCAAAATTTGTTTTTGTACGTTTGGAGATCTTTTTGAAGAATATTTTTAAAAGTTTAGAAATTATTATCGACAATAAAATTCCAATAAAAAAAATAGATATTGCCAGAAGGAAGTTTTCAGTAACTAATTTCATATTCAAATAAACCCTAAAAATTTATCTCTAACAAAATTTTAAATTATCTCTAAACAACAAACCAGTCTTTATTTTTCTTTAACTCATTATTATGTTTCTAATTTCTTTAAATTCTTTTCTATCCGCAGTTTTGCATAATTCAAAAATTATTGATTCAGTTGTTGTTAAGATCGCCCCACTCTGATTCATTCTTTGTAATGCTATTTCATGATCTACTCTATTTCGACTTCCCATGGCATCTGATATGAGAATAACTTCAAATCCTTTTTGTAAACAATCTAAGGCAGTTTGTTGAATACAAATATGCGTTTCGATCCCACAAACTATCAAATTACTGATTTTCTTATTTTTAAGTTCATTTAAAAAATCTTTTATATTAGCTAAGCTAAATACCATCTTTTCAATCTTTTTAAATCGAGCTTTGGGTAATAATTCAGGGATCGTTTCTCCCAATTTGAGTGGATTCTGTTCAGATATAAATATGTTTTCTTCTAAAATTTGGTAAGCATTTATTAGCTTTTTAATGTTTTTGATTATTGAATCCTTATTAAAAATTGGCCTTATTATTTTTTCCTGAATATCAATAATTATCAAGGCGTTTACTTTCGATGATAATTTATCAGAAGAGATTTCTTGAGCATTCATTATTTATATATAAAGATACATTCAACATAATATTTTGAAGAACTTTAGTAAACATTTTAAATCAATAAGTTGTTTTACTCTCATCTAGAGTTATTATTGAGAATAGCCATGGGTTAATTTTGTCATTATCCTCTCAATACAAAGTCATCACATCTCCTCTTGGTGATGGATTACATAAAGATGGGAAGAGGTTAACTCCTCAGAGGCTAAAAGTTCTTAATTTATTTGAAAATATTGGCTCTGGGAAGCATCTTAGTGCTGAAGAGGTTCATGAAAAGTTAGTTAAAACAAGCTCCAAAGTTTCACTAGCAACAATTTATAGAACTTTAAGACTTTTAGTACAAATGGGTTTGCTTCATGAATTAGAACTCAGTGAGGGTGGACACAGATATGAATTGCTTAGTAACGACACACCGGACCATCATCATTTGATTTGTATTAGGTGTGGAAGAACAGAAGAATTCGAAAATGAAGAAGTTTTAGAAGCAGGCAAAGTTGCAGCAAAAGTTAATGGTTTTAAACTAATTGAATCCTCTTTAAATGTAAGAGCTATTTGTCCTAATTGCATTTAGTAGGTTTTAACTTAAAGACCCTCCACAACTTGACCCAGCCCCTGCAGTGCAAGCAAAACAATGTTCTTTTACCGCTACCCCGTAGTCAAAAGTAAATGATTCATCCAATAGATCAAAAAGTGTCTTTGGTCCTTTATCCTCTCGGAAATTTATTTGTTGGTTAAAGTCACAATCATAAATTTCTCCTAACCAATTTACGCTAATTGTCTTTTTACACATAAGATTTTCTAAATTCTTTTCATTAAAATTTTCTTTTAGTAATTTGTAATAAGTCTCTAGTTTCCCTTCTCTTCTAAGAGATTCTTCATATCTATTTATCGGCATATTAGTTATTGTGTATAAATTATTAAAAACAATATTGTATTTTTCGAATAGTATTTTTTTATAATCCTTCTCCAATATTTCCTGAGAAGGAGGAAGAATTGGGCTTACAGGATTGTAAACAAGGTTTAATTGTAATCCATTTTCTTTTTTCCCATAGCCTAAATCATTAAGAATTTTTATGGCATTAATACTTTTTTCAAAAACCCCAAAACCCCTTTGAAAATCAACATTATTTTTTTCATAACACGGTAGCGAAGCAGTAACTATCACTTTATTCTTTGCAAGAAATTGAGGAAGATCTTCATAACCTTCTTCAAAGAAAATTGTCAAATTGCACCTGTCAATAATATCAATTTGTTTAGTGCTCAAACTGGTTATTAGGTTTTTAAATTCTGGGTGAAGTTCCGGCGCACCACCTGTAATATCTAAAGTCTTGATTTTGTATTTTTCAATTATCTTTGGAATAAGAGATATCATTTCACTGGACATCTTTTCAGTCCTTATGGGACTCGAATCGACATGACAATGCTTGCAAGCCTGATTGCATTTATAACCTATGTTAATTTGCAATGTTTCTATAGGTTCTTTATATATTGGGGGGAATTTTTCTTTCATAAATCTATTATTTATAAATTGTCATTCGAAAATTTAAAAGTCAACTATTTTTTTTAAAGTTTGATCTCTTACTAGCAAGTTCAATAAACCAACTTATGTATTCTTTGGGACCATTTTTAAAAACTATGTCAAATTTTAAATTGTCATGAACATCACTTATACCTATTAAACCAGTTTTTTTTGTAGAGGGTCTTTCAACTTCACCAGAACTACTATCTACAAAAATTATTTTATTCTTAATCCCATATTCATTACCTAATATTTGTATTAATTCTAGAAATGACCTGTCACTTCCTCCTCTTGAATAACTTTTTTCATCATTATTTTTTTTTGATGTGACTGTGTCACCAACTCCAACAATCAAAGGCATATCTTCTTTTTGAATAGTTCTTTTGCATAAATCAATTTTTTCCGTAACAGAATTTGGAGAGTTTCTAAAATTAAAATCTCTTCCAAAAGGAGCTTTACCAGTTTTATCTTCAATAAATTTATTTAAAAGAAATAAAACTCCAGAATCTTTAACTGCTCCTTTAATAAGTAATTGTATGTCTGTTGATCCAATATCATCTTGAGAAGAAAGTTTAATTGTTTCTCTACCATTTTTATTACCTAAATTTGGTGAAATATGAAGGAAAAATGAGTTTTTGAGGCCTTCAGATTCGGCTTTTAAAATGATTTCATTCATCATTTTTTCAAAACTAATTTGAATAAGCTTTCTTTTATCAGAATCTTCATGAACTAAATCAAATAGACTATTGAAATTTATCGTTGGCGAGAATCGTGTTTCACAAATTGATTTTACCGCGTGAAAATTGATATCTTCTTGGCTAAGTTCAGGAAAAATATTCTTAACTATGAAATTAAATTTTGGTCTTATTAAACTAGGTACTTTTGATAAAAAATTTAGTTCTTTTTCTGAGACTCCTTCAAAACTTATTTCACCATTGTTGTCTTGATACTCTACTCCACAGGCAGCTAAACCTCTTAAATATAGTTCTTTGTTTTTAGGCTCAGTAGTGCTCCTTAAACTCCTCTCTATTATTCTGTTAACTCCTCTTGGACCTTCATGTTCCCCGCAAGTTAATACAAAGAATTCCTCGCCAAATTCTTTTACTGCATAGATATATTTTGATTCTAATTCTCTAGTCATTGGATCTTTAACTAAAGGGATACAAACTCCGTCAATGTCTTGAATAAATAAGATATTTTTAGAAGAAATTAATTGTTTTTGTTCATTTAAATTACTAGCCATATATTCCATATTTATAATTATTTTTCTTTTAATTTCTACTTTCTCAGAAATTATAAATTAAAAAACTCAATATTTTCAATAAATAATTTGCTATGGTCAAAAATTGCTTTAATGTAGAAAAATGTTGGTATGGGTAAGAAATTAAAAAAATTATCAAGAGTTTCCAAAAATGAAGAATAATTTCGTAGAAAACATCAAAGATGAAAAATATTTTTATTCATTGATTGAAGATATAGAGAATAGCAAAGTTGGATTTTACAGTGTTGGTTTATATCCTGCATCACTAGCATACAACTGTGCTATGCATGGAAAATCAAATAATATTCTCTTGGCTCCTAGGGAAGATAGAGATTTGTTAGGTGCTTTCTCAAATGATGTTATTTCTGATATGGATAATGAGATTATTGAAAAGATTAAGAGAATGGGAAATTATTCTTCAGAGGGAAAAATAAAGTCTTTTGATCTAAAAGATCTTCTCTTGAAATGTGAGATGGTTATTCTTGCTTCAAATAGTAATCACATACAAGATGATGTTAAAAATGCTTTAGAACTCAGAAAAAATTTAAAAAGAGAAAATGTGGTTCTTGGCTGTCTAGTCGGTTCTTTTTGTATTGATAATAAAAATAAAACCCCTTTTATTCTTTGTAATAAATATCCAAATTTAGCTTTTTTTACAGGATTTCATCGTCACGGAGCTTTACGAAATCCTAATGATAGTTTTACTGCAAATTTCTGCCATCCTGATGCACTAACAGCATTAATAGGTGCACGCATTTTGAATCAATTATCACCGAAAATTCAAGTTTCTCCTGGAGTTCACAATATTGAATGTCAATATATAAAATCAATAAAAAATATCTCATCAATATTTACAGGTTTTGTAAATAACTTTCATTCCGATAAGCCAGGAATGCTTCCTACCATTAATACAATTTTGTTAACTCAATGTTTAGATCAGGCCGCATCAGTATCAATAAAAGTTAGAAAAGAAAATAAATTAGAGAATAAATATCTTTCATTAAAAGAACTTGGTTATGGTGAAGAAATAATTAGTGCAAGGGAAATAATTAATGATAAATTTTGTGAAAAAGGAGATTATACTTTTTCTCAATTAAATGCCGTTAAGGCTGATGTCTTAGGGAGTATGACTCTACCAACTGAAGGAAAACCAACACGGAATTTTCAAGCAGGACAAGTTTTATCAGATATGCTTTTGCAACTCAACAGATGTCCAAAAGATGTCTCAGAATTTGTAAATTGGTGTAATAAATACTCTCTCAGTCAAGGAGGTTTAGAAGGTCTAAAATCTTTAAAATTTTGGCCAGACATTTATAAAGAATTCGAAATTAAAAATAACAATTGTTCAATGATTAATCTGATTTATTTATGCTTTAATGCTAATTCAGAAGAAAAAAAAGAAATTTATAAGGTTTTAATTAGTTCAGAAGAAATCACTAATTTTTGCCAAGAATCTGTGAAATCTGAATTATCTTTCGAACTAAATGAAAAATTAAAAGGAGATTATCTTTTTGATGATATTGAAAACTTTTATAAGAAATTATTTATTGACAAAGAGCAAAACGCCCTTAAAACATATAAATATAGTAATCAAATTTCTAAAAAAAATCCTAGTTATATCAATGTACTGAAAATTATTAATAAATATTTTAATAATTGATTATTTTTCTAATTTGCTAGAAAGCAAAGTTCTTAATTTATTTACTAATCTTGATTGCAGGGTTAGAATTATTATGGTTTAAAAGGTTTTTTTTGAAAAAGGAATTAACTCATCGTTCTCATGAACTTAAAGCTCTTGGTTGGAATCAAGAAGACTTAACAAGATACGAAGATTTATGGGACTACAGTCAAAGATGGGGATTAATAAATTTAGAAAGAGAAGACAGACAGTTTTTAAAGAAGGCAGAAAAGTTACTCCCAAAGATCCAAAATAAAAAGATATCCGTTAAAAAAACTATTGAAGAAAAATCTTATTATCTATGGTTAAATTTTTACCTCGATGAAATTAATATTTTTAGTAATTCTAATCTTCCAAAAAATAAATATGGTGTTTGGACACTCTTAATTGAAGAGGAAATAAAACTTCTTAAGGAATTACAGCCAGTTATGGGTCTTCCAGATACTTTAAAAGCTAAGAATCTATTCGAAAATAGAAAAGAGCTTATAAATAAAGCTTTTAGCGAATTTGATGCTAAAAGTAATGACAAGGTTTTCAACTTTGATGAAGTTTTAAACAACTCTGAAAAAGATGTTGGTAAGAATTGGAAATCAATTACTGAAAAAGATCCTGAGGCTAATAAAACTTTTCCAATAATTGAATCTGCAAATATTGAGAAACTCAGATCTGCGATAAAAGAGGATTTGAGTAAATATATGAATGATAATTACCCCTCATTAAAAAAGGATTTATAAATATTTATCTTTTTTTTGTTTTTTTTTTGGACTTTTCTAAGTTAAATAGATAATAGGATTATTTAAAAATTTTGAGCAACCAAAAGTTCGAGACACTTCAATTACATGCAGGCCAAGTTCCTGATCCAACTACAAATTCTAGAGCAGTACCCATCTATCAAACTAGTTCCTATGTCTTTGATAATGCAGAGCATGGAGCGAATCTTTTTGGATTAAAAGAATTTGGAAATATTTATACTCGACTTATGAACCCCACCACAGATGTCTTCGAAAAAAGGATGGCAGCTTTGGAGGGAGGTATGGCAGCACTTGCAACATCCTCAGGTCAAGCTGCTCAATTCTTGGCAATAGTGAACTGTATGACTGCAGGGGATAATTTTGTCTCTACATCTTTTCTATATGGTGGGACCTACAATCAATTTAAAGTACAATTTCCAAGATTAGGAATAGAAGTTAAATTTGCAGATGGCGATAGTATCGATAGTTTTAGAAAAAAAATTGATGATAAAACCAAAGCAATATATGTCGAATCAATGGGAAATCCTCGATTCAACATCCCAGATTTTGAGGGACTCTCTGCTTTGGCGAAGGAAAATGGAATTCCCTTAATTGTGGATAATACCCTTGGTGCTGGTGGTGCTTTAATAAGACCAATTGATTTTGGAGCCGATGTTGTTGTGGAAAGTGCAACAAAATGGATCGGTGGACATGGAACAAGTATTGGAGGGGTTATTGTTGATGCCGGAACCTTTGATTGGGGAAATGGTAAATTTCCACTAATGAGTGAGCCAAGCGCTGCTTATCATGGGCTCGTTCACTGGGATGCTTTTGGTTTCGGTAGTGATATCTGCAAATCTTTGGGAGTACCTGATAATAGAAATATAGCTTTTGCGTTAAGAGCAAGACTTGAATGCCTCAGAGACTGGGGATCAGCTCAAAGTCCTTTTAATTCTTTCTTGCTATTGCAGGGTTTGGAAACTCTCAGTTTAAGAATAGAAAGACAAACTTCTAATGCTCTTGAATTAGCAAAATGGCTAGATTCTAATTCAAATGTAAGTAGTGTTAATTATCCTGGCCTAGAATCTGATCCCTATTACTCTAGTGCCAAAAAATATACAACTGGAAGGGGAATGGGTTGCATGCTAATGTTCTCTCTCAATGGGGGTTATGAAAATGCAGTAAAGTTTATTGATTCCTTAAAATTAGCGAGTCACCTTGCTAACGTAGGGGATTCAAAAACATTAGTAATTCATCCTGCTTCAACAACTCATCAGCAATTATCTGAAGAAGAACAACTATCTGCAGGTGTTACTCCCACCATGGTAAGAGTTTCTGTAGGAATTGAGCATATTGATGATATAAAAGCAGATTTCGAACAAGCACTTTCACAAATCACATAGGAAAGGAGATTTATTGGCTTTAATAATTCCTAGTAACTATCACAAGATTAGTGATGTTGAGAAAAATCATATATCTTGGATCGAACCAGAATTGGCAAAAAGACAGGATATACGTCCTCTTAGGATTGGCATTTTAAATATCATGCCTCTAGGCAAGCAGTATGAATTTAACTTGCTACATCCACTTGGTTTATCTCCCCTTCAAATTGAGCCAGTTTGGATAAAGCTTAAAACTCACTCTTATAAAACATGGGATCTAAATCATCTGAATAATCTATACATTACTTGGGAAGAAGCAAATAATCCAGAACCGTTAGATGGAATCATTATTACTGGAGCCCCTATTGAACACCTAGCCTTTGAGGAGGTTAAGTATTGGGACGAATTTGTGAAAATTGTAAATGAAGCCAGAAATTCTTGTGCGAGTACTCTTGGATTATGTTGGGCTGGCTTTGCACTGGCTTATTTGGCAGGGGTCGATAAGAAAGTTTTTGATAGGAAATTATTTGGGGTATTCCCTTTAAGAAGTCTTGTTCCTGGACACCCTTTGATGGGTACACAAGATGATGAATTTATTTGTCCTCAAAGTAGATTTGCTGGATTACCTGATTTGGAAATGGAGAAAGCCCAAAAAGAAGGTAAATTGAATTTGTTGGCTTATGGAGAAAACGTTGGATATACAATATTTGAATCTAATGATCAAAAACAACTTATGCATTTAGGTCATCCTGAATATACGGTGCATAGAATTATTAGTGAAATTGAAAGAGACAAAGAAAAGGGAGATGTTCCTCCTCCTAAAAATTTTGATCCAAATGGTTCAAAAACAGCTTGGAGGTCTCATAGGAATTTGCTTTTTCAACAATGGCTTTGGTTCTGTTATCAACAAGTTAGTCTTAATTAACTTTTTTAATGAGCGCTTTCCATACCACCTAGTCTTTCAAATAAGTTAAGACTTTCTTTATTTAATCCTACAATTTCAACTTTAGAACCACCATTCTGGAACTTTCTAATAATTTGCTCAAGAGCAACAACGCCACTTTGATCCCAAATATGAGCTAAAGACATATCAATTACAATATTTTCTGGATGTTCATGAATATCAAATCCTTGTAAGAAATAAATTTTACTTACAAAAAATAATTGTCCTTTTACTTTGTAGGTAGTCAAATTATTTTCTTTAGCTCTTGAGACAGTTATAACTTTTGCGACTTTTCTGCTGAAAAGGATTGCAGCTAATGCAACTCCAGCAATAACTCCAAGTGCAAGATTATGAGGTTTTGTCAGCATTGTAACCGCAAAAGTCATAAGCATTACTGCAGTATCACTTTTAGGTATCTTTCTAATATTTTTTAATCCATTTATATCTGCTGTACTTATCGCGATCGTTATCATGATTGCTACTAAAGCAGCCATTGGTATTGCTCCAATCCAAGACTTCAAGAGGATAATCATAATTAGTAGAGATATACCTGAGGAGAGAGTTGATAATCTAGATTTACCACCATTTTCAGTATTCATAACAGATTGCCCAACTAAGGCACATCCTGCCATGCCACCAAATAAGGATGCCACAATATTTGCGATTCCCTGTCCTCTTGCTTCTTTATTTTTATTAGAACTTGTATCAGTTACATCGTCTAAAATGTCTTGAGTTAAAAAGGTTTCCATTAACCCCACGAGAGATATTGCAAGTGAAGTCGGTAAAATAATTCCTAATGTTTCAAGACTAAAAGGTACTTTCCCATTTTCTATTGATCCAAAAGGAAGAGAAATACTCGGTAATCCATCAGGTAATTTACCCAAATCGCTAACTGTTGGGACATCTAGATTCAAGAATATGCTTATGAGAGTAATTACAATTATCGCGATAAGTTGAGATGGGACTACTTTTGTGATTTTTGGAAGCCCATAGATAATTATTAATCCTAGGATTACAAGAATCCAAACTACTGGGATCTGAGAGTTAACTGGATACTGACTCAAAGTTTGTTCAATTAATCCTTTTGATTCTTTAATACCTATTCCTAACTGAGGTAGTTGTGCCTGAAATATTAAAAGCGCCAGTGCATTTACGAATCCACTTAATACTCCCGTTGGCACGAATCGCATTTGGTAGGCAAGTCTTAAATATCCCCAAAGAATTTGGAAAATTCCAGTTAATATTCCAGCTGCAATAAGATATGAGACTCCTAATCCAGGAGCTTGTGATTCTCCATAAGCAACAAGTCCAGTCATCAAAAGAGCTGTTGAACCTGTAGCTGAAGTGATCATCCCCCTTCTTCCTCCAACAATCGCAATTGTTATAGATAAGCAAAATGCACCAAAAAGGCCAACTTTAGGATCTACACCAGCTATACCTGAAAAAGCAATTGCTTCTGGGATCATTGCAAAAGCAACAACTAAGCCTGAGAGAATATTTGACTTTGGATCATCTAACCAATTTTTAGATAAATATCTTGAGAAATTTGACATTTTAAGTTTCCTACAATTAAGAAGTTACCTCATAAAGGAGGCAAAATACCTTGTGGGTCAAAAATATTCTTTAAAGTTTTTAATTCATTCATTCTATCTCCAAAGGCTAATGTAATTTCTTCATCATGAGAATTCAAATGATTATGCAATTGGGCTAAGTGAATATTTGGATAAAACTTTTTTAGCTTGCTCCACGATTTATAAATCCATTCCAAAGCGACTTCTTTTTCTTGAAGATCATTTTTTTTCCATGATGCATATATCCATGGTTTCCAAGTGCTTTTTCTATGAACAAAAAAGCTTGAGCCATGATTTAACTTTTTAGTTTTACAACCTAATTGTTGAGAAGCAATGTAACAGGAATTATTAGGTTTATTATCCATTATTTCATCCAAACATTTTATGAAAATTGGAATATTATTTTTTAAATCTTCTCCAAGAAGACTAATTACCTCAGAATGGTTATTTGCATTCAGCTCATATAAATTCAATTCCTTAGGGAAGAAATTTATTTTGTTAAAGTTTTCATAAAATTGTTTTTCTAGAGTAGGGAATTTGTCTAGAAGCATTAGGCATTCTTCTGTTCTTTTATCCTCTAAATTGTTTTTGAGTTCAGCAAAAACATATATGTAAATTTTTTGGGCATAAATCCATTGAAGACTAATATTTTCTGGAAATTCCTCTGATAGTCTTATTATTTCTGTAAGTTCATTTAGATTTACAAATCCTTCAATAACCTTAATTGAATTAGATTGGATAGTCTTAAGTTCTATTTCGGTAATAATTGAAAAGAAGGGTGCTGCGCCTTTAATTGCTTCCCAAATCAATTGTTCTTCTGGATTTATTTGATTTTTTTTTAAAGAAATAAATGTGCCATTACCCAAGAAACCTTTTATTGATTCAATATTATCAATTGCTAATCCGTAGGTTCTACTGAGCGGGCTTACTCCACCAGTAAGTATATAGCCTGCTCCAGGAAGTTTAGAAAGTCCAATTGGAAAACTTCGATTATATTTTTGTAAATGATTTAATAGATCCCCCATTATTACACCACCTCCAATTGTTACTAAATTGTTTTTTTTATTTAGATGAATTTTGCTGTGATTTTTTCTTAGATCAAGAGTTGTAAAACCATTTTTTGCACAGCTAGAAGTTGTACCTCCACTACACACGCAAAGGTGCTCGAATTTTTCGTAAGTATAGTTATCCTCATTAAATAAGGATTCATCCACGTCATAAATTAATTTCTTTAATTTTGCATCCTTTGAGTTGATATTTGGAACTTCAAGCAAGTTATTATTATTTTTCACTACATAATATTGTTCTTTACTATTATGGTATAAGTAATAATTTGAATTTGGATAATTTAGATTTGAAGTTAAATAATCAAGTCGCGATACTTATCTGTGGACATGGGAGTAGAAATAAACTAGCCATTACTGAATTTCAAGAATTAACTAATTTCATCCAAAAAAGATATCCAAACTTTTTAGTTGAATATGGTTTCTTGGAATTTGCTAAACCTTCGATTGTTGATGCTTTAGACAAGTTAAAAGATCTTTCTATAAAAAAAGTAATTGCAATACCTGCAATGCTTTTCGCTGCTGGACATGTAAAAAATGATATACCTAGCCTGCTTATGAATTATTCAAGTAAAACAGGAATTGAAATAATTTATGGAAGGGAATTAGGTATTAATAATTTAATGATTAGTGCAGCTTGTGAAAGAGTAAAAGATGTATTTAAGCAAAATAATATGCTCAAACCCGAAGAATCGTTATTAGTTGTTGTGGGTAGAGGCTCTTCTGACCCAGATGCGAATTCCAATGTTTCAAAAATTACGAGAATGATCGTAGAGGGCATTGGTTTAGGATGGGGGGAAACAGTTTTTTCTGGAGTAACTTTCCCCCTTGTTGAACCTGGCTTGAAAAATGTTGTGAGACTTGGTTATAAAAATATAATTGTTTTCCCTTATTTCCTTTTCTCAGGTGTCCTTGTTACAAGAATAAAAAGGCAAAGTGATTTAGTTGCGATTAATAATCCAAATATTTCATTTATACATGCAAAATATCTTTCGTCACAGTCTTATGTGGTCGACACTTTTGTAGAAAGGATTGAAGAGATTCTTAATAATGAAGGTAATAATTTTATGAATTGCTCAACTTGTAAATATAGATCAAATTTATTTGGCTTTGAAAAAGAAGTTGGAATGGTCCAAGAAAGTCATCATGACCATGTAGAGGGCTTGGGTATCAGCTGTGATCTATGTGATCCTGAATGTAATGGTGCTTGTGAAGTACAAAATCAAATACCAACTCATAATCAAGAAAAATCAGATACAGGAGGAGGTGATTACTTAGAACATGAACATGTAGAGGCTCATCAACATGAACATAATCACCATCACCATAGTGTTTATCCAAATTCAAAACATCCTTTAGGACCTGTCACGCTTCGCTTGCCTAATAAAGACTAAATCTTAAGAAAATCCGTTGAAATCAATGAATCACCTGTCTCTTTCTCGGCTTAGTCTTAATAGACTCAGTATATATAAGTATTCTTAATATAAAATCGTGAAAGTATTTTGAGCTAGATTTTCCACAATTTGCAGGTTGTTTTCCACGTCCAAATCCACACTGGATTAGAAATGGCAGTATTTTTCAAAAAAAACAGGACTTCAACATTATTGTTGACTTTTTTTTAAGATCTATTCAATTTCCTTATTTGAAAAAGAAGTTTTTTAAAAACGCACTTATAACATGAGTCTTATTTGATAATTTGAAAAGTTTACCAGAAGATTTTTCTTGATATTTTTAGAGAAAAATATCATTATTGTTGAAGAGAAAAAATACATTTATGGATCAAATCAACCAAACAAATTTAACTGATAAGAAACTCGTGGAGTGCTCTTCAAATAAAGTCTCATTAGAAACAGAGCTTTCAGAAACTCTTTATAACACTATGAAAGATTTCGTATTAAGTAACCCGACTTGGGATCAATATAAGCTTATAAATTCAGCATTAGCTACTTTTCTCATTCAAAACGGATGTACAGATAATTCTGTCTCAGAAATTTATTTAAATCAATTATTTACACCTTCTAAGTCTTTTTAATATTTA
Organism: Prochlorococcus sp. AG-347-J06; assembly: GCA_003281525.1. Classification (GTDB taxonomy): domain Bacteria; phylum Cyanobacteriota; class Cyanobacteriia; order PCC-6307; family Cyanobiaceae; genus Prochlorococcus_A. The sequence continues at coordinate 75,893 of QCBT01000002.1, read as the reverse complement.
AACAGGCTCTTCTACTCAAAGCCATCATTGTAAGTGTGGGGCTTTGCCAAGATGATGTAGGCCAGCATGATCCATCCAGTACAAGCACATTCTTGCATTTCCATAATCTATTAAATTTATCAACAACGCTATTTTCTTCATTTATCCCCATTGGTGCTCCTCCTACTTCATGAATATAATATCCAGGAGGAGGAGGACTATTTGAAAGTGCGATCAAATTTTTTGTAAATAAACTCCCCAATGGGATATTCATTAGTTCATCAATATTTTTCAGTTCTCCATTCGCAGCTTTAATTGATTTTTGTATTGTGTTTTCCATATGTTTTGCCATATTTAACTCATTCTCGCTCCATTCGAATTCTATGTAGGGAATTGGAATACCCCATTCATCTGTTTTTTTTGAGAGAGAAACTGAGTTTTTCTCTCTAGGAAGGACCTCCCCATGAGCGATAAGAAAGCCAATGGATTTGTTTTTGTCTTTTTGCAAAAATTTAGGTATTCCTAATCTATCAATTGCCCCCCAGATTCCATAACCTCTATGGAAATTCAATTCGTCAATTTCTGGTAAATTTGAACCAAATGGAATAAAGAAGCTGCCTGCTCCAGAAAGATCGGGGGGATTATCTACTGGTTTATCTGAGGGTTTTGTTTTTGGGACTGAAAAAAATCTACAGATAGATATATGATCCATGAGGTATTTGCCTAATTTTCCAGAATTATCTTTAAACCCTGAGGAATTTGATTTGTATTCTGAGTTAAGGAGTATTCTCAGCGTTGAAATTGTTGATGCGCAGAGAAGAATTAAATCACAATTCAATACTTCTTTTTGTCCATTTTCTAGGTTTACGATCGTTAGTTTTGAGGCAAGCTCTGTTGCCTTGTTAATCTCAAAAGACTCCACTAGGTAGTTTGAGATTATTTGTACATTTCCAGTATCTAAAGCTTTTTTTAAAGAGCTTCCTAAGCTAGAGGACTTGGGCCATTTTTTTTCTTTTACTGATGAATTACGGTCAAATCCTCTTGATTGGATAAATGGATAGTTTAATTTTGATTTTACTTTGCTGCCAAAAACTTTTTCGTTTTCTGTAAGAGGTATTTCACCAATATATTTACCGTTTGGAACTTCTTTAATGTCATCTTTTCGTCCATATATGCCGCAGAAATTTTCAATGAAATCATAGTGAGGGGATAGTTCATCGTATGAAATAGGCCAGTTTGGTCCGAATCCGTCTTTTTTAGCTGGATGAAAGTCTTCTGAGGAAAGTCTTAATGTTATACCTCCCCAAGTTAATGTTCTCCCCCCATATTGTTTACCTTGGGTCCAAAGAAATGGCTTATTTTTTGGAAAGTCATAAGGATGCTTCAATTCATTTGAATATAAGTCAGGATTATTTTTCCAATAACCAGGATGTTGGCATTGATTGGCATGTTTTTTTGTTAAAACTCCTGATAATCTTTTTAATGTACTTTTTGGCTCATGATTACTAGCTTCATGCCTTTTAACTTGAGGCCCTGCTTCTATTACTAAAACTTTGATCCCTTGTTCTGCCAATGTAAGTGCTGCTATTCCTCCTGTAGCTCCAGAACCAACAACAACTGCATCATAAGGACTTATATCCAAAACCTATTTCGTGATTTGCTATTTCAATAAATATAGCATTCAGTAAATTATTAATTTTTAGATTTCAGCTTAAGAAGTTAGAATTTGTTGAAATACTACTCAAACAAATGAGATTTATAATTTTAACTTTTTTAATAGTTTTTTTAACACTCCCTTCTAAAAGCTTCGCTGCGTTGGATTATGGTAAACAATCTTTGGTAGGGGCTGATTTTTCTGGATCTGATTTAAGAGGAGCAACTTTCTATTTGACTGATTTACAAGACGCAAATTTGTCAGGTTGTGAGCTCCAAAATGCGACTCTTTATGGAGCGAAATTGAAAGATACTAATTTAAGTAACTCCAACTTAAGAGAAGTAACTTTAGACTCAGCTGTTTTAGATGGAACAGATTTATCAAATACTAACTTGGAGGATTCTTTTGCTTATAGTACCCAGTTTGAAAATGTAAATATACAAGGCGCAGACTTCACAAATGTTTTTTTGCCAAAAGATATTATTAGGAAATTTTGTGAAAGTGCTACTGGAACTAATCCAATTACAAATAGAGAAACCAGAGAAACTTTAGATTGCGATTACATTTAAATTTATGCACATAGAAGTTCTTTTTTAATCTTTCTTGGTTTATAAAGTGAACTTCCAATAGGCCAACCTAAAGTAGATAAATGTTTCATTAAAGAACCTGAGTATTTGAAATAAAAATTGTCTGAATTTTTGATGCCAAGTTCTTTTAGAGTGGTTATTAATAAACATAGATCTTTCTTTTTGCCTTTTTTCATATCCAATAATATCAATGCTTCACTTGATAATTTTTTTTCTAGAACGTTATCATTTTCAGCAAAACCAACTTTAAGTGAATTAAATTCATCAGAATAAAGAGTATAAATTATTCCATCTTTGAATTTATCTACAGAAGTATCTACATTAAATCTTGATGATATTAATGTTTTGTATCCTTTAATGATTTTTCTGTTATTCATAATTATTTGATTTCATCCTGAGCTAATTCGTATTTCTCCAATAGATTGTTTACTTCTGCTAGTGCAATCCTCTTTTGACAGGCCGAGTCATATCTATTTACTGCTATTGAAGGTATTGAACCTTTGCTTTTCATTTCCCTAATACCGGTTTCTAAGCATTGAAAAGCAACACTTGATAGATCTCTTCCTTCTGCTGCGGCCCAAACTTTTAAAAGATAAGTAAGATTTGATGGTACTGAGATCTGTACTTTGTTTGAATTTGAAGTATTTAATGCAATATCATCAAGACTAATTTCTTTAGAGGAAATAGTTTCTTTAACCTTTTTCTTCAAAAATTTTACTTGGCTTATAGCGTCCTCTTTATTTTTTAATTTTTTTTCTATTTCAAATAACTCTTCTTCAGAATTAATTAAAGCTTCTAATGCCCATTTAGCATCATCTTTCGCAACCGCGGTTCTATCAAGCCATTCATCTCTTATTTTTGACCAATTACTAGGCATAAGCTTTATGCGATAATTCTATGATATATAAATCTATATAGATTGTCTATAAAGTCTAAATAGATTTAGTACAGATTGCATAATATTTTAATTTTATTTTTAATAATTCCTCATCTTAGAAATAACCTTTTACAATAATTGAAACTGCAGAATCTATCCAATGTGATCTTAGAGGTATTTTTTCGCTAATTGAAAACGATATTTTTGATAATTCAATCTTTTAAAATTTAGTTATTTGTTTATTTTAAAAACTTCTAAACTTTTAATCTCTTTCAATAAGTTCAATTTTATATCCATCAGGATCCTCAATAAAAGCTAGGACAGTAGTACTGTTTTTCATTGTTTTAGGTTTAGTTGTTACTTTACAACCATTATTTTCTAATCCTTGACAAATAACATGAATATCTTTTACTCCAATAGCTATATGACCATATTTGTCTCCAAGCTCATAATCTTCTGACTTTTTGTCCCAGTTATAAGTTAATTCAATGACTGTGTTTTCTTTTTCTGAACCATAACCAACAAATGCCAAAGTGAACTTTCCATGTGGGTAATCCTTTTTTCTTAATAAATCCATTCCTAATCTGTTGACGTAGAAATCAATGGATTTATCTAAATCTCCAACTCTCAACATTGTATGTAGGATACGCATTTTGAATTATGAACCTTAATCAATTATCTAATATTCAATAACAATATGCCAAAGATGATATTTTCGATTCTAACTCTTTAATTAAGTTCAGAAATATTAGGTTAAAATAAATATATTAAATACTAAAAAATATTGAATCAGATATTCCAGAGACTTTCATCAGTATTTTTGTATACTTTGCCGTTAAAGGCCTCAATACCTTTTGGTTATTATTTGTTCTATAAATATTCTTTTTTAAAAATACTATTATTTCTTACTTTCCCAATAGCAATAATTGAAAAATCTTTGCCTTTTGGTAGTTTTTTATTATTTATAATTTTGTTCGCTGGATTAGCAAGAAATCCAAAAGTTCCTTATTTCGTTAGATATAACGCATGCCAAGCATTACTTATTGATATTGGGTTGATAATAATTTCATATCTCTTGAGAATATTTCCCATACTTGAATTAGGCTCAATTATTTTTATTTTTACACTATGTATTTTTATTTATTCAATATCTCAATGTATTTTTGGAGTTGAACCTGAAATACCCTTAATTAGTAAATCTGTAAGAATGCAAATTTAAAAAGATTTATAGATTTACTGACTTTCATCAGCACTCATTCAATATAGATTCCCATCTTTGTTGACTCGCCTTTATTGCTTGCATTGGTGGAATAGCGCCCTCTATCTCAAAAGCTTTAATTAATGATTTATTAGCTAATATGCCTAATCTTGCGGCCTCTCTTTGCCTGGAGCATACTTTTTTTCTTGATCCCTCTTTTAAAGTATCCTCGATTTCTTTAAGAATCCTAGTAGCTTCATTAGATTTAGAATAAAAATCATTCATATAAACATCAAGTGCCGTATCAGCAAAAATTTCAATGGGATAGATTATTGTGACTAAGCACACTATAAAACTTGTAAATACAAATATTTTCATAAGAATCTTAAGTAATTTTTTTGTTCGATCTCTTCAACACTAAATAAAAGGTTAGAACGCTAATTGTTCCAGATGGGCCTATTAAAACATGCCAAAATTGATCACCACTAATTGATAGCCTTGTTCCAAAGAGAGTCGTAAAAAAAATTCCAAATATTGGGTAAAGGATAAAAAGCCAATCTTTAAAAACTCTTTGCCAATTTATAATTAGAAAGATACTTATTATTACTTGAAAAAGAAGAGCAGTAGTTTTATCAAATAAAAAATATGAGATTATTGAACATAAAGAAATGCAAAAGTTAGTTGTTTGAATAAATTTATTTTTTATAACTGATGTTGATAAACATGTTAGTCCTAAAGATAGGAAAGAATAAAATAACCAATTAAATAAAGAGGAATGATCTACATAAATCCAAGATGTTTGGGTATGATCTATCATCTCAGAGATTGATGCTAATCCTAAAAAAATAAAACCTAAAGGTATTAATTTGTTTTTGCTTATATGTTTAAATTTATTGATCGATCTAATACCTAATAATATTGGGATAATTGCCGCTTGAAAATGGGCTAATAATAAAATTGAAAAAAACAAAATAAAATCTCAAATAAAAATTATCTAAAATTTAAATAAAAAACCCAGTTCAGATTACCTTAGTAGAGAAATATACCATTGCCCAATAACAATAATCAATATTGTAAGAACAAAAGGGAAAGCAGGATATCTTGTCTGAAAATTTGCTGGTGGCCAAGGAGACCAAGATATTAATCTTCCTTGAGGTTGATTTGAAATAACTTTTTTTTTCGATTTTTTGGATATCAAATTATCTGTTGCGAATCCTTTACTCATAGTTCAAATAAAACTAAGCCTAACAAAAACGTACCAAAAGGGCGTTTAAATATTCGGTTGAATTTCAGTTGCTATTTTATTAGAACGGAGGGGGTGGGATTCGAACCCACGGTGCCCTTGCAGACACGCTAGTTTTCAAGATTAGATGATCCTTAGTTATATCAAAGCATTTAGTCGTTTTAATGAAACAATTTTGCCACTTTTGTGCCACTTTAATATTTTTAAATAACTGATAAATAAATACGTTTCATTTTTCTATCCAACTTGTAAGCGTTTCATTATTTTAGTTTGGCGTCGATTAAATCCCATCTATTTTCATATTCACTCAAATCCCATCTAAGATTTTCTTGCCTAATTTTGTGAGGTGGAATATCTACCGCCCTCATAGTTGTTGGATTATGTTTAGATCCATCTCTCGCAGGAGTATCTAACCAGTTTTTATTAATCCTAGAAACATTTTTAGACATTATTGGAGAAGGAATTATGTAATAAATGAAAATTGATTCATCTTCAGGTCTTGGTATACCTCCTAAAATCCAAAAGAAATTATCCCCATAATTTTTTTCTGCTTTTATTCCAACTGAGCAGGTTTTGTTACTTGGCACGAAAGTTTTAACTTGAATATGTACGAACTTAGTTCCTTCCAAATTACTACATAGAATATCTGTATTAGGTGTGTTTCCAAGAGTAACTACAGCTGAATAACCCCTCCTACATAATTCTCCGGCAATAAAAAATTGACTTGCATTACCGCGATAATTTTTATCCATTAAAAAAGAGGTTTTTATCCATCCAATTTTAGATCGATTGTCAACTAAATTTTACTTTTATGTTTGTGCCGAATCTGTGCCACTTTTCTTCATCTGATTACATGAAATAACGCGAAATCTAGTGAATTATCGTAAAAAATAAAGAGCAACAAAAAAACTCCCTTAGGAGTAGTTTTTGAAAAAGTCAGTTTTATACAACGGAGGGGGTGGGATTCGAACCCACGGTGCCCTTGCAGACACGCTAGTTTTCAAGACTAGAGCCTTAAACCACTCGACCACCCCTCCAAGGTTAAATATTTAGTTTTAACGTTTGAATTATAGCAGTATCTAGTAGCATTAAGATTCCTAAGTTGACAAGCAATAAAAATATAAATTTTTTCTTAAAAATTAGGTTTGAGGAACATTTTAAATAAAGTAGATTCATAGTTTTCTTCTAATCCCCAATGTGTACCATTGATGACCGAATCTTTTCCCATCTTCATTTTCTAATATTCCTAGGAAAGTGCAAACATGACTTAAGCCTAAAACAATAGATGTGTCAGATTCTTTTGATATAGGGATATTAACTTCTGCATTTATTTGGGATAATAATTTTGAAAAATTATATGGTTTCTCAACAACTCTTGAACCTAATGAATAAGAGGGACCTATGCCTAATCCAAGCCCAATTGGTATTTTATTTCCTAGTTTACTTATCCTTAAGGTTGGGATTAATCCAAAAACAGCAAAAGTGCCTGAGCTATATTCTATTTCTTCATATAGATAATTTTGGTTTGTAGATTGGCTTCCCACCATCCCAGTAATATCATAATCAAAACTCCAAACTCCCTTCTTTAAGATCTCTTTTGTGTAAGTACCAAAAATATTTACTCCTTCTAATCTTTTAAAACATCCTCTCCATGCGTTGCAATCTCCAAAAGGTTTAGGGTTCCATCTCCCTCTAATAAAAGTTCCTGCGCCAAATGTTTTATAACTATTTCTATTAAATGAGGTGACCTCATTAATAAAATTTTTTGGATTACTACTAATTAATTTATGATCTTTGAAAAATGTACCTTCACTCTCATTTTTATATAACTCCATTACTTCGGGAGGAGCTTGATATTCCATATTTTTATAAATAATTAGATCATAATAGTTGGATAGTTTTTTTTACTTAATGTTTTAATTTAAAGAAAAAGGCCTGGCCAAAATGTGGTCACACTATCGCGATATAGGGAATTTGGTTATGAATATTTTCTTACTAAGATCTGCTTTATATCAATGCTTTTTAAAAGATTCTTAAAAATTATTTCACCGAGACTTCATAGTTTTCAATAATAGAGCCTTAAACCACTCGACCACCCCTCCAACGGGTTATTCAGTTTTATTAAACTTAAAAAGTAGAACAAAAGATATCAGTCAAATTCCATATATTCAAAGATTTGAAAATTATTTCAAGAAACGAAATTGATATAGGGATTTTTATTAATTTTGATGAGTTAAATATTTATAAATGTCTATTAATAATTATTAGAGACTCCACAAATTTAATCCATAAAAAATCTAGTCTAGTACCAAAAAAATCACCCAAAGTTGACATTTTGTTGAAATAAACCAAATAAATTATTACCAACTATAGCAGCGATTATTAACACGAAGGCAACTATGGCGAAAAGAGCACTAACATCTTTTATGTCATAAGGTGCTTTAAATAAAGGTTTTTGGTCTGGCATAGTTATCAAATATATAAATGCAAATAATTATATTACTTTAATACTTGTTAGAAGTATTAAGTGATTTTTTAAGAATAAGTTTGGACAAAAAAAGCCACTAAAAGTGGCTTTTGAATTTATTGGATAAATGAACTAGCTTGTGTAAGCTTTTCCTCTATAAGTTAGTTCGATGTGCTCCTTTTTAGCTGCTGCTTTGTTCTGGACGTATTTTTGTCCTCTGTAAATTAGAGTCATTTTTTAAGCTCCGGTTTCGCTTAAGTCCCCGTTCCATGGCTTAAGTCGATTTGCGGCTTGCAATACGCAAGTTGAACGTTTTGGTAGCGGTTGCTACAATTTAATAATAACATTCAAGAAAATTGTTTGTCTAGGTCTTTAATTAATAAACTTAATACTTTAATAATGAAAGAGGGTCCCACTAAAGAAATTTACGTTTTTCTTTGCTTTGTTTCTTGCAGGTTACATTTTGTTCGTTTTTGAGAAGTATTTTTTTTTAAATGAACTTTTAAATGTAAAATTCTTAAGATTATAAAATTTGTTTTATGTTTTCTAGAAGCAAAAAACCTGCAGTAAAAAAATCCGCAATAGTTGAAGAGACTCCATTATTTGCTCAATTATTACCATTCGCAAGCAGAATGAATGATAAGGTTCAATTGGTAAATGCTTTGGCTTTTACTTTTATTATGGGATTCTCAATTTTTGGAATTGCTCTATGGAAACTATCAGGGCTGACCTAATTATTTAATTTTTTCAAAGTATCAATTTTTGATTCTTTGTTTTCAATTATGGTTATTAACCATCTTGAGGCTAGGCCTCTGGATATTGATCTATTTTTTAGAAATCTACATATATAAACGTGTAGATTTTTTTCGTTTTTGGAGTTAAATTTTTCCTCAAAATCTAAGATATCCTCTTCTGATATTCTTTTTCTTAGCTCATCCACTAATGCATGACTAGAGGAATCATTAAAAAAATTCCCAATATTTAAGCTTAATGCCATAAATAATTTATGTCCCTATTTAAGAGGTAGCCATAAATTAAATTTTTAAAAACTAATTTATATTTTTTATTTACAAATAATTCAAAATTTAATCTTTTGGTTTAGCAAGAGGAAGTAAGCACTTATCTGAATCACAACCTGCTGGCCCTGCTTCAGATAGTTCTCCAACATCATATTTATTAAGAGCGTCAAAAAAATCGTTATTGACCTTCCTTTCTATTACTTTATTCTGCAATGATATATATTCCTCTTTACTTATTGGTTCAAAGGGTAATCTCGGGAAAGTAGCGTTAGCACTAAATCTAGCCAGCAATGCTGCTGAAATATATCCCTCATTATTTTCTATTGCATTATGAATAGCCTTAGCTAAATCCACGATTTCATTTTCTCTAAATTCTACGGTTGCAGAGGTATTATGCTCTGTGTAAAATTTCTGCACTTGCATGTAAAAATCAAATTGAGCTAATGCTGAGAAATTATTGATGTCTATTTGGTCTGCGCCGTCTATATTTGCCCAACTAACTTCTGTTGGGATTTCAACTAACCATTCTGTACATCTTGGATCAAATGGATTATCGAGCAAGCAACCATTTTCATCTTTATCAGATTGAGATGGAACAACTGAGTAACCATAATCCATGCAAGCTAAAGCGATTGGGTCATTTTTCCTAAAAGTTATTCTTCTTATGAATCTTTGAGCCTTTGGAGGATGCCAACCTGGAGCTGCTCCAGTAAGAAGACTTTTAGTTCCAGCTGGCTGAACTGTTGTGCATCTATTTGGTCTCCTTAGATTATGCTTATCACAATATTCCCATACAGTTTCTTTTACTATTTTTCTCCAAGAATCTAAGAATTTAGCTTCCTTTTCTTTGAAGGCCTTCCCTTCTTCACTATTTGGCCTTCCTGCTTCCCACCATTTCAACCATGGCGTCCCAAAGGCATGGACACAAAAATCAAATAATCCAGTGAAACTTACTCCTACGATAGGATCATATTCCCTACTTTTTCTGTAACGCTCAACTTCAAATTCATGATTAAGTAAGCATGCTACAGAAAGAGCGGCTGCTTTAAAAGCTTTTTTTTGCTCTTCAAAATTTCCTGGATCAATCTGATTTAAATGAACTTCAGCCAAATTGCAATGGAAATCATTTCCCAAGATCTCCCCACAAGGGTTAAGTCCATATCGGCTCATCCTGTGGTCTAACTCTTCTTCTGAAAAAGGCCCATAACTACTATTTATCCAATTTCTCGCTTCATCCTTGCCTTGTTCTGAGTAGATTTCAATAAATTCCTTTCTCAATTCATCATCTTTGAGAATATCTGCATTTGACCTTGCGATTGCTTCTGGTGCAAATTGAATGGCTCCCTCACCTGAATGGAATTGTTTTGTTACTGCATCCAAAACAGTTTGATAAGTGGGTTTTGTATGGTAAACCCTAGTATGATTGGCCATTCTGAGGGCATCTTTTTCAGGATCTATTCTCCAATTACCATTCTCATCTTGACTCCATAAATTTTCTTTTGCTGATGCGGCTTCTTTATCATCTGAAGCAAATTGTCTCATTCCAGCACTTCTTCTTATATTCCCAGCAACTATGGTTACTGCAGCTTCATCAATTAATAAACAACACTCTACTGTACTTAATTTCCTACCAATTGCCTTTCCAAGAAGTGATGCGACTCTAGTGTAAAGATCTTTCAATTTGATAGGATTTGCCATACCACCAAAACCTTTTAATGATTCTCCCGCGGGCCTAATATCTTCCAAATCAATATAAACATCAATTTCTCTTTCGAGACTCTCGTTACTTGACGCCTCAAGAAGATATTTATAGCTATCTACCCATCCTCTTCTGCTATCTCCAACTTTGATATGTAGATCTTTTCCTTTAATTTCTAATGATGACTTTTCTTCTCTTTGATCTTTAGGAGTTATTCCAACTTCACTGACTGATTTAATGTTTATTTTGTTAATTACCGTAGGTAGATTATTTATAAAATGAGGCTCAATTATTGCACCTGTTCCACATCCCATCATTGCTAAGTCCATCATTAATGCGAAGGCTTCCCAATCAATTAAGTTTGTTGAGGTACAGTTGTATGCTCCTGAGAAATTTTGGTTCTTATTAATCCAAGGGGTTCCGCCTATCCATAACCATCTTCCTGAAGGTTGAGCTTTTTGGTTACTTTGCATCTCTCTCATTAGGATTAATTCATCTTCAGAAAGTTTTCCTAATTCTTTTAATCCCGATAAATTCCTTTCGCCTACTTCGCTCCAGTTCTCCCTTTTGCCAGATGAAGTTTTTCTACTATAAGATCTGAAAAAAACTGGGTAAGCAGCTGGCGCAGTCTTTGGAAAATCATCTTTTTTAAGATTATTGGAATTGCTCTCTGAAGAAGCTTTATTTGGTGCAACAGTCACGATAAAAAAAACGTATGTAAATAACCCGTACTGGAAGAATAACTCTACCTGTGGCGTCTGCAACTATTCTTACCACTATTTAACGGTTTGTGTAGAATTATGTTTAATATGAAATCTTTGTTTCAAGAAAGGATATGGAAAGAGTCCCCGAACCTGAATTAATGGAAGAAAAAGAGCAGGTCATTTCTTATGACGAAGCTGATTTTTCAGAAGGGGAAGTTAATCTAATTAATCAAATAAATCAATATCTTTTGAAAAAAAATATTTCTTTAGGTGAAAAAGATTTAATAGTTGATTTAGGATGTGGCCCAGGAAATATTTCTGAGAAGTTAGCAATAAAATGGCCTAATACTGCAGTCTTAGGAATAGATGGTTCTAAAGAGATGATTTTGAGAGCAGAATATAATAAAAGTATTTCTAATTATCAAAAAAAATTAAAAAATTTACGCTACATTTGTTCTGACATCAAAGACATTAAATCAAATAATTTTTTATTTAAAAAAAGAATAAGTTTACTAGTAAGCAACAGTTTGATTCATCACATTACCAATCTTGAAGATTTCTTCAACACAATAAGAATTTTATCTAGTAATATTACTGTAAATTTTCACAAGGACTTAAAAAGGCCATTAGATGAAAAGTCTGCTTTAGAACTCAAAGCACAATGTTCAACCAAATATAATGAAATTTTAACTAATGATTATTATGCATCTTTAAGAGCTTCTTATACTTTTAAAGAGTTAAAAAATTTCATCTTAGAGAATGATCTATCCTCTTTAGATGTGTTTGAGGAAGGTGAAAATTATTTAATAGTCTATGGTAATGTTTAAGAACTAAGTGAAAGGCCCTTATATTAGATAAATGAGCTTAGGTACTAAAATTCTAAATAATAAAGAAATACTGGATGCTGTAAATAAAAGAAGAAATTTTGCTATTATTTCACATCCAGATGCTGGGAAAACGACTCTTACCGAGAAGCTTCTTTTGTATGGAGGTGCCATTCAACAGGCAGGAGCAGTAAAAGCTAGGGGTAATCAGAGAAAAGCCACTTCAGACTGGATGGAACTTGAGAAACAAAGAGGTATTTCTATTACATCAACTGTATTGCAATTTGAATATGAAAGATCTGTAATTAATCTATTAGATACACCAGGACACCAAGATTTCTCCGAAGATACTTATAGAACATTAGCTGCTGCTGATAATGCAGTTATGTTGGAAGATGCGGCTAAAGGACTAGAACCTCAAACTAGAAAATTGTTTGAAGTTTGCAAGATGCGAAAAATACCAATATTTACTTTCATAAATAAAATGGATAGACCAGGAAGAGAGCCATTTTCTTTACTTGATGAAATTGAATCAGAACTTGGATTAAATACCTTACCTATAAACTGGCCAATTGGGAGTGGCGAGGAATTTAGAGGGGTTATTGATAGATTTTCTAGAGAGGTGATTTTATTTGATAAAGCAGTGAGAGGAAAACAATCGAATGAGAAAAGATTAAGTCTTGAAGATAAAGAGCTATCAAAATATGTAGAGAGAGATTTACTTGAAAACTCACTTGAAGAATTGGAGGTTCTTGATGAGGCAGGATCTAAATTTGAAAAAGAAAAAGTTTTTAATGGCTCTTTAACCCCAGTTTTTTTTGGATCTGCCATGACTAATTTTGGCGTAAGGCCATTTTTAGATAGTTTTTTAAAAATGGCACAAAAACCAACTTCAAGAAATAGTAATAAAGGGGATATTGAACCTGCAAGCGATGAATTTAGTGGGTTTGTTTTTAAGCTTCAGGCAAATATGGATCCAAAGCACAGAGATAGGGTTGCTTTTATAAGAGTTTGTAGTGGCAAATTTGAAAAGGATATGTCAGTTAAACATTCCAGAACTGGGAAAACAATTAGATTATCAAGACCACAAAAAATATTTGGGCAAGATAGAGAAGTAGTTGATGATGCCTATCCTGGAGATGTTATTGGTTTAAATAATCCAGGGATGTTTTCTATTGGAGATACTCTTTATACTGGTGCTCATCTGGAATATGAGGGCATACCATCCTTTAGTCCTGAAATATTCAGCTGGCTAAGAAATCCAAATCCCTCAGCATTTAAAAACTTTAGAAAGGGTGTTAATGAACTTCGAGAAGAAGGAGCTGTTCAGATTCTTTATGACTTTGATGAGAGTAAAAGAGACCCTATACTCGCAGCCGTTGGTCAATTGCAGCTGGAGGTAGTAACTCACAGATTAAAAAGTGAATATGGTGTAGATGCAAATCTTGAAACAATGCCATATCAATTGGCTAGATGGATTTCTGATGGATGGCCAGCCATTGAAAAACTAGGCAGAATATTCAACTGTAAAATAGTTAAAGATTGTTGGAATAGGCCAGTTATTCTTTTCAAAAATGAGTGGAATCTAAATCAGTTTGTTGAAGACAATAATCAATTAAATTTAAATAAAGTTGCGCCCGTTGTTAGTGGAGTCGAACCAATTGTTTTATAAAGTCTTAATGGATTATAAAATTAGTTAATCTGTTAGTATTGGTAAAAAATTTTGGAATCAAACAGTAATAAAAATAATAACGAAAAATCACCTTATGAAATTTTAGGTGTAAAAGAAGGTGCTGCTTTTGAGGATATTCAGAAGGCTAGAGATATTAAAGTTAAAGAGGCTGGTGAAGACTTAATTTTAAAAGCGAAAATAGAATCTTCCTTTGATCAATTACTCATGGGTAGTTTGAAAGCCAGGCAATCAGGAAATGTAAGCTATGAAGCTGTGAGTGCCTCAAAAAAAGAAAAACAAATTAATCAATTTACCAATAATAACTTCCCACTTCTTTCTAAGATAAAAAATTTAAATAATAACTCTAATAATTCAAGTCAGTATAGTCTGCCAAAAATTACTACCCCCTCATTTGATAATCTTTCAATAAAAATATCTGTTGGGCTATTATTTTTAATTTTGTTATTTATCAGTCCAGACTCTAATAATAGACTTTTACTCTCTATCTCAACATTAATACTTACCTATACTCAAATTAAATCAGGGAAAAGATTTATAGGGTCTCTGGGTTGGAGTGTTACCTTTCTCTCTATAGGATTAATATTTGGTGGATTGCTTGAAAATAATTCTTTCATTCAGGAAGTATCAAACAACTCTTTATCAATACAAAAAATTCAAAGTATTCCAGCTATGGTTATTTTATGGCTAGGCGTAATTTTTTTATGATTGATTTTCTATCATAGATTTAATTTCTTCATAATTTATAAGATATTTATTTTTACAAAATTCACAAACCAACTCTGCTTTGCCATCTTTCTTGAGGATGTCCTCTAACTCGCTCTTATCAAGCATTTTCATCGCATTTAAACTTCTTTGTTTGGAACACTTGCATTTAAAACTCACTTGTTGAGAACGAGCTTTTTCAGAGATTGATTTATCGTCAATATCGGGAAATATATTTCTAATTAACTCAAGAAGATTATCTTTTGACTTAAATAGATCTTCACTGAAAGAATTAATTTCTTTGCATCTTTCTTCAAGTAGTGAGACTAGCAGAGGGTCAGTATCTTTTTTAGGTAAAACTTGAGCTAATAAGCCACCACTACAAATAACACTTTTATTTTGAATTTTTTCTCCAATAAATACAGCAGAGGGAGTTTGCTCTGAATGATATAAATATGAAGCTAAGTCTTCAGCAATATTCCCATTTACTAATTCAACGGTGCTTGTAAAGGGTTCTCCAAATCCACTATCTCTAATTACATTTAAATATCCTGTACCTAATGCTTTTGTAAAATCAAAAGAATATTTATTATTGTCTACTTTGACTAGGTCCAATTCTAAATTAGGATTCCCTACATAACCCCTAACTTTTCCGTCTCTACCTGCATCAACTAGTAATCCCTTTAAAGGCCCGTCAGATCTAACTCTTAAAGTGACTCTCCCATGCATTATTTTCATCGAGCTTGCTAAAAGCAGTGAAGCACTAAATGCTCTGCCTAAGATACAGGTGGTTAAGTAAGAAAGACCGTGTCTATTTTTTGCTTCTAAAGAAGATTCTGTTGTTAAGACCGCAACTAATCTTATTCCTCCATTGGCTGCAGTAGCCCGAACTATCCTATCCTGCATGATTTTTTTTCATAAAATTTTTGATTTTCCCTTTTTCCAAGAATAATATCCTAGAAGGAATTCCCTCAAATAAGGCAGGTTCATGAGTAACAATAATAATTGTATTTTTATTTTTTAAATCAAGAATTAAATTCTTCACATCATTTCTCATTGAATAGTCTAATCCAGCGGTTGGTTCATCAAGTAAAAGAATTGAGGGGTTTCTAAGTAGTTGAACTGCTACAGCTAACCGCCTTTGTTGTCCGCCACTTAGCTGTTCTGGTGGTTGAGTCAGATTAATTTTTTTTAAACCAACTTTATTTAAAACTATTTCTATATTTTTTTCTCTTAAAGATTTATGGCCTATTTTTAATTCTTTACCAATGGTTGTACCAATAAAGTATCTTTCAGGAAATTGGAATACTACTCCACAAAACCATCTTCTTTGTCTAGAGGACAAAATTTTATTCTTCCAAGTAATTTTCCCCTTTTGCGGATTTGTTAATCCGCTTATTATTTCGAGTAGTGTTGTTTTCCCAGAACCACTATTGCCGCAAATTAAAATGATTTCATTTTCATGAACTTTTAAATTTAAATTGTCTATTATTTTTCTTTCACCAGTTTGGGGTTGATAAGATATTTCTTTTAAATCAAGCATTATTAATTAAGTTATAGGTATGAATTTGAATCTAGTAATAACTTACTTATAATAGCTGTAGATCTAAAAAGATATTAGTCAATATGAATATTATTTTTAGGGAAGTTGATCCTTTTAATTGTTGGATATGGATCAGGTTTTCAGAATCACCAACTCAAGACGAAAAAAATTATTTAGATGGTGTTTTTGATAGTTGGTACGTTTTAGGAAGGTTAGGTGGATTTAATTCTGAAAATTTGCAAACTCATGAAGAGGGTTCCGATCTAAGTTGGATGTCATATGATAATGACCAAAAAAATGCATCTCTTCCAGCCTTAATGCATAATTTAGGAATTATGGAATATCAAAATCTTTGGGGAAGATGTTGGGTTGATTTTGGAACTTCAGACTCCATTTCGATAGATATATTAATTAATTCTTTGAATGAGATATCAAATAATTATGTAAAAATTGAAGAGTTAATTATTGGGGGTGAAAATAATGATTGGTCAGTTGAAGAACATGAAGATTTAGTTTTCAAAGATTAAGTGTTTTAGATGGAAGACTTAACAAGATTAATTATTTCCCATAAAAGAATTGAAAATATTAAGAACAATAATTTAGAACTTTCTAAAGAAGAGGCTCATTATTTAAATAAAGTAATGAGGATAAAAAATGGTAAAAAAATATTTATAGCTAACGGAGAGGGTTCATTATGGAAAGCTATAAAAGTTAAAAATGATTGCTTAGAAATAATTAAATCAAAAAAACCTTACTTATTTCAAGAACAAGAAATTCACTTATTAGGAATAGCTGTTGTTATACCAAAAAGTGGTTTTGAGGATATTTTAAAAATGTGTACTGAAATAGGAATTGATTATATACAGCCATTATTTTCAGAAAGACAGGTAAACAAAAATTTAAATTTTTCTAGAAAACTTTTGAGATGGAATTTAATTATTAATGAAGCTGTTGAGCAAAGTGAGAGATTATGGAAACCATCTATTTTAAATGGAATGGATATTATTGAATGGTTAAAAAGTAGAGATAATCAAGAAAGAGTTTCAATTTCTATAACTAGAGAAGAAACACTATATGACTTAAATCAATGGTTAAGAAAACAACAAGAATTTGGAAATAAAAAAGAAGGTATTTTTTGGAATGTAATTGGTCCCGAAGGAGGTTGGTCCGCTAAAGAAATTGATTTTTTTAAAAAAAATAATATTACCTTTGTTAAGCTTTCCGACACTATCTTGAGAACTTCAACGGCTAGTATTAACGCAACATCAATTCTAAATCAGTGGAGAATTGATTTGAAATTAAAGAATTAGATAAATATGGATTTAATTAGAAATCAATTTTTTACAGGTTTTTGCATTAATTTTATTTTGATTTATATATTTTGCAGGATTCCTTTGATGACCAAAAGTGGTTGGGTAAGTGCCGGTATCTTAGGCACAATTTTGTGGGGATGTTTGTCTTGGCAGGGATGGATGTCAGTTGTAATTTATTTATTATTTGGATCCCTTGTTACCAAAATAGGTTTTAAATTTAAAAAAGCACAGGGAATTGCTGAAAAAAGAGGCGGGAGAAGAGGCCCTGAGAATGTATGGGGCTCAGCAGCTACAGGATTATTTCTTGCCATTCTGACCAAATTTAATGATGCCAATGTAGTAATGTTTAAAGTAGGTTTTGCTGCAAGTTTTGCTGCAAAGTTGGCGGATACTTTTGGTAGCGAAATTGGGAAAAGATTTGGTAAAGACACATACTTAATTACTTCACTTAAAAAGGTGGATAGGGGAACTGAAGGAGGAATAAGTATAGAAGGAACATTAGCTAGTGTTTTGGGATCAATATTTATGGCTTTTATAATGCTTCGTCTATCAATTATTTCTACAAAATATCATTTTATAGTTGTTGTAGTTTCTGGATTTTTGGCAACACTTTCTGAAAGTATTATTGGTGCTAAATTTCAAAACAAATATAAATTAAGTAATGAATTGGTAAATGCTATTCAGACAAGTATTGCTTCTGTTTTTGCTATATTTGCTCTTATTTTTTATTCATATTTTTTAAATTAATAATATTTGGAAAGACCTAAGATTCCTTCCATTTTGTAAGAATCTCCCAGCTTTTAAGTCTTTGGAAAAGCCAGAAATGACCTTCGGAATTTAGATGAATTCCATCATGCGTAATCCAATTTTTACTCCTTTTATCAGAGTACATTTCTCTAAAAGTAGGAAGAAATGGGACATTCTGATTGAGGCATACTTCCTCCATTCTCCTTTCATAAGAATTACAAAAATCATTTGAGTACCATAGACATCCTGCGAACGGCATTTTGCTCTCGTCAACTGGTGTCAAACCAATAACAAATACATTTGTTTGAGAGTTCATTTCATTAATTAGCCTCTCTAATCCATATCCAAATCCATCTATATCTAATTGATGTCTTCCATTTATCTGACCAATTGCTGCAGTGTCGTTAAGACCTACATTTAGTAGGATTGCTTTAGGTTTATTTCTTCTCGTTTCTCCTCTAGATGACCATTCTTTTTCCCATCTAGATGAAACTTTTTCTATCCCATCTCCCCTAACGCCAAGTTGATAAATAACTGGCCCATTTTGGTTATTAACCCAATCTTTTCTAAGCCTCTCACACCATCCACCACCCTCATTATCTCCCCATCCATAAACTGAGCTATCTCCAATTACAACAAGCTGTTTTGGTAAGCTAATCACTATAACAGGAAAAAAATAATTACTTGATTTAACAAATTATTCTTACAAATCAAGTTAAACTATTTTTGATTTTACCATTTATTAATTCGCCAACTATTGCGATGGAGCTATAAGCTATCAAAACTATGGTGACTTCTTGCCATGCGAAGGAACTTAGTGATTCTTGCAATTGCCAACCCAGACCAACACTTCCAATAACCCCAACAATTGCAGTTTCTCTAATAATGATGTCAGATCTATAAGCGCAATATGCTAAGTAACTTTTTGCTTGTTGAGAAAATAAACCTAAAAGCCAACTAGTCTTTTTTGAGATTCCTAGAGATTTCATTGCAATATAATTTCTCTTGTCTTGTCTATCTAGATTTGTAAAAAGTAATTTGCTAGTAATACCAGCGTTGTGGAGACCTAATGTTAAAGCTGCTAAAGATAAAGAAGGATTATTAAAAGTTAATAGAGTTAGAAGTATTACAGGTGTAGGTATTAAACGTAATAAAAATGCAAAAATTTTTATAAAAAATTTAGAACTATTGTTGTTAAAAATTCCTATTACTAATGGAGGTAAACTAATTGCGATTCCTGTTGATAAAAGACTTAAAATTATTGTTTCTAATATAAGTTTTAAGAAATCAAATAATCCTAAATCTGAGCTTGATTTAAATAGAGAACTAACAGAATTAAAATTTTCAAAATTATTATTAAAAATAAAATAAAGAAAATATGAAAAAGAAAATAAAATTGTTATGAAAAAAACTGCAATAAAAAAAATAGATAGGATTTTATTTGTAGTATTAAATTTTATTTTTTTGAATATTAATCCAGAAAGAATTATCAAAATTGCTAAAGACCATAAATAAGTCCATAACTCTCTAAAATTCAAAGTTTGGAAAGATAAAAAAATACTGGTACCTATTCCTCCAATCCCAAAAAGTCCTAAAATCACAGTACTTCTTATTGAACACTCTAATCGATATAAACCAAAGTTTTTAAATGTATTTATTATTGGATTCCATATTAAAGTTAGTAAAGAAGAAAATTTAGGTGCATTTATTTGATTTATAGATTCAAAACTTTTGTAGTCAATAATTTCTAATTGTTCAGCAAAAACTTTTGAATTTACAGCAATATAAGGTATACATATAGCTATTATTCCTATTGAAAAATTTATTCCATATATTTGCATTAATAATATTCCCCAAACTACTTCATGAATAGATCTAATTATTGTTAGGAAAAACCTTATTATGCGGTAGAAAAAATTTGGAATATTAAAGATTTTATAAAAAATATTTGAGGATATTATTCCAAAAATTGCTCCAAAAATAATACTTACTAACCAACTAAAAAAACCAATTAAGATAGTTTCATTTAATCGATTAATTATGGTAATAATAATTTCATTATCGATCTTGGGATTAAATGCAGAAATTAAGAATTCTTGGAATAATTTAAATCCTCCCAAATGAATATTGTTTATTAATTGATACCCTAGAGGTATGCATACCAAAATTGGAAGAAAAGATAATGAGATATAGTTTAATTTTAATTTATTCAACTAATTAATATATTTTGTCTAAATGAAGCTTCTTTAAGTTATTTCTTTTAATATTGAAAAAAATTTTACCTTCCCTTATCCCAATAACTTTATCGAAATCGTTCAGCAAATCTAATCTATGTAATGCAACTAATGCCGTCTTTGGGGATTTTTTTGAATTTTTTTTATCTACATTTTCTAGCAGCAGGTTTTTAATTGTTGTTATCAATTTTGGATCTAAATTATTAAAAGGCTCATCTGCAAGTAATATATTTGATCCTTGAATTAATGATCTAGCTATAGCCACCCTTTGTTTTTGTCCCCCAGATAGTTTTCTGATTTTTTTTTCATAAATAGAGTTATGAAGTCCACATAATTGCATATATTTATGTGCCTTCTTGAAAGAACTTATATTTAGCAAATTTTTAAAAGTGAAATAAAAATTGTTTTCCGCTAGTAGTCCACAATTAACATTTTGTTCTGCTGAAAGATCTTCTATTAATCTTAAATCTTGCCAAATAGTTGTTATCTTTCGCTTCTGCTTTCTATCTAATTCCTCGTAACTTTTATTGAATAATTTAACCTCACCTTGAGTTGGCTTGATAGTGCCATTAAGTACTGATATGAGTGTAGTTTTTCCTGAACCGCTTTTACCTAAAAGTGCAATTTTCTCCCCTGAATTTATTTTTAAATTTACTTTATTTAGAATCAGATTATTTTTGTACTTATAAGATATATTTTTTAATTCTAATAGAGTATTATTCATCTAATTTTATTTAATTTCCTCCCTACTTCCTCTATATTTTTATACTGTTTTGCTTCTGCATTTATAAATCTTTTTGCATTGAACATATCTAGAATCCTTTTATGTGATTTTTTATTTATATCTAAATTTAGAATTATTGATTTAAGTTCTTTTGTAAACCCTTCCCCAAATCTATTTTCAAGATCCCCTTGAGCTAGCCAATGATAGTCAACATAATCTGGGGTGATCCAGAATAATTCTAAATTACTTGTTCGTTTTGGATTATTTTTAAGATTATTTTCCCAAACTTGTTTATTTAAAGCTCCAGCATCAAATGCCCCACTATTAACTAAAGCTATAGTGGCATCATGACTCCCACTAAAACCTGCTTTTTTCCCTTTAAAGTGTTTGATTTCTACGCCTGCTTGATTTAAAAAATATTCTGGCATTAATCTTCCAGAAGTTGAGTTTTCAGAGCCAAAAGTAAATCTTAAATTCTTTAGTTTTTTAAGTCCTTTAATGTTTGAAATTGAGTTAAGTTCTAAATTTTTGTTTACTATAAAAACACTTTTAAATTCCTTATCGATATCTCTTTGAGCCATAACAATTGAATTAGGAGTTTGTAATCTTGCTTGAACTCCTGATAAACCGCCAAACCAAACTAAATCTAAATCTTTAGTTCTAAATCCAGTTACTGCTGCAACATAATTAATAACAGGCATGTATTTAACTTCTACATTAAGTTGTTTGGATAATTCTTTTGAAAATAAATTAAATCTTTTGTCCAAAATATCTTGGTTTTGATCAGGGATTGCTCCAACTTTTAAAACTTTGGGATTTGAAAATACAGGTGATGAAAAAATAGAAAATAATATAGATGAACTTAGTAGAAAATTTTTTAGATTAAACATAACTTGGTAAATTAATAGTATTCAGAGATTGCTTTTTCAAACCTTTGCAGTCCATCTTTTATTTTTATTTCTGAAGCTGCACAAGATATTCTTACACATTGATCATCCCCAAAAGCTTTTCCAGGTACAACAACTAATCCGTAATCTTGAAGAGCTTTATTGCAGAAATCGATAGAAGTAATTGAGGAGTTAGGTAATTTTGGAAATGCGTAAAATGCTCCATTAGGTTCTTCAATATAAATCCCATTTATATTGTTAAGGCCCTCATAGAGAAGTCTTCTTCTGTGATCATAATGGCTATTTATCATTGAGAAAAACTCATTATTAATTTTTAAAGCCTCTAAAGCACCTTTTTGAACAAAAGAGCAAACATTACTTGTACTTTGACTTTGTAATGCTGAGGAAGCTTTGATTACATCTTTGGGACCTACTAAATAACCTATCCTCCAGCCAGTCATAGCCCATCCTTTCGCAAATCCATTTATTATAAAAATCCTATTTTTTAAGTCATTTGCTAATGAAGATAAACTGTAGTGTTTAAATTCTTTTTTAAGGATTAGTTCGTAAATCTCATCAGAAAGAATATTGATATTGGGATTTTCTCTAGCTAAATCGGCAATTTGCAATAATTCTTCCTTTGACATAACTCTTCCAGTAGGGTTATTGGGAGAATTGATAATTATAAATTTAGTTTTTGAAGAGATTTTAGACTTCAAATCTTCTATATTTATTTTGAATCCATCTCTTGCAGAGGAATTTGTAAAAATTGGCTTCCCACCCGCCAATCTAACCATCTGGGGATAACTTAACCAATATGGAGAAGGAATAATAACTTCGTCTCCAGTATTTAACAAGACTTGGAAAAGATTATATATTGCTTGCTTAGCACCATTTGTGACCATTACATTTTCAACTTCATAATTTAAATCGTTTTGAATTTGAAGTTTATTTGCAATTGCTTTTCGGAGATCTAAATTCCCCGCTGCGGGCCCGTACTTTGTGAATCCATCAAATATAGCTTTACTTGTAGCCTCTATAACTTCTTTTGGGGCATCAAAATCAGGTTCTCCTGCACTTAAATTGCAAATATCTACTCCTTCTTTAGATAATTGATTTGCTTTAGCACTTATCTGCAATGTAAGAGAAGGCTCAATTGAAAGTGCCCGATCAGATAAATTAACTTGACTCATTGATTTATGACTTTTCAAATATGACTTTTAATAATGGCAAATGCATAAATTAAGAATAAATAAAACTATCACACTATGGTTAAATTTAGTTCATTTTCTTAATCTATTTTATTTTCATGTTTTGAGTTCTTAAGATAAAAATATTTAAAGTTTTATTTTCGGTGAAAAGGTTAGTAATTGGAAGAGGAAGTGTATTTGCAGATTTGTTAATAATTGGTGAGGCACCTGGAGCACAGGAAGATTTAGAAGGAAAACCTTATGTAGGTAAATCTGGTAAGTTATTAAAAGAATTATTAATACAAGCTGGGATTAACCATAAGAAGGATGTTTATTTTTGTAATGTAATTAAATGTCGTCCTCCAAATAATAGAAAACCCACTGCTAGAGAAATTAATATTCATAAACCTTGGTTATTACAGCAAATAAAGCTTGTTGATCCAAAAATCATATTACTTACTGGTTCTACTGCTATGAGAGCTATTTTAGAAGTTAAAGATCCTATTAGTAATTTAAGAGGTCAATGGATTAAAAAAGATGGGAGAGAAATTATGGTAATTTTTCATCCATCTTATTTGTTGAGATTTCCTTCAAAAGAAATCAATAAACCTTACCATCTAACTTTGAAAGACCTAGAGAATGTAAGTGGTAAACTATATGCCGTATAATTTAGTGAAATCCTTTTTGAATATCAAGAATTTTAATGTCATTAACTCAATCAAAAGAGGTTAATAGTCTCTCCAAAAGATATTCAACTCATATTGAGAGAAGGATAACTAGAACAGTAATGGTGGGTGATGTAGCAATTGGAAGTGATTATCCAGTAAGAGTTCAATCGATGATAAATGAAGATACGATGGATGTCGAAAATGCTTACTTAGCTATCAAAAGACTACATGATGTGGGCTGTGAAATAGTAAGGTTAACTGTCCCTTCCTTAGCACATGCCAAAGCAGTAGGAGATATAAAGGCAAAATTATTAGAAAATAATATCAACACTCCCTTGGTGGCTGATGTTCACCATAATGGTATGAAAATTGCAATGGAAGTTGCAAAACATGTTGATAAAGTAAGAATTAATCCTGGATTGTTTGTGTTTGAAAAATCAGACCCTACAAGAACTGAATATACAGATGAGGAATTTGAAACTATTAAGCAAACAATACTTAAAAGATTTACCCCCTTAGTTGAAGTTTTAAAGGCTGAAAACAAAGCTCTAAGGATTGGAGTTAATCATGGGTCTCTATCTGAGAGGATGCTTTTTACTTATGGAGATACGCCATTGGGAATGACAGAATCTGCGATGGAGTTCGTCAAGATTTGTGATGAGCTTGATTTTCATAACATAATTATTTCTATGAAAGCTTCTAGGGCTCCGGTCATGATGGCAGCTTACAGAATGATTGCAGATAGGCTTGACTCAGAAGGATATAACTATCCCTTACATTTAGGAGTGACCGAAGCTGGAGATGGTGATTATGGGAGGATTAAAAGTACTGCTGGAATTGGAACGCTTTTAGCAGAGGGATTAGGAGATACCATCAGGGTTTCCTTAACAGAAGCTCCAGAAAAGGAAATACCAGTGTGCTATTCAATTTTGCAATCTTTAGGATTAAGAAAAACAATGGTTGAATACATCAGTTGCCCTAGTTGTGGTAGAACACTTTTCAATCTAGAAGAAGTTGTAGATAAAGTTAGGAACGCCACCTCACATTTAACGGGTTTAGATATAGCAATAATGGGATGTATTGTTAATGGACCAGGAGAAATGGCAGATGCTGATTATGGTTATGTTGGGAAAGGTAAAGGAACTATTGCCTTATATAGAAGGAAAGAAGAGATAAAAAGAGTACCTGAAGATGAGGGGGTTAATGCTTTAATCCAACTTATTAAGGATGATGGGAAGTGGATTGATCCTTAAGGATTTGTCAAAATTCTGAATTATAAATAAATTCTTTTTATAATAAAAAATATCGAATTATTTAAATATAAGAAAATTGCTTAAAAAAAAATATATATTTTTATTTGCGACATCCTTTTCTGGACTATTTTTAAATAATTTTGCAGAGGCAACAGTTTTAAATAATAGTTATAAAGAAGTAATTGATCATGTTTGGCAAATTGTATATAGAGATTTTCTTGATTCAAGCGGCAAATTTCAAAAGTCCAATTGGATTAATCTAAGAAAAGAAGTTTTATCAAAAAAATATTCAGATAGCAATGAAGCATATGATGCGATTAGAAATATGCTTTCTAACTTAAATGATTCTTATACAAGATTTTTAGAACCTAAGGAATTTAATCAAATGAGAATCGATACCTCTGGTGAATTAACTGGAGTTGGTATCCAAATAGTTAAAGATAAAGAATCTGATGATTTAATAATTATTTCTCCCATAGAGGGCACCCCTGCATTTGATGCTGGAATTAAAGCTAGAGATCAAATATTATCCATAGATGATATTTCTACTGAAGGTATGAATATTGAGGAGGCCGTGAAATTAATAAGAGGACAAAGAGGTACTAAAGTAAAGCTTGAAATTCTTAGAGGTTCTAAATCCTTTTTTAAGATTTTATCAAGAGAAAAAATTGAAATAAAATCTGTATCAAGTAAAGTCAATCAAACCAATAACGGCTTATTAATTGGCTATGTAAGAATTAAACAATTTAATGCAAATGCATCAAAAGAGACTAGAGATGCTATTAACGATTTAGAAACAAAAAAGGTCGCAGGATATGTTCTTGACTTGAGAAGTAATCCTGGAGGTTTATTAGAATCAAGCATTGATATCTCAAGGCACTTCATTAACAAAGGAGTAATAGTAAGTACAGTAAGTAAAGATGGTTTAAAAGAAACAAAAAAAGGAAACGGTCAAGCTCTAACAAAAAAGCCCTTAGTTGTCTTAGTTAATGAGGGCTCTGCTAGTGCTAGTGAAATAGTATCTGGTGCAATAAAGGATAACAAAAGAGGAAAATTAGTTGGGAAGAAAACGTTTGGTAAAGGTTTAGTTCAATCTATGAGAACATTAGTTGATGGTTCAGGTCTAACTGTTACAGTTGCTAAGTATTTAACTCCGAACGGCACTGATATAAACAAATCTGGAATTATTCCAGACATAGAAGTAAGAATGAATATAAACCCTATACTTCAAAGAGAGATAGGAACTAGAAAAGATAAACAATATAGAGCTGGAGAAAAAGAGCTAATAAATATAATTAATAGAAAGAATCAGATAAGCGAATTTAAGCCCGACACCACAAACCTTAATGCATTCCTAAAAATTAATAAAAAAGATCAGGTATTTGCGTTAAATTAATTACTCATATCCAGCATTCTCTTTATCGGAACATAGGCTCTTCTTATTATCTCTGGGTCTAGTTCGATAGATGGGGAATTATTTTTTAAACAATTAAGAATTTTTTCTAAGGTATTTAATTTCATATATGGACACTCGTTACATTTACAACCTTCAATGTCGGGGACTTCAATAAAATTTTTGTTAGGTTCTTTCTTCTTCATTTGGTGGATTATTCCAGGTTCAGTTAACACCATGTAAGTTTTAGATGTATCTTTACTTACGAAATCAAGCAGCTTACTTGTTGATCCAATAAAGTCTGAGAGAATTAGTAAATTTTGACTACATTCAGGATGAGCAATGACTTTTGATCCTGGATTTTGATATTTTAATTTTAGAAGTGCTTCTTCACTAAATGATTCATGAACAATGCAGCTGCCAGGCCATAATTTAAGATCTCTTCCAGAATTTTTCTGTACCCATCTCCCAAGATTTTGATCTGGTGCAAATATTATCTTTTTATCTTCTGGTATCTTTTTAATTAATGAGACTGCATTACTGCTTGTACATATCAGATCACTTTGAGCTTTTACTTCTGCAGTGCAATTTATATAACTTACGACATAGTGATCTGGATTCTCTTCCCTGAATTTTTGAAATTTATCTGAAGGACAATCGTCTGCTAATGAGCATCCTGCGTCAATATCTGGTAATAGGACTGTTTTATTAGGGCTAAGTATTTTTGCAGTTTCGGCCATAAAGTGCACACCGCAAAAAATTATTATATCTGCGTCATTATTTGCAGCTTTCCTAGATAGATCTAATGAATCGCCAATAAAATCTGCAATTTCCTGAATCTCTGGAGCTTGATAATAGTGCGCAAGAATAATTGCATTAGCTTTTTTGCAACGCTCCTTTATTTCAGAAATCAAATCCTCTTCATTTTGAACTGATTTCTGTTTTGCAGTAGAAGTTATACTGGTCAGGATTTAGAATATCTCTAAATAGATTATATGCCTTTAAACAGAAAAAATTCTGACAAATTTAAAAATTGCTATTGTTGGTGACTGTCATGGTCAATGGTCTGAATTAGACTTGAAAGTTTTATCGATTATCAAACCAAATATTGTTTTATTTGTTGGTGATATTTCTGATGGAAGTGTCAAAATAATTAAAAAAATCAATGAGATCAAAATTCCTACTTTTGTCATTTTAGGAAATCATGATAGAGGGAAAGATTCTACAGGCGAAACTCTTTCAAAGCAGATACGTGTTCTTGGTGAAAAATATTGTGCATGGGATTTGAAAGTTTTTAATAATCAAATAAATTTATTGTCTGCTAGACCATGTAGTTCTGGCGGCGGCTATTATCTTTCGAAAGAAGTTAAAGGTGTTTATGGACCTATAACCGAACAAGATTCAATAAATAAAATTATCAAATGTTCAGAAGAGACTGTGGAAGGTATACCTTTAATAATTATGTCTCATGCTGGTCCTTCGGGTTTAGGTTCAGAACCTAAAAGCATTTGTGGGAAAGACTGGAAATTACCCTCATTAGATTGGGGAGATAGAGATTTGTCTGTGGCTATTTCTCAAATACAAAAGAGAAGAAAAGTTGATCTTGTAATTTTTGGTCATATGCACAACCGGCTTAAAAGAAATCTTGGTTTAAGAGAGATGTTTAAAATTGATAGCAAAGGAACAATTTATTTCAACACTGCTGTAGTTCCAAGATATAAAACTGATGAAGATGGGAAATTGCTAATTAACTTTTCATGGATTGAGTTTGAAAAGAAGGGATTAAGTCATGTTTCTCATCGATGGTATTCAGAGTCTGGTGTTCTTCGTGAAGAAGATAAATTTTTTTAGGATTAAATATCTCTGATCATATTTTAAGTGTTTTTGGGCTTTTCATATCTTGAAAATAATGTTTGAGACAAGATATAACCCGCAATTCCTGCGGCTGTAAAAGCTAAACCATTTTTAAATAAAGGTAGTAAATCATTTGTTCTGGATATTATCGGTGCCAAACCAAAAATTCCAAATAACATTCCCCATAAAGGAGAGAGAAGAGCTAAAAATCCAATTGAAATGACTTGACCTTCTTTTCTTGGGGCAGATGCAAAACCTGCTACTAAACCTCCAAGAATCGATGTACATAAAGTCCATACATATTGCTCTTTGGGTAGGCCAGGGACAACTTGGCATCCTCCTCTTTCGAGACAAATCTTTACTGAATCAATTGCATCTAATACTGCACCATCCTCACCGTGATCTTTAACATAGTATTGGTTGCCAAATCTTGTTTGAAGTTCAACCCAAAACAACCTTGGCATAAAATTAAAATAAGCCTCTCCTACGTTAAAGTTCAGCAAATTTCCCCCTCTAGGATCTGCCACTATCAACAAACTTGTCTCATCTAAATCCCAATAGTCCTTTATTGCACTACCAGGTGAACTTTCAAACTGAGATAAATATTTGATTTTCCATCCACTTTCAATTTCTAGATTGTTGAGCTTTTCCTCTAAAGATTTTTTCTGATTAGGGCTTAATGTTTTAGCTAAATCAATTACTGGTGTTTTTTCTTCTGGTAGGAGATTTGGATTATTTATAGCGAAAACAGGTTTATGTGAAATTAAAACTAATATAGATAGAAATATTCCTAATAAATAGTTAATCTTTGAAGGCATAAATAAGTTTTGTTTCTTTATATTTTCGCCGATGAATAGCTTACCCGCGAATAATCCAGATTGGTTAGTAAAAAAAATAATAAAAATGGGTGGGACTATAAGTTTTTATGACTTTATGAATTTTGCATTAAATGATCCTATTAATGGTTATTACGGCAGCGGTAAAGCTGAGTTAGGCGTTCGAGGAGATTTTGTCACATCGCCATCTTTATCTGATGATTTTGCTTTTTTGGTTGGTAAACAAATAGAAGATTGGTTGATTCAGTTCAAAAGTAGTTTTTTATCTAATCAGAAATTATCTGTAACGGAATTTGGAGCTGGAGATGGAAGCTTTATGAGTGGATTAATTAAATATTTTTTAGAAAACAGCAAGAATTTTTTAGAAGGAGTTTCTTTTGTAATTATTGAACCTAATGAAGGGATGGTAGAAAAACAAAAAAATAAATTGGAGGAATTTTTGAACTTAGGTATTGATATTTTATGGAAAGGTTTGGATGAAGTAGAGGAAAATAATATAAATGGAATAGTTCTAGCAAATGAGGTTTTGGATGCTTTGCCAGTAGAGAGAATAACCTTCTCAAAGGGAAAATTAATTCGACAAGCAGTTTCTATAGACAAAAAATCTCATAAATTATTTTTTGATAAAATGCCAATTACACGTGAATTGGAAAAAAGTTTTGAACTTGCTAAAAGTGAGTTGGGAATAACTATTCCGCCTGAAGATGCTCTTGAAGGATGGACGACAGAATGGCATGTAGATAACTCAAAATGGTTAGAGGCTATTTATGGGAAAATCAATAATGGTATTTTATTGATAATTGATTACGCTAAAGAAGCTAAAAAATACTATAACTATAAGAATTCTGATGGGACGATAGTTTCATATGAAAATCAAAAAATGAAGAATAATGTCCTGGATTCTCCTGGAAATTGCGATTTAACATCTCATGTATGCATAGAAACTTTAATTAATGATGCTGAGACTCTTGGATTTAATACTGATGGAATAACTAAACAAGGAGAGGCTTTGTTGGCGCTTGGATTGGCAGAGAGACTTTATGGGATTCAGAAAGAATTTAAGGAGAATTTATCAAATGCTCTTTTAAGAAGAGAGGCATTACTTAGACTCGTAGATCCTGTTTGTTTAGGTGATTTTAAGTGGTTTGTTTTTAAAAAGTTTAATGAGAAGAAAATGAATATAAATTCAACCTGTTTGCGTTAAGAAAAAAACTTTAAAAATAATGAATCTTCTATGTCATCATATATATCTACACTACCAATTTCTTTCGGTAATATAAATCTCATTCTGCCATCACGAACTTTTTTATCGCCCATAAGTATTGTTAGAACGTCTTCTTTATTTATTTTGGGGATCTCGGTAGGAAGATCATAACTCTCTAAGAGAATTCGCTGCCTCTCTAATTCTTCTTTAGACCATAACCCTTTTTCAATTGCTATTTTCCCCGCAATATTCATACCAATTGATATTGCCTCACCATGCAGAAATTTGCCGTATCCACATAAATTTTCAATAACGTGACCAAAAGAATGACCATAATTCAATATTGCTCTAACACCATTTTCATGTTCGTCTTGAGAAACAACATGAGACTTTGTTTCAATTGAACTATTAATTATTTTAATTAGATATTCATTTTTGAGATTTATAAGTTCATTTTTGTTTTTTTCAATTTCTAAGTATTCGAAAAGTTCTTTATCTCTTATTACTCCGTATTTTATTACTTCGGCCATGCCTGCACTAAATTCTCTTTTGGGCAAACTTTTTAAAGTTTCTGGATCAATAAAAACTGCTTTAGGTTGATTGAAAGCTCCAATTAAATTCTTACCTTTTGGATGATTTACTCCTGTTTTTCCTCCCACAGATGAATCAACCATTGATAATAATGTTGTCGGAATCTGAATATATTCGATACCTCTAAGCCAAGTCGCAGCAGCAAAACCACTTACATCTCCAACGATTCCTCCTCCAAGGGCAATAATTATTGAATTTCTATCTAAGCCAAATTCAAATGCTACATCATATATTTCACTTAAGGTTTTTAAGCTTTTATATGATTCTCCAGCCTTGATAAGGAACATTTTGGCCTGGTATTGATTATCTTTTAAATTATTTAAGAATTTTTCACCATACAAATTTGATATTTCTTCATTTGATATCACAAGTATTTTTCTATTCTTTGTTATTCCAATTTTTAAAAGTTCTTCGCTGATATTATTCAGTATCCCTGCTTCTAATGTTACTTCGTATGACTTATCACCTAATGGGACTAATATTTTTCTCTTATTCACAATTGATTACCTAGTTAAAATTTATAAATATTTGGTATTAAATATTTTATATATTAGCAAAATCTAAGCTCTAGATACTTAAAAATTCAGTTGTTAAGAATTAGAAATGGTAATAAAATCATGCTATGAGTTTAAAAAAAAATATAAACGATATTAAGAAAAATTATTCCCTAGGAATAATTGGAGGTGGTCAACTGGCATTGATGTTAACCGAGGCAGCAAAAAAAAGAGATTTAGAAGTATGCGTGCAAACAAAATCTTGTGATGATCCTGCTGGTTCAAAAGCAGATCATGTCATAGAAGCTGATCCTTTAAAGATAAGAGGTAATAAATCATTAATTAATGAGTGTGAAAAAATAATTTTTGAAAATGAATGGATAAAAATTGATAAATTAAATTTAATTGGCAATAACGATATTTTTGTTCCAAGCCTTAATGCAATTAAGCCATTAGTAGATAGGTTTTCTCAAAAAAAATTAATCGATAGAATGAATATTCCCTGTCCAAAATGGATAAGTATTGAAGATTTTAAAAATCTCTCGGATGAGGAAATCAAAAATTGGACTTTTCCTCTAATGGCAAAATCAAATAAAGGTGGATATGACGGTAAAGGGAACAAAAAAATAAAGACAAGAGAAGATTTAGATTCTTTTTTATCAGAGAATAATTCTGATGAATGGTTAATAGAAGAATGGATAGAGTATGAAAAAGAACTGGCACTTGTTGGTTCCAGAGATAGGACCGGTAAGATAAGATTCTTTCCAATAGTTGAGACATTCCAATCAAACCACGTTTGTGATTGGGTTCTTGCACCTGGAATAAATGAATATGATTTGAACTTATTTGCAATAAATATATTCTCTTCAATAGTCAATGAACTTAATTATGTTGGAGTTTTAGCTATTGAATTCTTCTATGGAGATAATGGTCTTTTAATTAATGAAATTGCTCCTAGAACACATAACTCAGCTCATTTTTCTATTGAGGCTTGCACTTCAAGTCAGTTTGATCAATATGTTTGCATTTCTTCTGGGATAATGCCGCCTGAAATTAAAATGAACTGTGAAGGAGCAATTATGATAAATTTACTGGGATTAAGAAAGAATTTTTCAATCTCAATGGAAACCAGAATTAAAATGTTATCTGAAATTAAGGGTTCTAATATTCATTGTTATGGCAAATCTCGTGAAATTCTGGGAAGAAAAATGGCTCACATCACATTTTTATTAAATGGTAAAACGCATTCAGAAAGATATGATGAGGCTCAAGTTTTATTAACTATGGTAAGAGACATTTGGCCATCTCCAAATGCATAAAAAAATAAGTTAGAGTTAGGTTACTGGATCTTTGGTTAAGTTCTTCTTTATGTGCTCTGATCTGACTCTCTTTCGACATGAGGAGACTGTCGTGATGCGGTAGTAAACCGATCTTGTAATCGGAAACGAAAGCCCACTTTGAATCCTCTTCTGGCATTTCCAGGTCGATGCAGCAGAGAACTGACGGGGATCCGGTAAACCTCTTAAAAGCTTGTTATATCAACGGTTTTTGAGGGGTCTTTTATTTTTTAGGAATAGCTCAGCTGTTTTTGTTCTATATCAGTGTAAATAATTTGTTTGCCAAAATACTTGACGATCCATTTCTAATGTACTTATATTAATAGTACACGTGTATTACTAAGTAATGACTTTAGGAGGAGCTAATGTTTGGACTAATTTTTCTTACGGTTATCGTAATGAGTCCCCAAGTGGTTGGTTGCTTAGTCCAGACCGCAGCAGATTAATTTTATTTATAAGAAATAAAAAATCTCCACGAAATAGTATGAGAATCTTTGCTCATACATATTATGCAAATGATCTTGGTGAGCCCATGGCAATTAAATCATCAACTCAGATGTATTTGGATAATGCTTGGGATAAATGGCATGACCTTCAATTAGAAGGTTGGACTTTTGAAGAACTTGAATTACCTGAATCAGTATGACTAACTTTAATCCAATCAAAAAGAAACTATCAAAAGCAGATAGTAAGATATCTATACAAGACCCATCAAAATTATTAGCAGAATTTTTTAATGGTGTTGTCATTGAACTCGATGAAGAATATAAATATGACTCATAAAGAATTGATAGATCAAGTTTCCGCAAATTTATTTAAACAAAGTGGAAAGTTAGAAAGCAGAAGATCTTGGTTGGCTATGAGAAATTATCTTGAGCAATTAGATAGCGAACAACTTAAATCTATGCTTAAGGAGCACAGATAATTTAAAAAATTTATTTAGTTTTTATTTTTTTCTTAATTCTTAGAAAACCGTAAAGTGCAAAGCCAATAAAAAACATATCCAAGTAAATATGCCAAGTAGGAAAAAACTGGTGTATTAATTCCATTAACGTTTTATTGCCACTTGCCAATAAGGATAATCTAAATTTGATTTTTCTCTAATCAATTGTAATTTTCTAGAATTTATTTTTACTACTAATCCATCTGTTGGATATTTCCTAAAAAGCTTCCCTTTTAGCCATTGTTTTCTAAATACTTCAACTTGGCTCGTAAAGTTGCATGAAATATCCTGAGGGATCGTGAAGCCAAGCTTTGAAAGACTCTTTTTGGACTCATATTGGTTAAGTGTTGAATTAAGTATTTGAAATGCGCAGAAGCTAAGACTTTCAGAAAATCCTTCTTTAGATCTTAGAAATCCAGAAGCGATTCTCTGGGAGATATTTGGACTTTGGTTGGGTACGTATAATTCACCTCTAACTTGAAGAACTCCTCGTAAAGGGAGATTATTGGGAATGTCTTGGACTTTAATAAGTTTACTAGTAACGTCTGTCCCTTTTCTTGAAATTGCTTTCTCCAAGGTGCCATCCCTATATTGCAAAGCAACAGCACAACCATCAATTTTCGGTTCAATTAATAATCTGGTATCTGCCAATAAACCATTCAAAAATTCATCTATTGAATCCTTTTCTAATGAAGGTAAAACTAGTTTATTTTTTTTTTTAAAGTAATCACAATTAGGGTTTGTTCTTAATAAATTTTTTTCAAGTTGGTCGAACTGCTTATCAGAAATTAAAGCATTACCATTTCTGTAATTATCGTCATACCATTCAATACGTTCTTCTAAATAAGTTTTCATTTAATAAGTTGGCTTAAGTTTTTGGCTAGGTATCCAACTTGGTTTATTTATGATCCATTTTTCTCTATCTTCATATTTAACAGTCCATAAAAGAAATGAAGAAATTTCTTTTAGAGTTATGCCAAACAAATATCTTGTTTTTGGACTTATTGATATAAATCCAAATAATGAAATTAATAAAATAAGTTTAAATATGGCTTTAATCATTTAGAAACTCAGCTTAATTTTTGTGAACTTTTTAATTAATGCAATTCTTATAACCTTCAATCTTTGCTAATTCATCAACGTTCAAACCTGTCTCCTCTAGTAAAGTTTCCCCTATATCGTCCTTATTAAATTTAGTTAAAGCTCCTTTAGTAGAGTACTTAATACATAGGTTTTTGTATTTTGCTTCTTTGACAATAGGAGATAAATAAGAACCAAACAAGATTATAAAAGCTCCATAGGTTACAACTTTTCTATGGTTTTTCCACCATTCATAAAATTTATTAGACACGAAAAATAAATAATTAATTTCTATTTTAAATTGATTGTCAACAAATTACTTTAGTAATTGAAGGATTGCTTAATTTATTGTCTTTTCATTAATAGATTTAATCCATGAATAATATCTTGATTTTCTAATTCTTTGCTCTTTCGAGACTAATCTATCCGCAGATTCTAGGGGTGATTCTCCTTTCTCAACTTTTGTTGTAATAGATATACCAAAACCTTTTGCTTCAATTTTTGCAATGCCACCCTCTAAAAAAAATAAAAAAGACCAACCTTTATTCCATCCTAAATAAAAGGGATTTCGATACATTGCATTCTTCCGAATATACTCTTTAATGTTATTTTCCTTTTTAAGGTGTTACTTGTATACACTATTACCAAATAAGAAGTTTACAGCAGATTATTTCTGGGAAATAAATTTCGTATTTAAATAATTTATTTGATGAATACTTGACGTCCAGGAGTAGTACATTTATATTAATAGTACAACTGTATTATCTTAATGACTTCAGGAGTTGCTAATGTTCGGGCTTATTTTTATCGTGGCAGCCTTATTGACCCCCCAACTGGCTGGTTGTTTAACAAAAAAAGTGGTTTATTAATTTTATTTGAGAGTTATAAGAAATCTGTATCTAATAACTTAAAAGTATATACTCATCTTTTCTATGCAAATGAATTAGGTGAACCAGCCCAAATTAAAAATTCAAGACTTCATTCTATTGAGTGTGCTTGTGAAACATGGAATGAATTAATTTCAGGAGGTTGGCAAATTGTTACTAATAAATTCCAGTAATCATGATCAAGGTAAATCCGTCAAAATGGGAATATTTAAAAGAATCTACCCTAAAACGAAAACGAACAAAGATTTGTATTACTTGCAATCACTTTCGCTACAGCACTACAGAAACTTTTGCTACTATCTTGATCTGTCCAAAATACGAAAAACTCATACCACAGGGTGATCATTTACTTAAAGGCTGTGAGTATTGGCAAAAAAATAGGACGATATTTTCTCCTGAAGCATCTTAATTATTCTCTAATTAAACTTCTCTAGGTAGAGATATTTAATTATGTAAACAAAGCATTATTTTATACAACTTAAAAAATTCTTTTT
This sequence comes from Prochlorococcus sp. AG-347-J06, assembly GCA_003281525.1. Lineage (GTDB taxonomy): Bacteria > Cyanobacteriota > Cyanobacteriia > PCC-6307 > Cyanobiaceae > Prochlorococcus_A. The sequence goes on along the minus strand of QCBT01000002.1, from coordinate 39,575 downwards.
AAGTAATTTTGGATCATGATTCAATTCTACTTTTCCATATTTTTATTAGTTGTGCTTACATTTTTTGCACTTTTATTAGATGCACCAGAATTGGCATCTTTAATTCAAACATTTTAGAAAATAATAAATCAGCATTTTTACTGATTTACTTTATTAATATGTAAGGCGTAGGTTTAACTTGTTGAATAGGAGGGATCTAATGATTGACAGTCCACCAGAGGAGTTAAATTATAAAATTTAAATCTAGATAAAACTAATGCTAAATCTGGAATGAATCTTCTTTTTGAGATTCATTCCTTCTCAATTTCTTCCTAAAAAATGTAAATTATAAATATTAAATTTTAGAAGTAAAAAATCTGATCATAATAAAATGATTTGAGGCCTAAGTATTTTCTTAGATAGTGGCTAACTTTACCTGAATCCAAAACCAGTTTTTTTTTCTTCTTTTTCTTCCCATTCATTAATAATTAGTTTTAGTAAACTTTTAACTTCCAAATTCGAAGCATCAGTATCTTTTTGAAGATTTATACAAATGTTTTTTATTTCCTCAAAAGCATTATCAATTAATATTGTTTTTTGATCTGGGTTAGCCATAGAATTTTAAAATGCTCCATTACAGTTGAACCCGCTGCAGTTAATAACCCTAAAAATATTCATTACAAAGTTGTGGAATCTTTCATCATAAAAAAATGCCCAGGTTGTAAATATAGCAAAACCAGAGACAGCAAAAGCAGCGTATTGAAGCCAATGTATTCCATAGCTGTCTAATCCATTTTTATCAAAATCAGAATTACTCAATTGTTTTTATTCATAATAAAAATTTTTTTTTTAAAAGGAGAGTTTGTTTTGAACGAGAGATTTATTTTATTTAAAACTTTAATGTATTTATTTTTAAATAAAACCAGGTATTATCCACCCAAAAAAACCGTAGTTTATTATCAAAGCTAAAAAACCAATCATAGCTAATCTCCCATTTGTTATTTCGGCATTTTTCCAAAATTTACCCATGTAGTTTTTTATATTTTTCGAATTTTTATCAATCAAATAATTTGGTTCTAAAGGTTCCTGCAACCTTTTGATGGCGTATAAAGAGAATTGAATAGTAATTGCGATGATAACAACTATAAAACTAGTAAGAGCATCCATTTTTATATTTCATGTGTGATCAATTAGTAAGCCAAAGAGTAAAGACATTTGTATGTATCAAACATTTCCTTATTTCTGCTTTATTGACAGAGGAAAACTTAAGCTGAATTATTAATAAATGTAACATATTTAAAAAAAAATAGTATGAATTCTTACTTTTTCTTTGGATTTGACACTTGTAAAAACTAAAGTGTTACAGTAATGTGTTAGTTATATCCTATGACTTTTCTTAATTGAATTTCAGAAAGCTTTAAAATTTGCTTCGTCAAATCAGATAATGTATTAATTTTTTACTAGGAATATAAATTTAATATAATTTATTTAAAATGTTCAATAAATAGGAATTATTATTTTTGTTTGATTTCAGGAAGGTAAAATTTATTGCCTAATGTATAACCAATCGACATGAGTACGAACCCAATTAGTTGAGGTAAATGAGAATTTGCTAGAGAGATTTTTTCAATCATTTCCCAGTCTATAAATTAACATCATAATAAAAATTTTTTAATACCGTAAGTCTATTTTCTTTTTGATTCTTTAATTTCCCCAGATTTTTTTAGTGAATTAACAAGCCTTTCATTTTCTGTTTTTAAATTTTCTAATGCAGATTTTGTGAATTGCTCTTTAGCCTCAAATTTTGCTGAACTTATAACTTTTTTATTAGGGAGTTTTTTCTTCGGTTCTGGCTGCATATTAACGAAGCATTTTAAAAATTTTAGAAGTTATTTTTTTTTCGTTAGGTATTATTTTTTACAGTTTTCTGGTTAATAATATTTGTTTACATAGACAAATTAATCTTTATCTTTTGGGAGCCTTAACCATCCAGAAGTCCATTCTGATTTTAGTTTTATCCATGGGATCCTTTTAATATCTTTTTTATTTTTGGTAGGAAAAATATCAACCCATCTATCTTCATTTTTACCACCATATGCTTTCACTTCAAAATGCCTATTACCATTAATAGTTTTTGGTGCTGTCCAACAAAGAGTAGGAGGCCATTTCATAAGAAATTTAAAAGTTGAAAAAACTAAAGGTTGCTTTGCCCAGTCAAAACTAAACCATAATAAGCAATCGTACCAAGGATAAGTACGATACCTAGTATTCTAATAATCATGCTTTAATATTTTTAAATTCAGATTATATTAAAGAAGTTTTATAAATTTGAGTTGAAGATTTAATATTTTCTAATTTTTCCTTTTTTTATTTCTAACTATGGAGTGGCAAGATTCAGGATGCCATTCATTCTGAATTTTGCCAATAAAATCATAAATAAATGAATCAGGACATCCAGTTTCTTTTTGAAGTTCTGAAAGTTCTTCTTTAATGAATTCATATACATTCGTTATTACCCCTAAATTTTCTTCTTGGGAGGGAGCCCATTTTTTATTCTCCATTAATATTTTTTAAATTATTTTCCACAATATCGTAATAGGTTATGTCTCCATAATCAGCATCTGAACAACATAAATCTCCATATATTTCCTCTAATAAATCGTAAGCATCTGAATACTTATCAAAACTTTGAGCTGTTAATTCGTCATCTTTCCCATCAATTCTAATTATTTTGTAGGTCATATTTACTTAGATGCAAAAAGTATTTTTTGATTCACTGGATCATCTTATAAATAAAAATCTTATTTAGAAGTAGTAGTTGGATAAAGCTTCTGAATTTTATTTTTCTGAATTTCTATTTTTCTTTGTTCATATTTTTTTGCCATTATTTTTCTGATAAATAATTGTGGGATAAGCCAAACTAACGCAATAGCTATAGCCATAAAAGCAGGATTTCTCCACGTTAACCTAATAATCTCTTGTATAAATTCTTGATTGAACATTTCCATACATTAAATTTTGATGATAAAAGTATCTTTGCTTTCTTTTATAAATTCTTTTAGATTTCATAACCCATCATAACCTTAAAAAATCTAATAAGGAATTTTATAAATTTTTTCTTTTTCTAGTTCGTTTTCTTTTATATTTGGATTTAGATTAATTTTTTATTTTTAGTTTAGAGATGTCGACTTTTCTAATTACAGGATCAAATAGGGGTATTGGATTAGAATTATGTAGGCAAATTCACGAGAGGGGAGATAATGTAATTGCAACGTGTAGGAAAGCTTCAAAAGAACTTAGAGATTTAGGAGTGAGAATTGAAGAGAATATAGAAATTTCTTCAAATGAGTCGATAACAAATTTGTGTAAAAAACTATCTGGAGTTAATTTAGATTGCTTAATTCATAATGCAGGAATTTATGAATTTAATTCCTTCGAAAACTTAGATAAGAAAAGTATTATGCGTCAATTTGAAGTCAATGCATTGAGCCCAATATGTATGACTCAATCACTTAAACATCTTTTAAAGAGATCTTCTAAAGTTGCTTTTATCACAAGTAGAATGGGATCTATTGAAGATAATACATCAGGAAGTTCTTATGGTTACAGGATGTCTAAGGTAGCCTTGTCTATGGCAGCAAAATCACTTTCCATAGATTTATCAAGAGAAGATATTTATGTAGCTATTTTGCATCCTGGGTTAGTGAGTACAAGAATGACTGGCTTTACAAGAAATGGAATTAGTCCTGAAGAATCAGCAAATGGCCTCTTAAAACGTATTGATTCTTTAAATAAAAATAACTCGGGGATGTTTTGGCATTCTAACGGAGAAATTTTGCCCTGGTAATATCTTTACCTTTATATTGAAGAGATTTATATCTTAGATTTGTTAAAAAACTTTTAAATTTTTAACATATTTCTTTCCTTGTTTAATTCTTTTAGTTATCTTTAAAAAAACATTAGTAAAGGAGGTGATTCATTGTCGTATCTACCGAAAAATGCGGTTATCAAAGGGACCGTGAATTCAGTATCTTCATCACATTCATCGGTCTCTTTTTCTTTAATTAAGAAAAAAGGTTTCATAATTAATAGATTTATATAAATCAATCACTTAAAAATCAAAAGCTCTGCATCTCAAGTAGTTGCAGAGCTTTTTTAATGAATTTAAATAGTCTTTTAAAATTTAATCTATCTTTTTTGGCCAAAGTAAATTAAGGCTAAAAAAGATAAAGTGCTTACCAAAGCGATTAAGTACCACCCAGTTGAGGAGTTGCTTGTTACTTCTGTCATTTATTTTGATTTATCGTAGGAATTGATTATTTGAGTGAAAATCACAATTGACATCATTAAAAAAACTAAAAGGATATAAGTTACGTTCATTTATAGAAAAATACTAATTATCAAAAAGATTACTCCTAGAACTACCGTAATAATTGCTCCATCTACTAATAAGTCTTTCCATGTATAGCTTTTGAGCATCCTTGTTTTATCTTCTTCACTCATAAGTTTTTTTAACCACGTCCAATCTAAAAGCTGTGTCAATGCAACACCAAAAATTAAATGACCAATCAAAATACCAATTAGATCAATTCTAGAAATATCTTTAGTGAGACTTGTAATAATAAAAAAGTCCACTAGCTTTTTTCTTTATTAGATAAAGCTCCACCTTCTGCTTTGTATTTTTCCCAAGCTTCGCTTATTTTTGCTTTAGAGAAATTTTGTTTTCCCTCAGAGAATTTGTTTTTAAGGTTATTTAAACTATTAGTCAGTTCTTTTTTTGTTGGTTCATCAAGAAAGTTTGATGTTAATTTCCATAAATACCAGCTACTAGCTAGAAGAAGAATTAATCCGAGTACTTGCATATTAGTTTTTTACCATCCTACAACTTTTCAAATGGTTTCGATAAATTAATTCATTTAATACTTGCAGAAATTTTTTTGACTTAAATAAAAATTAAAACTTTAACCAGTGGAAAAATATTCTATCCAGCAACCATATTGTTAAACCCCCTTCTAGGAAAGCCAACCAGTACATCCCATAATCAGAAAATCCCATTTGTTCTTTTACTGTTTTAATTATTTTTTTGTGAGCTTGAATGAGATCTTTCATGAACAATCAAATTTTTTAAACCTGCTGAATTTCTTTAATTAAAAAACCTTTCCCATAGCAAGATAGACACGTTTTAGTCTCATCTAATGAAATTCTTAGAAAACCTGCTCCATTACATCTAAAGCAGTTTACTTTAGTTTTTGCATAGATTTTTGATTTAATTTTAGCAGCACGATTTAAGTAAGAAACTGTTTCTTTACGACCGTTTGCTTTGTCAGCTTTGTTTAAAAGCTTTTTGTAGTTGACTTTAAGTTCTTGGATATTCATTTTTTTTAGAAACTATTGTGCAAGTACAGGAAAAAAATAAATGTTCAAATAATTTTAAAAACTTTCAATTTCCCATTTATATTTCTAATCTGATCTCTTACTGAGATTTGAATAATATAACTAGTATTTGTTTTATATGTTTAGTAACAGGAGTATTAGTTTGTATATTTAATAGAAATTTTATATTTGATAAACTTAAACTTTTTTGGGTGATCATTCAAGAAAATATCATTTTGTCTTTGATGGGAAGTCTAAATAATCTAATGTTTAAAAATTTTTAAAGCTTTAATAGATCATCCAGCCTTTTTTAAATTTTTGACTAAAAAATCATTTTCATTAGTAAGAACTTCGAGCTTAGATTTTTCCAACTCTTTTTTTATTTCGGGATTTAAATCCTTTTTTGTCTCCTTTAAATTCATGGAATTTGAACTGGAAATTATTAAAAGACAAAAGAAATCATAGTGATCCCAAAAAAAAATTGTGGATATTTTTTTCTCAAAAGAAGATAATATTTGATTTTGCACATAGAAATTCAAATTTAATCAACATATTGTGGAAAACCCTGTTGAAAAACGCTTAAAAAGTGGATAACTCTTCGGGAGCATTATCAAAACAAGCTTTTCTAGAAAAATTTTAAGTATTAATACTTCATCAAAAAAAAATAAAATGTAGTTTAAAAAGTATCATAATCTCTTGTTATAACTGTGGGATCATTACTTTTAATAAAAAGATAAAATATCTATTCCAAGAGCACATGTTGATAAAGAATTTAAAAAGTTTTTATTCATGATGTATCAATTTGAAAATTAAAGTGAAGAAAAATCAATCTAAACTTGAAATTTTTAATTTTTGTCTTAGATGGTTAAAAAATGTTTAATTCGGTTTTCTCTATGCAAATATTTCTCAAACCTAAAGCTAATCAAATAGGGTTGACTAAGTTTTAAAAATCTAAATGACAGAAGAAAAAAAGGATTCAAAAAAATGTTCTGGAAAGAAAAACATTATGTTTGCCTATGGTTTTATACAACTTGGTTCTAGCTTCGTATCTGCAATAGCTTTAGCTGCAATCGCTTTTGGATTCTGTGCAGTAAAAAAAGAGTCTAAACTTTTCAATAAATGTGTTGCAGAAATTATTGAAGATGGTGGTACCAATTCTGAGGCTGTAAGGTATTGCAACGGGGGCAATTAAAATCTCTCAGAATAATTAAGTGGACTCAACCTGTGATTTGATTATTGACTCTTTAAAAAAGGAGCCAATTGGAGAAACTGATCATTTTATTTGGTTTATAACAGATATTGGCATCGTTGCCCTATTTAAAAGAGATGAAAACTTTGAAACTTATAGTTCGAATGTCGAAATGGAGGCAAATAAAATTTATATAGATATAACTAAAGAAGAGAAAGAGTACCTCAAAATAAAAGAGAGACAGCTTTTCTTGTTTTATTCATAATCTAGGATTTATTTCTTGATTTAGTAAGATGGCTCAAGGTTAAAGGCCGGCTCAATTATATTGCTTTCGCTAACTAATTCGTAGGTTAGTTCATTATTTAGGGCATTTATATAAGATGTATAAAGTTTTCCCCAAACAAATTCAAATTCATCTTTACTTAAATTCTTGAAAAGAATTTCTCCTTTGAAGTAAATGTGATAAGAATCATTCATCATGGAAAATTAATCTTTTCCTTTTTAACGCAGTGAAATATGCATGTAGTATTAGGTGCTACTAAAAAGAAATTTATATTTAGAATTTAGAAATACTTTTAGACTATCCGTGTATTCATTTTTTGTTTTTTGAATAATCCGACTGTCTCATCAAGATCCATACAAGGCTGAATACTTATATCCATTAACCTTCTCCAGGGATGCCATTGCTTCCAAATTGTCTCAAGAGAATCTGCACTCACTACAGAATGTCCAATCCCATTTTGAACCATAAAAATCCAAGAATGAACCTCATAGTTTTCAGGCCTATTTTGGGGCCCACCTGATTCATACCAATTAATTAGCATTTCTGCCCCTTCTTCTTGATCCTCGCCATCAGTAAATTCGTAGGAAATCAAATACCTTTGCATATAGATTATTATTAAAATCTCTAAACTATTTTAACTCTAGATTTAGATATTGCCTCCGAATTTAATTAATGCTATGAAGTTTATAGAAGTGATTGTTTTAAATGATCGAAAGATTTGGGAAAATTAAAAAGAATATTTTGACTAATTTATCTTTTATAAATAAGACAATCTTGAAGTATTTCCAAAACCATGATCTGTTCGTATAGCTTCATTTAATAGATAAAATTTGATACTTTTTAAAATACCTTAAATTAGTTACCATATTTGTACTGTATAGATACCAATGATAAATAAAAAGGATCAAAGCGATCCAATTAATAATTTAGAGTATGAAAAAGTTCTAGAAGAAGAAATAATTAATTCGTATGAAAGTAAATTTCAGAAAGATCCTGGAACAGACAAAAAAAAGACTAAATTTTACAGACTCAAAAGAACTCCATTAGAAATATTAAATAGGTCATTTTTCTTTTTCTTTATTGGAAGTTTTCTTTTCTCTTTGTTTTTAGCTTATTCAGAAAGTAAGTTATGGTTCATACTTTATGTAATAAGTGCATTGTCATGTGTTTTCTATACTCCTAATAGAAAGGCACTTAAAGAATTAATAGCAGCTTGGCCAAATGTAGAGGATCTCATTAAAGGGAGGAGTATGTGGAGAAAAGGCAAGTAAATAGATTATGAAACCGTTAAATGCATTTAAAAAGTGGTTATTAAATATCCTTGTGCCATACATAGAGGGCACCAATAAGAAAAAAGAGGATAAAAAATGAGTTTAATAAAGGTTGGAATTATTGTTGAAATTTTTTTGTTAGTGGGAGTTTTTTTATGGGTTAGGAAACTAAATAGTAAACAAAGTAGGCAACCATCTCTATCAAAAAAAACAATAAAAAATCTCAAAATTTAGAATTTTGATCACAAAATAGGGAATCTTTATAAAGAGATCAAATTTATGGGAAAATTCTTTATTTTTTTCTCTCACTTTGTATGTGAAATCGGTTAGAACATCTACATCGTTCTTAAAAAATATGGTTTCCTCCATTCAAGGTCTTGCTCCAATAACTAATCCATTAAATAGTGTCTTAGTAGAAAAGAAACTAATAAATGTTGATCAAAAGTTTATTCAACTTGTTTCTCTGGCAGAAGGCTTACCTCGTACAGAAGTTATTGAAAGTGGAAGGTATTATTGGAGAGGTGTTTGTAGAAGCTTGATTTTTAGATTTCCTGACGATCTTGAAATTTTAAAGCTTGATGTAAGAAGTTATGTAGATAGATCAAAAGGAATTATTCAGATAAGATCTGCAGCAAGATTAGGGCAATCAGATTTAGGCGTTAATCTAAGAAGAGTGGAATACTTGTTTAATCAATTAGAAAAATTTTAATTAATCTATTTTTTATAAATTTAAGGTTCTTTTTACTAAATAGGTGTGCTTTAATTCATAAGAATATTTGAAATGCCATGGTAAAGATAATCTTAGTTGGAATTATTGTCGCGCTTGTATATTCTCAACCTGACCTTCGTCTTACAGTCGCTGATTGGTTAAAAGCAGCTTCTGATTTTCTTATTGAATCAGTACAAGTAAAACCTTGAATTAATTTTTAATGAAGCATTAAAAAAGACCTGAGACAGTAATCATTTGTTTAATGCATACAGCTACGAAAATAAATATTATTATCCTGCTCAATATGTATTTCACTTAAACAAATAAATAGTTTTAGGAACATAATAGAAAATTTTTTTGAAATTTTTGAATAGTTAACGATAATAAGGGATATGAAGCTTAGATTATTTGAGTTCTATTTTATTAAAGACTATTTAAGGCCTTGGTTTGGTCTTATTTATTCTTTATTCTTTCTGTTTTTTTTAGGTGCAATTGGCTATCGAATAACAGAAGGATGGGAATGGAGTGATTGCTTATGGATGGTTCTTATCACAATAACCACTATTGGTTTTGGAGAAGTTCAACCTTTAAGTCCTGAAGGCAGGATCGTAACTGTTTTAGTAATCGTTGGCGGATTGATCTTTATTCAATTTACCTTTCAAAAAGCTGTTAGATTATTCGAATCCGGCTATTTTCAAAGAGTAAACGAATTACGTTTTAAAAGACTTCTTAGAAAAATGGAAAATCATGTAATTTTGTGTGGATATGGGAGGGTAGGTCAGGAAATATCTAACCAAATAAAGACGCAAAATATTCCAATTATTGTGGTTGAGAGTGACGAAGATAGAAAAAAGATTGCTGAAGAAAATGGTTTAGAAGTGCTTTGTGCTGATGCAACTCTTGATGAGACTTTAAAACTGGCAGGATTAGAAAAATGCAAAAGTTTGGTTGTTACTTTGCCCAATGATGCTGCTAATTTATATGTGGTTTTAAGCGCTAAAGGGATAAGAAGTTCTATAAGAGTAATTGCAAGAGCTGGAACTGAAGAAGCCGCAAGTAAATTGAGATTAGCTGGAGCAAGTATAGTAGTAAGTCCTTATATTGCAGCAGGGCGAGCTATGGCATCAATGGCTTTAAGACCTATCGCTATTGACTTTCTTGATCTGCTTGCAGGAAGTGAATGTGAAATTGAAGAATTTGAATTAAGTAATGATATTAGTCTCTTTGAAACAGCAGAGAAAAGATCACTTTCTGAACTAGGAATAGGTAAAAAAAGTGGTGCAAAAATTTTAGCTATTAAAGAAAATGAAAAGTTGTTTACTAATCCTGGGGGTAATTTCATACTTCAACCAGGTCAGGTATTAATAGCCTTTGGTAGTAAAGAACAGCTAAATATTTTGAACGGATTATTAGGAAATCTTGTCGTAGCGGTAGAGCTATTAAAATAGATATATCTAAATAGTTTGATATATAAATCTTTCAATCTTTTAATTTCTTGAGGGCTGTAAATTATCTTTATAAAATAACAAACCTAGTTCTCATTACAAAGTGGGCATTTTCAAAAAAACCCTAATTTTATCTTCTGCAATTTCATTAATACTTTCTCCATCTGCGATGGCTTCAAAAAGATTGAGTGGAGCTGGTGCATCATTTCCTTCGAAAATTTATACCAGGTGGTTTTTTGACTTAGCTAAATCTGGAGGTCCTAGAGTTAATTATCAGGCAGTAGGTTCTGGATCTGGAAGAAAAGCTTTCATAGATGAAACTGTAAATTTTGGAGCCTCTGACGATCCAATGAAAGAAGCTGATATAAAAAAAGTTACTAGAGGACTTGTTCAAATACCGATGGTAGGCGGAACAATTGCGTTTGGATATAACTATGATTGCGACTTGAAACTAACTCAAGAGCAGGCTGTTCAAGTAGCAATGGGAATGATAAAAGATTGGAAGGAATTAGGATGTAAATCAGGAAAATTAACTTGGACGCATCGTTCCGACGGTTCAGGTACAACTAAAGCTTTTACTAATTCTATGGAAGCCTTCTCTAAAACCTGGAATTTAGGTACTGGTAAATCTGTTAAATGGCCTTCGGGAGTTGGAGCAAAAGGTAATTCTGGCGTTGCGGGTGTTATTCAAAATACTCCCGGAGCAATTGGTTATGTCAACCAATCATATATAAAAGGGAAGGTAAGAGCTGCAGCTTTACAAAATCTCTCTGGCGAATTCGTTACTCCGAATACTGAAGCAGGAGCAATAGCTTTAAATGGAATAAATCTTGATAAGAACTTGGCTGGTAAAAATCCAAACCCTACTGCCAAAGGAGCATATCCAATAGCAACCTTAACTTGGATACTCGCTTATGAAAAAGGTAATGGTAGGAATACTAATGCAATTCAAGACACATTCTATAAATTGCTCAGCGATGAATACCAATCAAAAGCTCCTGCCTTAGGTTTCGTTCCCTTGAAAGGAGAAATTTTAAAAAAATCAAGAGCCGCCGTAAAAAAAATAGGTAGATAAATTTTTCAATCCATGTCAAATTATCATGACTTTCATATACCTTTAACCCCTCTTAAAGTCTTTTACAACATTTAGTAGTAGATTTATAGAGATATTCTTTTTTTAATGGAAGAGAAATTAACTCTTTTCAAGAATCGTAAAAGATTCGGTATCGAAAAAAATATAGATATTATCTTCAAGAATACTGCCCTAGTCTTGTCTAGTTTCGTAGCAATAATACTTTTAGGAATCATTTTAGTAGTCTTTTTCCAGTCATTTGAATCATTTTCAAGGTATGGCTTGAAGTTTCTAGTAACCTCTGAATGGAATCCTGTAAAAGATGAATACGGAGCTTTTACCGCAATATATGGCACATTAGTAACCTCATTTCTTTCGTTATTAATAACTATTCCTTTGGGAGTTGGAACTGCAATATTTATTACCGAGGACTTTGTACCTAAAGTTGTTAGAGAAATAATAGGTTCCTTTGTTGAATTACTAGCGGCTATACCATCAGTTGTATTGGGACTTTGGGCAATATTTGTTATGGAACCTTTTTTTCGAGCCTTTTTTGTCTTTTTACATAATTTCTTTGGTTGGATACCTTTATTCAGTACAGAACCTACAGGTAGGAATTCCTTGTTAGCGATATTGATTTTAGTAGTAATGCTTTTGCCAATAGTGACTTCCATAGCTAGAGATTCTCTTAATCAAGTTCCTAAAAAGTTAAGAAATGCAGCTTATGGAATTGGAGCTAGCAGATGGAAAACAATATTTTCAGTAATCTTGCCAGCATCGTTATCAGGAATTATGGCAGGTGTTTTATTGGCTTTAGGCAGGGCAATGGGAGAAACTATGGCTGTCACAATGATTATTGGTAATTCTAATGCATTTAGTTGGTCTCTATTATCTCCTGGATATACCATTTCCTCCATGCTTGCAAACCAGTTCGGTGAAGCTGATGGAAGTCAGGTTTCATCACTCTTTTATGCAGCTTTTGTACTGATGATCCTTTCTTTAGTGGTTAATATCTTTGCTCAATGGCTAGTTAAGAAATTTAGTCTCAAATATTAGATAATTATGAATTCACTTTATTACCAGAAAAGATTATCAAGAAATATAGGAGATAAATTCTTTACTTCTTTATCAGTAATTTGTGCACTGATAGCAATCCTTCCTTTGATTTTTCTAGTGACTTATATCCTTTACAAAGGTGGATCTCAAATCACACCAGAACTATTTACTTTAGAACCAAATCCACCTGGAGATGATTTAGATGCAGGAGGTATTAATCCTGCATTGATCGGGACATTAATAATAACTACCATTGCTTCAATTATTGCGATACCAGTAGGTGTTGGTGGGGGGATATATCTAGCGGAATATTCTAAAGACGGTGCTTTTTCAAGATTTATCAGATTCGGGGTAAATGTTTTAGCGGGAGTCCCTTCAATTATTGCTGGAGTATTTATATATGCCTTAATTGTTTCAACAAAGATCTTATTTGGAAGTATGTACAGTGGCTTGGCCGGAGGTATGGCACTTTCAATATTGATGTTGCCTACTGTGATTAAGACCACTGACGAAGGTTTAAAGCTTGTGCCTAATGAGTTGAGATATGCATCTCTTGGTGTTGGAGCAAGTATGTATACAACCATATTGAAAGTTACTTTGCCCTCTGCCTTTAGGTCTATTGCTACTGGCGTTGTACTTGGAATCGCAAGAGCTGCAGGCGAAACAGCACCTTTGATATTTACGGCTTTATTCTCTTATTACTACATAACAGGCTTTGAAGACTTGTTTTATGAGATGGGTTCTTTGGCTGTATTGATATATAATTTTGCTCTAGAACCATACGATGCACAGAATAAATTAGCCTGGGCAGCTTCCTTTATTCTTGTTTTATCGATACTATCAGTAAATATATTTTCAAGGGTATTAGCCGCTTTCACTGAGAAAACAAAGAGAGTATAAATGATTAAAACTAATAAAAAAATACCAAAGAATATCATTTTATCTCTTGAGAATGTCTCAATTAGCTATGGAACCTTTGAAGCAGTAAGGAATGTTTTTTGTAATTTTAAAAATGGAAATATAACTTCTCTTATTGGCCCTTCTGGTTGCGGAAAATCAACGGTTCTTAGATCTTTAAATAGGATGAATGATCTGATTCCTAATTGTTGCTTGAAAGGAACTGTCCTGTTTGATGGAACTAATATTTACGACAAAAGAGTAGATCCAGTTGAAGTAAGAAGAAGAATTGGGATGGTTTTTCAACAACCTAATCCTTTTCCTAAATCTATTTACGAAAATATTGCATTTGGAGCAAGAATTAATGGCTTTACGGGAGATATGGATGAATTAGTGGAAAGTTCATTAAGAAAGGCTGCTTTATGGGACGAATGTAAGGATAAATTAAACGATAGTGGTTACTCCTTATCTGGCGGACAACAACAAAGACTATGTATCGCTAGAACTATTGCAATTGAACCTGAAATAATTTTAATGGATGAGCCATGCTCAGCTTTGGATCCAATCTCTACTTTGAAAATAGAAGAGACGATGCATGAACTAAAGAAGAATTACACAATAATTATCGTTACTCATAATATGCAACAGGCATTAAGAGTTAGTGATATGACTGCATTTTTTAATGCTATTGAATATGAAGATGGTGATGGAGGAAAGGTTGGTTATCTTGCAGAATTTAATTCGACAAAGAAAATTTTTAACTCTCCAAAAGAAAAAACTACTCAGGAATACATATCTGGTAAATTTGGTTAATGTTTAATTTTTACTTATAAAAGAAAGATTTTTAGCTTTAAAACGGATAAAGGGTAGACAAACAGTATAAATACCTATATAGTTATTTCGAATTAGTAAGTTTATCTTTGAAAAACTATCCTTTTATACCTTTCTTGATTTTCGCAGGAGCTCTCATAACAACTGCAACAATCGGATTGCCTGTATTTACTTCATAATTTAAGAGTATTTCTATTTGAGGTAATCTTATGGTTTCAATAATAAATAAAGAATTAATTGGAAGTCCTCATAAAACCTTAATAAAGGGAAATTTATTTGACTTTATAAAAAAAAGAGAGAATATGAATCTGTGTGGGAGTGAAAAATCTGTATTAAAACCATTTTTAAAAGTGGTTTATTTCTAATTTATTTATCATGGATAAAACTAAAGAACAGTTAGAAAAATTAAGAGAAGTAGCAGAAGCATCTCTTACAAAAACGGATGAACTTCAAAAAGTTCTTGCTCAAATCGAAGCTTTAATGTCTAGAGAAGAATCACAAAGATTATCAAAGAAGAAATAATTATTTAAAAAGTAATTTTAGTTTTTGTACTTTTAATTACACCTCTACAATTTCATTGTAGTTATTAATTGGGTATGCAGAACCCGTTCCAAAGTTTTCTGTTAGGTCTCGAGGTCTTACCTTCTTTAAGTAAAAGATCTCTTTAATTTGTTTTTTTATTATATTTTTATAATCTGCTTATTTAGTTGATTACTTTATAAATTTCTTTCAAGCAGACATTTACATCGAAAGATTCAGTATTTACAACTTCTAATCCTGTTTTTTCTGTAACTTCAACAGTGGCATTACATTCGTCTTGTTTAAGAGCCATGTAACTTGGCTTTTTATCTTCTATATCTAATCCAGTACTGGATTCAGTACCTTCCTTATATTGCTCCATTACTAGTGTAAGTGCTTCTATTTCAACAGAAAAATTATCATTTGCTTTTGCCCCAAATGGTATTACAAGAAATGGAAATAAAATCAAGGCTATAAATTTTTTCATTTCTACAATATGTGTTTATTTTTTTTATAACGTGGATTGACTGCTAAAGAAAGGGACATTGTCTGTATATATTTTTTAATATCTATTTTTACTTATAAAAATATGGATAGACATAAATTAATAGATAAATAAAATAAACGAGACTTTTAAGTATAAATTGGTATATCTAAATGAAAAATTTAAGTTACTTAAATAGGATTTTTTAAGATTTTATTTCGATAATTTCTTCTTCAGAAACAATTGCCCATTTTTTAAATGACTTTTTGCAGGGATATCCTCCTGTTAGGTCTCCAAATGCAGGTAAAAATAAAGTATTTTTATTCTTATCAATTGCAAAGCACCTAAATGATAATTTATCTCCATTGTTTTTTATATAGATTTTTGGATGATAATGTCCACAAATATTCAAAGTTCTATTATCTGATAAATTAACTGGTTCATGACTAAAAGTGATATTTTTAGTTTTTCTAATATCAAAAATTTTAATATTTTTGATATTGCAACCTACATCGTGATTTCCTAGGACTAGTTCAACGTTAGTTTTTAGTAGTTCAGGAAGATCCTCAACTTTTTTTTGAAGAGTTTTATCTATTGAATATTTGCTGTGGAATAAATCTCCTAATATTATTAACTTTTCAGGACTATATTTTTTTACTATTTTTTTTATTCTTGCAAAATTGTTTTTATCTGAATTATTAGTAAGAGGTATACCATTTTGTTGAAAATACTCAGCTTTCCCAAGATGAATATCGCATATTAACAACTCTTTTGTTTCCGGTAGAAATAACGCTCTTGAAGGAAGCATCTCTAACAATGTATCTTCCCAACAAAATTTAAAAGAACTTTTTTTCATTTAATCACTATATTTTTTTATAAGTTTTTCTACTCTTTTTTCTATTGGCTCATTGCTTAAAGTATTTTTAAGTCTTTCAACTAGTAAAGGGAAAGCAAAAGGAGTTGGAGTTGTTATCTCGTTTAGTAGCATTTTTAAATTTTTTAATCTCTCTAATGATCTAGATATTCTTTTATTTTCTAATTGATATTCTTTAACTTCTTGATGCGATTGTTTTATCAAAAGATGGTCTTCTTCATATTTAGTAAAGACATCGTAGAAAAGACTTGAACTTATTTGAAGTTGTGAAGAAGTTTTTGTTTTGGTTGGATTATTTTGATTTACTAGTCCACTTATTTGGGCAATATTTTTAAATCTACGTTTTGTTAATTCTGAAAAATTAATTGCATTTTCTAGATCTTCTTCTAATTTTTTGTTATTCAAAAAGTAATCAGCTTCTTTTTTTATTATAGAAAAATCATAATCTTCTGAAGTAGTTAAGCTGAACCCGAAATCATTAGCAGTAATACTAAATGTAGATTGTTTTAATTTTGCTAATCTCAAAGCCCATAAAAATGCAATTCCTTCATTTACAAATTTACCATCAAGTGTAAAAACAAAAAGATTTGATAAATCCTTGGTTTTATATATTTCTATAAGGAATTCATCCTTCTTTGGAATATTTGAAAGAACTTTTTGTTTCTTCAATATTGGGCGTAATGAATTGAGTTCAGGATTTAAGTAATCATAATTTTCTAGTTCGTTGCATATATCTATTTCTTTTCTCAAACTCTCACAAAGTAGATCAGAAATTGCCATTTGACCTCCAACCCATGCAGGAATTAGAGAACTTTTTTTTGTTGACTTTTTAACGTATAAAATCATATCTCTGATTCTTATAAATTGAAGCATTTTACCAGCAAAGTAAAAGGTATCTCCAGGATTTAATTTTGAGGCAAAATTCTCTTCTAAATTTCCCAAGGATTTCCCTTTCATATATTTGACATTCACAAATTTGTCACTTGTAATTGTCCCAATATTGAACTTATGCATTCTTATTAAAGATTTGTCTTTTACAAAATATTTAAAGTTTTCATTATTATTTTGTGATTCTTCTTTAACTATCTTTTTATATTTTGGGTATGCTTTAAGACATTTTCCTCCATACTCTAAAAAGTCAAGACACCAATTCCAATCATGATCATTTAAGTTTCTATAACTCCAACAACTTTTAATTCTTTCTTTCTCAATTCTTGGATCAAAGCCATTTCCGCATGCCAAACTTATTAGATGTTGAAGAAGCACATCATAAGATAATTCAGGAAGTCTAATTTCCTCAGATATACCACTTTTTATTATTCTTCTCATTGCACTTATCTCTAATAACTCTAAAGAATTAGTAGGCATAAAAATTATTTTTGATTTTCCACCAGGTCTATGTGCACTTCTTCCCGCTCTTTGGATCAGTCTAGCTAAATTCTTTGCACTACCAATTTGAACTATTTGATCTACAGGTTGGAAGTCAACTCCCAAATCTAACGAGCTGGTGCAGACTACCCATTTTATTAATCCGTCTTTAACCCCTTCTTCAGCTCTTTTTCTATCTTCTTTATCCAGGGAACCGTGATGAAGTGCAATTTTGTCTTCCATCTCTGGGAGAAAAAATTTTAAACATTGATACCATCTTTCAGATTGATTTCTCGTATTGGTGAATAATAAGGTGCTTTTATTTTTATCTAGGATTTTTAATAGTGAAGAATGACTTCTAATCCCAAGATGCCCACTCCATGGAAAGGTAGTTTCCTCATCTGGTAAAACACTTATAATTTCGATCTCTTTTTGAATATTTGTACTTATAATTTTGGGTTTAATAGCGCTCATCCCAACTATTGCTCTTGCTGCTTCTTCAATATTTCCAATAGTTGCAGACATTGCCCAAATTTGTAAATTTTTTATATTGCCTCTTAGCCAACTTAAAGATAACTCGCACTGGTTTCCTCTTTTACTACCCATCAATTCATGCCATTCGTCAATAATTATTGATGACAACTCCTTGAACAGATTATTAGATTCTTTATTAGAAAGTAAAAGAGATAAAGACTCTGGAGTGGTAATAAGAATATTAGGTGGTTTAGCTAGTTGCTTTTTCTTTTCATATGGGGTTGTATCGCCGTTCCTAATTTCAACAGTGATTTCTTTATTAAAATGCAAAGCTGCTAATTGTATGGAATTTTTTAGATCTCTACTTAGTGCTTTTAAAGGGGTTATTAATAATATATTCACACTTTTATTATTTTTGGGATCTTCTATCTTTGATAGAGGGCCCATTAATGCAGCATAAGTTTTGCCGCATCCAGTAGGAACTTGTATTATTCCACTCTCTCCATTTAAAAATGCTTCCCAAGATTCGATCTGATAGGGTAGTGGCTGCCATCCATTTGTGGAGAAAAACTTTTTAATTTTAGAAATTAAATTATTTTGCTTATTATTTTTCGTAATATTTTTCATGATATTTTTTTCATTAGTTCATAAGCATTCTCTAGGCTATCTGCATCATTAATTTTTTTATCTTTTCTCCATTTTGTTATTCTTGGAAATCGTACTGCTATGCCTGACTTATGACGTTTAGAAATTTGTATTTTCTCAAATGATATTTCGAATACCATTTCTGGTTTTAACGATCGAACAGGACCAAATTTTTCTATTGTATTTTTTCTTATCCATTTATCTAGCTCTTTAATCTCAATATTCGTTAAACCAGAATATGCACTTGCAAATTTAATTAATTCTTTGTCTTTCCATAATGCAAAACTGTAATCTGTATACAGGCCAGCTCTTCTACCGCTACCGCCCTTAGCGTAAATTAGAACAGCATCCAGTTGCATAGGATCAACTTTATATTTCCACCAAATACCTTTCTTTCTACCAGAGGAGTAAATAGAAGTCTTTTTCTTAATTATCAATCCTTCAGTATTATTTTCTCGAGATTTTTCTTTAAAAGTTAAAGCATCAGGCCAATTTTTAGGAAAGATCAAATCACATATTTTGAAAATATCAGAGATATTATTCTCAGTTTTAATTTGCCATTTTGAAAAATATTTTTCTAACTCAATTCTTCTATTTTCTAATTTAATTTCTCTTATATCTCTTCCATTAATCTCTAAAAGATCATAAGCAATAAAAATAATTGGATATTTTATTTGGATTGATTTAGTAGGAGACTTTCTATTTATTCTTTTTTGAAGTAAAGAAAAATCAAAGGCAATTTGTTCTTTAAAATTCCAAACTAATAATTCCCCATCAAGAACAAAATCATCTGTTATTTGCGACATTTTCTCTACTAATTCTGGGAAAGATTCATTGACTAATTCTTGCCCTCTTGTCCATAACGAAACATTTCCTGATCTTTTAATTAATTGCATCCTTATACCGTCGTATTTCCATTCAAATTGAAAATCATTTATTGAATCTTTGAAGATTTTATCTTCAATAGTATTCGCAAGAAGAAATGGAAATGGTTTGGAATTTAACTCCTGTAGATTGATATTCTTGTTAACTAAAAATTTATATGAGTTAATTGAAGGCTCAAAATTCCCCATCAACCTATGGGAAATAATCCCTTCATCAACATTAATTAGTTTTGATATAGATTTTGTGATTAATCCGATAGAGACTCCTACTCTAAAAGTTCCTGTAAGAATTTTATTGAAAATTAGATGGTTATCTTCAGGCAATGTTTCCCATAGATTTTTAATTTCTAAATTTTTCTCCTCCTCATTAAGTTTTGATAATGCAGGTATTGTTTCGCTTAGTAATTCATTGAGACTTATATTTGATAATTTCTTATCCCTGGAAATAGTTTTATTTTTAAGTAATAAGGTTATTACCTCAGCCGAATCTCCAACTTTTAAATAACATGTATCAATTAACCATTGAGGATATTCATATATTTGAGAAAAAAGATTTTTTAAATATCTTCCACTAATAAATCTCTTATTACTTTTTCCAGTTAGTAAATATATTGCCCATGAATTATCTATTGGTTCATTTGACAAAAAATATCTTTTTAAAACTTCAATTTTATTATTTGTACTATTAATAGAATCTAGATCGCCAAATAATTCAGAAAACTTTTTTAAGCTCATATTTATTTACCGAATAAAAGGACATTTATTGATTTCTTTTCAACTAAATATTTTCTTAAGGCTTCACTATCTCCATGATGAAAAAATACATTTTTTGCTTCAGATATTTTTACTACTTTTAGAATTCCATCCCAATCCGCATGATCAGAGATTGCGAATCCTTTATCATATCCTGATCTTTTTCTTAGAGCTCTTATTGACATCCATCCACTCGCGAAAGCTGTTTGAATATTTTTGAAATTTTTTAGATAAGAGCCTTTACTTAAAGATGGCGGTAATAATATTAGACTTCCTTTAAGTTCATCTATCTTTTTTTTATTTTCAATTTTTATAGTATCTTGAATATCAATTCCAAGTTTTTTATAACTATTGTTCATTTTGTGAATACTGCTATGGGAATAAATATTGCCTTTAAAATTTGTTTGACTAATTTCGTTTAATAATCTCTGAGCTTTTCCAAGTGAATAGCAGAAAAGTAAAGAAGTTTTTTCTGGTGAATTAGTTATCCATTTTGAAATATCATTTGCTATTTTATTTGATTCATCCCACTTAAATATTGGTAAACCAAAAGTACATTCGCTTATTAAATAATCAGTTTTTACTATTTCATATTGTTTGCAAGTCTCATCATTTTGAAGCTTAAAGTCACCTGAAATTAGCCATTTTTCTTCAGCAAAAATAAACCTTATTTGACTAGATCCTAGGATGTGACCGGATGGATGAAAAGAAATATTAATGCCATTTATCTTAAATTCTTCTCCATATTCAAAAGTCTTAATTTTGATATTATCTCCAACTCTTTCTTTAAGAAGGATCGCAGTTTCCTTTGTAGAAATGTATTCTTCACAGCCAAATGTAAAGTGATCAAAATGAGCATGAGTTATTAATGCCTTTTTTACCGGCTTGCTTGGATCAATCCAAATATCAGCAAGTTCACAATAAAGATTTCCATCTTTATATCTAATTAAATATTCTTGTTTAGTTCTCAAAACTATATCTCTTACAATGAAATTAATTTAGCTAATTATGCCCAAGCTTGTTTTGATAAAGCTATGGCTGAAATTGTTAATAAAGCAATAACTACAAATTTGTTACTCCAATTAATCATGAATGAACTAATTTTGTTTAAAGAAACTCTATTAGATGGCACAATCTTTTTTTTATTCATAATGTGATTATTTTCATTATTTTCTAAGTAATTTAAATTTTTAATCTCATTTATTAATTTAGATTCGCAAGTTGAGAGTTTTTCTACTTGATTTAAGAATTCAATATCTTCTGGCCTTAATAAAGAATTCAATTCTTTAATTTGTCTTTCGTTTTTCATAAGAAATTCATTAACTATCTCATCTGTCCCTAACCCCTTCTTTATATTTAAAAGAATATCATCTCTTTCCCAGGATTTTTCAAGAGAATTTAAGATTTTACTTATGCTCATTTTAAGTATTTTTACTTATGATAAATTATTATTTTTTTCTTCTGTGGCTTAATCCTTTAAGTAATTAAAAAAAATTATTTTTATTTAAGATTTACGAATAAGTCTGTTAGCAAAATATTTTATCTTTACCTTTTCTACAATTTTTTTTGAACTACTTTTAGTTTTAACTTTATTTAAATTGATCACTTCATCTGACACATTTTTGCCCGTTTCAAAATAACTTTTAATTTTTTCTAATTCTTCTTTATTTAATCTTTTTGTTGCACCTTTTGCATTGATTCCAAGTTTCTTGCAGGCTAGTAATATTCTATTACTCTCGACATTAAGATCTTTGGCAATACTGAAAATAGGAGTGTTGATGGACATTATTTTCTTTACTATGAAATTTATTATTTTATAGTATATTTATAAGTTAGAAATTAAATATATTTTTAATTATTATTAATTTAATACTTTTTTTAATTAGGCTACTTCATCTTCAAAATTATTTAAATCATTAAACTTCTTCTTCATGGTTGGATTATTTCTAGTTAATTTCTTTACTGTCAAATCTTGAGATTTGCTGTCAGCAGATAAAAGATGTTTTTTTGAGAGAACTAAAGCCTCTTTAGTTTTTTGTAAATGGGTTATTGATTTATCAATTTCTGAAATTGCATCATTAAATCTATCCTGGGCAAGTGAAACATTTTTACCAACTGCATTTTTGAATTGCTCAAGAGTACTTTCAAAATTAGTTATGTCAAAATTCTCACGTTTCATTAAATCTATTTGAGATTTGTATTTTAAGGTTTCCATAGATGCATTTCTTAGCAGAGAAATAATGGGCAAGAAAAATTGAGGTCTTATGACATACATTTTTGGGAATCTATGAGAAACATCTACTATGCCAGCATTATATAGTTCACTATCTGGTTCTAGAAGGGATACGAGAACTGCATATTCACAAGATTTTTGTCTTCTATCTTTATCTAATTCTTTTAAAAAATCTTCGTTTTTTCTTTTATTAGCTCCGTTTAAACTTTCATTCTTCATCTCAAACATTATGGATACGACTTCGGTTTTATTTTCATCAAATTCTCTAAATATATAGTCACCTTTACTTCCTGAAGTGGCATCATTATCCTTTTCGAAATATGAGTTTTTAAATGCAGAGGCACGATTCAGATTAAATTGAGTTTCGCAATGGATTTCTAATGTTTCTCCTATCATCTTTGTAGATAATCTAGATTTCATTTCTCTTAACTCCTGAATAGTTAGGTCCCTTTCATTAATTTTGCTTTTAAACTTTTCTTCAATTAATTTTTCATTAATTGAATGTTCAAGCTTCATCTTCTCAATGGAATTTGTTAAAGATGAGTTTTCTTTTTCTAAATTAGTAACAGCTTCACTAATTTTGTTTTTTAAAGATAATTCTGAAATTAAAGACTGGTTTTTAATTTCGTCTTTCAACTTGATTAATTCATTATTCAATGAATTAATTTTATTTGTTGCTTGATTTTTTAAATCATTAAGGGCATTTGTTTTCTTTTCATCAGCTATTTTTAATTTAGATTCAAGAGTTTGGATCTCAGACTCTTTAATCCGATTCTGCTCTATTAACTGTATTTTTAACTCACGTTTTAAAATTTCCAATGCTTTTTTATTATCTTCTTCAGCCAAGATAAGTCTTTCTTTTATTTGTTTATTAAATTCTTCGTCTTTTATCTGAAGAAGTATTTCTTCAAAGCTGCTGGGATCAATTCGGAAAGTTTTGCCGCATGAAGGACATTTAATATCTTTCATTTTTAAATTACAAAATCAATATTAGAAAGGATTTAATATTCAAATTATGTAAAAAGAATATTATTCCTGACTAAGAATAAACAATGATCCAATGTTATGCATTAAAAAATAAAATAAATACGCAATAAGAGTTATATTAATCCTGATTTCTTAAGAATATTTATTTTATTTGCTAATTCAATATCTGCAGAAGATATTGAGCGGTCTAAATTTTTGTGAGATGAAACTGTATAACCACTATCATCAACAAATTCGTCTTCAGTATCTTTTAAGTGTGCATTCTCATTTTGGAGATCTTTAAAATTATCTGACTTGTATATATTTGACTTATTAGTATTACTATATCCAAAATTCGCAATTCCTCTGGCATCTAATGCTTCTTCAACTAAAATTCCAACTACCTTAGATCTACTTATTGATTCGCTCTTGGATATTTCATCGATAATTTCAAGGACTCTTTTTCTAGGGAGATATCCTATTCTTTTGACTTTATTTTCCATGAGTTCTTACATATGTCAATATTGTAACACTTCTGTCAAATGATTTCAGAGTTTAATAAATAGCACTTATTTATAAATTTAAATAATGAAATTAAAGTATAATTTTAAAGAAAACTTATATAATGTTATTTCTCAAATAGTCATGAGGATAGTTTTGTATGTATCTTCTAATTACTCTTTCAGATTGATTCGGATTTCTGAAATTTTTTTAATTTAAATTCCAAGTATTATGAAAGACAAACTTTATGATAACGCTGATAGCTTTGCAATGTCATTTGATGAGGAATGGGAAAATATTGATTGTGATGATTTGCGATTAAAGATAGATAAGGTATTTGAACTTTTATCAGACCATCCTTTTTTAATATCTAATCCAGAAAATGCTAGAAAAATGTCAGAATTTAGGATATTTTCATTAAAAAAATTTCAATAATTATTTTGAATTTATCAAAAAATTAATCTTTTAAAATTAATCTTTATTACTCAAGATTTAAATGGTTGGTGAAGTAAAAAATCCCTTACTGTATAAAAATATTATTATGCCAATAATTGGACCTATCCCAAAAACAAATAATACTATTTTCGCAGAATTTTTTGTTTGACCTAATTTTTGATCTTTTAAATTTGAATAAGTTTGATTTTTTTTTGATTTTTTCTTTTTCATAAATGATATATTACTACAACGCAACTTTAAAAGATTTTGATATGTAATTGGTTTTGAAATAATTTTTCAACTTGAAAAGGTTGTTATGGGATTCAAAAAAGATCGTGTTGTATAATATAAAGAATATAAAGGAAATATGAGTGCAGCTAAGAGAGAGGAAGTATGTTCTCACCTTAGATATATAAGGTTAGAGCTAAGAGAAATGCATCAAATGCTTATCAAAGAAGATTTGTTGCCAGATCTTAATGAAGCAAAGGAAGTACTCGCACAGCTCGATGCTTTATTAGATTTATTATCAGAAAAAAAGGTAACTAAGATAAAAAGTCATTTTTGAAAACTTTCGGTTAATTTGAATATATTAAAGATAATTTGTAGCTGATTCTATTTTTTTTCTATTATCATGCATCTGTTCTAATTCATTGTAAATTTCTTTAATTTGGATTTGTATTAGATCGGTCGAATGTATATTACTTAACGCATCTAGTGTTGATAGAAGGCTCTCTTTAGCTTCAATTAAATGTCTACATTCTTTACTGCCTGCTTCGTATGACATAGGATTTTTATAAAATATGATTATCCAAATATATTAAAAATTCTTCCGTATTGCTTGATACTCTTATTAAATCAACGCTTATTATTGTAATTTTCAATACAGAATAAGAAATTAT
This sequence comes from Prochlorococcus sp. AG-347-J06, assembly GCA_003281525.1. GTDB lineage: Bacteria > Cyanobacteriota > Cyanobacteriia > PCC-6307 > Cyanobiaceae > Prochlorococcus_A. The sequence continues at coordinate 14,435 of QCBT01000002.1, read as the reverse complement.
TTTTAATTAAATTTAAAAAAAACAAATGCAAGAAAACTCCAGTGATTATAAATTCTGTATTAAGTTGGCCTTAGAAAATGCAAAAAAAAGAATTAATCTACTAGATAATTCTGATAAAAAGTGTGTCCTAGAAGAATATAAAGAATGGATCAATGATGGATTAAATAAACATACAATTTTACTTCTAAGAGATGATCCAATCATCTGACAATTATTTAAAATATTTTCTAATTCTTTTTACTAGAAGTAACCCTTAATAAAAAATAAAGACTTACGATAAAAATAATTGTCAGGATAATAGTTAATGCAGAAAAACTATCCATTTCTTTACTAATTAAAAATTTATATAACTATAGCAGTTAACTTAATTAAGTCCTGGATCAGTTTTCTTTGAAAAGTGAAAGAATAAACTTATGCAAACTTTCTTTTTCTAAAAATATTTTTTTTTTCTTATAGGTTTTTAATTTCTTAAAAATTAAATCAACCAAGTGATCTGATTTTGGAGTCATATATTAAATTTATTTTTCCAATATATAAATTTTTTCTTCACCTATTTTATCTGGTTTTGTTATTTTACAGCCTTTATCTTTTTCCATATTACAATCTTTTGTAGCAGGAACAGATTTCCAAGTACAAATTTTTTCTTGGGAATCTTCTTTTATAATATTCCATCCATCATCTAAGTATTCTGAGATACCATCATCTCCACAAGAAAACTTTATTTCCATTTTTTTCTTTTCTGAATTAGGATTCTCATCAATATTTTTTTCCGAATTATTTATGGGATACTCTTTATTAGTGGATGATCTACAAGAAATCAGGAAAATTGCAATTAGAATTATTAGTGGAAATTGTTTTATTATCTTCATTTTTTAACTTTTAATTATATTAAATTATTTAAATTATAGTTTATTTTGATTCTATTAATTTTAATAGTTTATCCATTTTATTCATCAAGTCTTTTATGTCACCTGGCTTCGGTAATATTAATTCTTCCGTAACTTCTAAATGCATTTTCTTTAAGTTTTGCCTTAAATCTTTTAAATGCATTTTCACGTTTTCTTTCTTTTGTTTTATATCAGTCATGGGAATAAAATTTAAACTTTACTAAACTTTAAAATTACTATCATAATATTATGTCGCTTATTTATAGAGAATAATTCAAAATTTAATTTTTTAAATTTTCTATTTCATAGATTTCTTCACCACCATTACAAAAATTTGTAGATATCATTTTTATTTCCCTATTATTAATTCCGATTATATTTTTATTTTTAATAATATAATTTTTAGCAATCGCTTCACAATCTAATTTGTTTTTTGCATGTTTAATAACTGGATAAAAATATGACAATGCAATAATTACAAAGAAAAATATTATTATTGATTTTTTTTCATTTTTAATAAATTCTTTAGATGTTTTTTTGGATTTTAATATTTTTATTAATAATTTATCTGGTAACCCTATCTGAACAAATAATAACTCTACCCACCATGGAAGATCCTTATCTTTCTTTTTCCTAAAGTTTTCGGAAGTATTCATTTTCTTGGTTTCATAGTTTTGGTTTCTATCCTCTTTAGGATTAGTTGTTTCTTTTTTACTCATATCATCGATTGATTTATTTGGAAAGTAGAGGTTTTATTTTGATTTGAAAACTATATTTTTATTTTATAAGTTTTAATTTAATTTATCTATCAATTTTAGTATTGTTAATCTGTATCTAGTAATTTTAAATGGCAAAAAAAAGAAGGAAGTTAAATAAAGATTTTGAGAGAAAAATATATTCATCCAAAAAAAATGTCGAATTAGTACTGGCAAAAATCTATGATATCGATGATGAAGACATACAAAAAGAATATATGAGTGCCTTTAACAAAGTGGTTTACTTATATGATGAATTAAAAGAAGATTACGATCAAAAAGGATTTTCTGATAATTCTGAGGAACTTCTCACAAGCTACAAAAACGCTTTTAATCTTTTCGAGTCAGAATTTGAAATTTAAATTCAATTTCTAATTACCCTTTGTAAGGTGTTACAGGTATTTCAATTAAATTTCCTTTTTGGAGATCAGATCTTTTCTCTTGTAAGTTTTTGATACATAAAGATAACCTTTTCTCCTTTGCACATAATTTTTTTATTTGGTAGTTAGTAAGTGAGAATGATTCATTACTAAATGAAAAAAAGGCCAATAAAAACATAGAAAAATTTGATATCAATTTTATTTGTTCTCTCATGATTATTTTCTAATTCTCTTAAGTTTAATTTCTATTTATTATAAATATCTATTATTTCTTTTAATTCATCTTTACTTAATTCTGTTGAAATAAAAACTTCTTGGGCTGTTTTACCCTTTCTTGCTATTGCTTTATATCCGTTTATAGTTTTGACTGATAATCTAATTATTAATTTAGAAGATCTTCCCCTCGCTCTTGAAATAGCAGCTGGAGTTATTGTTTTGATATGTATGTCCAGTGCTAACTTTTGGAGGATTGGAATTAGACCTTCTATATTTGTACTATGATTTAGAACTAACCTTCCCAATTTAGATTTATCTCTATTCTATTGCTAAAATTTTGTTTCTGAGAAATTAACTTTAGCTTTAAAAATGATTAAAAGATTTGAAGTTCTGTTATATTTATATTAGACAGTTAAATTTAATGATCTTTCAAATAGGTTGGGCAGCATTAGCTGCAATTTTTACTTTTTCAATTGCTATGGTTGTTTGGGGAAGAAATGGTGATGGTTCCATTGATATATGATTTCATTTTTAACTTATGAAGTCTATTTAAGTAATTTTCTTATCCTATCATCGTTCGTCTTACTCATATTCATAACATTAGCTGTATTCTATATATCCTATGTCTCTTGGAAAGATAAAAAAAGATTAAAAAAATAGGTATTATTTTTTTTGTTCTTTTTTCTTTTCTTTAGTCTTCAGCTCTTCAATTAATTCTTTAGCTTGTTCCATTTTTGAGATACTACTTTTATAAATTCCAATATCTTTTTCTGCTTTATTAGCAGATAAGTTTAATTTTTCAAAAATTTCAGAAATCATCTTAGTTGTCTCTGATTCGTCTTTCTCTTTAAGATCTTGGGCGTTTGAAATTAATATAAATATCGCTAAGTTCAATATCCTGGAGGGATAGAGTTTAGAATTGCTTTTTTCTATTAATATTTTCAAAATATCCATAGATGTTTTATTCTTAAATTCCTTTTGAGATTTTTGAGATATTTCATTAATGTCCTTCGCTTCAAAATTTGTAGAACTGCATAAAGAGTCAAAAAGTAAATCTAAATGTTTTTCAGGTTTGTATCCTTTCATTAATTCTTTGTATGTTTCGGTGAGACCGACACAAAAGAGATAATCTTGCTTAAATTCTTTTTGATGGTTTAGAAGATTAAGCTCGACAAGCATTTCATCAACTATTCTTTTATATAAACCTGGAATCACGTAAGGGAATTTTTCATGAAATAACTTTTTGCTATCTGAAACAGTCAATTTTTCTTTCAATTTTTTATATGTAAACCTTAATAAGGTTAGCGTATGTTGACTCAATATCGTTAATATCTAATAAACAAATAAATATTATTATGATCCCATTAGTATTAGAAGAATCTGGCGGTAGTGAAAGAGTCTTTGATATTTATTCGAGACTATTAAGAGAAAGAATAATCTTTTTAGGAGAACAAGTTACTAGTGAAACTGCTAATAGAATTGTTGCTCAATTATTATTCCTTGAAGCAGAGGATCCAGACAAGGATATTTATATGTACATAAATTCACCAGGCGGGTCCGTATATGATGGATTGGGTATCTTTGACACAATGCAACATGTTAAGCCTGACATCCATACAGTTTGTGTAGGTTTAGCAGCTAGTATGGGCGCATTTTTGCTTGCGGCAGGCACTAAAGGTAAAAGAAGTAGCCTTAGACACTCAAGAATAATGATTCATCAACCACTTGGAGGTGCTAGAGGCCAAGCCAGTGATATAAGGATTCAAGCTGATGAAATTTTGTTCTTAAAAGAGCGACTAAATACTGAATTGTCAGAAAGAACTGGAAAGGATTATGACACTATCAAGGAAGATACTGATAGAGACTTTTATATGTCCCCAAACGAGGCTGTTGAGTATGGTTTAATTGATCTAGTATTAGAAAAAAAACCTATTAAAGTTTAGGTTAACAATTGAGGTGTTCTCTCTTTCTCTGGAATTTTAGTGTATTTGGAGAGAATACTTACAAATTCATCACCATCTAGTGTTTCTCTTTCGATTAAGAGGTCAACTATCTTATCCATAGCTTCTCTGTTTTTGTTAACTATATCGTAAGTTTCTTTATAACAATCCTTGACCATTAATCTTACACTTTCATCTATTTGTTTAGAGATTGAATCAGATACTTCACTTCTAGTCATTAAATCTCTACCAACAAATACTTCTTGATTTCCACTTTCCAAAGCTATCGGACCTAAATTACTCATTCCAAATCTTGTAACCATTTGGCGAGCCATTGAAGCAACTTGTTGAAAATCACCACCAGCTCCTGTAGTAATCTCACCTTTTCCAAAAACTACATCTTCAGCAGCTCTTCCACCTAAAGCACCCATTATCCTGGCTTTTAGTTGAGCTCTACTAACAAGGGTTTGTTCATCATCTGGGGTAAACCAAGTTAATCCTTTAGCCTGTCCTCTTGGAATGACAGTTACTTTTTGAACGGGATCATGTGCTTTCACAAGTGAACCTATGAGAGCATGGCCAACTTCATGGTAAGCAATTAATCTTTTACTTCTACCGTCTGTTAATGGAGAACCTTCCATCCCTGCGACAATCCTATCTACAGAATCATCGATTTCTGAAATACTTATTGATTCTTTTCTCCTCCTAGCGGTTAATATAGCAGCCTCATTCAATAAATTTGCTAAATCTGCACCAGTAAAACCTGGTGTTCTTCTCGCAATACTTTCAAGTGTTAGATCCTCTTGAAGTTTCTTATTCCTAGCATGAACTTTCAATATTGATAGTCTCCCTTTGATATCAGGAGCGTCTACAGTTACCTGTCTATCAAATCTGCCAGGTCTCATTAGAGCCGAATCTAGAACATCTGGCCTGTTTGTGGCTGCGATTATTATTATGCCACTATTACCTTCAAAGCCATCCATTTCAGTAAGTAATTGGTTGAGGGTTTGTTCTCTCTCATCATTACCTCCTCCAATACCTGCACCTCTTTGCCTTCCGACAGCATCGATTTCATCAATAAAAATTAAACAAGGACTACTCTCTTTGGCTCTTTTAAAAAGGTCTCTAACTCTACTAGCACCAACTCCAACAAACATTTCAACAAATTCAGAACCTGATAATGAGAAGAATGGTACACCTGCTTCACCTGCAATAGCTTTTGCTAAAAGCGTTTTACCAGTCCCAGGAGGTCCTACTAATAGGACACCTTTTGGAATCCTTGCTCCTACAGAAGTAAATTTTTCTGGTTTTTTCAGAAAAGTGACAACTTCTTGCAAATCCTGCTTAGCTTCATTAACACCTGCGACATCATCGAAAACAACTCCTGTTTCAGCTTCCATTGCAAATCTTGCCTTTGTTTTTCCAAACTGCATTGCTTGGCCAGGACCTCCAGGCATTCCATTTGATCTCCTCGCTAACAAAATTAAACCTCCAATTAAGATAGCTGGGAAGAGTAAATTACCCAGAATTCCTAATGCTGGAGGGGCCGTTTTAACTGGATGAACGTCAAAACTGATTCCCTCATTTTTTAAGATATTTATAAGTTCTGGTGTTAAACCCGGAAGATCTACACGTAACCTTTGAACTTTGTTATCTAAGTCCGAATCTACTGTCTCTATAACTGCATTTCTGCCTCCATCAAAAATATCAACAGATGTAACCCTTCCTGAATTAATGTAATCTAAAAATCTGCCGTAACTAACTCTTGCTACCGCTGAATTTCTTGGTGCTACAGTAGTCCCATTAGATTTAAGTGAATCAATATTGCTTGAAGATAAAAATTGATAGGAAAGTGCTATGACTAAAAGTATAGGTAAAGCCCATAAAATTAATGTTTTAAATTTCTGATTCATTAATTTGTAGAAAGTTAATTCTAGGATTCTAGAATGAATCAGTGCATTTCGTTGAAATTTTCCCTAACTTTATGCTTATACTACTCTTTAACGTATATAATTTATAAATGAAATTTGAGATCAACGATAAGGTTAAGTTGATTGCACCAGTCTCTTACTTAAAGACTTCAGATAATATGCCGATGTTAAGACCACCTGATCTAGTGGCAATTGATGAAATTGGTGAAATCCTTTCAATTAAATCCCCTGATACTGTTGAAGTAAAGTTTAGAAGAGGTTCGTTTTTAATCGATATTGATAAGATTGAGAAAAACTAACTTAAAAGTTTTTCTTCCACCTAGTAGAAATTTCTAAACATATTTTTTTATTTCCAGAAATGCTCAGAAAAGGTTTTGAAAAATATTTATTAGTTAATTTAAAAATATCTAACGATGATATTTCCTCTATTTTTGAATTTAAATCGATCTCAGAAATTGGTGAAACACCATAACTAACTAACTGTATCTTTCTCTGTAAAATTTCATCTAGTGATTGATTTCCTAATAGAAAAGAACCTTTTAGTTTTTCTTTTGCTAAAAAGATTTCAGCATCATTTAACGGATTAAAAAGCAAATTTTTCCATAATGTTGATAAAAGTTCAAAAGCGAAAAGTGCTTGTTCATTGGATACAGATAAATAAATCAAAAATGGGGCATTCCCACTCCTAATAGGATAATAAACACCTAAATCGTAAGTGATACCATGTTTTTCTCTAAAAAGTTTAAATAAAGCAGCGCTCATTCCATAAGATAAATATGACTCCAAAACCTTAAGAGGAAAATATTCACTACTTCTTCGCGAGCAAGTTTGGTCCCCCATCATTATTATTGTTTGATTTGAATTATTATTAATGTAGTCAAATCTATTCCTAGCATTTAAATTATGATTTAAAGTATCTAATTTTTTAGTTAAGATTTTTTTTTCTAATGTTCCAAAATTTTCTCCATTTATTTCGGTATTATTAGAAATTAAATATTTTTCTCTACTTTTGAAATTATTAAACTCGTCTAAAACATCTTTACGGGTAATCTTTGAGATATCATCTGCTATGCCTATTGTACTAAAGGCATAAGGATGATTTGAGTAAACTTTTTTTCTCCATTTTTCAAAACACATATTAAATGGATTCTCTCTATCTTTTTTTATAAAATCAATAGAAGATTTCTTTACTTTTTGAAATTCAATTTCCGAGAAAGTTGGCTTATTAATTATTAAATCTAGTAAGGGGTATAAATTGCTGAAATGTTCATTTAGGGATTTAATACTTATTGAAATACCATCTTCAAATATTTCTTGATTTAATTCTGCTCCATAGGACTCAATATACTCAGAGAGAGTGAAATTGCTAAAACCTTCACATCCTCTGGTAAGTAATGAACAAAGGATCTTGTTTATCCCTTTTTTGCCAATACTATCCATATCACTCCCTCCTTTAATCCAAATTGAAGCTGTTGAAAAATTCCTTTTTTTATTATTTAAAAAATATCTTTTTATCATTTACTAGGGGATGCAACTAAAGTAAATTTTTCTCCACTGATATATTCTGTGATCTCTTTGAAGTTATCCAAGTTATTCCAATAATTTAAATGACTTTCTAAATTATTAATTGAAGATTTTCTCCCCCAAAGAAGTTCATTCCCAAAGAATGAAGTGAGTTGTGTGGATGTCTCTAAATTAAAAATATAATTACTTTTCACAATATTTATTGCTTTTTTTATTTCATCCAAGGCCAAGGCTTTGTAATTTAAGATCTCATCAATTGTTTTATTAATTTGCTTTTCTACTAAATCAATATCTTTAGACTCACAACTTGCTTCCATTATAAATAAGCCTCCTAATTCTCCAGCATTTACATCTACATAAACAGATTCAACAAGATTACTATCTTCTTTTAAATTTTTAACTAGTCTGCTGTTTCTTCCAACAGAGAGTATTGATGCCAATATCTCTAGTCCAATAATATTCTTTTGATCATTTAGGTTTGGAATAAACCAAGCCATAAATATTCTTGAAAACTCTAAATCATCAAACTTAACTGACTCTCTACCATTCCTAATTTTTAAAGAAGGTTTGTTTTTTAGATTTATTAAATTTGGACTTTCTTTTATGCCAGATAGATCACTTTTTTCAAAAATTTTATAAATTTCTTCAGTGAGATTCCCCGCAATTGCAATACAAATTTTTTCGGTAGTGTAGTGTTTGCTATGAAATTTCACAAGGTCATTTATCTCTAAGTTTTCAATACTATGTTCAGTTCCCAGAATCGAATTGGCATAATTCGGACTTAACCAAACTCTTTTCAAAAAATAATTAAATAGTCTTTCTTCAGGCTGATCATTTTGTTGTTTTATTTCATCAATAACTACTCCTTTTTCTTTTATAAATTCATCAGGATTAAAATCTGGTGCAACGACAATATTTGTCAAAAGAGCAAGTGATTCTTTAAAGTTACTGTGTGGAACTAGGACATGGTAATGTACATCATCATAACCTGTTGAAGCGTTACTTAATCCGCCTAGGGATTCAATTTTATGGTCAAACTCACCTGGCATTATTTTGTTAGATCCTTTGAAAATCATATGTTCTAGAAAATGAGCAGTGCCGTTTTTATCAAAATCCTCAAATGAAGAACCTGCTTTGCACCAAATATCAATGCTTATAAGCGGCAATTCTTTATTATCCACAAACACACATCTAGTTTTGCTTGAATGGGTGTAGTAGTTAACATCTCCTACGTTCATTTTGGTTCTCTCTTTAAATTCTATTTTGGTACTTTTTAGCCTTGTTGTCTGAATCTTTAACTAAAACAAAAATAACTGACCCTCTTATTTTGGAGTTATTAAAAAATATTAGAAAGCATAGATCTATGCTTGAGGACCTTAAGAGTTTGAAAATTGATCAAACACTAACTAACATAGTATCTACAGAAATAGGCAGAGAACTTTATATTGAAAATGAATTTTATAAAGCAAAAGGTTTTAGAAAGTTACATATAGAAGTAGCAGAATTTTCAAAGAATCTTAAAATATTACATTGCGTTTTTTTTCCTGATCCAAAGTTTGATATCCCAATTTTTGGGATGGACTTGGTAAAAATAAATGATATTGTTTCTGCTGCCATTGTTGATTTATCCCCGGCATCTCAAAACCAAGGTTTGAAATACGAAAAATTACTTTCTGAAGTTGATAAAAGTTCTTTTACCTCTTTGAGAGAGATTCCTAAATGGGGGGGGATTTTTTCTAATAATGTTTTTTTTGCTTCCTTAAAAAGTAAATCTGAAAAAAATGATTTTTGTAGAGTTGTTGATCAATACCTCACTATTTTGATCAAATTAAGTAAGAGAGTTAAACCGGACGTTAATGAGGAAATTATCCAAGAGAGAATAGATTTTCAAAAAAATTATTGTGTTCAACAAATGAAAAACGAGAAGACTAGCATGGTTCTTTTGAAATATTTTGATGAAAAATGGGTCAATAATTATATAAAAACAGTACTCTTCGATTTTTAATGAAATTAAAAATATTAAAAAATTTATTTATTTATTTTTTATTTTTTATACCATTATCTCTTGGTGTTATTTCCTGTTCTGGAAATAATAAATCAAGTTCAAAATTTAAAGAGGAAATAACCTCAGATTTCATACCTCCTATTACAGCTGTTGCCGCACTTGGTCAACTTTCTCCTTCGGGAGAGATTAGACAATTGGCAGCTCCAACAAGTCAGTTTGGCTCTTCCCCCCGAATTGTCAAAATTTTAGTGAATGAAGGAGATTTCGTAAAAAAAGGTGATATCCTAGCAATCTTTGAAAATGGAGAAAAATTAATTGCTGATCTTGAAAGAAATGAAAATCTAATTAATACTATTGACCAAGAAATTAACCTCAAGAAAGATCAAATTCAAAGGTATGAATTAGCTTTGAGTAAAGAAGTATATTCTTTTGTAGAGTTTTCACAGAGAAAAGATGAATTATTAAAATTGCAAAAACAGAAAATAAACCTTATCGGAGATCAAAAAAATATCAAGATAGATTTATTTAATTCAAAACTAAGGAGTCCAATTGATGGTTTTATCCTTGGAATAAACACGAGAGTTGGTGAAAGGCCTCAAAATGAAGGGATTTTGGATATTGGTTCTAGTCAAAAAATGGAAGCTTTGATAGAAGTTTATGAATCTGACATCGATAGAGTTTTTATCTCTCAGAATGTTGAATTGAGCAGTGAGAATGGAGGTTTTCAAAAAATTCTTAAGGGAAAGGTGATTAGGATTAGTCCACAAGTAAAACAAAGAAAAGTTCTATCGACTGATCCAACAGGGGATGCTGATTCACGAATTATTGAGGTACTAGTAAAACTAGATCAAGATTCTATAGATATCGTTCAAAATTATGCAGGAATGAAAGTGATTGCAAAATTTATTCCCTAATGAGTTTTTCTTTCTTAAAATTTAGAAAAATACCATTAGCTTGGTTGTTATTAACTAGGCAACCATTAAGGCTTGCAGTTGCAATAGCTGGGATCAGTTTTGCAGGGATTTTGATGTTTATGCAATTAGGTTTTAGAGATGGTTTATTTGACACGAGCGTAACTATTCATAAACTTCTAGATGCCGATCTTGTTTTGATAAGTCCCAGATCAAAAAGTTCTATAAGCATGAGTGGATTCCCCAAAAGAAGATTAATTCAAACTCTCGCATTAGAAGATGTTGAAAAAACTACTCCCGTTAATCTAAATTATTTACTTTGGAGAAATCCAGAAAATCTTAAAACTAGATCAATACTTGCATTAGGTTTTAATCCCTCCGATTCACTTCTTTTAGATGAGGGATTCTCAAAGAAAGCTTATAAATTGAGGAATCCATCAAGAGTTCTTTTTGACAAACTATCCAGACCTGAATTTGGACCGATTGAAGAATGGTTCTTATCTGAAAAAAAAGTTGAGACTGAGGTTGCTGGAAAAAGAGTAATTGTTGAGGGCCTTGTGGAGTTGGGTCCATCTTTTGGTGCAGATGGTAATTTGATAACTAGTCGAGAAACCTTCTTAAGACTTTTTCCTGCTAATCCCCCTGGCAGTATAGAAATTGGTTTGGTAAAGCTAAAAAAAGGATCTGATCCTGAATTGATTTCAAGGATATTAAACAACTCACTCCCAAATGATGTTAGGGTTCTTACAAAAAAACAATTTATAGAATTTGAAAAGAATTATTGGAAAAATAGCACTGCGATAGGTTTTATATTTAGTTTGGGAGCCTTGATGGGTTTTGTTGTTGGGTGTGTGGTCGTTTATCAAATTCTTTATAGTGACGTTACAGATCACCTCCCAGAGTACGCCACCTTATTGGCCATGGGGTACAGACTTAAGTCCCTTTTCTTTGTCGTAGCTAGAGAAGGGTTTTTGTTGGCATTGTTTGGTTATTTGCCTGCTTATTTCTCTGGTCAAATACTTTACTCAGTTATAAGAAGTTCTACTAAACTTCCAATAATAATGGACGCAGGTAAAACTATTTTAATTTTCGTATTAGTTTTAGTTATGTGCATGGGGTCCGCCGCTGTTGCGATGCGTAAATTAGTTGACGCTGACCCTGCCGAAATTTTTTAACAATTAAACATAAATGGTTAAAGCTAATAAATCAAAAAATAATGTTAAAAATTTTAAAACAGTCTCAATAAATAATTTGAGTCACTTTTATGGAAAAAATGAGAATAAAAAACAAGTTCTTAATGACGTTAATTTAAATATTGATAAAGGAGAGTTAGTTCTTTTGAAAGGACCTTCTGGATGTGGTAAAACTACTCTTTTAACATTAATTGGTGCCTTGAGAACCTGTCAAAGTGGAGATTTAACTGTATTAAATAATCAGTTAAATGGAGCATCAAGGAAAACTCGTCAGATTCTTAGAAGAAGTATTGGAATGATTTTTCAAGGTCACAATCTTCTGAGATGTTTAACAGCAGAACAAAATGTCCAGATGGGCGCCGACTTAATAAAAGGTTTAACATATTTGCAAAGACGTGAAATAGCACGGAATTGGTTGTCAGCAGTAGGACTAGAAGATCATTATAAAAAGTTGCCAAATGACTTGTCTGGTGGTCAGAAACAGAGAGTAGCAATTGCTAGAGCTTTATCTGCTAACCCAAAACTTTTATTAGCTGATGAGCCCACTTCTGCTTTAGATAGCGTCACAGGAAGAGAAATAGTAACCCTTTTAAGGAAACTAGCAAAAGAGCAAAATTGTTCTGTACTTATGGTGACGCATGATCCAAGAATTTCTGATATGGCTGATAGGATATTAAATATGGAAGATGGTAAAATATATAGTGCTCATAGTGAGCTAAAATAATTAAAAGTTAAAAATTTTATGTCTAAGAGAAGGAATCTAAAAAAAGAAAAGCAGGAACGTAATAGAGCCTATGCTAGAAAATTCAAAAAAAGGAAATTAAGAACTGATGGAAGACCTGATGGTGGAAACGTTACAGGTACAGCGAATAACGGCGGTGCAGCTGATTAGGGAATATCTTTTATTTTTATCTTTTGGAATTCAATATATCATGCATATTTAAGACATAATCATGAATGTAAGTATTGTTATACCGACTTACAATAGATTACCTATATTAGAGAAATGTCTCTTTGCGCTTGAGAATCAAAAATTAAATAAAAATATCAGTAATTATGAAGTAATAGTAGTTGATGATGGATCAACTGATGGGACAACCTCATGGATAACTAAAAACAATGCAAATCTCCCACACGTTATTCTATTTCAGCAAGAACATGGAGGGCCTGCACTTGGAAGAAATCTGGGAGTAATCAAATCAAAATATGAAATTATTATATTCATTGATAGTGATCTTATTGTTTTAGACAATTTTATAAATTGCCACGTAGAAAAATTACTTGCCTCTTGGAGAAAAAATGACAAAAAATGTTTTACTTATGGCTCGGTAGTCAATACTTCTAATTTTCTAGATCCTCAGAGTGAAAAACATAAAATAATGGACACTTCTTTTGCATACTTTGCTACTGGGAATGTAGCGATATCAAAAGAATTGATTTTGAGTGTGGGATTATTTGATACTTCTTTTAGTCTTTACGGTTGGGAGGATTTAGAACTTGGAGAAAGATTAAAAAAAATTGGGACAAAATTAATTAAATGCCCAAAAGCAGTAGGTTTTCATTGGCATCCGCCATTTAATTGCGAACAAATAGATTCATTAATAACTCAAGAAAAAGAGAGGGCAAAAATGGCTTTAGTGTTTTATAAGAAACATCCAAATTTAAGAGTTAGATTTATGATTCAATTAACTCCTCTCCATAATTTACTTTGGCGTATTCTTTGCTTGGGAGGACTAATCAGTGTTGATAGAATCCTTCCTTTATTAAGATTCCTAGTAAATATAAGAAGAAATAGACTTGCACTTGAGATACTTAGGATCCCTTTAAATAGGATTTACATTAAACAGTTAACCAAATCAAGATAAAAAACTTTTAGAAATACACATCACTTGCTAGAATCGTTGGAATTAAATCCACACATCTGACAGTTTCGGGTGATTCATTTATATTGATTCCCCGTCAGATGGAGGCTAACCCGAAACCCTTTTAAATTATGGCTGTTGTATCACTATCAGAAATGATGGAAGCTGGTGCTCATTTTGGGCATCAAACTAGACGTTGGAATCCCAAGATGTCTAAGTATATATATTGCGCTAGAAATGGAGTGCATATTATTGATCTCGTAAAAACAGCATTGTGTATGAACAATGCATATAAATGGACGAGAAACGCTGCGAAAAGTGGTAAACGTTTCCTCTTCGTCGGTACAAAAAAACAAGCCTCAGATGTAGTAGCTCAGGAAGCTACACGCTGTGGAGCTGCATATGTAAATCAAAGATGGCTTGGAGGGATGTTGACCAATTGGACAACAATGAAAGCTAGGATTGAAAGATTAAAGGATCTAGAAAGAATGGAAAGTAGTGGTTCAATAGCAATGAGGCCGAAAAAAGAAGCTGCAGTACTAAGGAGAGAACTCGAAAGATTACAAAAATACTTAGGTGGACTTAAGGGGATGAGAAGATTACCAGATGTAGTTGTATTGGTTGATCAAAGAAGAGAATCTAATGCAGTATTAGAAGCAAGAAAATTAGATATCTCATTAGTATCAATGTTGGATACAAATTGCGATCCGGATTTGTGTGAAGTTCCAATCCCCTGTAACGATGATGCCGTTAGATCTGTGCAGCTTATTTTAGGAAGACTTGCAGATGCCATAAATGAGGGTAGAAAGGGCTCTAATGCCGAAAGAAAAA
>QCBT01000001.1 GCA_003281525.1 Prochlorococcus sp. AG-347-J06 | reverse complement strand
ATTACGCCTAAAAATTGGCGTTACATACGGCAATCCAGAAACTACCACAGGAGGTAATGCATTAAAATTTTATGCCTCAGTGAGACTTGATATCAGAAGAATTCAAACTCTTAAAAGAGGCACTGAAGAATATGGCATAAGAGCAAAAGTGAAAGTAGCAAAAAACAAAGTTGCGCCACCATTTAGAATTGCAGAATTTGATATTCTCTTTGGAAAAGGTATTAGTACAACAGGATGTTTATTAGATTTAGCAGAAGAGACTAATATCATAATAAGGAGAGGTGCTTGGTATAGTTATGAAGGAGAAAATATTGGACAAGGAAGAGATAATACAATTATTTGGCTTGATCAAAACTTAGAAATCAGGAATAAAGTAGAATCTATTGTTAAAGCGAAATTAACAGAAGGAACTGAAGTCAGTTCTAACTCAATGAAAGCATTAAATAGTAATCCTGCTAATACAATCGCTGTTAATGATATAAAAACAGTAGCTTAGATTTATAAAGAATCAGCTAAAGTCCACCACCCAGCAGCAGGGCCTATAAATCTCACTACAATCCATAAGATAACTAACCCTCCGATTCCAAACCAACTGGCTTTAATACTTAATTTTATAAAGTTTTCTCTTTGATTGATTGTAAAAGGAAGCCATTCAATTAATCTTGGAGACTCATCAATTTTAGTTTTGGTATTATTTTTTTTTGGAGGTAAACCAAGTGTTTTACGTCTTTTTGCTTCTCCCATATTTATTTAGTTATTTACAAAATCATAACCTAATCAAAAGGTAGCATATAGTTAATTTTTTTAGAGGGTTGAATGTTTTGCAAAAGTAATCTTCCCCAGTTTCTTTTATTTGCTCTTCCATCTAAGATTATTAACTTACCTGAATTTCTTCGTAAAGGAGAAATAGATCTTTCAAGTTTAATTCTAGCTTGAGGAAGAAAGAAGTCTCTAAACCAATCTTGAGAAAGCTTCTTTTTATACGAGACTGTAATTGCATTAATCGGTTCTGACATATTCGGAATAGGAAGTAAAGGAATGATAATTTGTTCTGGAATTTGAATTAAATAAGAATTCATAATCCACCAGTCAAAACTAGAGCAAAGAATTTCATTTTTACCAGAGGGAATTGTCTCTAGCAAGACTCTCTTCCCGTACTTAGAAGCTAATTCTGTAGCAATGTTAGTTTTTAAATCAATATCATCAGACAAAACTAAAGTTAAACCCTTTCTAAAAAGTATTAACTTTTTACATTTGTCCAAGATTGAATTGGTAAAAAGAGGATTGTTAGGAAGCAACTGTTTAGAGGGTATATATAAATTAATCTTTTTCTCTTCAAAATTACTTTTAAAATTAATAACCAAGTCAATATCTAAACTGTGTTTTTTAAAGTACATTTGGAAAAAATTATCTTTTCTCAATGCTGATAAAAAAACAAATTTATTATTTGAAAAAAATTCCTTAACTTGAGAAAGTTCATCTATTGGTTGCAAATACAAAGTCCAATCTAAATTAGTATCGTTTAACTTTACCCAGCAAGCCCAACCTTCAGATAATGCTTTGTTAACCCTGAAAAATTTATCAGAAAAAAAAGAATTTTCATGAAAAAAGTTTGAAAAAAAACTAATTTCCTTTTCATTTAAATTAATATAACTATTTCCTAAGATCTTTCTCATGAAGAACTTTTTCTTCAATGAATCATATAATTTTATAAATTTTTTATTGATTAATTGAAATTCATGAAAATTTTTTGTCCAATCCTTTTTAAGCACAGAAATTCTAAAATGATTTTTTAAATCCTGTTTTATATTCTCAATACCAGAAAAAACTATTCGATGATTTCTAAAATTACGAGAATTGGGATCGTTAAGTAAATTTTGGATTGTTATCAAACGAATATGATGATTTGCAAAAATAAGTTGATCATTTTTAAAAATAAAATTAAAACCTAGCTTTCTCAATGAATCAATCTGAAATTGGCTTATAAATTGAATTTTTTCTTTAGATAAAATAAAAGTTGAATCCTCTTCCTTTAAAAATAAAGAAATCAAAATTGGAGGTAACCAATCATAGCTAGAGAAAATTTCTGAATTAATTAGATATGTAGAATCATTTTCAATACATTTGGAAATTAATCTCCCAAAAGAATATATGTGTTCCCACCTAATACTTTGATCTCTCAAATAATTTTTCAAATATTGATGACTTAAAATTTCAAGCATTTATAATTAATTTAATTTCAAATACATACAAAATTTATGAACCTAATATACAAAAAATTGGTATCAATATAGGAGGGTCTTGAATTAATCAATCTATGAAAATTGGAATAGTAGGATTAGGTTTAATTGGTGGTTCTTTAGGATTAAAACTCCAAAGTCTAAATCATACAATTTATGGAATAGCAAATAATGAATTTAATGAAAAAAAAGCACAGGATAAAAAACTTGCAAATTTTATTAGCTGTGATCTGAGCTTATTAAAAAAATGTGAGCTAATAATTTTAGCATTGCCTATCAAAGATTTAATCAGTCCATCTCAACAATTAGTAGCATCAATACCTAAGGAAACAATACTAACTGATGTAGGCTCTGTAAAAGAACCAATTGTAAATACATGGGAAAATTTACATCCTCTATTTATTGGATCTCATCCAATGGCAGGAACAGAAAAAAAAGGAGTTTATTCGGGTTTTGAAGGTCTTTTTAAAAAAGCAAAATGGATCATTACCCCAACACAAAATAGTGATTTGAATTCAGTCAGAACTATTTCCGAGCTTATAAAATCAATGGATTGTGAAATTTGCCAAGCTTCGCCAAAAGAGCATGATGAAGCAGTATCACTAATTTCTCATTTGCCTATATTTTTAGCTTCTGCCCTAATCGAAACTGCTCAAACAAAAAATAATCAATCTTTATTAGATCTCACGCAAAAATTAGCTGCTACTGGATTTGCTGACACTTCGAGAGTTGGCGGAGGCAATGAACAACTAGGCCTAGATTTAGCTATTAATAATCAGATTAATGTTTTAAATTCCATAAATAATTTTAAAAATAAGCTGAATATACTGGAATCTCTCATTAGAGAAAAAAATTGGGATTTACTTTCTAAAAAACTTGCTGAAGCAAAAGAAAACAGACAAAATTTTATAAACTAAAATTTTCTATACCTTTGGAAGCTAAAATTTGCCTTGAAACCATTAATGCGGACTGACTAACGCCTGCAGTCCCCTCTCCTGGATAAATCGAATCTCCACATAACCATAAACCTTCAAAAGGTGTCCTACTTGATAATCCAAATAAACCAAAAATATCTGGATTTTGACCGAGCCCGCCTACTATTCCATTAGGTCTTTTTGTCCATTTTTCAAAACCCAATGGAGTTGCTAATTCCCTATGTAGCCATTTTTCAGAATCAATATCAAATTTATTTTCCAATTCAAGGGATATTTTTTTCATGAAATCATTTTTCTTCTTTAAGTAAGTTTGTTTATCTAAATCAAACCAATCTTTAGTTTTGGTAAAGATACTAGCAATTAAAGTAACCTCACCCTTTGGAGCTCTTCCATCACCATCATCACTAATTGATACAAATAACGAACAAAATTCTTTCGAAACAAATTGATAATGATTGGAGAATGTTTTTTTAATATGTTCCTTTTTTAATGCTGAATAAAAAACTACAGCTCCACTTGGATCAGGCAAATTATTAAGTCGATTTTTATAATTTTTTTTTCTTTCTAAAGGATCTTTCAAATGCTTGAGCAAAGATTGTGGAGGCGCGGTATAAATTACATCTTTTGCTTGGTAAATGAAGGATTTTTTTTTCGAATTAGCAGATACTTGCCAACACAAATTTACGTCGTCAAAAGTTATAGAATTGACTTCTTGTCCAAATATTAAATTAACTCCAGTTTTAATCAATGAACTTTCTAATGATTCACTTAAAGACTGCATAGATTTTTTAAGATGCCACAGACCATATGGCTGTTGACACATCTGAAGAACAGTAGATCCATATAATGCTGCAGTATTATAAACGTCCTCTTGAGAATAAAGTTTTAGTTGAAGATTTAAGAATTTAATCAAGCGCTCATTTTTGGATAATCCACATATCCGCAATAGATCAAAGATAGTAGATTTAAGTAAGATACCTGTGACAAGGTTTGAAGGTACTAGCGCTTTAAGAAGTTGAGAAAAATCCCAAAAATTACTTATTGGTAATACAGGATTATTATTAGCAAATATCCAATTACTTTCATGTATTAAGGTACAAAGTTTCCAAAATCTTTGACTCCCAGGAAACTGCATTTCTCGTTCAGCAATCCATTTACTTTTTTCATACCAAATAGGTATAGGATTACCACCATCATTTAAATCAACAATGCAAGCAGGGTCTAAAATTGTGGCTTCTGGGGATGGAATATCTAAAAAATCAAAAATTCTAGAATGTATTCCTCCCTTCTCTAAACCAGCAACCTGAGTTGCGCCAACATCGAAAGTATAATTCTTTCTTTTAAAAGTACCGGCACATCCTCCGGCTTGAGTATGAGATTCAATTAAAGTCACTGATAAGCCTTGTTTTGATAAAATCGCTGCAGAAGTTAGTCCTGCTATACCGGCGCCTACAACAATAACTTCAGACTTTCTCATTAAAATGCAAAAATTATCTCCTATTGAAATTAACGAAATTTGTGAAGAATTAGGTGAACCCTATCCAAAAAGTATTGAACAAGTACATGGTGGTGATATTCATAGTGCATGGCGAATAGAATTCTCAAAGAAAACGTTTTTTCTTAAAAGAAATATTAGAAACAAAAAATTTCTTGAATTTGAACAATATTGTCTCCAAAATTTGAGAAAATATATTAATCAAGAAAACTTAGTTATTCCTGAAGTTATTACATATAAAAATATAAAAAATATAGAGATTCTTTTAATTGAATGGATAGATATGCATAACTTTGACCAAAAAAAGCTTGGAAAAGGTTTAGGTGAATTGCATCTAAAATCGGCTGAATCTAATCACAAAATGTTTGGGTTTCCAGTTGAGGGTTTTATCGGAACAACAGATCAGAAAAAGGGCTTGGAAGATAATTGGATAGATTGTTTTCTAAATTTAAGGATAATACCTCAATTATTAATTCTTAAACCAAGGACTTTAGATAAAGAAATCATAAATAAAGTTAAACAAAAAATTAAAAAAGAATTACTGAATCACGAACCAATAAATGCTCTAGTTCATGGTGATTTGTGGTCAGGAAATGCAGGAATGGATAAAAGTGGAAAGGGGGTTATTTTCGACCCAGCATCTTGGTGGGCAGATAATGAAGTAGATATAGCTATGACAAAATTATTTGGAGGTTTTAGAAAAGAATTTTATGAAGAATATCATAGAATTTTTCCTATAAAAAACGGATTTGAAAAAAGAATAATTATTTATAATTTTTATCACATATTGAATCACGCCAATATGTTTGGAGGAGGGTATTTAAAACAAGTTAAAGATTACGTAAAAGCAATACTCAATATGTAATCTTTAACTACCCTAAATATGTCTTCTTAAGATTTTGTACCTTATCTAAAACAGCTTCACGATTTTCGCTGGTACGAAGATTTTGCCAGCTCCATTGACCGACAACAATAACTCCTAGTAATTCTAGTAAACCAGGCAGAATTGGGAAAAAGTTTATCGTGTCAATGACAACTTTAATTATTATCTGAGCTATTACGACAACAGCAATTATGCCTGCCGCCTTGCCGTACTTACCCATTTGAGTCCAATCAACATTGCCAAGGGTTTCGTTGACTTTTCCCATAACATCAGAGTACTTCTCTGAAAAACTTTTGGTTTCTGAGCTTGTATCGGAGCCGGAGTCTTGGTTTGACTCTGGAGTGTTATCACTCATGAATTCAGTAAACTTAATATATGAACCAGACAGTATCGGAAAAAACGTCTATTGACTACCTTTTTGTTGTGCAAAATTCCGAACCGAAACATTTTGTATTTTTTTAAAGGCTTTGGCATCTAGCCTTTCTGAAGATATTTAAACTTAAAATTGGTTTTATAAAAACTTCACATTATTGTCTAGTTCTAACAAAAATATTAATAAATTATAGCAATAAGAAATTTTTAAAAGTCTAAAATTTTTATTTTAATTATTATATTTTCATAGTTTAGCTCGCAAAAATTTAAGGATCTCAATGTCCAAAGATATAAAATTTAATTTCTTAAACTCTGATGAAGAAGAAAGATATCAAAAACATTTTACCCTCAAAGAGATAGGTTATGAGGGTCAACTAAATCTTAAAAACAGCTCAGTATTATGCATCGGAGCAGGTGGGCTTGGGTCTTCCGTTTTGCTTTATCTAGCTGCAGCAGGCATTGGGAGAATTGGAATAATTGATAACGATCAAGTTGAAAAGTCGAATCTCCAGAGACAGATAATTCATGAAACAAATACTATTGGCAATCTTAAAATTGATTCTGCTAGGGAACGAATTAAAAAATTCAATCCTAATTGTGAAATATTAACCTTTTCAGAGAGAATTAATCCTAAAAATGCTCTTGAATTAATAAAGGAGTTTGATGTAATTTGTGATTGCTCGGATAACTTTGGCACAAGATATTTAATAAACGATTCATGCCTGATATTAAATAAACCCCTAGTCTTTGGCAGTGTACAAGGCTTTGAAGGGCAAGTGAGTGTTTTCAATTTATATAAAAATAGTCCTAATTTAAGAGACTTACTTCCAGAATCACCTTCAAAAAATGCTGCCCCAAGTTGTGCAGAATACGGAGTTGTGGGTGTTTCAACAGGTTTAATAGGAATTCTTCAGGTTAATGAAATTATCAAAATCATTTTGAAAAAAGGTGAAATTTTAGATGGTAAGATTTTAATTTTTGATCTATTGAATATGAATATGAAAAAATTAAATCTCAAAAGTGATCATGCAAATAGACAAATAAAAAATCTGTCTCAGTTTGTGGACTTTTATCAAAGCAATGAATATTGTGAGAAAAATAATGAAATCGTCGGTATTAATGCTAATGACTTTTATAGGTTATACAAAGCAAAACCCAACATAATTATTTTAATTGATGTTAGAGAAAAGGAAGAATTTTCTACTTATGCAATAGAGGGATCTATATCAATTCCCTTAAGCCAGTTGAATCGAAATTCTGACTTAAAATTTATTCAAAAAGAAAGTTTAAATAAAGAAGTTTTCACTATATGTAAATCGGGGAAACGTTCTGAAAAAGCGTCAAGAATCTTGTCTCAATTCAAAATTCAGTCAAGATCTATTGAAGGTGGGATTGAAAAGGTAAAGAAAATATTGTGCAATTAATAATTTTACGAATATTTAGTAATCTACACCTCTTTTCAAATCAACTCCAACATTTGCATAATGCTTATGACAAACCATTTCAGAGTAGACATCAGCAAGTTCAAAGTATGAAGGTTCATTTTTACATCTCCCAGTAATGACGACTTCTGTTTCTGCTGGTCTTTTTAAGAGCGTTTGATGTATTGATTCAACAGGTAACAGCTCTAAATCAACAGTAGGATTTAGTTCATCTAAAATGATTGTTTTATACAAACCAGACAAAATCGCAGCTTTAGCAATTTCCCATGCTCTTTCAGCCTCAACATAATCAATTGGTTGTTGCTGACCTCTCCATACGATGGCATCTCTACCTGAACGCAAATGATCAACTAAATGGGGGTAACTCTCTCTCAAAGCCTCTATGGCGGCATCTTCGGTATAACCATTCCCACCTTTTAACCACTGTAATATTAAAACTCTATGACTTTTATCTTGAGATATTCCTTTACCGATGGCTTGAAGAGCCTTACCAAGTGCGCTTGTGGATTTGCCCTTTCCTTCACCTGTATAAATTTCAATACCACCACTAGAACTACTTTGTCTGGCTAGTGTTGATAATTCTCTTGTCAAACGTGGTCTCATTTCTGAATGAAGTTGAGATATTCTTACCAAAGAGGAAGGGGCTGCCCTTCCGGTAATGATTATTTCTAATCCATCTGGACGATTTTGGAGAGAGTCAACTACTTCGTTGATATCAAGCATTCCTAAATCAAGAACTGGATTCAACTCATCGAGTACAACAACAGAATAAAGAGAACTAGCGATTGCTCCTTTAGCAATATTCCAACCTCTCTCAGCCTCACCAACATCAAACTTTGTTACTTGGTCAGCAGTAAAAAATTCAGACCTTCCTGTCCTAACGTGGTCAATCAAATGTGGGAAACCTCTTTGCAAAGCCTCTATAGCTGAATCCTCATCATATGGCCTCTCAGGACCTTTTAAAAATCTAAGAAGTAAAACTCTTGACTGTCTTTTTTCGCATATTCCTAATCCTATTGTCCTTAAAACTACTCCCAAAGCAGCCTGACTTTTTCCCTTACCCTCTCCATCGTAAATATGTAATTGACCTTTTGATCTCTCTTTACTGTCACTTGCAGTGACAATCCCAATCCCTCTATTTCTACTCGTATTGGCCAATTGAACAAAATTAATGAATTTAATCTAATATACAAATAAGAATATTATTAAAGATTTAATAATAAATTAAACCTATTCATATGTAATTTGAATTTTAAAGTAATTAATATGTTCAATCAACTAGAAATTCTCTCTAATGAACAAAGTGAAAAGCTTTATAAAATTAGAAAATTCATTAAGAATCTTGAAAGTGTTTGTATTGCTTATTCCGGAGGAGTTGACAGTACACTAGTAGCATCATTAGCATTCGAGCAATTAGGTAGCAAAGCAATTGCTATAACTGGTATTTCTCCTGCATTAGCCACAACGCTTCGAAAAGAAGCAAAAAGTCAAGCAAAATGGATTGGAGTAAAGCATTTAGAAATTAAAACTTCAGAATTAGACCAATCAGATTATAGTCAAAATCCTAAGGATAGATGCTTCGCATGCAAAAAAGAGCTCCATAAACATACAACCTACCTTTCTAAAAAACTTAATTATAAGATTGTTTTAGATGGAGTTAATCTTGATGATCTTAAAGATTACAGACCAGGTATACAAGCCTCAAAACAAGCAGGAGTTATCTCCCCCCTTGCAAAATTTAAATTCTCAAAACAAGACATTAGGGATGTATCAAGAGCATTAGGTTTTCCTTGGTGGGATAAACCTGCTCAACCTTGCTTATCATCAAGATTTCCTTATGGCCTTGAAATAACTAGTGAGAGGCTAAAGATGGTTGAGAAAGCAGAAGAATACCTTAAAGAAGGTGGCTTATCGGAGGTTAGAGTTCGATGTCAAGGCTCAACTGCAAGAATAGAAATTCCCAAAGATGAATTAAAGCATTTTTTTAACAAATATAACTTTAATGAATTAGTTCAATATTTTTCTAATTTAGGATTTAATTGCACAAGCTTAGATCTTGAAGGACTAGTAAGTGGAAAGTTAAATAGGTAAATATTGTATTAAACAGCCGTTCTGATCTGTTTAGATACTTCTGAAGGTGGATTTCGCTCAATGACACGCAGGGAATGTTCTTTAGCCATCAAAGATTCAATTAAATATTGACTAGCTAGTTCAGGAATCATATTTTGACCACATGTAAAAATATCGACTGCCGAATAATTAGATTCAGGCCAAGTATGTATTGAAATATGAGATTCTGCCAGTAATGCAATTGCCGTAACCCCCTGAGGCTCAAATTTATTACTTATCAAATTCAGAACTGTTGCATTTGCTAATTTAGAAGCTCTGTTTAAAATACAGCGCAAAAAGGATTCGTCATTTAACTTTTCGCGATTGCAACTATAAAGTTCCAACAAAAGATGTTTACTTTGATGATTTAATTTTTGCTCATCACTTAACGAACTTAAACTTTGACTTTTTTTGTAGATTTCCATTTAAGAAATTCATATAAAATTAAGATTAGCTAAAAATCATGCCTATTTGAAACTATAAGTGAATTATTTGTGACGAGCCTAAAAAAGACTGATTAAATTTATCTAAATGTGTCGCACTTATAAAACACTGACTATCTTTGCCAACAGAATTTAATAACAAATTTTGCCTGGTTAAATCTAATTCCGCCAAGACATCATCCAATATAAGTATTGGAGGAACATTTAATGTTTTAGTTAATAAATCGACTTCAGCCATCTTTAAGGCCAAGATAAAAGTCCTTTGCTGTCCTGAAGAACCATATTTTCTAACTGAAACGTTATTGATTAGAAACTCAACATCATCACGATGAGGTCCAAAATTACATTTACCAGTCAACGCTTCTATTGAACGCTGATTAAAGAGTTGTTCTACTATTTTTTTACTAATAACTTCCTCTTCTTCTTCTTCTGGACTTATATTTTGTATCCCCGAAAGATAATTTATGTCTATTTGCTCTTTCGATTTACTTAAATGATTATGCCAATATTCAACATATGGTTTTATCTTTAATAAAGCCCTTCTTCTGCGCCTAAAAATTCTTGTACTTATTATTGACATTTGAATATCAAAGCTTTCAACAATATCTGTGGATTGAGTTTTTAAAAAACTTTCCGAACGCCAAAAATAACTTCTTTGCTTTAAAAGCCTATTAAATCTAATTATAAGATCTAAATATACTGGTTCAAGCTGAGATACGACTTTATCAATCCATGTTCTTCGATAACTGGGTTCACTTCTAACAATATCTATATCATTAGAGCAGAAACATACACTCCGAATATAATTCTTTATTTCACTCTGTTTTTTCAAGATTGATTCATTGACATAAATTCTTTTAGGGCCTTTTCGGAATAAATTTAACTTTAAATCGTCTTTAAAATTTATCTGTCCTATAACTACAGCCATATCACTGTCGTTCTCTATTAAGTCTTTATCGCTTAGTGCTCTATTAGATTTTAATTGACTTAAATATTCAACCGATTCAAGTAAATTTGACTTGCCAATACCATTACAGCCAAGAACAATAGTTCTTTGTTCTTTTAAATCAATTTCAAAACTTTTATGGTTCCGAAAATTTTTAATTTTTAATTTATTTAAGAAAATTTTTTTTGTGCATTCATTAATTAAATTAGCTAAGTTTAAAATATTTAGATTTTCTTTAAAGAAATTGAAAAATTAAAGGGCATGTAGCTCAGTTGGATAGAGCATCAGATTCCGGTTCTGAGAGTCGGGGGTTCGAATCCCTCCATGCTCGTAAAATCATTTTTATAGTTTATATCCCATTACTCTTATCCCATTTGGATCTAGTATGAATCCATTTTCCTCTAAACTCAAAAAAGAAGATGTTGGGGCCTGTACAGAAATACTGCATCCAGGCATTTCTCTATTTATTTTCTCAAGAGTTACTTGAAGCAATATTGAATAATAAAGTTGCTGATTATTACCTGGCAAGGCACTTAAATTCCACAAATTAGCATTCAATCCCCTGTCGGAAGTAACCCTTACAAAGCCATATAATTTATTTTTTAATTCACTCTGGATAGTAAAAAAGAAATTACTTTTCTGAATAGCCTCAGACAGAGGCTTGACTGGAAATGTTTCACAACCACAATTCGCTAAAAGTTTATTAACTTCTTTAGCTAATGGGATTTGAGAAGAGTTAACAAAACAACCTTCTGGAAGAACAAGTTTTTTCTTAGAAAAATATTGCAATTATCAACCTGTATTTCTCATACCAGCTGCTATCCCATTAATAGTTAAAAGTGCTCCCCTCAATAGTTCACTTCTGCTGTAAGCTCTTCTAGATTCATCTTTATCTATAATAAATTCGCTTATTGGGGGTTGTCTTGTCTGGTCTCTTAGTCTTCTTAGAAGTGAAACCTGTAAAAATCCTAATGGAATTATTGTCTTATTTCTCAAGCTTACTGATGATCTCAAGTCTCTATCAGATTCTAGGAGCTTATTTTTACCAGTAATTTCAAGTATTAAAGATTTTGTAAGATTATATTCTTTAGAAATTACTTCAAAAATATCATCAAAAGAATCTTTATTTTCTTTACTACCAAGAGTATCAACATAATATCTGGCAACTTCCAAATCTACCTTAGATAATGTCATTTCTACCTTAGATATAAGCATCCTAAAAAATGGCCATCTTTGATGCAGAACTCTTAATAATTCAATTTGCTGTGGATCTGAATTTAATTCAGATGACAATGCTGTGCCTACTCCAAACCAACTTGGCAAAAGAAATCTACTTTGTGTCCAACCGAATACCCATGGAATAGCTCTTAAACTTGACAAATCTTTTGCACCTTTTTTCCTTCTAGCAGGCCTACTAGATATCTGTAATTTACTTATTTCTTCTATTGGAGTGACCTCTTGAAAGAAATTTAACAAATCAGGATTCTCATGCACTAATTTTCTGTAATGAGACCTTGATGTTTCTGCCAACCTAGACATTAATTGATTCCATTCTGGCGTAGCATCAAGTCTATTATTTACCAAACTATTTTGAATTACCGCTGTAGTTACAGTCTCAAGATTGTACAAAGCCAGTTCGGGAAGACTATATTTAGAAGCCAAAACTTCACCTTGTTCAGTTATTTTTATTCTCCCTTTTAAAGTGCCGCTTGGTTGAGCCAATATTGCCTGATAAGCTGGTCCTCCTCCTCTCCCTACAGAACCACCTCTTCCATGAAAAAGTCTTAGCAATATATTATTTCTACTTGAAAGATTTTGAAGAGCTATTTGGGCTCTATGAATTTCCCAATTACTAGAAACAAACCCTGAATCTTTATTGCTATCAGAATATCCAAGCATTAATTCTTGCAGAGGTTTAAAAGATTCTCCTACTTTTGGCAATAATGATCTATAGAAATCTAATTTAAACAACTTTTCCATTACTTCTGGTGCTCTTTTAAGGTCTTCCACAGTTTCAAAAAGAGGAACAACTAACAATTTTGACTTTTGTGAATTTTGATCAAGAAGTCCCATTTCTTTAGCTAGTAAGAGAACTTCAAGCAAATCAGATGCACTATGACTCATTGAAATTACATAAGAATGACAAATGCGACTTCCAAATTCTTGCTGTAATCTCTTAACCATTTTAAAGACTGAAAAGGTTTCTTCTGTAGTTTTTGTCCAGTTAACGTCAGATGGAATTAAAGGCCTTTTTGTATTTAATTCGTCTATGAGCCATTTAATTTTCTCTTCCTCAGACATCTGATCATATTGAACAGATAAATCAAGATAATTTGTAAGCTCTTGTATAGCGTCACTATGCCTTGTACTCTCTTGACGAATATCTAAACTTGCTAAAGAAAATCCAAAAATATGAACCTGAGTTAGTAAGGTGTTTACAGACTCACAAGTTAAATCTGTGCTAATCAAGCTATTTTTAATAAGTTCTAGATCATAAGTAAATTCGTTTACTGACTTGTAATATAAGTTTTCAACTTTATCTAGATTTTTGTTATCAATTTCTCCCTCCAAGTCAAATTTCCACCCACTATCAGCTAATAAATTATTTCTTTCTTGTGTTAACCTTAATTTTTCTAAAATATAGCTTAATTTCAATCTGTAGGGTTCTGATCTATATCTTGTAGCTCTTGCTTCATATATTTCAGGAAACTTAACCCTGTCAGTTTCTAGTGACTCTAATAGAGAGGAACTGACTTGACTCCATTGCATCGAGACACTTAATTGATCTCTAAGATTAGACGTCGCAATAATATATCTTTCCAACATCAATTGCCTTTGGTAGCAAGCAGTTCTCCACGTTATCTCAGGAGTGACCGATGGATTACCGTCCCTATCAGAGCCTACCCAAGAACCGAAGTTACAAAATGATTCAGAAGGCATCTGAACATCTGGATAATTTTCGGTGAGTGCTTCAGCGATTCTGCCCCTCAATTGAGGCATAGCATTAAATAAAACTTGCTGAAAATAATGCAAGGCATAATCAACTTCGTCTAAAACTGAAGGTTTAAATTGATGCAATTCATCTGTTCTCCACCAAAGTCTTACTTCCTCTTTTAATTGGTTTTTTAAAGAATTTTTTTCTTCTTTGGTTAGAAATGTCTCAATCTGTATTTTTTTTAACAAATTTGCTACTCTTGTTTGCTTATGTCTAATCGTATGTCTTACTATCTCCGTTGGATGTGCAGTAAAAACTAAACGGATATCCATTTCCTGCAATAACTCTTCTAATTTGCCTGGTGGTACATTTAATTTTCTCAGCCTGTAAAATAATTCTCTAAAAGTTACTGGAGCATTTTGCCTAGCCAATGCTGGTGCGAAAGGATCAAGATTGTCAGGCGATTTTTGAACATCCTTATTGGTAAAGCTTTGAATATATCTATCTTCCTCAACTCTTTGTTCTAAAATATTCACTAGTTGAAAATATAATGAAAACGCCCTTGCTGCTGCTATGGATTCTGCTAAATCCATGGAATTTATAATGCCAACTATTTCATTTTTAAAAGTTGTTGAACTATTACCATCAATTTGTTTTGAATAACTTAATTCTTTAAGCTGTATCAATCTTTCTGCTTGATCATCCGGGCATTCTTCTCTGAGCACAGATTCCCATAGATCTTCAATTAAAAGACGATTTTTATCAAGTGGATCATTGTTACTTATCAAGTCCACGTTATTATTTTTTATCTGTCTAAAAGATTCCATATATCCATTATGTCACAAGTGAAAATGTTCAGATCAAATGTTTATTTAAATAATCAAACATTCTAGGCTTCACTCTTGATCATATCTTCTATAGAAATTTTCATTATCTGGTCAATAGAAAGACCCTTTTCATATTGATTAATCCATTTCATAGATTGATTGCCTTCTTCAAGCACTTTATAGATAGGATTTAAAAGATGTTTCATACCAAAATTTTCTGCCGTGGATGATAAATCTGATAATAAGTTTTGAATCCATTCTCTACAAATAATTTTTTTGCCATCTTGCCAGTGAATTAACTCTGAATTCAAACTATCTTTAGCAGCATTAATTTCATTTTGATCACATATTTCTGACAACTCATTCATAGAAAAAATACTGGCATTCATAGGATCTAAGGTATTGATATTTTCAAAAAGATTTAGAATCCTTAGTTCTATCATGGCCGTTATCCCTAAAAGTAGATTAATATCTTGGACAAAATCACAAATTCTTAATTCCAAACGATCAAGAATTAAAGGTCTTTGAGGACCATTTGGTCGGATTGAAGACCAAAAATGCCTAATATTTTGCATTTTTTTATTAGATATATTTTCCTCAATCCAATCGATATAAGAATTATGATTTACAAAAAAAGGCACCCTACTTGGTGTTTTGGGAAACTGAATCCATCTCTGAGAGTGATTATTCGTAATTTTATTATTTATAAAAGGTGAACTAGCACTTAATGATAGATACAGAGCAGCCTCAGATCTTATAAGTCTTATAGCTGTAAAAAGTTTATCCAAATCATCTATTCCTATGTTTATATGGACACTTGAAGTTGCAATAGATATTCCATAATTATCTTGAATAAATTGATGATAAACGTTATTAATATCAGATCTTTGAAATTGAATATCGTGTTTAAAACAAAGAGTGGATGAAGGAATGATTGTTAAATTTTTAGTATTTAGCCACTTTCTTAACTTTTTTCTTGGAATTATTAATTTCTCATATAAAGAACCGTAGTCTTTTTCGGGTGTTGTTATGTATTCAACATTTCTGTTATCTGGCTCTTTTACAAAATCAGAAAATTCTTTCTCAATTTGATCCGAAATACCAATATGAGAATCTAAAGAACCTGTAAAAAGTTCCACCTCAAAACCCTTATAAAGATTATTTTGACTCATTTAATTATCCAAACAGGCTAATGCTTTAAGTATCCCCTTAGCTTTATTAATTGTCTCTTGATATTCATTTTCAGGAAAAGAATCAGCAACTATTCCAGCTCCGGCTTGCACTGAAACATCATATTTCCCATCTATTGAGGGTTTAACTATCATAGTTCTTATAGTTATTGCTGTATTTAATGCGCCATTAATATCAATAGATCCGTATACACCAGCATAAGGTCCTCTAGCATCTTTTTCAAAGTGCTTAATCAATTGCATAGCTCTTATTTTTGGTGCGCCAGTTACTGTCCCAGCGGGAAAGGAAGCTTTGAGCAAATCCCATACATCAGCATTTTTTTTTAAGATTCCCTCAACTTGACTGACTATATGCATAACATGTGAATATTTCTCAATAACCATTAAATCCTTGACCTTGACAGTACCAATTTCACAAACTCTTCCAAGATCATTTCTCCCAAGATCAATTAGCATTACATGCTCAGCTATTTCTTTTGGATCTTTTAATAGTTCCTGTTCTAATTCCAAGTCTTGTTGATTATCAATACCTCTAGGTCTAGTGCCAGCTATTGGTCTTAAGCTTGCAACAATCTGACTATTTTTATTTTTTTCTGCTTTAACCATTACTTCAGGACTTGAACCTATCAGATACCAAGATCCGAAATCAAAAAATGACATGTATGGAGATGGATTAACCATCCTCAAACTTCTATATAAATTGAAGGGATCATTATTGACTTTAGTTTGGAATCTCTGACTTATAACTATTTGGAAGATATCTCCCTTTCTTATGTATTCTTTTGCAGAGAGAACTGCATCCTCAAAATCTTTTTTCTCCCAATTACTTTCTAGATCTAAATTCAAATTCTCATTTTCATTCCAATCTAAAAACTCATTTTCTTTTAGAGGAACTCTCATTAAATTCCTAGTTTGCTGAATTTTAGAAATTGAGTTTAGATACAACTCTTCAATTGAGCACTCTTTTGAAGAAGTTGTATCTACATAAACCACTGCAGTAATACATCTTTTGATTTGATCAAAAACAACTAACTGATCAAAAAACATCCAGGAACCATAAGGGATATTATTTTCTGGTATTTCATTTATTGGAACGCTTGGTTCTATTCGATTTATTAATTCATAACCCCAAGAGCCATATAACTGTCCAATTGATGGTAAATCATCAATCATGGTTGACTTGTATTCCTTTGTCCAACTTCTCAAAATATCAAAAGGATCACCTTTATGTGTTTCTGTTTTGCCATTATTCCAAGTTTTAATTATTTCTTCTCCATAACAAACTGCTTCCCAAAGTGGTTTAGTAGCAACAATACTCCATCTACCCAAATTCTCCCCACCTTCTACAGATTCAAGAAAGACACCATTGGAATCTTTTGAAGATAATTTTAACCAAGTCGATAATGGAGTCTCTAAATCTGCTGGCCAAGTTTCAACGATAGGTATAAAATTTTTACCTTCTTTGTAAGCCTTTAAAAAACTATCTTTCTGTGAGCTGATCATATTAATAATGTCAGCCCAAATTATAATTATTTTCTTCTTTTATATCAACTTTAAGGAAGTTAATCAAAAGTATTCTTAGTTGTAAATTTCAAACCAGCAGGATTAGGATTCTCACCTATTCTTCTAGGATTATGACCTACTTTCTCTCTGCCTTCATTAACTTTTTCAGGGAAAACACCATCCTTTGGGTGCAAAAATTCAATATCTCCACCTGGGAAAATTCGGTAGATTTTAAAATCTTCAATTCTTGGTTTGAAGGCTCTTAATTGTGTCCCTAATGCAAGACATTGTTCTTTTCTTGCAAAGTACATTAAATTATCACCTTCATGCATAATAGCCGCCCCACCGGTTGGCAATTCAAATGCCTGTTCCTTTGAACTTTTCCATACAATTGCATATTTTTCTTCGGTTTCTGCTGAGTTTAATAAACCCCCAGTACTTCCTATATGCTTTGGAAATTGACCAACTAAAGTTTCAGTCATCCTAATTTTTTGAGTTATTTCTAATAAGAAATTAGCATTCATATTTTGCAAAATTCAAAATTAATAGGGAATTTTCTACATTATTTAATATATCTATAACTTAATTCTTATTTCATTTTGCATCTGAAATCGGAAAAAATACTGTCAAACCTGTATCACGTCTTTGTGTCACGTGCCCTCCTAAACTCGCTAACAACTTTTGAGTGGCATTTTGACTAAGTTGTAAACTGCCAGTTTGAGGGTTCCAATTTAAAACAGGACCAATATCAGAACCCTTATCTTTTTTGAGAATTTCTTTTTGATTATTATCCAATTTGTTTACTTTGAGTTGAAGTTTCAGTTTTTGACCAGCTGGTCTTAATTCTAAAATCAATGTACTACCTTCTTTTAATCCTCTAGTATTTTTATCAATTAATCCTCTTAACATTAATTCTAATTTTTCAGAATCACTCAAAATATGTGGAAGTTGTTTGGGGATATCTATCTTTAAAGCAATACCACGTCGATTTAATTGTTTATTCCACAAAGGAGCAAGCTTTTTGAAAATTTCGGCTAAATTAATTTTCGCCAAGTTATTCAATGATGGCACTTCATTACTAACTAATTCTGCTGCATTAAAGATTAAACCAAACCTATCAATTTGTTCATTACATTCATTATCTATTTGAATTAAACGATTTCTCATTGACTCATCCATTTTATATTTTTTTAAAGTAGAACTTATTAGGGTTCTTATTGTTGCTAAAGGAGTTCTTACTTCATGAGAAATTGCACGTAATAATTTTGCTTCAGTTATTTGCACATATTTTTTATCATTTTTCACAGGATTCTGTATATTATGATTTGGTGAAATATTTGCTAATTTTGCCGATAATATTGGCCAAAATAATTTTTCAAATTGATTGTTAATTTTTAGGTTACCTAAATTATTGATTGCATTACGAAATTTTACTCCTTCCTCATGATTTTCTTGACTTAATTTTGCATGCATTAATTCAATAGAAAGTTTTAGGCTCTCTTCATCACACTTCATTAATAGAATTTTCTTATCTTTTTCTCCTACAATTGATAATACGCATTGAAAATTTGGGGTGATTATCATCAAAAAAGGTTCATAGCCATCTTCTTGACAAAGATTTAAGACTTTATAGTTACTTACTAATTCGAAATCTTTTTTTATCTTTTCTGAATTGTTGACTGGTAAAAAACCTGCATTCTCATTTTGAAAGTATGGAAACCCCTCAGGAGACCAAAGCCATCCATAAAGTTGATTTAAAAATTTTTTATCATTAAATGCTGGCAAAGGCGAGGCAACCCAAATCCCCCCGTGTTTATAATTCTGAGATAGGAAATTTTTTTGAATAACTTCTAAAGAAGCCCACCACATTCTTCTGGATGTATCATCATCCACATATATTGTTTGAAATCCTCTAAACAAAAGCTCTTGAATTTTTTTTATAGTTATTTGCGATTTCATCAACTTCTTAGTGATCTAGAACGTTTCAATATGGATAAAACAAATCCAATAGATATAAAATTAATCACCAATGACGTTCGACCATAGCTCATAAAAGGAAGGGGAATCCCAGTAACTGGTCCTAATCCAATAGTCATAAATATGTTAATAATTATTTGAAATAAAAAAGTTGAGGCTATTCCAATAACAATTAGAGATTCAAAGTTAGTCCTAGCCATTGTTGCAGTATTAATAAGTTTTTTAATCAAAAAAAAGAACAAAAATAAGACTATAGTGCAACCCACAAAACCTAATTCTTCACCTAAAGCACTGAATATAAAATCAGTATGTTGTTCGGGTATAAATTGCAAATTAGTCAGCTTGCCTTGTAGCAGACCAGTCCCAAATAATCCTCCAGAACCAATTGCAATTTGACTCTGTATCAAATGATATCCGCCACCTAATGGATCTCTATTTGGATCTAAAAATAAAACTAATCTATCTTTTTGATATTGTTTTAAGCCATATTGCCACAAAATTGGAGTCAATTTTGCCACTAATAAATGGAACGAAATAGCTAGAGCAGAAAAAATAATTTTCTTTTTTGAAGATCTATAAGCAAGATATCCTATAAATGGAATCCAGAAAATCAGAAGAATTGGTAACGTTAGATATAATGCAGAAGTAGTAATACAAAACACTAATATCAAAATCCACTCTATGGGCATTTGCGACCAATAGAGCATCACACCTGTAAAAACAAGTAAAACTAATGAGGTACCTAAATCTGGTTGAAAGAAAATTAATAACCAAGGAATAAACACCCCTAATAATGGCAATACTAAATCTCTTATTCTAAGAATTATTTTTTTGTCGAGTACTAAAGCGAGAATTAATACGGTACTGAGTTTAGCTACTTCTGAAGGCTGAAAAGAAAAGATGCCCAAGTTTAGCCATCTTTGGGCTCCAGAAACTGAAATCCCAAAAAAATAAACTAGTAATAAGGATATTAAATTACACAAATAAAACGGAACAACATACTTTCTAAGTCTCTCTAACGGTATATAAGAAATAAAAAATGCTAAAAAATAACCTAAAAAACCAGTTAGGATATGACCTAAATAGTTTGATACTAAAAAATCACCTTGTATACTTTTTATTAATAGACCAGAAATAATAACTAACAACAGGGGAATTATAAGTAGTGGAGAAAATAAAAAACCTCTATTAAAGTTGTCTTTTTTTTGTAAAAATCCTCTGTTATTTGATAAAGAAATTCTCTTGAACATCAATTAACTATTAACAAATTGATTCTTAATTGTTTGAGCTAAATTACCAAATACAACAGAACTTTCTTTATTGGGCTGGCTTATTGAGATTGGTACACCTCTATTACTATCATCAACGAGAGGGATTTCAATAGGAATTTGAGCTAATAATGGTAAGTCATTTTCTTTAGCTAGTGTTTGACCACCACCTTTACCAAAAATTTCATATTTTTTACCTGGCATATCTGGCGGAATAAATACTGACATATTTTCTACAATTCCAAGTAAAGGTACTCCGAGTTGTTTAAACATTGCCAATCCTCTCCTTGCATCTTGCAAAGATACTTGTTGAGGAGTAGTGACAACTATAGCTCCAGAAATAGGGACAGATTGAGAAAGGGATATTTGAGCGTCTCCTGTTCCTGGAGGCAAGTCAATGACCAAAAAATCAAGATTGTTCCATTCAACTTGGTATAAAAATTGTCGGATAATACTATTAAGCATTGGTCCTCTCCATATAACTGGCTGACCTTCTTCTATGAGGAAACCCATTGATACCAGTGAAATTCCATATTTATTTATTGGTATTAACCTTTGATCACTGCCACTACCTTCTGTTACTTTTGGATTCTGTTCGGCAACCCCCATCATTGAGGGAGTATTAGGTCCATAGATATCCGCATCCAGCAAACCAGTTTTTAAGCCTAATTTAGCTAGAGAACAAGCGAGATTAACTGCAATGGTACTTTTCCCAACTCCACCTTTACCACTACTTACAGCTATGATATGTCGGATGCCATCAATCTTCTGCAACTCAGGCGCTTTACTTTGATTTTGAGATTCTGTTTTGGAGGGATTATTGTCTAACTCTATTTGAACATCATCAATATCTTCAAAATCCAGAAGTAATTCCCTAACCTCTTGAACAATTCTATCTCTCTGAGAATTTGCAAACGATGGTAATGATAATGTTACGATTACTCTCGGTATAGTCACTCTTACATTTTTAATCCAAGCTAATTCAATTACATTTTTCTGTGATCCAGCATCTAGAACTTTTTGTAAAGCTAAATTCGCATCTTCTATTGTGGTCATTAAATTTTTAAATATTTTGACAAGGTAGTCGACTGTTTAAAAGATTAAGAACTATGTCGAACTATCAAATAATAGGCAATTGGGTCCCCCTAAGAGAAATTATAAAGAGAAACTTATAATTAACCAAAAAAATTTTTTTCTTCAAGATTTACTAAATACATGTTGAAAGAACCTCCTAAAAACTCGAGAGAAAAAACTAAAAATCTCTTATTAACTCTACAAGACAAAATTTGTTCAGGACTTGAAAATGTAGATGGAAAAGGAAAATTTATAGAAGAATCATGGCTAAGGGAAGAAGGTGGCGGTGGCAGATCAAGAGTATTGAAAAATGGTTCTATTTTTGAGCAAGCAGGCGTAAATTTCTCGGAAGTACAGGGGAAAGAATTACCTCAATCTATAATCTCTCAGAGGCCCGAAGCAAAAGGTCATAAATGGTTTGCCACGGGAACTTCTATGGTTTTGCATCCTAAGAATCCTTTTATTCCTACAGTTCATCTGAATTATCGATATTTCGAAGCTGGTCCTGTTTGGTGGTTTGGAGGAGGTGCAGACTTAACCCCTTTTTATCCTTATCTTTCTGATGTAAGGAATTTTCATGATGAGCATAAAAAAGCTTGTGAAAAAATTGATCAAGATTTACATAAAGTTTTCAAACCATGGTGTGATGAATATTTCTTCTTGAAGCATAGAAATGAATCTAGAGGAATAGGAGGTATTTTTTATGATTATCAAGATGGTTCAGGCAATATTTATAGAGGAAATAATCAAAATGGAGAGGCATCAAAAACTTCGCAAAATATTGGAAGATTTGATTTAAATTGGGATAATTTATTTTCTTTAGCAGAAAACTGTGGGCAGGCATTCCTCCCTTCATATTTGCCCATTATTGAAAAAAGAGCTTCTCAAACATATTCAACGAAGGAAAGAGAATTCCAGCTATATCGAAGAGGTAGATATGTCGAATTCAATTTAGTTTGGGATAGAGGAACGATTTTTGGACTACAAACAAATGGCAGAACTGAATCGATATTAATGTCCTTGCCGCCTTTAGCTAGATGGGAATATGGATATAAAGCTAAAAAGGGTTCTCGAGAGGAATTTCTCACATCAATTTTTACAAAACCCCAAGATTGGTTCAATGATAAAGAGTTAGAGAAATTCTGTATAGAGAATAATATTTTTGATTAAAAATTATCAAATAAAATTTTAAAGTATCTTAAATAGGTGTTTTAAATAAAGAGCCGTCACTTTTCAATTCAAGTTTTTCTCCAAGTTCATTTTCTAAAGAAATTAATTCATCCCTATGCGCTCTTAGTCTCATGAAAGTTGAATCTTTTTCATTTTCGTTGATCAACCTTAATTCAAATTTCTCCTCTCTTGCTGATTTCTTAAAATAAACAATCCCAGACACAGGGCCGCCAATTAATCCCAAAAGAATAGGCCACCAACCTAATTCAGGATATATTTGAATAATTACTAATCCCAAAGCACAAGAACCAAAACCGCCAAGAAAACCTAAAAAAATTGCTAAAAATTTACTAGAAACAACTTGACCTTTGAATATTAAAATTCTTTGTTCAAAATCTCCTCCTGTTTGCCTCCATCCTCTCAAATTAAGCCATTCACATAAACTATTTAAAACCTTAACTGGCTGCTGAGAAGATGAAATCTCAACGATGGTTGTTCTATCTTTACTGGAAGCCCTAAGAAAAAAAAATAATCCTATGGCCAAGAGAATTGTCAGCAATAATGTTGAATTTAAGGAATAGGACATTAAATAAATTTTTTCTAGTAACTCGAGAATAAAAATTAAAGTTACATCATATTATATTTTTTTATAATTATTCTGTAAAATATTCTTATTAGATAAAAATTCTTAATTAAATAAAATCTTAAGTAATATTCTAAATCCTAAATTACTTTAATTACTTACTAAAAATGACTATTGAAAATAACAATATTGATCTTCTTTATAGCGATTTATCAGCAGATTTATACAATCTTTATAAAAAATCATCCTATCTAGCTATAGACACTGAAGCAATGGGTTTAATTCATGGAAGAGATAGACTCTGTTTAGTACAAATATGTAATGAATTTAAAAGAACATCCTGTATAAAAATCGAACTTAATAAATCTTCTTCACCTCATTTGAAAGCTCTTCTTGAAGATGAAAAAATCACTAAAATATTTCACTATGCGAGATTTGATGTAGCAGCTCTAAAATGCAATCTTGAAATTAATACAAAAAATATTTTTTGTACAAAAATTGCTAGTAAGTTGGCAAGAACTTATACAAATAAACACGGTTTAAAAGATTTAATAAATGAATTGTTAGGGATAGAACTGGACAAAAGCTCGCAAAGTAGTGATTGGGGTAGCAACGAAAATTTAACAAAAGATCAATTAGATTATGCAGCAAATGATGTTAGATATTTAATTGAAGCTATGCATAAATTAAAAGTTATCTTAGAAAGAGAAAATAGATATGAATTAGCTCAAAAATGTTTCGAAACAGTTGTTGTACATGCTGATTTAGACATACTAAAGTTTTCAAATATATTTGAACATTAAGAATCAATCTTCAGTTAAAAAATTATCTTCACCATCAAGAGTTTCCATAAGCTTATCAAGTATTCTTGAAGAACTTAATTTATCTCCATCATTTTTTTCACAAATTTTTAAGACATTTTGAGCAACTTTTATTTTTTCTTGAATAGTTTTCGAGCCTTCTTTTGCAATTTGAATTTCTACTTTCTTCTTAGCAGAAGATAAGCTTATACTCATAATTTTTGCAATCTCTGCACAAATTTTTAGATATTGACGATCATTTATTGGATACATAAAAGAATTAATAATAAATAAGCATGTGCCATTTACTAAGATAACAAATGAAGGTTTATGGCATCTACGATTTTCTTACTTGCTCCTGATTCCCCCATTCTTTTTTTCCCAATTTTTGCTTGTTCTAACCTATCAACTTTCCCTTTCAAAAGTAAACTTAAACGTTTTAAAAGAATTTTTTTGTTCTTACAAACTAAAACACTACCTCCCAATAATCTTGATTGCCTTTTTGCAAATGATTTTGTAAATTGTGGTCCAGGTCCAGGTAGAGAAAGAGATGGAATTCCAAGGCCAGCAATTTGCTCTGTAGCAGTTCCTGCATTAGACAAGCCAACTTCTGCCATATTGGCCCATGAATTGAATTTACCTTTTCCAATCACTACATATTGATCTTTCTTTTTCCATACTGAATCTTCATCAATTAGAAATTTAACTTTACTCTGTTTTATAAAACCATATTTATTTAAATAACTTTGAACTTTAATCACATCCGCATTAATGCTCAAAGGCAAAAGAATTACCAAATCTTTTGATAAATCACAATCTTGCAAACAATTAAGAAAATTATCAAGATTTTTAAGAGCTTCAGGGTATCTACTTCCAACTAATAAAATAACCCTGTTAAAAGAAATAATATTTGATATCTTATCGTTTGTTGCATTAACAAAATCCATCATTGGATTGCCCAAGTATTTTGCATCAATATTTTTCATATTCAAATTATTAGCTGTAATTTTATCTCTCATAATTAAATTTTTACATCTTGGAGATTTCATTAAAAACATTTCCCATGGATCCCATTCAGAACCTTTCAAGCTATGATAAAAATCGCTTAAATCCCAACCTGGCCCACTACTCCAAGTATGATCACTTTTTGGAGTTCCAATGAAACTAAATTCGCATTCTGAACTCCAGGCGTAAAGTAATGGCAAGAAATCGCCTACTGCGACAATTTTGCAATTATGTTTTGACTTCTGTTTGACAAGTAGAAAATTTCTTAAATTATAAATCAAAAATCCTGCGAGCAAATCAAGCACAAATCCCTTCAGACTTTGATTACTAAAACCTCCACTAGGCAGTTCTTTTAAATATCCTATTTTACGAAAATTCTTTGATTTTATGGAATCAAATACATCTCCATTTCCTACTAACGGCAAAACTTCAATATTTTTATTTTTTAATTTTTTTAATAATATTTTTATTATTTGCGATGCGATTACATCTTCTCCATGACCATTGCATATAAATAATAGAGAATGAGACACCGTACTGTTAAGATCATAAAAAGACTCAATCGAATCTTTTTCGGCGGCATGGCCAAGTGGTAAGGCAGAGGATTGCAAATCCTTTATCCCCAGTTCGAATCTGGGTGCCGCCTTATTTGATTTTTTTAAGCATTTAATTATGAAGTTTTCGAAGAACTTCAATTTCGAATAAAGGTTATAAAGTTTCAATTACTTATTTATATTAGAAAAATAATCTTTTCTTTATTTATTGATAAATAATACCTTATATCCATTAATAAATAAAATTAAATGGATTTATTAATTATTTTCATCAGATTATTTATATAAAAATTTGAATTATTTTAGTAATCATTATCTGCTACACACATTCCTAAACATCTAACACCATTTGATGCGGTCCTTTTGCAATGATTACATAAAATGGGATCTTTCTCTGAAGTAAGGTTGATTTTTGAATTATTTTGGTCTTTAAAACTTATTAACTCTTGTGTTGAATCAAATAGAGTCATTCTTGGAATCATCACTTGAGTCGATACTAACAACAAGTGAAGCATTAGTGTTGGAAGAAGGTATATCCATAATTTTTACAGTTTCTTTAGGCTCATCAATAACTTGATTTTCTTCAGTACTTTCATCAACAGCACAAGCTTCAAGAGCCTCTCGAAGTAGTGAATCAAAAGTTGCTCCAGGCAATCTATGTCTTGCAACCTCAAGAAAAGTTCTAGGTAACGATTCAGATGCAGCATCTCGTAAAGCAGGATTATTCTTTCTATGTTCTTGTTCTTCTTCTATTGATTTAATAAACCTCAGTGTGACATCTCTTTTGGTAGAAGCTTTTATCAGAGTATCGTTGTCAGGATTACTAACATTAGGTTCATTTTCAAGATCACTAAGTCTTTTTTCCAAACTATTTAAAACTTCATTAGCTTCTTTACTAATATGCGCTAATTGACCATCGGATAAATTTGGCAAATCAGCGACAAAAACTTTCCCATGATCCCTTAGTGTCAAGAAAGTTGGCCTTGGGCCTTGAGCCTGTCTACCAATTGATTCAGAATTATTACCTATTGGTCTTTTTGGAGGTGTAGGACCAGCTGAACTACGTCTACGTGTAATTCTTTGATTATTTGCAAAGGGCATTGAATAAAGGTTAAATCTTAATACTTAAACTTCCGATATAATTCGGCGGTAATCTTATTATATTACACCTAACTTTTTCATTTGGGTATAAAAAATAATTTTTTATACCTCATTTAAAAAGATAAAAAAATTTAAGTTAAAATTTCCGGCAAAAATTTACTAATTGTTGAATCTTTTTTTCGAACTATCTTTCCAATTTCCCAACTATCTATATCATAATCTTTACAGATAGTTAATATCGCGTCCTTAAATTGTTTATCAATAATTAAACAAAATCCCACTCCAAGATTAAAAGTATTCCAAAAATCTTTTTCAGGAATAGATCCTTTTTCTTTCAGGAATTTAAATAAGATAGGTATCTGCCAAGAACTGGTGTTGATATAAGGCATAAAATGTGAAGGAATACATCTTGGTAAATTTTCTGGAATTCCTCCTCCAGTTATATGAGACATTGCTTTAATTTCTATATCTTCAGATAAAATTTGGTTAATCACATTATTGTAAATTTTTGTAGGTTTCAATAACTCATCATAAAAATTTAAGTGAGAAACTTTTTCAAATTCTTTATCTATTTGATTATTGTTTTGAATAATTTTTCTCACTAAACTAAAGCCGTTACTATGAATTCCATTACTTTTTAAAGCAATTATTAAGTCATTTTCAGAAACTTTTTTACCATTAATAAGCTTATCCTCATCAACAATTCCAACACAAAATCCTGCAAGATCATACTTATTTTTTGAATAAAATCCAGGCATTTCAGCAGTTTCTCCGCCGAGTAATGAACAGTTATTTTCTCCACATCCATGTGAAATTCCCTGAACAACCCTCAATAATTGTCTCTTATCAAGCTTACCGGTAGCAATATAATCTAGAAAAAATAAAGGTTTTGCACCACAAGTAATGATATCGTTCATGCACATAGCAACTAAATCAATACCAACCTCAAAGTGAAAGTTTTTACTTTGGGCTAATTCTAATTTTGTTCCAACACCATCACTACCTGCAACAAGAACTGGTTTTTTAAAACTATCGATAGGAATTCTAAACAAACCTCCGAACCCTCCAATACCCTCAATCACATTAGATGTATGAGTTCCTTCAACTGCCTGTTTAATTTCTGAAACAAATTCTCGCCCAGCTTCTATATCAACACCTGATGTTTTGTAATCCATGAAATAAAAATGATAGACTTTCCCTATATAGATATTCCTCCTAAGATTGCTTTTGTCCAGTAATTATTTATCAAATAGATTTATTTTTTAAAAACAAAGTGAAGAAAGTAATCATTAAGAAAACTGAAGAAATAGAAAATTGGAGGAGAAATATAAATAGTGAAATTAATTTCATTCCAACAATGGGCAATCTTCATGACGGTCATATTAAACTAATATCAACAGCAAAAAATGAAAATTCTAATGTTAATTTAGTAAGTATTTTTATTAATCCACTTCAATTTGATAACAAGTTAGATTTAGAGAATTACCCT
This sequence comes from Prochlorococcus sp. AG-347-J06, assembly GCA_003281525.1. GTDB lineage: Bacteria > Cyanobacteriota > Cyanobacteriia > PCC-6307 > Cyanobiaceae > Prochlorococcus_A. The sequence goes on along the minus strand of QCBT01000001.1, from coordinate 174,176 downwards.
AAAACAATTGAAAATGATATAAAAATCTCCTTTTCAAATGGCGCAGATGCTATCTTCCTCCCAAGTAATGAAGATATATATCCACCGAATAATAAAAATATTAAATTCCTAAAAGCTCCAAAAGAATTATCTTCTACATTATGTGGATTAAATCGAATTGGACATTTTGATGGCGTTTGTACAGTAGTTTATAGATTACTTAATCTCATCAAACCAAAAAATCTTTACTTAGGAGAAAAAGATTGGCAACAACTTTTAATTTTAAAAAATCTTGTCCTAAGAAATAAATTAAATATTGCTATTAAATCCATTCCTACACAAAGAGATTTTGATGGGATTCCTTTAAGTTCACGTAATGTACATTTATCAAAAAACGAAAGAAAATTGATTAAGTTTTTTTCAAGTGAGTTATTAGAAGCAAAAAAAATTTTTCAAAAAGATAAAAAGATCAATTTAAACCAAATAATTAAGAATCTATCAGCAAAAAAAATTTCAATTGAATATTTAGAACATTTACACCCTCATACACTCCAAAAAGCAAGACTTGAGGATAATATTTCGTTATTGGCTGGTGCGATAAGATGTGGAGAGACAAGATTAATTGATCACGTTTTTCTAATGAAAAGAAGGCCGATTATTGCAATTGATGGTCCTGCTGGTTCAGGTAAAAGCACTGTAACAAAGTTAATAGCGAAGAAACTTAAACTTTTATATTTAGATACTGGCGCAATGTATAGGGCATTGAGTTGGCTTATGATAAAAGAAAATATTGATTATAAAAAAGAAAAAAAATTACAGAATATTCTTAAAGATATATCTATAGTTTTCAAGTCGAATACAAATTCACATCAGGATGTTTATGTTAATAATTACTGTGTCACTGAAGAGATTAGGTCGCAAAAGATAAGTTCCATCGTTTCTAAAATTTCCTCAATAAAAGAAGTAAGAAAATTCTTAGTAGAAGAACAAAGAAAAATTGGAGAATCAGGCGGACTTGTAGCTGAGGGAAGAGATATAGGAACTACTGTTTTTCCTCATGCAGAACTTAAAATATTTTTAACTGCTAGCATCGATGAAAGAGCAAAAAGAAGAAAATCTGATAAAAATAGTAAAGAATTACAAGAAATAGACCTTCATACATTAAAAGAACTTATAAAGAAAAGAGATTTTGAAGATTCCAGTAGGGAAATTTCACCTCTAATAAAAGCGAATGACGCAATAGAAATTATTACTGACGGATATAAAATTAATGAGGTAGTGGATGAAATTATTAACCTTTATTATGACAAGATTCCTAAAGAGACTGAGATAAGATAAATTCAAGAAATACTTTCCAAAAAACCTTGTACAGAGTCTTCTAAAATATCAAGGACATAGTCGAATCCTTCATCACCTCCAAAATATGGGTCAGGGACTTCTTGCTCATTAAAAACTGATCTAAAATCTTGTATTTTTTTAATTGATGCAAAATTTTTTGAAGCTGTTCTATTTTTAAGATCTTGAATATTTCTAAAATTTGATTCGTCCATCGCAAGAATATAGTTAAATTCGTCAAAATCTTTGCAATTAATTTGACGAGCCCTGCTTATGATATTTATATCTCTTTTTTCTGCAGCAATTCTCATCCTAGAGTCAGCTTTTTTTCCAATATGCCAACTCCCAGTTCCAGCAGAATCTACAATAAAGCCATCGGTTAAACCCTTCTGTTCAAGAAGATTGATAAATATAGCCTCTGCTGCAGGAGACCTACAAATATTTCCCAAACATACAAAAAGAACAGAAATTTTTTTCATATGATTGCGAATGTTATTAAATTATAAGACTTTTAAGTAGTAAATAAAACTTCTTCAATTAAAGATTCAGTAAATTCTTTACCAAACAAACTCGACAACATTGGCCTTGCTGGATCGTTATCTCTTCTATAGTTCAAATAATTATTTTGACCGTTTATTAATTCTTTTTGCAGTTCAATATTGACTTCTTTGCTTTCGAAAAGAATTTCCAAATACAAATCAAGATATTCCTTAAATGAGGTATAAAGCTGAGTAGTAATTAAAAAATCACTTTTTTCTTCTTTTGGTAATTTTGACCATATTACACCTGGAGAAAAAAATCTAGCTACATTTGCAGACATTTTTTCAGCTAATGGGAGTGATGAATGACAATGATTTTTGAGTTTTATAAGTTTTTCTAATAACTCATTATTGTATTGATTCTGTATTTTTAATGAAGGCTGAAAATCTAACACTAATAAATAACTATTAGGTAGAGAAACAAAATCTACTCCAAAAAATGGGACGTTATAAATAGTATTAGGAATAATTAAAAAATTTAAAACAGAATAATTTGGACTATTTATACAAACTGCTCTTGCGAATTGAATTCTTTTTTTATGCGTTACACCCCAAGTAGATAGATTCACATTTTTTTTTGATTTTTTTGAACCATAAGTTGAATCTCTAAAAGAATATTCTGAGGGTATTTTTTTTTCTAAACAGTTATATTTACTTAAATTATTTGTTAAATATTTTAAAAAATTATGCCATCTCCAGTCTGGCCTGTAAAAAATAGTATCTTGTATTAACATTCAATGAATAATCTCATTATTTAATGTAAATAGAAATTTATTGATAAATCTTTTTGTCCATTTTTCTCCAAAAAAAGATTTAAACATTTTATCTGCAGGGTCTTTTTCAAAACTGTACTTATCATATTTAATTTGATTAATCTTTATTTCTTCTGCATTTAAAAATTGATTAACAGGATTCGATTTATAAATGTTCAAATAATTATTTACAAATGAATGGAATATATTATTTAAATCTCTATCAAGATTTAATTTATTTCCTCTACATATAATCACCCATGGGGAAAAATACTTTTTTGAATCATATATATTCTTCATTTTATTATTATCAAATGCAGAATATTTTTTCTTAATACTACCTAAACTTGAACAATATTTTTCAAGATATTTGCTTTCTTGAATTAAAGGTTGATAATCAAGTATTGCTAATAACTTTTGAGAAGTTCCAAACCATAAAATATCAGCTCCTAAAATAGGCATCTCACTATCAAAATTTGGATATGCGACCGTATTAAACACTTGCAGTTTTTTGCCACCATCTAATCTTGTTATTCGCCACTTTCTATATTCGGGAGATGAAAAAAGCCAATTTTTAATAATATATTTTGAGTCTTCATCGTGATGTTCTTTAAATTCACTAGATATTTGTACTTCATTTCCATTTAATTCATCAATATTGGTTTTAAGGAAATCAACTAATGAATCAAACATAAATATTAGGTCTCGGTACTTCCTTTCCTAACTTTTTTTGTAATGTAATTGAATACAATCTTACCTAAAACAGCAATCAAGTTACCTTCAAGCTCCTTAAACATTTTCATATTATAAGTAAAAGCTTGATTAGCTTCATCAATAATTTGATCAGCAGTCTTTTGATTTATTGGAAGTTGATTCAAAGTAAGGGAATATTCTTCCTTGAATTTCTTTTCATCAGCAATTAATTCAAACTCATAAAAATTTAAACCATCATTTCCCTGCAAATTTAATGCTTTTTTAGCGATCCTTTTCAAGATTTGTCCCCCAGATAAATCTCCTATATAGCGAGTGTAGTGGTGACCAACTAAAAGCTCTGGTGAATTTTTTGCGACCTCTCGGATTCTTTCAACATATTCTTTTGCTGAGTGAGAAATATTAATTTCATTCTTCCAGTTTTCACCAAAATAGAACTTAAGATCATTTACAAGAGTTTCTTTCCTGAATAATGATTTAAAACCTATAGGTTTTATTACGGGATGTTCCTCATTGACCAGTCTTTCAATTTCTTCTTCCATAGCTTCATAAACAAAATACAAATCACTAATTAATTTTCTATAAGATTTTTTTTCAACAACTCCTTTTAAAAAACAAGCCACAAAGCCAGTATTTTCTGCCATAGTGTGGGATTTTTTTGTCCCCTCTCTTAATTGTCCTGCAAGAGCAACTGCCATATATTTTGAATTATTTTTGTAAGTGTATTTAATCTACAAGGAAAATACATAAAACAGCTAATTTTTGTTACCAGCGGATGTTGTAGAGAATAGCTTATAAAGTTCTTTACAAACCAAAAAAAGGTTATCTTTTTGTTCCTTTTGCGGTAGATGAGTTCCAGTCATTTCCCAATCACCGATGGTAGCCACTCTCCATCTCTCGGAGGGAACAATCATACCTCGCATTATTATTCCCAACAATTTCGGAACTCTGCCATTACTATCATTTTCAATTCTTAATTGTAAGAGTATTGCTCTACATTCAATAAGTGGACTCCAACCAGGGAAATGAAAAGCAAAATCAATAGAATCTTGCATGGATTCATTATTTGAATTATCCCAGGGACTAAAGTTTACGCTTGCATCTGGAAAATATTTCCGAAACAAAGCTGCAGTGGAAGCAATTTTATTAGCTATTTCAACATTACTTACATTTGAACTCGCATTCATAAGCAGCTGAGTATTTTTTTGAAAATGACATAATTTGCTTTAACTTGCTTATTAACTACTTTTTCTTTTAATAAAGATGTTGAAATGCTGATCAATAAACTATTCTCTATTCACATTTGAATAATAAATTTCTAGGTTTTAAAGAAAATAACTCATCGCAAATTACAATACGAGGAACTTCGGTGAGTTATCTTTATTAATTCAATACTATGCCAAAATTTGAAAAATTAACTTTACCTAATGAAGGCGAGATAATAACTTTTAATCAAGGCAAACCTAATGTTCCTAATAATCCAATTGTCCCATTTATTAGGGGTGATGGTACTGGAGTTGATATTTGGCCTGCCACTCAAGTCGTTCTTGATTCGGCTATTAAAAAAAGCTATGGAGATGTAAGAAAAATTAATTGGTTTAAAGTCTATGCAGGCGATGAAGCTTGTGAACTTTATGGAACATATAACTACCTCCCTCAAGATACTATTGAAGCAATCAAACACTTTGGTGTAGCCATCAAAGGTCCTTTAACGACTCCCATCGGTGGAGGTATAAGATCTCTTAATGTTGCATTAAGGCAAATATTTGATTTATATAGCTGTGTTAGACCATGCAAATATTATTCAGGAACTCCAAGCCCTCACAAAAATCCCCAAAATTTAGACGTTATTGTTTATAGAGAAAACACTGAGGATATCTACATGGGAATTGAATGGGAAGCGGAGGATAATAATTGTCTTGAATTAATAAATCACTTAAATAACGTTGTCATACCAAAAAGTAAAAATTTAAAAAATAGATCTATACCAGACGGATCAGGTATTGGAATAAAACCGGTGAGCAAATCTGGTAGCCAAAGGCATATTAGAAAAGCTATTGAACATGCCAAAAGATTATCAGGAGATAAAAGGCATGTCACTCTTGTACATAAAGGGAATATTATGAAATATACAGAAGGTGCATTTAGAGATTGGGGATATGAATTAGCAGTAAATGAATTTAGAGAAGATTGCATTACAGAAAGAGAAAGCTGGATTTTAGATAATATTCAGAAAAATCCAGAAATTACAATTGAAAATAATGCTCGAAAAATTGAACCAGGTTTTGACAAGCTTACAAATAACAAAAAAGCATTCATTTGCGAAGAAATTAAAGAAGTTGTTGCATCAATATCAAATTCTCACGGAGATGGAAAATGGAGAGAACTTATTCTTGTTGATGATCGGATAGCTGATAGTATATTTCAACAAATTCAAACTAGACCTCAAGAATATTCAATTCTTGCAACCTTAAATCTCAATGGAGACTATGTTTCTGATGCAGCTGCAGCAATTGTTGGAGGCCTAGGTATGGCTCCTGGTGCAAATATTGGAGATAATGCAGCAATTTTCGAAGCTACGCACGGTACTGCGCCAAAACATGCAGGCTTAAATAAGATTAATCCAGGCTCAGTAATTCTTAGTGGCGTAATGATGCTTGAATATTTTGGTTGGAATGAGGCAGCTAACTTAATTACTAATGGTTTAAGTAAGGCAATAGAGCAAAAAAAAGTCACTTATGATCTAGCACGCTTAATGGAACCAAAAGTAGAACCCCTATCCTGCAGCAGTTTTGCAGAAGAAATTATCTCAAATTTTTAATTTTAAAAATTATTTTTATTTTCAAAAACTTTCCAAATATTAACCAGTGAATCTTTAGTGCCAATGTTTCCAGGATGAGTCACAATGGGAAGTTTTTCGCCATTTTTTAGATTGCAAGTCACTACTGAAATGCCAGTTAAAATTTGTCCTTCAAGATAAACATAATCTGCATTAAGTCCTTTACTAAGAATCAAATTTGTTGTTATTCCACCTTTTGAAATCAAATATCCTATTTCATACTTCAAATCTGCGACTAATTCAGCAATAAAACAAGCAAGTAAATTATAGAAATTAAATAGTTCAGAAGAATCTAAAGATATAAATTTTCTTGAAGTAAACAAAATAGGAGTTTTTCCTTTCTCAAAAGAAAATCTAATTTCTCTCAAAAATTTATTTTTAAACAAATTCCTTCGCTTCTGATTATTATCTGATGAAGTAATTTTAAAGAATTCAAAAACATCTAATTCAACTGGATTGCAATTACTTATCTCTAATAAATTATTCAATTGTATTGTTGAAAGTTCTACATAAGATCCAACAATTATCAGTCCTGGAAGAAAACTCTTTTCTTTATTTCTTATTCTTAAATTAGAGAAAAATATTTCACTCTGAGAGACACTTTTTTTCTCAGAAATTGAACTTATAAAACTTGCTGCAGTTCGAAAAAGGAATTTTTTTTGTTTAATTAATTTTTTAATTACTAAAGAAAATTTTTTTAGTTGAGAATAATTTTCTACATCTACAACTACATGTTTATTATTCTTCAAGTTCTTTAGTGTTTTAAAAACAATATTATTTTCTTCATCACTTAACATTTCGATATCTGACAATAAAAGATTTTGAATATCTTCAAAATCTATTTGCGATTTACTCTGCTGAAATAAAAGATTCTTGACATTACTTGTCTGATATCCAAAAATTTTGTCTTCTGCAAAAATTGTTTGACTAATAGGCGTGTTATCAACAAAATGAAATCCATTAATTGTAAATCTTTTACCCTCGATGAAAGCTGGAATATGAAAAGTAGCATCAAAAGGACCTAAGCAACTATTTAGAGCAATTGGCTCTAAAAAGTTATGTCCTCGAAGAGTAGAGTCTCCTCTACTTATAAAAATAATTTCTTCTTCATAGGCTTGAGAAGTAATTACAGTCTTAATATTTTTGCAAATTTCCTCTATTATGAATTTCGCATCATTTTCCGATAGTGACCTTGTATTAGCCAAAATAAAAAATAAATTAGATTTAGATTCAAAACCTTTGACTAAAGTTGAGCAGTCCCACTTGAGCAGTAATAAGCAATCGTGAACAGTTTGAGAGCCTGTAGGATCATCATCTATAACTACAAATTTCATAAGTATTGCAAAATTACTTAAGAGATTTTATTTGTATTGAGGCATTTAACCTTTTACTATCATTTGAAGGAATCATAATGTTTCTAAATCCATCAACAAAAGAATTTCTGGGACTTGTCCAAGGTTCTAGACATATCATTCTTCTAGGAGGATCACTCCAAATAACGCCCAAATCAAAAGGATATGGATGATTTAAAGTTACCTCTCTTTTAAAAATCTTATCTCGAAAAGAGCTTCTACCGGAAGTATACATAAGTAGATCAACTCCTAAATTAATTTTGTTTAATTCATCCAAAGTATTACTTATAGTATTTCTTTCTTGATCCTGACAATTAAGTGGATTATCAACAAACTCTAAATTTTTGAAATCTGAAACATTAAAATAAGGATGTAAACCAAAATTTATAGGCATAGCAAAATCTGTTTTGTTATGGATTGTAATTTCGAATTCTAAAAAGTTAATTTTTAAGGTAACTTCTATTTTTAGTTCGAAATCGAAAGGATAATATTTTTTGGTTTTTTTAGATGCATTTAAGAATAAGCATAAAAATTTTTCATTTTTATTAAAGGAGTATTGCCATGGCAAATCCCTAGCGAAACCATGCTGTGGTAATTGCAAATAATCATTTCCAAATACTGAACTAGAAGTATTGAGATTTCCACAAATTGGAAACAAAATTGGAATGCCTCCCCTAAGACTTTTTGTCTTGTCCATAAATCTTGTTTCATCAAAATAAAGTATTTCATTACCATCCGAAACCCAATTTGTAATAACGCCTCCTCTTCCAGGACAAAATTTAATGTAATTATTTTTATCTAATTGAAAGACAAAAATTCCTTGGTCCTTATTAGATAATTCAAGTTTCACGATTATTACTTAAAGAGAATCAACCCAATCCAAAATATGCTGATTAACTAATTCAGGTATCTCATCATGAGGGCAATGTCCAGCGTCAAGAATAATTTCTTTTGTATTCTTTGGTGTAAACTTTTTATATAGATTTCTTTTTTTTGGAGTGTTCATCCATGGATCTTTCCCTCCCCAAAGAAGTAATAATGGCGCATTTAGTTTTGCAAATAGCTTATCCAACGGCAATCCCTGAGGACCTGATGGGTTAAATACGCTTCTAAAAACATTAAAAGCTCCGAAATCTAGAGAAGGCTTCCTTATTGATTCAACTAAAAAATCATCAACATTTTTTTTATCAACATAAACTTGATTCAAAGTTTTTTTTATATTTTTTGGATTTCTCATATTCTCAAAAATCAAACGTTGAAGAACAATATTTTTCAAAAATATGCCGGCAACTGTTTCAATTGAAGTTTGCAATATATTCTTTTTGATAGTTTTTTCTTCACTAAAATATCCAGCAGCATTAATTAAGATCACTCCTGCGTTTAGCTCATTTAATTCTGCACCAGCTGCTAATGCGGCATAACCACCTAATGAATTTCCAACAACAATTGTAGGTTTTTTTATTTTCTCTTTTACATAAGCGACAACCTGATCTTTCCATAAAGATCCTGAGTATTCGACATCTTGAGGCTTAGGACTTTTTCCAAAACCTAGTAAATCCATAGCATGAACTTCGTATTTTGTACTCAAAACAGGGATATTAAATCTCCAATGATCCGTAGAAGCACCGAAACCATGAATTAATAAAATTGCACATTCTTTTAATGTTTGATCGGGCTGAGTGGAAACTGTATGAATTGGGTAATTTAAAAAATTCCAGTTATAGTTTAGATCACTATCTATCAGAGCTGACTTTTCCATTCATTGAAATTCTATCTTGATTGATTCTAATAAACTTATTTCCTAAAGAAGACCCACAGGATCAGCTGCAACATCATCTGAAATTTTATTGCCATCATTTGGGGGCTTATCTTTTAGAACAATTCTTAAGAGTACAGGTGCAAGAAATGTCGTTCCTATAACCATTAATAAAATAGCTGCTTCAAGAGAAGGAGTTAATAACTTAGCGCTTGTTCCTAGCCCAAGAAAAATTAAACCAACCTCTCCTCTAGGCATCATACCCAAACCTACAACTAATCTATTTGTAGGTTTATCACTTGAAAATACCCATCCGGCTGCAATTTTTCCAATAATCGCAACAACTAATAAAAATCCTGCAACTACAAGAGCTGATCTGCTTGTTGGATCAAGTGGATTGATAACAGATAAATCCATTCCAGCTCCAACTAATACAAAGAAAATAGTTGCGAATAAGGAAACTAAAGGTAAAACAGATTGTTGTATTGCATGATTATTTTTAGAACTACTAAGAATCAATCCAGCTGCAAAAGCCCCTAAAGCTGCTTCCAATCCAATGGCTGTTGCCACGAAACAACACAATACAAGTATCACAAAAGAAGCTACCACCACGGCTCCAGGAGCTTTTAATCTATCTAATAACCAATCAAAACCTGGAGCAGCTGTTCTACTTAATGCAATAGCAGCAATAACAAACACTACAGCTGCTGCAACTAATTTAACAATAGGAGTAATTTCTAAAGTACCTCCGGCAGCAAGGGCGACTACAACTGCCAGAATAACAATGCCCAAAATATCGTCTAACACAGCTGCACCAATAACAATCTGTCCTTCTCTAGTTTTCAAATATCCCAATTCACCGAAAACACTTGCAGTAATTCCTATACTTGTTGCTGTCATAGATGCTCCAGCAAAAACTGCTGGAATTAGATCTACTTGGAAAATAAACATTAATCCAAGAGTTCCAAACGCAAACGGTAAAATTACGCCAGCCATAGCAACAGTAAAAGCCTGCGCACCGACAGCTACCAATTCCTCTAACTCACTTTCTAAGCCTGTTAAAAATAAAAGTGCATATAAACCAAGTGTTGCTACTGCTTGAAGTGAGGGAAAGCTTTCGAAATAAACATCAGGTACAGCTTCTGGGGGGATTGAAGCTAATGAGCTAATAACATGCACAAGTCCTTCATTTAATTCGGTTCCAGCAGAGGGTGGTATCAACAAATGGAATCCTGATGCACCTATTACAACCCCTGCAAGAAGCTCACCTACTATCGTTGGCAAACTAAGTCTTACTAAGACTTCTGCTAATGCTCTTGCAGCTAAAAAAATCAATAGAAACCTTATAACTCCTATCAACGTTTCAGCAACTTCTAAATCATGTGCACTTAATTCAGCAAGTAAGGAATACATTTAAAATTAGATAAAAAATAAACTACCTAATTGGAAGATAGTTTATGGAGGGCCCACTTTAAGAAATATGTAAGAAAAAAGCAAAAATACTCAACAAGTGTGGATCTGAAGTTACAACAAAGAAATTTTCTTAAAAATGGCTATCGTCTGTTATATGGCTAATCCAATGAATACCAACGAACCCTTTGATCTACGTTTGCCTACCCCAGGCTGCTATCTGGATCCTGAGAAAGCTGGCATGGATTCTGATGCTGTTTTCCAAGGAATGACAGCCCATCTTTTTTATACTCTTGGAAAGTTAGCTACTTCTGCAAGTCCTCACGATTTGTACATGGCTTTAAGTTATGCAGTTAAAGATAGGCTAATGACAAGATATTTAGCTAGCCAAGAAGTCATAAGAAAAAAACCACAAAAAACAGTTGCCTACCTATCAGCAGAATTTTTAATAGGCCCTCAATTAAGTAATAATCTTCTCAATCTTGGAATAACTCAAGAAGCAGAAGAAGCCTTAAAAAGATTTGGCATTGAATCATTGTCAACAATTCTTGAAGTTGAAGAGGAGCCTGGGTTAGGTAATGGTGGACTTGGGAGACTCGCAGCTTGCTACATGGAATCATTAGCATCTCTACAAGTTCCCGCAGTTGGATATGGTATTCGATATGAATTTGGTATATTCAATCAATTAATTAGGGATGGTTGGCAAGTTGAAGTTACTGACAAATGGTTAAAAGGTGGATGGCCATGGGAACTTCCACAACCGGACGAATCATGCTTCGTAGGTTTTGGAGGGAGAACTGAAAATTATCGAGATGATAAAGGGAACTACAGATCAAGATGGATTCCTTCAGAACATGCGATTGGAGTACCTCATGATGTCCCAGTTTTAGGGTACAGAGTAAATACATGTGACAGATTAAGATTATGGAGAGCTGATGCAACAGAAAGTTTTGACTTTTATGCATTCAATATTGGTGATTATTATGGTGCAGTCGAAGAAAAAGTTGCATCTGAAACTCTTTCAAAAGTTCTCTATCCAAATGATGGAACCGACGAAGGTAGAAGATTAAGACTCAAACAACAACACTTTTTTGTAAGTTGTTCTCTTCAAGATATGTTGAGAAGCCTTGAAAAAAGATCAATAGCAATAACAGATTTCCCTAAGCATTGGACAGTCCAGTTGAATGATACCCATCCTGCTATTGCAGTTGCAGAATTAATGAGACTTCTTATTGACCAATATCAAATAGGTTGGGATAAAGCTTGGAACATAACAACCTCTTCAGTTGCTTATACCAATCACACATTACTGCCAGAAGCTTTAGAAAAATGGGATTTAGGTTTATTTAATGATCTTCTTCCTCGTCATCTAGAAATTATTTATGAAATTAATTGGAGATTTCTACAACAATTAAGACTTCGTTACCCTGGTGATGACAAGATCCTTCAAAAACTCTCAATAATTGATGAAGAAGGCTCCAAATCAGTTCGGATGGCTCATTTAGCTACAATTGGAGCACATCACATAAATGGGGTTGCAGCTCTACACTCAGATCTTATAAAAAGACAACTTCTGCCTGAATTCGCAGATCTGTGGCCTGAAAAATTCACAAATGTAACTAATGGAGTTACTCCTAGAAGATGGGTTGCCCTATCAAATCCATCACTATCGAACCTTTTAGAAGAAGAAGTTGGACCAAACTGGATAACAAATATGGAACTTCTTAAGAAATTAGAAGAGAAAAAAGATGATAACAATTTTTTGCAAAAATTTGAGGAAACTAAACTAAATGGCAAAAGAAAATTAGCTAGCTTTATCCATACAAAAACTGGAATACTGGTTGATCCATCAAGTTTATTTGATGTTCAAGTAAAAAGAATTCATCAATACAAAAGGCAACATTTAAACGCCCTACAAATTATTGCCCAATATTTAAGAATCAAAAATGGTACAAACAAGTATGAAGTCCCTAGAACAATAATATTCGGAGGTAAAGCTGCGCCAGGTTACTTTATGGCAAAGCTTATGATTAGATTCATTAATGGTATTGCTGATGTGGTTAATTCTGATCCAGATATGGATGGTTTATTAAGAGTTGTTTTTCTACCAGACTATAACGTTAAGCTTGGTGAAATAGTTTATCCTGCAACGGATCTTTCAGAACAAATCTCAACTGCTGGAAAAGAAGCATCTGGAACTGGAAATATGAAGTTTGCCATGAATGGAGCGTTAACAATTGGAACCTTAGATGGAGCGAATGTGGAATTAAGAGATCTTGTGAAAAAAGAGAATTTCTTTCTTTTTGGTAAAACTGAAAGCGAAATTATGAACTTAAAAAATAATAACTACTCTCCCAAAACTTTTATTGATCAATGCCCAGAATTAAAAGAAGTTATACGCCTTATTGAAATTGGCCATTTCAGCAATGGGGATAAAGAATTATTTAAACCTTTATTAAATAGCCTTACAGGAGTTGACCCATTTTTTGTTATGGCTGACTTTGAAGATTACTTAAATAAGCAAGATGTGGTCAGTGAATGCTGGAATAATAAAAAGTCTTGGAATAAAATGGCATTATTAAATACTGCTAGATCAGGATATTTTTCTTCAGATAGATCTATTAGAGAGTACTGTAAAACTATTTGGAAAGTATCTCCAATGCCTGTTGAAATTACTTGCGACTTCGAAAAATTAACTAATTAATATTTTTCTTATCTGGCGAATCTGGGGTTTGATGAAATAATCTATTCAAAATTAATCTATCCATATTTAATGGGTCTGGAGCTAATTCATTTGCTATTTCTTTAAATTTTGATTCAATATTGTTTGAAATTTTTGTATCAAATATTCTTTCCATTAATGCTTCAATTGAATATAAATATGCATTAACACTTTCTAGTTCATCTAAAGCTTCAGTAATGTCTTTATCAGAAATATATTTTTCCTTTGGGCTATTGTCTTCATTGGAATCTCTTTCAGATAATTGTCTCTGCAACTCATCAGTAACCTTAGTACAAAGGGTTCTAAACGATTGAATAGATGCCCAATTCAATTCTTGTTGCTGCTTAAAAGTAGGAAATTCTCTAATTAGACGATCATGCTCTTTATAAAATCTCTGACAATCAGAGCATTGACATGGTTCTTCAGTCAAAAGAAAAAATGAGTCTTTTTATATCATCTCACTATTTGGGCAAAATTGTAGGGCCATCTAATAATTCGTCATTTTCATCGAGTGAATCCGGACTATCTGGCAACGGTATCTCAATACTAGTAACCAAATTAATAACATCTCTTAGTCTCATAGAATCAGCAAACCATCCCATTGCTTGCTCGGCATCACCTCTTTTTTCTGCATCATTTGCTTGATCTTCATGAGCTTCCGCCAAAAGAGCAAGCCAACACAAGCATCTTGCTTGAATTATTGAAAGATCTAAATCATTAGGTTGAGATTTAGAAATGCGTTCATGCTCTTGTTGAATTAAGAGCTTTAAACGCATATCATGCAACTTAGCCATAAAAGATTTACTACTAACTATACGCTAGCTAGAGAGTAGCAAGTTTGCACACATACTACATATAGTTTTTTATTTTTACGGGACTGGCGGGAGTCGAACCCACGACCTACGGTTTAGGAAACCGTTGCTCTATCCTGCTGAGCTACAGCCCCAATAGATGATTTTTGGAGTATTAAGCATTATGCTAAATGAAAGCAGGAGAGGCAATCGCAAGAAAGTTTTATTTTGGAAACAAAATAAAACTTTCTTGAGGAAAGTCCGGGCTCCCACATGGTCAGGCTTGCTGGGTAATTCCCAGTGCGGGAAACCGTGAGGATAGTGCCACAGAAACATACCGCCTAATACTTTATGTATGGCAAGGGTGCAAGGGTGTGGTAAGAGCGCACCAGCAACATTGAGAGGTGTTGGCTAGGTAAACCCCGGCTGGGAGCAAGGCTTAGTAGATTTATGACCATTAAACAATCTACTTTTAAGCGCCGCTTGAGACTGTGAAGTAATTCCAGTCCTAGATAGATGATTGCCCATCTTATTAAATAAGATGAACAGAACCCGGCTTATGACCTGCTTTCTAATTGTTATGATTAATCAAATTAGATGACAAATATAATTAACGCAAAACGGATTAATCAAATAACCACTTTTTTAAAATCTTTAAATATTAAATCAAAAAGATTTTCTGAAATAATTAGAACTCAAAATATTTCAATTATTCAAGATTTTAATCAAGCATTTATCCACTCCTCGGAGGACAAAATATTAAATTACGAAAAACTAGAATTTTTCGGAGATGCAGTACTCAGATTAGCGGCTTCTAATTTTATTGAGAAAAAATATCCTCAAATGAGTGTTGGAGAAAGATCAGAGCTAAGAGCACAAATTGTCAGTGATGAATGGTTAACTAAATTAGGGGAAAAAATTGATATAGAAAAATTAATAATTAAAGGACCAAAAGCTCTTGGTGATGAAAATTCAAAAAATACTATTATTGGTGAAGCTACAGAAGCTTTAATCGGTGCTCTTTACAAGTGCTTTAATTCCATTCAGGAAGTAAATCTTTGGTTAGATGATATTTGGGAGGAAGATGCAGAAATATTTTTAAAAGCTCCATATAAATTTAAATCGAAAACAGTATTACAAGAGTGGTGTCAAAGTAAAGGTTTTGATTTACCAGTCTATAAAATAATGGAAGTCTCAAAGAAAAATGGGGACCCTAAAAGATTTTCTTGCGATATATTTATCGAAGGATTAAAAGAATCATCTTCATTCGGCAAGTCTCATAAACAAGCAGAAACAAATGCAGCTAGAATTTTAATAGAAAAATTTATTACTACAGGTAAAATTTAATTTTTATACTATTTCCAAATTGGCTAGCTGAAAAGTTATGAGTTTATCCCAATTACCTCCTTCAAATAGAACTGCTGCTCTTTTTTTTGTAACTCTTTGTACAAACCCTTTATATCCTCTATAGATAGAATTATTGTCTTTTACAACAACAAAAGATCCAGGGAGTATGGGTTTAGTAGATAATTCCATAAGAAACTCTTTCTAATACAATATATGATAAATAAAAATGAATGGTTGACTGTTGGATTGATAACATCATGTCATGGAATTAATGGACAGGTAAAGATTAAATCTCTAAGTGATTTTGAAGAAAGATTTTTAAAACCAGGAATTAGATGGTTGCAAAAAGAAAATGAACCTCCTTCAAAAATAGAACTTATATCTGGTTTTAAACAGCCTGGTAAAGTAAACTTCATAGTTAAGTTCCAAGGAATAAATACAAGAAATCATGCAGAGCAACTGAAAAAATTTAAAATTCTTGTAAAAGCGGATACACTACCCAAATTAAAAAAGGAAGAATTCCACTTGTTAGAACTTGTAAATCTCGAGGTCAAAACTTTAGAAAATGATGAATTAAAAAGGATTGGGAAGGTTATCAATTTAGAAAATGAGAAAAATAATTTACTTGTTATTGAACTATTTGAAAATCAAAAAAAAGTTCTCATACCATTTGTTAAAGAAATAGTCCCATTAGTAGATATAAAAAATAATTTTCTAATCATCAATCCTCCAAATGGACTTTTAGAGCTATAAATTAAAAAATAGAAAATTATAAGAAACTCATTATTCAACAGTTACACTTTTAGCTAAATTTCTTGGTTGATCCACGTCAAGTCCCCTATGAGCTGCAATATGGTAACTCAATAATTGTAAAGGCAGTATATTAAGTAAAGGTGAAATCCATTCATTAGAGGATGGAACTTTCATCAAATAATCAAAGATTTCAGTTCCATTACATTCAGGAGCAATCCCAATCAAATATGAATCTCTAGCTTTTGCTTCTTGAGCATTACTGATAACTTTATCAAAAACTTCACCAGGTGATGCAATAGAAATTACGGGTACTTTTTTATCTAATAAAGCTATTGGACCATGTTTCATTTCACCAGCAGGATATCCAGCTGCATGAATGTAACTGATTTCTTTAAGTTTTAATGCGCCTTCAAGGGCAATAGGATAATTTATTCCTCTTCCTAAAAAAATAACATCTTTAATATTAAAAAAGTCATGTGCTAGCTTTTCTGAAGATTTATTATGTTTCTCTAAAAGATCTTCCAGTAATGGCGGAAGTCTTAAAAGTTCGTTTATTAATTTACTTATTTCATCAGGACTTTGATTGCCTTTAATTTGAGCAAATTTTATGGCTAATCCATAAAAAGAAAGTAATTGAGCAAAAAAAGTTTTTGTTGCTGCAACTCCAACTTCTATTCCTGCACATATATCAATTATATTTGAGACCTGCCTTCCTATGGAACTCTCTTTTCTATTTGTTATTGCAATAAGATTGGGTTTAAATTTTTTATTTTCAATTGAAGAACGTCTTTTAATTTCCATATCGATAGCCGCAATAGTATCAGCAGTTTCTCCGGATTGAGTAACTCCAATAGTTAATGTATTTGGCAATAGTGGAGGAGGAGAATATCGAAATTCACTTGCATAAAAGACATTTGTAGGTATACCTGAAAATTGTTCTAATAAAAAGCTGCCCACCATTGCAGCATGTTTACTTGTACCACAAGCAATAATTTCAATTCTTTCTATTGATTCAAAATACTCTGTGTCAAATGGATAGTTGATTTGATATTGACCATTATCTGAGTTCTTAATTAAATAATTTTCCAACCAGTTTTTTGCAGTCTGTGGCTGATCATATATCTCTTTCAACATGTAGTGTTTGAAATTCATCTTATCCATTATTTGTTCTGAGACTTTTAAAGAAACTGGATTTCTATATTGTCTCTCGTTGCTTGAGTCATATATTTCAATTCCAAGAGGAGTCAACAAAGCTATTTCTTCATCCTCCATAGGCAAAATAATATTCGTAAAATTTGCAATAGCTGGAGTATCACTAGCACAAATAAATTCTCCTTCACCCAAACCAATAATCAAGGGCGCTTGTCTTCTTGCAACTACCAAAGAGGTTGGAGCACCAGACCATAAAACTGCTAAAGCATAAGATCCTTCTAAATCCGATAATACATTTCTCACAGCTACTAATAATGTTGACCCATTAT
This sequence comes from Prochlorococcus sp. AG-347-J06, assembly GCA_003281525.1. GTDB lineage: Bacteria > Cyanobacteriota > Cyanobacteriia > PCC-6307 > Cyanobiaceae > Prochlorococcus_A. Next base: position 156,409 of record QCBT01000001.1, on the reverse strand, counting down.
TCTCAAGATTAAGTTTACTTAATGTATTTAACTCTCTTTGAATTAGATGGGGAATTACCTCGGTATCTGTATCAGAATTAAAAATAATGCCCTCTTTCTCTAATTTATTTTTTAAATCTTGGAAATTTTCAATAATGCCATTTTGAACGACTGCTATTTTTCCTGAACTATCGGTATGAGGATGTGCATTTTTAACCTCAGGCTTTCCATGAGTTGCCCACCTTGTATGTCCTATACCCACAGTTCCAGGAATATTATGATCATTAAGATTACTTATTAAATTCTTGAGTTTTCCTTCTGCTTTACTACAAGAAATACAGTTTGTTTCGGAATTTATAATTGCAATACCTGCAGAATCATAACCTCTGTATTCAAGTTTTTCTAAACCATTAATTAATAATGGTAAAGCTTTTTTATATCCAGTTACAGCAACTATTCCACACATACGAATTTTTTTTTCAATTATATTGAAATAAAATGCGTATTTACTAAAACATGGACTCTCTTAAAACTGCACTATAAAATTAATATGCTAAGCCCATACTCCTAGAAGTCTCATCGCCTAAATAAACACGAATACTCAAGAAATCTGTAGGACATGCTGTTTCACATCTTTTGCAACCTACACAATCTTCTGTTCTAGGAGATGAAGCTATTTGTCCAGCTTTACAGCCGTCCCAAGGAACCATCTCTAAAACATCAAGTGGGCAAGCCCTTACACATTGGGTACATCCAATGCAAGTGTCATAAATTTTAACTGCGTGTGACATGTAAAAATTGTCTTTTGAACCTCGTTTTATAATACTATTGTCTTACAAAGAAATTAAAAAAATTAAGATATGCTTCACTCTTGTTAACTCTAGGGCATAAAATCATATAGATAATTAGTAATTTTCATAAATTATGTCACAAGAAATCCTCGAAAAAGTCTGTTCTATTGTTTCAGAACAATTAAGCGTTGAAGCAGGAGAAGTTAAATCAGATTCAAATTTCCAAAATGATTTAGGTGCAGATTCTCTAGATACTGTTGAATTAGTAATGGCTCTTGAAGAAGCATTTGATATTGAAATTCCTGATGAAGCAGCTGAAGGAATAGCAACTGTGGGCGATGCAGTAAAATTCATCGAAGAAAAAAAAGGTTAGTATAGGATGCCAAATTTCCATCGAGTAGTTATTACTGGTATCGGAGCAGTAACTCCCATTGGTAATAACATTGATGAATATTTAGTCGGTCTTCAAAGAGGTACTAATGGGGTTTCAAATATTACTCTCTTTGATCCTGAACAACATCCCTGCAAATTTGCTGCAGAAGTAAAAAATCTTCAATCTGAAGATTTTATTGAAGCTAAAGAATCCAAAAGATGGGATCGTTTTTCCCAGTTTGGAGTTATTGCGGCAAAGCAAGCCTTTAATGATTCTGGACTTGAAATTACTGAAGCTAATGCATCAAGAATTGGAGTGATTATTGGTTCTGGTGTTGGAGGCTTACTAACTATGGAAAGTCAAGCTCAAATATTGAGTCATAAAGGACCGAAAAGGGTGAGTCCATTTACAGTCCCAATGATGATTCCAAACATGGCCACTGGATTAGCTGCAATCGCTTTAGGTGCAAAAGGACCAAGTTCCTCTGTTTCTACTGCTTGCGCTGCTGGTTCAAATGCAATTGGTGATTCTTTTAGATTACTCCAACTTGGAAAAGCAGATGCAATGATCTGTGGGGGAGCAGAAGCAAGTATTACACCTCTCGGAGTAGCTGGTTTTGCCAGTGCCAAAGCTCTTTCTTCCAGAAATGAAAGCCCTCAAACTGCTAGCAGACCTTTTGATGCAGAAAGAGATGGATTTGTTATTGGAGAGGGATCTGGAATACTTGTTTTAGAAACTTTAGAAAATGCACAAAAAAGGAATGCGAGAATTTATGCAGAAATAGTTGGTTATGGAACAACATGTGATGCTCATCATATAACTGCTCCATCTCCAGGAGGCATTGGAGGCGCAGAAGCTATAAAATTAGCAATTGAAGACGCTTGTCTTAGCCTTGAAAAAGTTGATTACATAAATGCTCATGGAACAAGTACATCAGCTAATGATAAAAATGAAACTTCTGCAATTAAATCTATTTTTAGAGACAGATCTTACCTCATTCCTGTAAGCTCTACTAAGTCGATGACAGGTCATCTCCTAGGAGGCTCAGGAGGTATAGAAGCTGTAGCTTGTATACTTTCTTTGACACATAATTTTATCCCTCCTACAATTAACTACGTCAATCGAGATCCTGAATGTGATCTTGATTATGTACCAAATAATGCAAGAGAAGCTCAAGTAGGAGTAGCTCTTTCTAATTCTTTCGGCTTTGGTGGTCACAATGTTTGCCTTGCTTTCAGCAAAATGAATTAAAGACAACCAATTCTGTATTTCCAACTTAACTTATTTTAAAACAATGGTCGCTGCATCTGTTTCATTAGAATCACTTTGTGTAAATAGTATAAGAATGCTTGCTGTAGATGCAGTAAATAAATCTAATAGTGGACATCCTGGATTGCCAATGGGATGTGCTCCTATGGGTTATGCATTATGGCAAAACATACTTAATCACAACCCTAATAACCCAAAATGGTTCAATAGAGACCGTTTTGTATTATCAGCTGGTCATGGCTGTATGCTGTTATATTCCTTGCTTCATTTAACAGGATATAAATCAGTATCCATAGAAGATATTAAAGAATTTAGGCAATGGGGATCAAAAACTCCTGGACATCCAGAAACATTCGAAACTGAAGGCGTTGAAGTTACAGCTGGACCTCTTGGAGCAGGAATTTCAAATGCAGTTGGTTTAGCAATAGCTGAAACACACTTAGCAGCTAAATTTAATAAGCCTGATTGCAATATCGTCGATCACTATACTTACGTAATAATGGGTGATGGCTGTAATCAAGAAGGTATTGCATCAGAAGCCTGCTCATTAGCTGGTCATCTTAAGCTTGGAAAATTAATTGCACTATATGACGATAATCAAATTACTATTGATGGGCGAACCGACGTTTCTTTTACCGAAGATGTCTTAAAAAGATACGAAGCTTATGGATGGCATGTACAACATGTTGAAGATGGGAATCATGATGTTAAAGGCATCACTGAAGCTATCGATAAAGCAAAATTAATTACAGACAAGCCTTCAATTATAAAAATTTCTACAACCATAGGTTATGGTTCTCCTAATAAATCAGATACTGCTGGAATACATGGAGCAGCAGTCGGAGAAGAAGAAGCTGCATTAACTAGAGAGTTTCTAAATTGGGAATATCCTCCATTTGAAATACCCGATGAAGTATATGAGCATTTTAGAAAATCAATAAACAAAGGTGAAAATTTAGAGAAAGAATGGGATTCTAAATTTGAAGAATATCAAAAAAAATATCCCTCTGAAGGAGCCGAGTTAAAAAGAATGTTAGAGGGTCAATTACCTGAGAATTGGGACTCAGATCTCCCCTCTTATTCACCGGACGATAAAGGGTTGGCCACAAGAAAGCATTCACAAATATGTTTGGGCGCTCTAGGTCCTAACCTACCTGAATTAATTGGCGGATCTGCAGATTTAACTCACTCTAATTACACAGATATAAAAGGTGAAACTGGATCATTCCAGCCTCATAGCCCTGAAAAAAGATATTTACATTTTGGTGTACGAGAACACGCCATGGCAGCTGTACTTAATGGTATTGCCTATCACAATAGTGGACTTATCCCTTATGGTGGGACTTTCCTTGTTTTCGCGGATTATATGAGGGGCTCAATGAGGCTTTCAGCACTTAGCGAATTAGGCGTAATCTATGTCTTGACTCACGATTCAATTGGTGTAGGAGAAGATGGGCCAACACATCAACCTATTGAAACTATCCCTTCTCTTCGCGCCATGCCTAACATGCTAGTTTTCAGGCCTGGAGATGGCAATGAGACGAGTGGAGCTTATAAGCTTGCTATTCAAAATCGGAAAAGACCTTCTGCCCTTTGTTTAAGTAGACAAGGCATGCCTAATCAAGAAAATACTTCGATCGACAAAGTTGCTCTAGGAGGTTATATAGTTTCCGATTGTGAAGGTACACCAGATCTAATATTTATTGGTACTGGAAGCGAACTGAATCTTTGCATTGAAGCAAGTAAAGAAATTTCAAGTTTTGGTAAAAAAATTAGAGTTGTTTCTATGCCTTGTGTAGAACTTTTTGAAGAGCAAGAAGAATCTTACAAAGAAAGTGTTTTACCTAGTAGTGTTAAAAAGAGAGTTGTAGTAGAAGCTGCCCATTCATTTGGTTGGCATAAATATACAGGTTTTGATGGAATTTGCATTACTATGGATAGATTTGGTGCATCAGCACCAGGTGGAGAGTGTATGAAAAATTTTGGATTTACGGTCGAAAACGTAGTTAATAAGACTAAGGAAATTCTATAACTACTTATTGATAACTAGACTGAAGAATTACATTCTTCGAGCTTATCTTTTAACTGATCAAGAGATTCATCAGAAATCTTTGAATTCATTGGACAATGTTTAGGGCCACACATTGAACAAAACTCAGCCTTTTTAAAAATTTCTTCAGGCAATGTCTCATCATGGTACTGCTTTGCCCTTTCAGGATCTAATGAAAGTTCGAATTGTTTATTCCAATCAAAGTTATACCTTGCATGACTAAGTTCATCATCTCTATCACGAGCCCCAGCTCTATGTCTTGCTATATCAGCAGCGTGAGCAGCTATTTTATAAGCAATTAAACCTTCTCTTACATCTTCTGCATTTGGTAGACCTAGATGTTCTTTTGGCGTTACGTAACATAACATAGAAGTTCCATACCACCCTGCCATCGCCGCCCCAATAGCACTTGATATATGGTCATAACCAGGAGATATATCTGTCACTAATGGACCAAGAACGTAAAATGGGGCTTCTGAACATTCTTCCATTTGCTTTCTAACATTAAACTCAATTTGGTCCATAGGTACATGACCAGGACCCTCAACCATTACTTGAACATTATGTTCCCATGCTCTTCTAGTAAGCTCGCCTAAGGTCTTCAATTCAGCTAGCTGAGCATCATCAGAAGCATCATGCAAACATCCAGGCCTCAATGAGTCTCCTAGAGAAAAAGTACAATCATATTTCTTAAAAATCTCACAAATGTCGTCAAACCGTGTGTAGAGAGGATTTTGCTTGAAATGATGTAACATCCATTGGGCTAAAATACCTCCACCCCTACTGACAATTCCAGTAATTCTTCCTTTGACTTTCGGCAAATGCTCTATTAATAGGCCAGCATGAATAGTTTGATAATCTACGCCCTGCTGACAATGTTTTTCAATAATATGAAGAAAATCATCTTCAGTTAGTCTATCTATTGAACCATGTACACTTTCTAATGCTTGATAGACAGGAACTGTTCCAATGGGAACGGGGGATTCATGAATAATTGCTTGCCGAACTTCGTCTAAATTTACTCCTCCTGTAGAAAGATCCATAACCGTATCAGCCCCATATTTAACAGCCAGTTTTAGCTTCTCTACTTCTTCATTGATATCGCTTGCATTAGGGGAAGCACCAATATTGGCATTAACTTTGCATCTTGAAGCAATGCCTATAGACATTGGCTCAAGATTCAAATGATTAATATTAGCTGGAATAATTAATCTTCCTCTTGCCACTTCTTCCATGATTAAAGAAGAAGGAAGATTCTCTTTTTTAGCAACAAAATCCATTTCTTCAGTAATATATCCATTTCTCGCAAAGTTCATTTGAGTTACATTCTCTTTCCCAAGGCGAGGCTTAATCCACGAACTTCTCATAATTTACAATTTTTTTTAAAGTGTTATCACTAAAGTTCGATCAAATCTTCACTTCCCTGCATCAAGGTAAATGATTCAGGTTCAAAGGGTATGATCTCAGCTAAGTTAAAATTCTTAGCACCCCTAGTATTAATATTATTAATAGCTCTTTTCTAAAAAATAGTCATCTTATCTTGCGTAAAAATAAATAAAAAGATTTTATTTAGCTTTTTGATAAGACTTTATCTTTTTTAAGATATTTTTCCTATCCAATTGTCTGCTTATACCCCTCTCCAAAATAATTACAATCCCCATTAAGCCAATAGGTAAATAAAAAATCTTCCTAGAATTATCCCTAAATATCAATCCGATAGCAGATATGAGAATCATGAAAGGAGCTACAAAGGATAAAATAAATCTTTTATTAAAATTCATTTACCAATTTTAGTAATTTTTTCATTGTTTAATTTTACTATGGATTCTGTTATCACTTTAACTCCAACAGCAATAGCTCTTTCATCTGGATCAAATTTAGAACTATGAAGCGGAGCACATCCATTTGAATTCGAAACGCCAAGCCTAAACATAGCCCCTGGAATATCTTTTAAAAACTCAGCGAAATCCTCAGCTCCTAATGATGGTTTTTGTAATTCGATAACATTTTCTTGGCCCAAAACCTTCATTCCTGAATCTCTAAAGATTTTATTAATTTCAGAATTATTATTAACTGCCGGAGTGATTTCATTAAATATTACTTTTGCTTCAGCTCCGCAACTATTAGCTAATAAAGTTATATTTTCACTGAGCCAATTACCAATATTCTTAAATAGTTTGCGATTAGTGCATCTAACAGTACCAATTAAATTAACCTTTTCTGCAAGAACATTGAATGCATTGCCACCATTTATTTTCCCAAAAGTTATTACTACAGGATCTAAAGGATCTAACTTCCTAGTTATTGATTCTTGAATTCCCGAGATCACTTTAGAGGCTGCCCATATAGCATCAACACCCTCATAAGGTCGAGCACCATGCCCTGATTTTCCTTTAATCTCTACCTTGAGTTCTCCGGCAGCTGCAGTTAAACTCCCCTCTTTAATGCCAATCGTCCCTACAGATAAATCTGGGTAGACATGGACTCCCAAAATATAGGTTAAACCATTAATTGCACCATCCTTAATCATCCATCTAGCTCCGCTCGCAATTTCTTCAGCAGGCTGAAAAATTATCCGAGTCCCAAAATTTAGTTTTAAATCCTTAATAATTTTTGCCACCCCCAATCCAATCGATATATGCAAATCGTGACCACAGGCATGCATAACACCATCTACTTTTGAAGAAAAACCTAATTTAGTTTCCTCAAATATTGGCAAGGCATCCATATCTACTCTTAAACCTATAATGCCCTTATCTAAGGGCCCAAAATCAGCTACAACTCCCGTCCTGCCAATAGATTCTCTAACGTTCCAACCAATATTTTTTAAAAAACCACTTATCAAAATCGCCGTTTGATTTTCAAGTCCACTTAATTCTGGATGTGCATGGATATGTCTTCTTAAGTTAATTAATTCATCATTAAACGAATCAATTTTTTTATACAACTGATCTTTATTCATCACTTATTTTAAATCGATAAAGTTCATTAAATCTCTTATTGGTTGTGGAGGCCATCTTCTTATTTTTTTCAACCATTCTTCATCACTATATCTAGGATCTAATTCAGTTACCGCTATCCAATTACTCTCTGCTTTCCCAGATTCACCCTTGGACCAATGCAAAGCTGTCAAAGCTGCCCTAGCATCAGCAAAAGTTGGATAACGTCTAATTAATTTTTTTAATTCTATTTCAGATTCATCAATATTCCCCAACTGCAAATCTGCTAACGCCATACTCGATCTAGCCATTGCAAATCCAGGATTATATAAAGCAGCTTTTGAAAAAAGATCTCTAGCTTTTTCCCAATGTGATGTAGATCCCTCTACATTAGCCAAATTATATAATGCAGAAAAATTTTTACTATCTTGCGATATAACAAACATATAATCTTTTTTTGCTTGCGGCCATAGACCCAATGCTTCCTCTGCTATCCCCCTGTTAATGTAGGGGTCTATCTCAGTAGGATTCAAACTTATTGCCTTATTTTGGTCATCTATTGATCCCTCTAAATCTCCTATAACAAGTCTTACATTTCCTCTATTGCTTAAACCCGCAGCATCATCGGGATAAAAATCGAGATATTGATTCCATTCTTGTAAAGCGAGATTAAATTTTCCGCTTGAACTTAAATCTAAAGCATTTTTAAACAAATCCTCTCTCAAAGATAATGAATAGCATGGTGCAATATAAAAAATATTGAAAAAAATAAAAATTAATAAAAAACAAACCTTAACTTTTTTAAAAGTTATCATCTTTTGAATCAATGTACTTTTTCCCTAAAGCAGTAAGCATCCTTCCTCGAGGAGTTCTAATAAGAAAACCAATTTTAATGAGATATGGCTCAACTACAAATTCTAACATTGAAGAATCATCGCCCAACCCAGATGCAATTGAATCAAGGCCAGTTGGAATATTATTGTTTTGGTTAAGAAAAGATAAATATTGTCTATCTAAAGAATCCAATCCTTTTTCGTCTATTTGGTAAGAATTTAAAGCTTTTTTTATTAAATTCACCGAGATAGTATTAGTTTTCATAACAACTTGAGCATAATCTCTAACACGTCTTAATAATCTTAAAGCAATTCTTGGAGTGCCTCGAGATATCTTTGCCAAATCATAAGATGCTTCATCTCCTAAATTGAGGTTTATTAATCGGGAGAAATTAACAATAATTTGTTTTAATTCATCACATGTATAGAATTCAATTTTCTGAGATATCCCAAATCTGTCTCTTAGAGGTGGACTTATTGAGGCTAATTTAGTTGTCGCGCCAATCAGAGTAAACCTAGGAAGATTAATTGTTCTGCAACGGGCTCCTCTATTAGCTCCCATAGTTAAGTCAAGTCTAAAATCCTCCATTGCAGAATATAACAACTCTTCAGTTAACCTATTTAAGCGATGTATCTCATCTATAAATAAAACTTCACCTTCTTTTAATCCAAGAAGTAAACCTACAATATCTCTTGGTCTTTCAATTGCTGGTGCAGTCGCAATCCTACATTTTGTATTCAATTCGTGGGCTATCAAAAAAGCAAGAGTAGTCTTACCTAGACCAGGCTGTCCATATAAAAGAGTATGCTCCAAAGGTTCTTTTCTAATAATTGAAGCATCTATAGCTATTCTTAAAGAAGATTTAAGTTGTTCTTGGCCAATAAATTCTTTTAAATTAAGAGGTCGGGCTAAGTTCAAATTATTATTTCTCTTTTCTTCTGGAATATTTTTTGAATCAACTAGCCTAAGTTCTTTTTTACGAAAAGAAAAGTCATTATCGCCTATATTGGAAGAAATTATTGCCATAATAAAAGGTTAATTGCAATTGTTCTGAGTAGAAAGATTTTTTACAACTAAAATGCCAAAAAATGCAAACAAAGCTAAAACAAATACTAATAAAGCAAATAATTTTAAACTTCTAGCTGATAATAGATATGCAAAATTTCAATATGCAATATCTGAAACAATCGAAGCTGGAATTGAGCTTTTAGGAACTGAAGTAAAGTCCATTAGAAACGGAAAAGCAAATTTAAGAGATGGATACTGTTCATTTAGAGATGGTGAGATCTTATTATTAAATGTTCACATTTCCCCACATAAAAATGTGGGATCTTTCTTCAATCATGATCCATTAAGAAATAGAAAGTTGCTACTACATAAAAAAGAAATAATAAAATTGAAATCCAATACTGAAAAAAAAGGAATGACTATTGTTCCATTATCTCTTTATTTAAAAGGCTCATGGATAAAACTAACTATCGGAGTCGGCAAAGGAAAAAAATTGCATGACAAACGCCAAGATGAAAAACAAAAAAGTATAAGAAAAGAAATCAACTCTGCATTAAAGAGATGAAAATATTATGCAGAATTAATATGACTATTAATCTAAACTGACTGAATTTGGAGGTGGGGAAGGATCTGGATCTGCAATTAACATATGCTGTAAGACTGTTTCAGGCCTCTCACTATCTCTCCAGCGAATCTTGTATGCAGGCATCTTTGTACCTCTACTTGTAGTTTGCTCAACTGGTTCAATAACCCATCCTCTTCTTGATCGGCCTTGAGGATTTCTTTTTACTACTGCATCCGCGTGTTTGAAACGGAAACCAACACGTTCACCACTCATTTAAAAATTTCGTATTGGAATGTTTTTCTATTTTACTTCATTCAAGGGTAATTTTTCATTTTTTTTAGAAGTTATTTCTGGTTTTAATAATGGGAAAGGGATTACATCTCTAATTGATGCGCTATTAGTAATTAACATAATCAGCCTATCAATGCCTATGCCTAATCCTCCTGTAGGCGGCATGCCAATCTCTAAAGCATTCAAGAAATCTTCATCTATGCAGTGAGCCTCTAGATCTCCTTCATCTCTAAGAGATTGCTGCAATTGCATTCTTTCTCTTTGATCTACTGGATCTATCAACTCACTAAACGCATTTGCTAGCTCGCGACCAACAATGAATAATTCAAATCTCTGAACCATCTCTTTATTATCATGATGCGGCCTAGCTAAAGGAGAAATTTCAACAGGATAATCAATAACAAAAGTGGGTTCTATAAGTTTTGATTCTACTTTTTGCTCGAATACCTCATTTAAAAGTCTTCCTATAGTATTAACTTTATTAGAACAATCAACATTGATATTTTTAACGGCTTGTTTTGCTGCTAGAAAGTCTCCACAGAAAGAATCAAAATCAATCCCTGTGTATTTTTTGACAATAGCTTTCATGGATATTCTTGACCAAGGCTTAGAAAAATCAATTTCTTTATTTTGATAATTTATTATTAAAGACCCACATGCATCAGCTACGATATCTTTAATCAATTCTTCAGTTAAATTCATCATATCTACATAATCAGAATAAGCTTCATAAATTTCAACTGAGGTGAATTCTGGATTATGCCTTGTACTTATCCCCTCATTACGGAAGATTCTTCCCAATTCATATACTTTCTCAAAACCTCCAACAACCATTCTCTTTAAATGTAATTCTGTAGCTATTCTTAAATACAACGGAATATCTAATGTATTGTGATGAGTTATAAATGGTCTTGCTTCAGCACCACCAGCTTCAGATTGGAGAATTGGAGTCTCTATCTCTAAAAAATTTCTATTATCTAGCCATTTTCTTATAAAACTTATACATTTCGCTCTAGTTTTAAATACATTTTTGGAGTGAGGATTTACTATTAAATCTAAATAACGTTGTCTATATCTTTTTTCAATATCAGTCAATCCATGCCATTTATCTGGGAGAGGTTGCAATGATTTGGATAACATTTCCCATTTTTCTACTTTAATTGAAAGCTCACCTTTATTAGTTTTTTTAATAGTTCCATAAACGCCTATCCAATCGCCAATATCTACTATTTCCTTGAGATCTTCAAAAGAAAGTAATTTTTGTCTTTCTAAATTGAAATTAATAATCCTTTTATCTAGATAAAGCTGAATCTGACCTTCTTGATCGCTTATTGTGAAAAAGGCAATTTTGCCCATTACCCTTTTTGCTAGAACTCTGCCAGCAATAGAAACACTGAAGTCTTCCTCTTGACCATTTTCTAGATAATCAAATTTTCGAATAAGAAAACTGGTAGTATGTGATACCTTAAAGCACTGTGCGTAAGAAGCAAATCCCTTATTAACGAGTGAACTAGCTTTTTGTAAGCGCGCTTCTTTTATTTCAGACAAAATTTATTTAAATATATTTGTTTTATTTAATAAAATTATCAGACTATTGCTCAACTTGCCAAAGATGTTGCTGTTTCGCCAACTCTCTGAGATGCGTAACCAATCCCTCTAACAGTTAATATTAATTCTGGATTTCTTGGATCTGGCTCCAATTTACCTCTTAGTCTGGCAACATATACATCTACAACTCTTAAATCTGCCGCTCTACGAGGGGGATAGCCCCACAGCTGTTCCAAAATTTCTGCTCGAGGAACTACCTTACCAGGTTCATCAAATAATAACTCTAGGAGACTAAATTCAGTATAAGTTAGGCTAATTCTATCTCCAGCTCGAGAAACTTGTCTGCGATTAGTATCAACAACTAAACTTCCAAATTTCATAACTCCTTTTCCTGAAGGAACTTCTTTGGTTTCAGTAACCGATACAGTTGGTCCCATTCTTCTCAAAATTGTAGCTATTCTGGCCTCTAACTCTTTTGGGCTAAATGGTTTAGATAAGTAATCATCAGCTCCTAAATCCAAACCAGCTACTCTCTCTGAAATGGCTTCTAGAGCGGTTAAAAATATTATTGGTACTACTGACTCAGCTCTAATTCTTCTACAAACAGCAAATCCATCCATTTTTGGAAGCATAACATCAAGAACTATTAAGTCAGGGGAATCCCTGTGAAAAGATTCAAGAGCTTCTTCGCCGTTAGTAGCTGAATAAACTTGATATCCAGCTAGTTGAAGCCTAGTTACTAATACCTTCAAAACTGCTGGTTCATCATCAACAACTAAAATTCTTGCTTTTGACATAGTTAAAAAAAGATTTCTCGATATTTCAAAGCAAAGAACTATTGCATTGAATATTTATTCTAACAATTAAAAATATAACATTACGAACCCACATAGAGATATTCCATAGATTTAAAAAAATTTAAAATAATTAGAAGATATAAATTTTTTAAAGCACTTTTACTTCTTGACGAAATTTATTACCACAATTTTCTTCTTGAAAATTTCAACATCCTTATAAGTTGGGAGCAAATAAAGGGAGCAAACAAACCTGTCAAAAAAACTTCAGCTAAGACATTTTTTACACCGGGAATAAACATTAAAAAATTACCATCTGAAAAATTTTTAAACAAAATTTGTGCAAGATAAAGAGTACCGCATAAAAAACTTCCAAAAGAACAAATTAAACCATACCTAAAATGTCCCACCAAACTATCGCTATGTGATTTAATTCTCCCAAAGAAAAATCCACAAAAAATTAGGCCTGGAATTTGAGTAAAACTTTCATTTAAAGTTAGAGAATCTAAGATGAGACCTAAAAACAAACCAAATACTAATCCATTAATTGATCCATTAATCATTGCCCAAGGCAACAACCAAAATAAGGGCCAATAAGGCTGTACACCTAAAAATCCAAGCCAACTAGGGTGCCACAAAAAAATAATTGGGATAAAAATAAAACTTATAATGGATAATTTTTTGATAATAAATTTATTCATTAAATATTTAATTTCAAAATTTGCACCCAATCAATTAAGTGAGGTTTTGCGAAAAGTGAAATTTTTGCCGTTTTTTTTGATCGGGATGTCTCATCTATAGATTGGACAATACCAATGGGGATATTTGGAGGTAATAAAGAACTAGCAGGAGAAGATGATACAAAATCTCCGACTTTTATATCAGCCTCTTTTGAATAAAGTATTAAAATAGAATGATCATCTCCTGAACCAACCAATAATCCATTAATTTGACTTCTATCAACCCATACACCTAATTTACTTTCTGGAGAAGTTATTAAAGTAACCGACGCAGTAAATAAAGAAGTATTATTTACTCTTCCTAATAATCCTCCTGGGCCAGTGACAGTACTACCAATTTCCACTCCATCTTTTGAACCTTTGTTTAAAATTATTTGTCTCCACCAACCTCCTGTTTTTCTCGAAATAACTGCTGCTGAAATATTATCATTATTGGATGATTGTTGAAGAGATAAGATTTCCCGCAATCTTATATTATCCTTGTTCAGAAGATGTGATTTTATTAAAGATTCTTGATTGATGCTCTTTAGAATAACTTCTTTTTGAAATTGACCAGGCCAAAAAGGTCTAGAAATAAAGTAAAAAAAATCTTTATATAAAGATCCTTTTGAAATCCTTACAAAAACTAAAAATAAAAAAATTCCTAAAAATATCCAGATTTTCTTTTTATGCCACCAACGACTAGAAGAAATCCGTCGGATATTTAACATATTATTAGTCTCTTATCGCGTTCCTTATAAATTCTGGAGTATCAACAACTCTTTTAAGTTTTTTAAAATCATCAAGAACCTCTCCACATCCATTAACTACACAAAGCAGGGGATTTTCTGCTATGTGAGTAAAAATTCCCGTTTCATCACTCAATAAATCATTAATGCCTCTAACTAAAGCTCCACCACCTGCAAGCATAATCCCTCTATCAACAATATCTGCGGCAAGTTCAGGAGGAGTTCGCTCTAAAGTTCTTTTTACAGCTTCAACTATTTTGCTCAGTGTTTCAGCCATAGCTTCTCTAATTTCTCCTGAAGTTAAAGTGACTGACCGAGGAAGACCAGATAAAAGATGTAAACCTCTCACCTCTAGAGTAGTTTTATCAAATTCATCATCTGGGAATGCAGATCCAATTTTAATCTTGATATCTTCTGCAGTTCTCTCTCCAACAACTAAATTATGAACTTTTTTAAGGTATGAGGCAATTGATTCATTTATTTCATCGCCTGCTATTCGTACAGATTCACTTAATACAGTTCCACCCAAGCTTAATACTGCAACCTCAGTAGTTCCACCACCAATATCAACAATCATAGTACCAATTGGCTCAGTTACTGGTAATGATGCACCTATTGCTGCTGCAACAGGTTCATCTATCAAGTGGACTTCTCTAGCTCCTGCTAATCCAGCTTCTCTTACCGCTCTTCGCTCGACACTTGTAACTCCACTTGGAATACCAATAACTATTCTTGGAGCAACTATACCCTTGCCTTCGTTACATTTTTGAATAAATGTTTTAATCATTTGCTCCGCAGCATCAAAATCTGCGATAACACCATCTCTAAGCGGTCTTACGGCTCTAATATTGCCTGGCGTTCTTCCAAGCATTAACTTTGCTTCTTTACCAACAGCCAATGGAATCCCTTCCTCTAAATCCATAGCTACTACAGAAGGCTCTTGTAATACGACGCCCTTACCTGATACGTGTATAAGGGTGTTGGCCGTCCCCAAATCTATGCCAATATCTCTAGAAAATTTAAATCTGTTAAAAATCACAATAGGAATTCTTTTTTATAAATAATATATCTATTTTTTGTTTAGCTTTCATAAATCTCTCGTTTAGTTATGAATAGCACGCATAACTTTGAGCAGAACCTAAAAATATGAGTAGTATAAAAAGAAAAAAATTATGGAAATTAACACTATTAACCTGGTTGGCAGAGCCGGTAGAGAACCTGATGTCAGATATTTTGAATCTGGAAGTATCGTAGCTAATTTCACTCTTGCAGTTAACCGAAGAAGTAGAGATGAAGAGCCTGACTGGTTTAATTTAGAAATATGGGGCAAACAGGCACAAATAGCAGCAGATTATGTTAAAAAAGGATCTTTAATTGGAATCACAGGAAGTTTTAAAATTGATAGTTGGAAAGATAAAAATACTGGGGAAGATAGATACAAGCCGGTTGTTAGGGTAGACAGGTTAAACTTATTAAGTTCTCGAAAAGATTCTGATAATAATCAATATTCCAACAGCAATAACTCAAGTGAAATTCCTTTCTAACCTCTATTTTTTTTCAAAAATCTAATAAGTATTCTTAAAAAAAAATATGAGAAAATTAAAATTAAAATTGGCTTTACAACATATTTGATTTGATCTAAGTAAGTTTCAATGATTGAATAATTTTCGCCAAATAAATAACCTGCATAAGTGAGCAGTACTACCCATATCAAGCTCCCAAATGTAGTCCAAATCAAAAATTTTCTTAATGGCATAAGTTCTATGCCAGCTGGAACTGAAATCAAAGTTCTTATACCTGGTACTAATCGGCCCCAAAAAACTAAAGAGACCCCGTATTTATCAAACCACCTTTTACTTTTACTTAAATCATCAGAAGAAATACCAAGATATTTTCCGTTTTTATCTAAAAAATTTGAAAGTCTTTTTTCATTTACTAATCTTCCTAAATAATACCAAGGCAATGATCCTAAGATAGTTCCAAGTAATCCCCAAAAAACTAAAATATAAAAGTTTAATTTTTGTTGATAAACGAAGAACCCTCCCAAGGGCATAATAATTTCCGAGGGTATTGGAGGTATTATATTTTCTAAAAACATAGCCAAACAGATAGTTAGGTATGCAATTATTGAATTCTTTTCAACAGCCAAACTAATGTAATCTGGGATTGAAGTAAGAAAATTTACACTAATTAGACTCAAACTTAATATCTATAAAGCTCTGGTTTATAAGGGCCATCAACGGAAACATTAATATAATCAGCTTGTTCCTTAGTTAATTTTGTTAATTTTGCACCAATTTTATCAAGATGTAATCTAGCCACCATTTCATCTAAATGTTTTGGTAAAACGTAGACCTCCTTAGCATATTTTTCTGACTTATTAAAAAGTTCAATTTGAGCTAGGACTTGATTAGTAAAAGAATTACTCATAACAAAACTTGGATGTCCAGTGGCACAACCCAAGTTAACTAATCTACCTTCAGCTAAAAGGATTATTTTATTGCCACTCGGTAAAGTTATGTGATCAACCTGCGGCTTAATATTTTCCCATGGATAATCTTTCAATGAAGCCACATCAATTTCATTATCGAAATGGCCTATATTACAAACTATGGCCTCATCTTTCATCTTGACAAGATTTTCGTTTGTTATTACCTGATAGTTCCCAGTTGCTGTAACAAATATATCTATATCCTCCACAACATCGTCTAATGTAACAACACTAAAACCTTCCATTGCTGCTTGAAGAGCACAAATTGGATCAACTTCAGCAACTTTTACAATTGCACCAAGTCCACGCAATGACTGGGCTGAACCTTTACCTACATCTCCAAAACCCATTACTAAAGCAACCTTCCCAGCAATCATCACATCGGTAGCACGCTTTATGCTGTCAACTAGAGATTCTCGGCAACCATATAAATTATCAAATTTGCTCTTAGTTACTGAATCATTAACATTTATAGCAGGGAAAGGTAAAGCATTTTGCTTTTGCAGTTGATAAAGTCTCGCAACTCCAGTTGTCGTTTCTTCAGTGACACCTATGATATTTTTTTTAATTCTAGAATAGAAGTCACTATCATTTTCCAACTTAGACTTAATAGAATTGAATAAAGCATTTTCTTCTTCATTACCGGGATTATCTAAAACAGATAAATCTTTTTCTGCTTTACTACCTAGTATCAATAAACCTGTTGCATCTCCCCCATCATCAAGAATCATATTTGGAGAGTCTGAACCCCAATCAAGAATGTAGTGGGTATATTGCCAATATTCATCAAGTGTCTCACCTTTTTTTGCATATACAGGAATTCCTTGATCCGCGATAGCTGCAGCCGCATGATCTTGAGTTGAAAAAATATTGCATGAAGCCCATTTCACTTCTGCACCAAGATCAACAAGAGTTTCTATTAAGACTGCAGTCTGAATAGTCATATGCAAACTTCCAGCTATTTTTGCACCTTTGAGTGGTTTTTCAGATTGATATTTATCTCTAAGTGCCATTAGTCCAGGCATTTCCGTTTCAGCAATTTTAATTTCTTTACGGCCAAAATCTGATAGGGAGATATCAGCAATTACATAATTTGGTACAGAGGTTTTAACTGAGTTTGCGATAACCATATCTAGTAAATACTTTTTCTATTAAACTATAAATGATTTTTGTGTAATTTTGTGTTTGTTGAGAATTTAAAAGAGACTTTAAATTTAGGAAAAAAACTCTCACACAAATTAAATCCCCAATCAATTGTTTTATTACAAGGTCCAATTGGGGCTGGGAAAACTTCATTTGTGCAAGGGATTGCTAAAGGTCTATCAATCTCTGATGAGATTACAAGCCCTACATTTGCTTTATCGCATCACTATAACTCCGGAAAGATTCCACTAATTCACCTTGATTTATACAGGTTAGAAGATGCTTCTTCAGCAAAAGAAGTTTTTTTTTCAGAAGAACAAGAGGCATTACAAAGACAAGCTATTTTAGTTATTGAATGGCCTGAATTAATAGAACCACTTATTGATAATTTCTGGAAAATAAAAATTAGTTACGCAAAAAAATATGGAAGAAACTACGAAATAAGAGATCCCAAAAATTTATTAACCTTCTCATAATATGGCTGTTGCTCGATGGCGCCTTCACCAAGACAAGTTAATAATCCACAAACACATGCAAACTTAATGCAATCTTCTATTTCTAGTTCACTTGAAGGATAGCCAGAAGCAATTAATTTTGAAATTAAGCCAGCTAGAAAAGCATCGCCTGCGCCAGTTGTATCAACAATTTTTTGTGAAGTAGGAGTTTCGGTAATTCCCTGTAATCCATTGATATACCAGGCAATGGGGTTTCCCCCATCAGTTATTATCACATCTGGTCTATTAGACAATTGTTGAGATATTAGCAAGGGATTTTCATCCTCAAAAAATAAAGTTGCTTCTTCCTTGGCAAGCTTCAAAACATTTGCATGATTTAAAAATTTCTTGATTAAATTAACTCTCTCGGCTTTACTAATTTCTGATGAAAAACTTGAGTGATCCCAAAAGACCTCTCTCCAATTTAAATCAATAACTATTTTAACTTCAAATTTTTTAGCCTGTTCAAGAAGAAAAAAAATAGTCTCTGCTGATATTGGAGATGCTAATAAGATAGTTCCCATAACCAAATATTTTGTTTCTAGAAAAGATTTCTCCAAATTTAAAATTTCTTTTTCAATTAATTTCTTACTAAGAACTTCGTCTGCAAAGAGTGAATGAGAACTTTCTTCAAATCCTGAAAAAAAACGATCTCCAAATTGATCTCTATCTACATTAACCACGCGAGTAGATGAATCGTTATCCAATTGCAAGAAATCTAAATTAACGTCCAATTCATTAAATTGCATAATAAATTTTTTTCCATAATCATCACTACCCAAACTTCCTATAAATGTTGAATCTATTTTTAATTTACTTAACGCACAAGCAACATTAGCCGGCGCACCACCCAAAAAATCTGTAAATCCTTGATTTGACTTATTTCTGATTCTGTCTATTAAAGCCTCACCAATGCATATTACCTTTTTCTTTTTCATAAAATGAACTTTTTCTTAATTAAGAATAATTTATTTAAAACGAATAATTTTTTTTTGAATTAAAGTTTAATTAAAAGCATATTCATAGTGTCCTTAAATAAATCTGAAATTTGGAAGTGGAAAAATTGGGATATTTCTTGGTCTTTATCAAAAGAATCTACTTCTGAAAAAAATATTAAAATTTTATTAGTTCATGGATTTGGAGCATCAAAAGACCACTGGAGACATAATCAAGATTTTCTTGGTAAATTTTCTAATTGCTACGCAATTGACTTATTAGGATTTGGGAAAAGCAGTCAGCCTAGTGCTTTATTAAATTACGAACCTGCTAAAGAAAACTCAATTAAATATTCATTTAACTTATGGGGTAATCAAGTATCAACATTTTGTTCAGAGGTAATAAAATCTCCTGTTTACTTGGTAGGAAATTCAATTGGTGGTGTTATTGCATTGAAAGCTGCTGAAATCCTCAAAGATAATTGCAAAGGTGTAATTTTGATTGATTGTGCACAAAGAACTATGGATGATAAACGTTTAAAAAAAAGTGATATCTTAATGAATCTACTAAGACCCTTCCTCAAAACGATAGTCAGACAAAGATTAATTAGTAATGCACTGTTTACTAGAGCTGCCAATCCAAAAGTGATAAAGAAAATACTTGAACAAGCTTATCCTTCAGGAAAAAATATCGATAATGAATTGATTGAAATACTTTATCAACCGTCTCAAAGGAAAAACTCTAAAGAAGCATTTCGTGGTTTTATTAACTTATTTGATGACTATCTTGCTACTGACCTTTTTGATAAGATTTGTACCCCAATCCAATTAATTTGGGGTGAAAAAGATCCTTGGGAATCTTTAAATGAAGCAAAAGAGTGGCAGAGTAAATTTAGAAATATAAAAAGATTAGATATTATTAAGGGTGCTGGTCATTGTCCTCATGATGAAGAACCTGAAAAAACAAATAAGTTAATGAATGAATTTATTCAAGAAACAAAGTAAGCTTCAACATTATCACTAAGTCTTCTCAATCCTCTTAATCCATCTCGTTCAAGATTTCTTACTCGATCTCTACTTATCCCTAGTACTCTGCCTATACCTGTAAGAGACATTGGCTCATCACCATCCATTCCGTATCTCATTCTTAAAACTCTACATTGCAGATCAGGCAATTGATGCAAAAGAGAATGCAGATCACCCCTCATACAATCCATTTCTATTTGTTCGTCTGGCAAATCCTCGCCTCCTGCTAGCAAATCTAATAAAACAGTATCTTCGCCATCGCCAACTTTGGTTTCAAGACTAACTGGCTGCCCAGCTTTGCACATCAAATCTTTAACATCATCTTCAGGAAGCTCTACATATTTAGCAAGTTCAGTAACAGTTGGAGTTCTAGACATTTCTTGACTGAGCTCTCTTTGACCTTTTTTTAACTTATTCAACATTTCAGTTATGTGAATTGGTAACCTTATCGCCCGACTTTTTTCAGCTATTGCTCTTGTAATACCTTGTCTAATCCACCAGTATGCATATGTTGAAAACTTATATCCTCTTGCTGGATCAAATTTTTCAACTCCTCTGACTAGTCCTATAGTTCCCTCTTGAATTAAATCTAAAAGCTCCATATTTCTTTTTGTATATTTTTTTGCAACGCTTACAACCAATCTTAAATTTGCTGCAACCATCCTTTCTTTAGCTCTTTGTCCAGCTCTCAATCTTTTTTTAATTATGGAATTAGATAAGTTTAATTTAGCGGATAACTCATCAATACTAGGCTTATCTCCTGTTAGTTCAATAATTTCTAATTCTGCTCTTTCAACTTCCATGTACTCTTGAACTTGGCGACCTAAAGTAATTTCTTGTTCATGCGATAGTAATGGAACTCTTCCTATATCCCTCAAGTATGATCGAACAAGATCTACATCATTACTAGCTTTTATACTGGCAATTGACGCTAATTTATTTTCACTTATTGTTTCAGAAGACATGAAGGTTGAATGTTGTTTTGTAAACAATACCATTAAGAAATGTAAAGTTAAACAAAAAAATCCACATTTTTACAAAAATGAGAATAAATACCTACTCAAATTAGATAATTGAAGAGCTTAATAGCCATTTTGCTGTACTGAGATAAATAAATACACCTGCAATATCAGTTACGGTTGTAATGAAAGGGGAGGACATTAAGGCTGGATCCAATTTCATCCTGGCAAACAACAATGGAAGAATCGCTCCTGTTGTAGCAGCTAAAGTTGTTATGGATATCAAACTTATTCCCACCGCAGAGGCGATTAAAGGTCCTTCTCCTTGCCACCAAGCGAAGGGGAATACTACAAGCATCATAAAAACACCTAGAAGAGCGCCTGTTATCGCCTCTTTAAATACTGCCTTAATTGCACCAAGAGACTTCAGTTTTTGAGTACTTAAACCTCGAATGACAACCGTTGAACTTTGAGCACCAACATTCCCCCCAGTACCTATAAGTAATGGAATAAATGCAGCTAATAAGACTATTTCTTTTAATATTTGATCATTCATAGCTATAACTTTTGTCGTCAAACCATTTGCTAAAACCAAAATTAATAACCATAAAATTCTTCTTCGAGCAATCGTAAACAAACTACTTTGAAAATAATCATCTTCATCGCCAGGTTGTACTGCTCCCGCCGCATAAATATCTCTTGTTGCTTCTTGTTCTATGACATCAATTAAATCATCTACAGTTACTATCCCAACAAGTCTTTTTTCCTTATCAACGACTGGAAGAGCTAAAAAATCATATCTTTGTATTGCCCTAGCAACCTCTTCTTGATTCGTATTAGTAGCGATATTAACTACATCTCTTGTCATAACGTCTCCAATCGGCTTAGAAGGATCAGCAGTTACAAGGTCTCTTAAAGAGAGAATACCAGTTAAATGTCTTTCTTTATCTGTAACGTATAAGCTGTAGATAGTTTCAGTAAATGGGGCTCTTTTTCTTACTAAAGAAAGAGCTTCAGCGGCTGTTTGCATCTCTTTAAGATCTATAAATTCGGTTGTCATTAATCTTCCGGCAGTTTCAGGCTCATAGCCAAGTAATTCAGCTGTTACTTTCCTTTCACCAGGACTAAGAGCGGATAAAAATTTTCGTACAACTTTTGCAGGTAATTCATCAAAAAGTTGAACCCTGTCATCAGGAGACATTTTTTCAACAATTTCTAAAACTTCTCCTGAACGAAGTCTTTCTAATAAAGTTTGCTGAACTACTGGATCTAAATATTCATAAACCTCAATTGCTTCATTTTTCTTTAATAATCGAAATGCTAATGCCTGCAATATTAGTGGAAGGCTTCCAATAGCATCTGCAATATCAACAGGTTGGGAAGGCTCTAAAAGTAATTTTGCCTCATCATAATTTCCCGCGACGAGCAATTCCTCAAGTTGAAAAGTAATATTCTCTCTTGTACTTAAATCTGAAGATAAAGATGTAACTGTTTCAAGATTATTTTCATTCATAAATATAATCCCTTATCAAAGTAACAACACCATTATATGAAATCTAAGTAATTTTTCTACTTATCCAGAACCCGAAAAGCATTGTGAATAAATTTATAATAATGATTAAATTAAAAAAAATTATAAATTTGATCCAATCCCCTTGATCTAAAATTGTGTACAAAAAATATATAAATCCGCTAAAGGATGTAAAGCAAGAAAAAAAACCACTCAATAAAATTTTTTCAGTTGAATAACTTAATCTTCTACTGACAAAAAAACCCACTAAAAATGATCCGATTATTGAAATAAAAAAATTATTATTTATAGTTAATCTTAAAAAAGTAGCTAAATAAGCAGCTAAAAGAATATAAATAAAATTATTTATTTTCACTTTAAAAAAACTGAAGAAGAAAATAACCTAAATAAAAGAACAAAAAAGAAAAAATTATCACTACAAAATAGTGTGAAAATAATCTTAGAAACTTTCTCTTTTTAAACAAGTCAAATAGTTGATATATAAAAGAAGAAAATGTACTAAAACATCCTAAAAAACCACTATAAAATAACACTAATATTTCGTTATTCATAAAATTTAAGGCTACTAAAATTCCTAATAAAAAAGATGACAAAAAATTTACTATTGAAGTATTTTGAATATCAAAAACTATATTTTCTTTAACGTTATTTTGTATGAATATTCTCAGTATTAATCCAAAAGTACTGCCGAGTAAAATTATACTTATTGAACTAAAATCCAAAATTTACATTTTTATCCATCCTTTTAAAATCTTATTAGGATCATCTAAAAATTTATTAGAAGCTAATTCAACTCTAATCCAAGTTTCATTTTTGCTGACTTTCCAATTACGTATTACTGATAAAGTTGTACCTATATCAAGAACTAATAATTCCCTAGAATAAATTTCAGGACTAGAATAAAGTGAAGTATTGGAACTCAATATAATTTCATTTGTATTATTAGGGAACTTATTTTGATTTAAACTTTTTTGGATCCCACCAGCAGGTAATGTAATTGGTGCAATTAATGCAAAAGTAATTAAACAAAAAGTCTTGAGAGCATTGTTAATCATATGTCTAGAGTTGCCATATCTAAGTTGCTACTATGAGTTTCAATAAATTCTCTTCTTGGTGCAACTTTATCTCCCATTAATATATTGAATATTCTGTCAGCTTCAAGTGCATCTTCGATTTCAACTCTTTTCATCATCCTCGTTTGAGGATTCATAGTTGTATCCCATAATTGTTTTGGCATCATCTCACCTAATCCCTTAAATCTTTGGATATTATAATTTGCATTTTCTCCGAAACCTTGAATTGTATCCTTTAATTGATTCTCGTTATAGCAGTAATTATGATTCTTACCTCTTTCAACTTTATAAAGCGGGGGACAAGCAATGTATATAAAACCTTTCTCAACAAGTTCTCTTTGGTATCTGTAAAAAAATGTCAACAATAAAGTTCTTATATGAGCACCGTCAACATCAGCGTCCGTCATAATTACAACTCTATGGTATCTCAAAGAGCTCTCGTTGAACTCCTCTCCTTTTATTCCTAATCCTAGAGCTGTTATTAATGACTGTATTTCTGTATTTTTATAAATTTTGGTATCATCAGTTTTTTCAATATTAAGAATTTTACCCCTAAGAGGCAAGATAGCCTGAAAATTTCTATCTCTTCCTTGTTTTGCAGAGCCACCAGCTGAATCTCCTTCAACTATATAAATTTCTGATTCTGAGGGATCTCTAGAACTACAATCTGCTAATTTGCCCGGTAATGTAGAACTTTCTAGAACACTTTTTCTTCTTACTAATTCTCTAGCCCTTCTCGCAGCTTCTGCTGCATTAAATGATTGAATTGCTTTTTCAAGAATCAAGTCCAAAATTCCAGGATTAAATTCCATATATTTTGTGAGGGACTCCCCAATGAGAGAATCCACAATTCCACGTACTTCAGTATTTCCTAATTTTGTTTTTGTTTGTCCTTCAAATTCGGGATCTGGAACTTTTACTGATAAAACAACAGTCAAACCCTCTCTAATATTTTCGCCAGCTAAATTTTTTTCAATATCTTTTCTTTTACCTCTCTTTTTTGCGAGATTATTGAAAGTTCTTGTCAGAACTGTTTTTAACCCTTCAATATGAGTTCCTCCATCAATAGTTCTTATATTATTTGCAAATCCTAAAATATTATCTGAATATACATCAGAACACCATTGCAACGCTGCTTCTACATATACATTTTCTTTCTGTGAGTCAACATAAATTATTTCAGGATGAATAGAATCTTTTTCAGCATTCATGTATTCAACATATTCTTTAATACCTCCTTGATACAAGTAAATTTCTTCTTTAAAAGAACCATCTGATAATTGATTTCTTTCATCTCTAAAAACAATTTTTACTCCGCCATTAAGATAAGCTAGTTCCCTTAATCTAGATGAAAGAAGAGCATATTCGAATTCAATCCCTCCAGAAAAAATTGCTTTGTCGGGTTTAAAGCAAATAGTTGTTCCTTTCTGAGATGGTTTTCCAGTCTGCTTTTTAGTTTCCAATTCACCCTTTGATACACCTTTTTCAAATCTTTGATTAAATTCTTTCCCATCCCTATAAACAGTCACATTAACCCATTCGCTTAGAGCATTAACTACAGATATTCCTACTCCATGCAAACCCCCTGAAACTTTATAACCACCACTTCCAAATTTACCTCCTGCATGAAGAACAGTTAGTACAGTTTCTAAAGCACTTTTCCCTGTTCTTGGATGAATATCTGTTGGAATACCTCGTCCATTATCAGAAATTAAAGCAGAACCATCTGCTCTAAGAACTATTTCTATGTGATCACAATGTCCTGCAAGCGCTTCATCAACCGAGTTATCAACTACCTCATATACCAAATGGTGTAATCCTCTAGGTCCTGTTGAACCTATATACATCCCAGGGCGTTTACGAACTGGTTCTAACCCCTCTAAAACCTGTATCTGTTCCGCGCCATAATCATTTGAGATTTTATTAGATCTTTTGTCCTCACTCATTTAATATAAAAAAATATTAGACTTTTAAAATGTTATTTTTAAAAGGTCTTTCATTAAACTTACCACCGCAATAAGATAAAGGCTCGAAGTCAATGAAAAATTTAATCACTTTAATTATATAGCTAATATTTTTTTCTTCAGAAATTCATATGTCTTTGTCTCTACCTCACGTAATCATTTTAATTGGGCCTACTGCAAGTGGCAAAACAGAATTAGCTATTGAAATTGCAAAATATTTTAAAACTCATATACACAATATCGATTCAAGGCAAATTTATAAGTCAATGGATATTGGAACAGCCAAGCCATCTAAAATACAACAAAAAAAAGTAAAGCATTTTCTATTAGATATTGAGGAACCAATCAATCCAATTAATGTAAAACAATTTCAAGAAATTGCTCAAAAATCTATTAAGGGAGAAATTAAAAAAGATAATTTACCTTTTCTTGTTGGAGGAAGTGGGTTGTATATGAACTCGATAACAAAAGGATTTTTTGTACCAGATGTTCCTCCTCAAAATAATTTCAGAAGACAACTAGAAGAACTTGGTCAGGATAAATGTTGGGACCTGTTAAAAAATTGTGATCCATTATCAACAAAAAAAATCAATTTTGCTGACCACATTAGAACAATAAGAGCTTTAGAAGTCTTTTACGTAACAGGTAAACCTATGTCAACTTTGAAAGTTCAAAAACCGCCTAACTGGAAAATCCTTGAGCTTGGATTAGATAGAGATAATTTAAAAGAAAGAATTTTTCAAAGAACAAAAAATATGTTTTTAACTGGAATTATTGAGGAGACAAACAACCTTATCTCTAAATACGGATTTGATTTGCCAATATTAGAAACTATTGGTTATCGAGAAGCTAGGGATGTTTTAAATAACCGTTCAACAATTGACAAAGCGATTGAGTTAACTGCGACAAAAACAATCCAATTTGCAAAAAGACAAAAAACTTGGTTTCGCAATAAAAATAATCCTCTTTGGCTTAATAACAAAAACCTGCTAAAAGATGCAATAATTAAAATAGAGTCTTTTTTAAGCTAACTTTATAAAAATAGATTTTGTTCATCATCCAATCAATTTATTTAATTAACTGAATGCCCCCACGCCCACGCTTTGACCGAAGAGCTCCAGTAAGAGAGCTACCAAATATAAATGAAAGAATAAAATACCCTCAATTGAGAGTCGTAGATTCAGATGGAAAACAATTAGGAGTCATAGATAGATTAAAAGCATTAGAAATAGCATCTGAAAGAGAACTTGATTTAGTTTTGGTGAGCGAAAAAGCAAATCCTCCTGTTTGTAGAATCATGGATTACGGTAAATATAAATTTGAACAAGAAAAGAAAGCTAAGGAAGCAAGGAAAAAATCTCATCAAACAGAAGTTAAAGAAGTAAAAATGAGATATAAAATTGACAAGCATGATTATGATGTTCGAATTGGTCAAGCTACTAAATTTCTCAAATCTGGAGATAAGGTAAAATGTACTGTAATTTTTAGGGGAAGAGAAATTCAACACTCCAATTTAGCTGAGACACTTCTTTTAAAAATGGCTAATGATTTAGAAGAGCAATCAGAAGTCCAACAAAAACCAAAGAGAGAGGGGAGAAACATGATTATGTTTTTAAGCCCTCGCAAAACTCCTCTTATTAAAAAAGATGATGAGTGATAAATTGTTATCAAAAAATATGACGAATGTTAAAGTGTCACTATATCAAAAATTAAGTTAGTCAGGATTTTTCTAAAGTGAGATTTCATATTCAACAAGAAAGTGATATCCCAGCTTCTACTCAACTAAATAATCAAATTTGTTTCGCAATTGCAGCAAGACATTATCCTCCAGGACACCGACTTCCCAGTACGAGGCAACTTGCAATGCAGACTGGACTCCATCGGAATACTATAAGCAAGGTTTACAGACAACTGGAAATGGATGGAGTTGTTGAAGCAATAGCTGGATCAGGTATTTATGTAAGAGATAATCTTACTAAAAGAGAATTTACAAAATCACTTTACTCAAAAGATAAAATAAGTAAGGCACCTGATCAAGAAGCAAAGAAGGTTATTGACAACTTAATAAGTCTTGGATTCACTTTACAAGAGACTAGGGAGATATTGAACAATGAAATTGATTGGCGAATTAAGTGCGGATCAAGAATCATAGTCAGTACTCCTAGAGAAGATATTGGAGCTTCTATGTTAATAGCAGAAGACCTTTCTACAACAGTCAATGTACCAGTAGAAGTTGTTCCTATGGAAGAATTAGAAAAAGTTTTGAGTAATTCCAATAATGGTACGATTGTAACAAGCAGATATTTTTTACAACCTCTAGAAAAAGTAGCTAAGCAACATGGAGTTCGCGCAATTGCAGTTGACTTAAGCGACTTTCAAAAGGAATTAAAAATTCTCAAGGAATTAAATTCTGGAAGTTGTGTAGGTATTGTTAGCATAAGCCCTGGTTTATTAAGAGCAGCAGAAGTCATTATACATAGCATGCGTGGTAGTGAATTAATGCTTATGACGGCAATCTCAGACAATAACAGTAGACTACTCTCACTTTTAAAGGCTTCAAACCATATAGTGTGTGATGGACCGAGTTTATCCGTTGTAGAAAACACATTATTAAAAAATCGTTCTCAGTTGATGAGATTACCTCAAATAATATGTGCTAAAAATTATTTAAGTATCGAAACAATAAATCAATTAAAGAAAGAAATAGGAGTTATTAATTAAATCATGGTATTGAAAACTTTTAAATCAGATATAGAAATTATCAGGGAGAGAGATCCCGCCGCAAGAGGAATAGTAGAGATATTTCTTTGCTACCCGGGCTTTCAATCAATAGTCATACACAGGCTTACGCATAAATTATGGCAATTAAAGATTCCTTTGATTCCACGCTTACTCAGTCATCTTAATAGGCTAGCAACAGGTATTGAAATCCATCCTGGGGCAAAAATTGGTAAAAGGGTTTTTATAGACCATGGAATGGGCGTTGTAATTGGTGAAACTGCTGAGATAGGTAATAACTGTCTGCTTTATCAGGGCGTGACATTAGGAGGTACTGGTAAAAGCCATGGCAAAAGACATCCCACCTTAATGGAAAATGTTGTAGTAGGAGCGGGCGCAAAAGTTCTTGGATCCATCACAGTAGGATCTAATACCCGTATTGGTGCCGGCTCAGTAGTTGTTCGAAATGTAGAGGGTAACAGTACTGTGGTAGGAGTTCCTGGCAGGGTAGTGCATCAAAGTGGTGTCAAAGTAAATCCATTAGCTCACTCTGCCCTACCAGATGCAGAAGCTAATGTTATAAAAAATTTAATGGATAGGATAGATTCTCTCGAAAATGAAATTCTTAAATTACAAAAAACTCTACAATGTATAGCTAGTTCAGAATCTATTGATATTTCTAAACTAGGTGATTCTCAAAATCTTAAAGATAAAGAAATTTTGGAATTTCTTGGAGATGATTGAATATTGATTTAATTTTTTTCATTAATGTCAGTTTTAGGTTGAAACATAAACATTGAATAAATAACATTTCGTCTCATATTAGTCATCATTTCGAGAAACATGTCATATCCTTCGTTTTTATATTCAATTAATGGATCTTTTTGACCATAACCTCTCAATCCGACTGATTCCCTCAAAGAATCCATGGATTGAAGATGTTCGCGCCATAAATTATCGATTTGCTGCAAAATGAAAAATCTTTCAGCTTCTCTCATCAATCCTGGACGAATCTTTTCTATTTGTGATTCCTTTAAGTCATAAGCTATTCGCAACTGCTCTTGAAGATAGTTTTTTAATTCTTCTATTGACAGTAAATTAATATCATCAGATTTAAGATCATCTAATAAATATATAAATTCTTTGACTTTAGAAATTAATTGATCAATATTCCATTCTTCAGGAGGAAGATCAGGATTTATATAAGCATCTACAATTTCAATCATTGTCCTTTCTCCATAACCTATTACTTGTCTCTTTAAATCAATTCCTTTCAATACTCTTAGTCTTTCGCCATAAACTGCTTTTCTTTGATTGTTCATTACCTCATCGTATTCAAAAACTTGTTTTCTAATATCGTAATAGTAGGTCTCAACTTTCTTTTGAGCACTTTCTAGAGACCTAGTAAGCATTCCTGACTCAATAGGCATATCTTCATCAACCCTAAAAGCATTCATTAGATTTGCAACTCTATCACCTCCAAAAATCCTTAATAAATTATCATCTAAAGATAAAAAGAATCTTGTACTTCCAAGATCACCTTGCCTTCCTGCTCTTCCTCTAAGTTGATTATCCACTCTTCTTGATTCATGTCTCTCAGTACCAATGACATGCAAACCGCCAGCTTCTCTCACTTTTTCTTCTTCATGAATCAAAACTTTTTCATATTCTTTCTTCACATCAGACAAAGATTCTCTCAAAAGCTTTATCAAGTCATCATCAGTTGGTGCTTTTTCTGCAGCTGTAGCTATCTTGTCATCAAGCTCTAAAACAGAAAGTTGTCTATCACCCCAATTTTTAACAAGTTCATCAGATAAGAGAGAGAGTTTCTTTTCAATTGCTTCATCTAGCTTGCAAGGGAAAAGACTTGTTGAAGAATTTGAAATGTTCTTTTTTAAATTTGAACCGGCTTTTGTAGAAAAACCACCCTTAGATTTTGAATTTCTTTGTTTAGGTATTGGTGGCTTATGCTCATTATCAGGCTTGACCAACAAAGGAATTAAAATTTCTTTTAATTTAAGCCTTGCCATATAGTCACTATTGCCGCCAAGAATTATATCTGTGCCCCTTCCAGCCATATTAGTCGCAATAGTAACAGCTCCTGCTCTTCCTGCCTGAGCAACTATTTCTGCCTCACGTTCAACGTTCTCTGGCTTGGCATTTAACAAATTATGTGGAATTTTTTCGGCAGATAAAAGTGAACTTAATAATTCACTTTTTTCAACACTTGTTGTACCAACTAAAACAGGTCTACCATCTCTATGAATTTGTGCAGTTTCTTTAGCAACGGCTTTCCATTTACCAATCTCTGTCTTAAATACTTGATCAGACCAATCTTGTCTCTTTCTTATTTGATTTGTCGGTATAACTGTTGATTCTAATTTATAAGTTTTTTCAAATTCAACCTCCTCAGTTTTAGCAGTTCCCGTCATTCCTGCTAAACCAGGATATAAAAGGAAAAAATTTTGATAAGTTATAGATGCTAATGTTTGAGTCTCAGGCTGAATTTTAAGACTCTCTTTCGCTTCTATTGCTTGATGTTGTCCATCACTCCAACGTCTTCCTGGCATTACCCTACCAGTAAATTCATCCACTATTACAGCCTCATCGTTCTTAATAATATAATTCACATCTTTAATAAATAATTCTTTGGCTTTTAAAGCATTAGTTATATAGTGCGCCCAAGGATCTTGAGGATTATATAAATCATTAACTCCCAAATATTCTTCACATTTTGCAAAACCCTGATCAGTTAAAATACAACTTCTCTGTTTTTCATCAACTTCATAATCGCCTTCTGGATCAATACCATCTTTACTTAATTCTTTTGCTTTGACTAATGACAAAGATAATTCTGCAGCTTTTTGATATTTTTCTTGTGGTCTTTCTACTTGGCCAGAAATGATTAGAGGCGTTCTTGCTTCATCAATTAATATTGAATCAACCTCATCAATTACGCAGTAATTAAATTTTCTTTGAACTACCTCACTAATATCAGTAGCCATATTATCTCTTAAATAATCAAATCCTAATTCTGAATTTGTGGCATAAGTTATATCACAATCATAATTTTTCTTTCTCTCAACTGGATTCATATCTTGCTGTATCAAACCAACAGATAAACCTAAAAAACGATGAACTTGTCCCATCCACTCTGCATCCCTTCTAGCTAAATAATCATTGACAGTAACAACATGAACACCTTTGCCCGTAAGAGCATTTAAATAACAAGGTAATGTTGCTACAAGTGTTTTTCCCTCTCCAGTCTTCATCTCAGCAATTTGACACTCATTTAAAACCATCCCGCCTATTAACTGAACATCAAAATGTCTCATATCAAGAACACGTTTACTTGCCTCTCTTACGATTGCAAAGGCTTTAGGAAGAAATTCTTCTAGGAGTTCTTTTTGTTTTTTAAAATCTAATTCTGCTGAAATAGTTGATTTAAGATTTTGAGTTTCTTTTCTAAGCTCATCATCAGTCAATTGAGAAATTTCTTCTTCTAAAAAATTTATCTCTTCCACTATTGGTTGATATCGCTTTAACTTTCGTGTATTCGGATCTCCCAACAAAAGTTTTAGCATAAGTCAAAGTCCTTAAAAAATTCATCTTATTACAAACATTATAAATTAGTGCGTTACAACAGAATGAAGAAAAACATTATCTCTTTATTTTATAGAAACGATCGATTAAGGTATTGAGATTGAAGTCACAAAAATAACCTAGCTGACATCACTTTTCAAAAATCTTTTTAATAAATGAAAGAAATATCTCTAATCAAACATGCTAAAGGAGCTTTAGGGTTAAGGGTTTTTGGATTAGGTCCTAATCTTAAACCAACAAATGGATTAATTAAGCTACAAAAATTACTAGATAACAATGCTTTCTGGGCAAAAAATAGAACAATTAATGATCTAAAAAAATGTCTTGCTAACAGTGATGTCGTAATAAGTCTTTGGGTTGGTAAGGAAATAGTTGGTTTTGGTAGAGCTTTAACCGATGGGGTTTACCGCGGAGTGCTTTGGGATATTGTTATAGATCAAAATCACCAAGGCAAAGGTTTTGGAACATTAATTGTAAAAAATCTTTTATCTTCAAAAAAAATTAAAAATACAAAAAAATTATATTTAATGACAACAAATAAAAAATTATTTTATTCTCAATTTGATTTTAAGGAAGTTACTTCTCAAAATTTATTGATTCGTGAAATATAATGCACTATATTTCTAAATAAAACAAAATCAAGATACAAATTTACTATAAAGCCATCTTATAAAAGGTCCTAAAATAGGAACTGGTCCAAAAGTTGGGCCGCAAAAATCAAAGTAATCTCTGTGCTCTTTTATTAATCCATTTTTAGCAAATAATAAACGAGTTGTTCCCGGATAAATAAATTCTTTACCCATAATTTTTAAACCCATTGTCCATTCAACAAATCCACAATCATCAGTTATGGAAATTGCATGAGTTTCTAAAAAAACATCATCACATCTTTTAACTAGCTTTTCTTGAGCTTTAACATAAGAATCTAAACCCTCTGTTTCCTGGGTTGGGTCGGTAAAAATAACATTCTCATTATAAAATTCAGCCCATTTTTGTTTTGTTGGTGCATCTGTACCATAAGGTTTAGTAAATAATCCCTTTAAATCCTTAATAGAAATTACTCTTGTCATTACGAAATTTTTATTAAGAGTATCCTAGAAGATACAAACATGAAAAGCGGATGAAAAGATTCGAACTCTCGACATTCTTCTTGGCAAGAAGGCAATCATAAAATTTAGAAGGCCTTAATTAAAACAAAATAGGAATTTGATCTAAAAAAACTCATAAAATTAGTGTGATAAATAAAAAATAATTTTAAATTGACTTACTAATCTGATGGTCTTGATAATTGGGATTATATTTATTTAATTGACAATATATTTGATAGTACTTTGAAACCTCTGTTTCTTTTTTTAAATCATTATCTACATTTTCAATTATTCTTTCCCTTAGTGCAATATTTTTCGTCTTTCTCCCTGATTTACCTGTAACTTTTATTCTATTAATTTCATCTAAAGATGGGATTTGATAATCAATATTTAAATCTGAGAAGGTTTGTATTAGACAATTACTATAGTCAATACATAAATCTTCATATCTAATTACTTTGGCAGATTTTTCATTCTCCATATATTTTTGAAATTTTAAAAGTCCTTTACAATAATTGTCTAAATTTATTTCTCCTCCGCAATAAGGCTTTAGCCATCCTCTTTTTCTGCCAGCAATAAAAGAATCTAAAGGATGTCTAACGCTAATAATTGGCTTAATTAGAGTAAAGTCAAAATCCTGACTTTTTGATTCATAAAAATATCCTAGAATTTCTAGAAACAATGAACCTAATTTTTTATTCATAAAAAAATTATCTTTATCAGAAAAATTGAAAGTAGAATGTGTATGATCTCTCAAAAGTAAGTTTTTTCGTAATCCTTTTACATGTTCGATAGAAATATCAAGTTGACAAAGAAAATATTTTAATTTAAGAGTTTCAGATATTTCTTTAGAGTTATAGACAAGATGCCATAGGATTGAAGTAGGATCAAAATATGGTTGAATTCTTTGTTGAACTGTTATTTGTTTGTAAGGATTGATTTCAGATATTAAAATTGAATTTGTTGCCGAAGCTAAAATTTGTGAAACGATAGAACCACCTGTGCAACAAGCATGATGAATTGTTAAAAGCATAAGAATATAATTTGTTTAGAACACTAAAATATTTGAAATCTAATTTACTCTAATTTTAGCTTTTATATACAAAAGACACAAATTTTATTCTAAATAGAAAAGATTAAATTAAAGTCATTTAGTCAATCCTTGAAGAATTATCTAGATATATTTTCAACATTAATATTTTCAATTTTTGCTAGTCGCTATAATTATCGAATCTAAAGAATCTCTGATATAAATAGAGTTACATATTTTATTAGCCAGTAATTAGGTTCATTAATAAATTAAAAAATGTGGGAACTAGGGCTGATGTTATGGTAGTGAGATAACACTTAAATAAATCTTTCATAAGACCGCCGAAACAGCGATGATTTTTACAAAACATCATCTAACTATCCTCTTAATCCGTATTGGATTAATTGATTTCCGGAGCAAATCTTTGAGTCTTTTTTGGTGCTTTTGTTGATATTGATATACAAGTTCTTCAGTTTTTTGCTTCATGCGCTCAATCAGTTCTTGTCTTGCAGTTTTAGCCTCTTCCATTTTTCTGAAAGTACCATCAGCAATATTTAAATATGCGGCCAGTTAGCTATCCTTAGAATTTATTTAATACTTAAGGCTCATAGACATTGCCTAACCATTTATAGAGTTCCCACATGGGCTTTTCGGAATATATTGTGATGCGCCTTCAATATTTTTTATCCTATTTTCTACTTCTTTAACGGTAGATTCAATCTTTTCAGAATCAGCAAAAGCATCATGTAGCTCTTGCTCAAAAGTGGAGCGTTACAAATCCTTTCTTAATTAACATTTTATAAGTCCATAAATATAATTAAATACGACTCATATAGCAGACTTTAACTAATTACTTTCAACTAATTTTAAATATTAATTGCTGGGACTATTCTGCCCTAAATTAGATAATACTTTTTATCTAGATATTTTCTTCCAATAAAAAAGCCCTTTCACAGCAGGGACTTTTAGGAAGCGGATGAAGAGATTCGAACTCTCGACATTCTCCTTGGCAAGGAGATGCTCTACCACTGAGCTACATCCGCATAACTTTTTTATTTTATCTCAAAGAAGGGATCAATGATAAAAAAAATTAAATTTTTTCAATTAATTTAAATTTTTAATTAAGGATCCCATCTCAATTGCTTGTAAAGCATAATTCCAACCAAGATTATTTTTAATCCCTGCTCTTTCTAAAGCCTGCTGCATAGTATCAGTAGTTAAAACTCCAAAAATAATTGGAACATTATTTTCATTTGAAACTTGCGAAATACCTTTGCTCGCCTCAGATATAACTACATCATAGTGGGAAGTTTCACCCCGGATCACAGCCCCAAGAGCAATTACAACGTCATAACTCTTTTTTTTCATGAGGGTTTTAGCTGCGATTGGTAATTCGAATGAACCAGGAACCCAAACTATATCTACTTGATTGCTTAATTCAGAAGTATCTAAACCATGTCTTTTTAAACAATCAAGACAACCAGATAGAATTTTATTTGTAATTAAATCATTAAATCTTGCTATTACAATCCCAACTTTTAAAGTAGATGCATTAGTAAAAGAACCCTCAAAAATAGCCATTAAATTTTACTTAGATATATAAATAGATTCTCACGAAAAGGTATTAAGTTCAAACTAATGAAGAAACTATCCCTGTAACAAAAACCAAAACAACCCAAACAGCAGCAATAGAATAAATTTTTCTCCTACTTTCTCGCTGTCCTTCCTCAGTAGAAGGTTGAGTCACATATAAAACGGGTACTCCAACTACCGCAATTAAAGAAGCAAATAATAGAGCATTTACAAAGAAAAAGTTAACAGCCTGCATAATTCAGTCTTAGGTTTCGAATATTATAAATACTATAATCTCATGAAAATGATAATTTTTAGAGAAAA
The DNA here is from genome assembly GCA_003281525.1 of Prochlorococcus sp. AG-347-J06. Classification (GTDB taxonomy): domain Bacteria; phylum Cyanobacteriota; class Cyanobacteriia; order PCC-6307; family Cyanobiaceae; genus Prochlorococcus_A. Next base: position 120,549 of record QCBT01000001.1, on the reverse strand, counting down.
TTTACATACTTTAGCCTCTTTAAATGCAAAAAAGAAATTTCTACCTAATATCTATTTAGGAATTAAAAAAGTATGCAAGAAGATACGATAATTCAAAAGAATTTATTTGCGATTGGTAATGATAATAATGAGCAAAAAGAAATAACAAAAATTCCAGAAGATTTATCTTTGGAAAATTTAAAAAAAGAATCGCAAAAAAGACCCAGACAAAGACAAAATTCAACTAATTTAATAAATAAATTCAAGACTGATTTAATTTCAAATAACAAAAATGTTTGCATCAATGAAGAATCTTATAGCTATAAAACAGTTTCAAAGCTGAAATTAACTCCTGTAATGAAGCATTATGTAACTCTAAAAGAAGAAAATAAAGATAGGTTATTACTTTATAGATTAGGAGATTTTTTTGAATGTTTTTTTGAGGATGCTGTATTAATATCTAACCTTTTAGAAATAACACTTACCAGTAAAGATGCTGGCAAAGAGATTGGCAAGATCCCTATGGCAGGGGTTCCCCATCATGCAATGGAGAGATACTGTGCTGATTTAATTAAAAAAAATTATTCTGTGGTTATATGCGATCAATTAGAAAAAAGTTCTGGAAATTATGGGACCCCAATTAAAAGAGGAATAACAAGAATAATTACTCCTGGAACTGTAATTGAAGAGGGGATGTTGATAGCAAAGAAAAATAATTGGATTACTGCTATTTACTTATCAGAAGAAAACTCAGACGAATCTTATGAATGGGGTATATCAAAAGCTGATGTAAGCACAGGAGAATTAATAACTTTAGAAGGCCAATCTCTGTCAAAACTATTTGATGAAATTATTAAATTAGATTCTTCAGAAATCATTGTAGGAAGCAATGCAGTAAGAAATTTATTAATTCAAGGAAATAGTCAAATTACATATACTGTTTCGCAAGAGACTAATTTTGGAATTAATGAAGCAAATTATCTAATAAAAAATTATTTCCAAATTGCAAACCTAGAGGGAATAGGACTTAAAAATTTAAACAATGCAACTAGATCTCTTGGAGGTTTATTAAATTATTTAAAAAAAATTAATCCTCCAAATTCAGATAAAGATTCTTCTTTAAAAATCTCATTAGACTTTCCACAAATCCAATATGGTCACAACAAATTAATTATTGATTATCAAACTCAAAAAAATTTAGAAATCAAAAATACGCAACGAGAAAACAATTATGTAGGTTCGCTACTATGGAGTATTGATAGAACTTATACTTGCATGGGTGCAAGGTGTTTAAGAAGGTGGATAGATTCACCACTATTAAACGTTAATGAAATATATAAAAGACAAAATATAATAACAAACTTTCTTGAATCTAAAAAATTACGAACAGATACCCAAAATTTACTTAGAGCAATGGGTGATTTAGAAAGACTTGCAGGTAGAGCTTGTGCAGGTCATGCAAGTCCCAGAGACTTAATTGCAATAGCTGAAGGTTTAAAAAAATTGCCTAGACTAAAATCCATAATTGAATTATTTAAATATGATCTCCCAGATTGGACTGATCAATTAAAAAATATTGATGAAGGACTCTTAGAATTAGCTGATACTATAAGTTTTAAATTAGTAGAAAATCCTCCTCTAAATATTGGTGAAGGAGGCATGATCCACGATGGTGTTGACAATATATTAGATGGTTTACGAAATTTAATGGATGATTACTCTGAGTGGCTAAATAAAGAGGAATCAAAGGAAAGAAAAATTAGCAAAATTTCAAACCTAAAAATTCAATTTCATAAAAATTTTGGTTATTACATTTCTATTAATAAGTCAAAAGTTAATTTAGCTCCACAACATTGGATCAAAAGGCAAACACTTACTAATGAAGAAAGGTATATCACTTCTGAAATTAAAAATAAAGAAAATAAGATTTTCCAAATAAAAAGTAGAGCTTCATCAAAAGAATATGAAATTTTCTGCGAATTAAGAAATATAGTTGCTGAAAAAACAAAACAAATAAGATCAATCGCAAAATCCATAGCATCTCTTGATGCACTACTTGGTTTATCAATTACTTCAGTAGAAAACAATTTTATAAAACCTTCATTAATACCAATAAATGATTCAATGACAAAAAATAGTACAAAAATTATCGCAGGAAGAAATCCAATTGTAGAGCAATTGTTAAGTGATAAAAAGTTTGTAGCAAACGATATCTTTTTTGAGGATAATCAAAAATTAATTATATTAACCGGTCCCAATGCAAGCGGAAAAAGTTGCTTTATAAGACAACTTGGTTTAATACAAATTCTCACGCAAATTGGTAGCTTTGTTCCTGCTAATAATGCTGAAATCAAGATTGCAGATAGGATTTTCACAAGAATTGGGGCAGTTGATGATCAATCATCTGGACAATCCACATTTATGGTAGAAATGTCTGAAACTGCATCAATTCTAAATCAGGCAACTTCTAGCTCTCTAGTTTTACTTGATGAGATTGGCAGAGGGACATCTACTTTTGATGGACTTTCAATAGCTTGGTCAGTAAGTGAATATCTTGCAAAAAAAATTCAATGTAATACTATTTTTGCTACGCACTATCATGAGCTTAATTATTTAAAAAATTCAAATAAGAATATACAAAATTTTCAAGTTTTAGTAGAACAAAATAACGATCAGCTAATTTTTAGCCACAGGATTGTTAAAGGGGGCTCAAACAAAAGCTATGGCATAGAAGCAGCTAAATTAGCAGGAGTCCCAAAAGAAGTTATAGAAAAAGCAAAATCAGTTTTAAATTCTTTAGAAGAAAATAACAAATTAAATTGTGATATTAACTAGATTTTTGACATTTTTATAAAATAAATACTCTTTAAATAGTTTCCCTCAATAAGGCGTTAACAGCAGCAGCTGCCATGGCAGCACCTCCTCTAGTTGAATTCAAAACAATTCTAGGAAGATCGGTGGAAATCAGTTTATTTTTGCTATTCTCTACTCCAATAAATCCAACAGGCATTCCGATAATTAAACTAGGTAAATCTTTTGCATTTTCTAAAATATCAATTAAATAAGTTAACGCTGTAGGCGAACTACCAATAACTACAATAGGAGATTTGCTTCCAGAATTTATAGCGGATAACTCCTTCCAACCTTCACTTAAGCCATATGCAGTTTTAGTTAAGTTTGTATGATTATTTTTTCCAAACCACATTCTAGCGGTGAATACTTTATTCCTAGTTGTATTTTCTGACATGGTTTTTATTGCTGCTGCTGCCATATCGGTATCAGTTAAAATCGGAGCACCATTTTTAAGTGCCTGAAGACCCTTTTCACAAGCACCTTCACTAAAATTTACAAGATTTTGAACCGTAAAATCTCCTGAAGTATGTACTAATCTCTCTAATACTTTTTTTTCCAAATAATTTAGATCATTGGCTACTAAACGAGATCTTATGAATCTTATGCTTTCCAAAAAAATTGGATGATCTATTACCATTAAATTTAATTTGTGTTAGAAGTAATCATAGTTAATATATGGTTTTTATTGAGCTATTATGCCAATACAAATATTATGGGGTAATGATCTAAATGCTCAAAATACATTTATTCAAAAATTAATTGATAAGGAAGTATCCAAAGAATGGAAAGAAATAAACGTAACTAATTTAAATGGAGATGATGATGAGCAAGTCAATAAAGCTTTTGATGAAGTTCTTACACCTCCTTTTGGAGATGGATACAGAATAGTTACATTGAAAAATAACCCCATTTTTACTGCCAAAAATGAGGATCTAAGAACTAAATTTGAAAAAATTCATGACAATATACCGCAAAATACTTATTTCATTTTACAAAATACAAAAAAACCAGACTCAAGACTAAAAAGTACTAAATTTCTACAAAAACTTATCAAAGATAATTTAGCCAAAGAAAAATCATTTTCTTTACCAGAAATCTGGGACTATGAGGGCCAAAAAAGATTTTTAGAAGATGCCGCAAATGAAATGAATATCAAAATTGATAAAAATGCAGCTGAATTGATAATTGATTCAGTTGGTAATGACAGCTTTAAACTAAGAAATGAATTAGCCAAAGCTAAAACATACCTCTCTGCAGTATCAGGTGATTCGAATTCACAAGTTTTTCTTAAAAGTATTGATGTAAAAAAAATATTTAGTGATCATCAATCCAATATTTTCAAAATCATTGATCTTCTCTTACAAAAAAATATTAATGAAAGCCTCATTGAAATAAATTATTCTTTACAGAAAGGAGAACCTGCTTTAAGACTAAATGCAGGTTTAATTAGTCAAATAAGAATTCATACCATTATAAAACTAGCAGTTAATTCAGGTAACGATAATGCAGAAAAGATTTGTAATCTTGCAGGCATATCTAATCCAAAACGAATTTTTTTTATTCGAAGAAAAGTCAAAAATGTATCTCAAGAATATTTAATTAATTTAATGAGTAACTTACTAGATATTGAATCATTACTAAAACAAGGTAATAATCCTATAAATATTTTTACAGAGAAATTAATTAATTTAAGTTAACCAAATTATAAGTTTAAGAATTTACATTATCATTTAAATATGGCTTTACTAGTAAAAAAATTTGGCGGTACTTCTGTCGGTGATATTAAAAAAATAAAAAATATTGCAAGTAGCATTTGTCAAAGTAAAGAAGCAGGGAATGAAATTGTCGTAGTTGTCTCTGCGATGGGGCAAACTACAGATGATTTAAATTGTTTAGCGGAATCAATTAGTAAAAATCCTAATCGAAGAGAATTGGATATGCTTCTCTCAACTGGAGAGCAAGTAACCATAGCTCTTCTATCAATGGCATTAAACGAATACGGAATCCCTGCAATTTCAATGACTGGTAGCCAGGTTGGAATTATTACTGAATCAATTCATGGGAAAGCGAGAATTCTGGATATTAAAACAGAAAGAATCCAAAATTATTTAAATCAAGGTTTTGTAGTTGTAGTGGCTGGATTTCAAGGAACAACATTAAGCCATACGGGTTCAATGGAAATTACAACTTTGGGTAGAGGTGGTTCAGATACTTCCGCGGTAGCTTTATCAACAGCTTTAGGAGCTGAGACTTGCGAAATTTATACAGACGTTCCAGGGGTTCTTACTACTGATCCAAGGATTGTTCCTAATGCAAAACTCTTAGATGAAATTAGCTGCGAGGAAATGCTTGAACTTGCAAGCGTAGGTGCTTCAGTTCTCCATCCAAGAGCAGTAGAAATTGCTCGCAATTATGGTATTAAATTGTGTGTCAAATCAAGCCAAAGTGACTCCAGTGGGACTCTCCTAGAAAGTCAAATCCAACCTCTCCCGCTAAAAAGAGGAAGCTTAGAATTAACAAAAACAGTCAATAGTCTTGAAGTATTAGAAAACCAAGCAGTATTCAGTCTCTCAAATATTCCTGATAGGCCTGGGATTGCTGCGCAAATATTTGAAAAACTTTCAGAAGCAAGTATTAACGTAGATTTAATAATACAAGCGACAAATGATGGAAATAAAAACGATATTACATTTACTGTTGGTGAATTAGAAGTAAAAAAGACTGCAGAACAATGTGAACTTATAACTAGTCAATTAGGGGGAGAATTTAATTTAAAAACCAACATGACAAAATTAAGTATTCAAGGAGCAGGCATTATGGGCAGACCAAGTGTTTCAGCTGATTTATTTGATACTTTATCTCAAGCGAATATAAACGTTAGGTTAATAGCTACTAGTGAAATTAAAGTCAGCTGTGTAATTGAAATTAATAATATACCAAAAGCTATTAGATTTGTTGCTGAGAAATTTAAGTTATCCGATACACAAATATTTGTTAATCCAAGCGATGAAAAACATGATCAACCTGAAGTAAGAGGAATTGCATTAGATAGAAACCAAGTTCAGGTAAGCTTTCGAAAACTGCCTGATCGTCCAGGTGTAGCAGCATCGATATGTTTAGCATTAGCTGAAAATAATTTACTTATCGATACTATTGTTCAGTCTGAAAGAATTTCCAATTTAAAAACTAAGGATATTAGTCTTACAATGAATAAACAAGATAGAGAAAAAGCTAACTTAGTTTTTGAGGCCTTAACAAAAAAATTACCCGGATCATACGTTGAAGATGGCCCTGCGATAGCAAAAGTAAGTACTGTAGGAGCGGGAATGGCATTTAAGGTTGGAACGGCTGGAAAAATATTTAGAGCATTGGCTGACCAAAATATCAATATTGAAATGATTGCCACTAGTGAAATTAGGACTTCATGTATTGTCTTAGAAAAAGATTGTGACAAAGCAGTTAAGGCGATTCATAATCATTTCGAATTAGAAAAGTAAGTTCTTTTTAATTATTTCTTGCCAATTTTTGTCTTAATTTTTTGATTCTATCCCTCAAATTTGCTGCTTCTTCAAAATTTAACTCTTTTGCAGCGTCTTTCATTTTAATTTCTAACTTTTCTATTAAGTCAGGCAATTCTTCGAGCAAACATTGATTATCACTGGAACTGAGAATTGCGTCAGTTTTGTTATTAACTATATTTATTAAATCTTTAGATAAACCACCAGCATCAAGTTTTCTGGAAAGTTCTAGAAAAGATAATATTGAATTTTCTATTTTTTTGCCTGCAGGTTTTGGAGTAATACCATTGACTTGGTTATACTTTTTTTGAATAGTTCTTCTTCTATCAGTTTCAGATATTGCTCTCTTCATTGAATCTGTGAAGTTATCTGCATAAAGCAAGGCAACACCTTCAACATGTCTGGCAGCTCTTCCTATTGTTTGAATCAATGACCTTTCTGCCCTCAAAAAACCTTCTTTATCAGCATCTAAAATGGCGACTAAGGATACTTCTGGAAGATCTAGTCCCTCTCTTAATAAATTAACTCCTACCAAAACATCATATTCGCCCATTCTGAGGTCTTGAATAATTTCAATTCTTTCAATTGAATGGATTTCGGAATGCAAATATCTAACTCGTACTTTATTTTCAGATAAAAAATCAGTTAGATCTTCAGCCATTCTCTTAGTAAGTGTTGTCACAAGCACTCTTTGATTCTTTTCAGCTCGAATTCTTATTTCAGATAACAGATCTTCTATTTGGCCTTCACTAGGTCTTACATCAATTACCGGGTCTAATACCCCAGTTGGTCTTATAACTTGCTCAATAAATTGACCATCACATTGATCTAATTCCCATTGACCGGGGGTTGCACTTATAAATAATGTCTGTTTTGATTTTTCCCAAAACTCTTCACATTTTAAAGGTCTATTATCTGCAGCACTTGGCAATCTAAAACCATGATCTATTAAAACTTTTTTTCTAGATTGATCACCGTTGTACATCGCATGAAGTTGAGGACATGTTACATGACTCTCATCAACTACCAACAACCAATCTTTGGGAAAGTAATCTATTAAACATTCTGGTGGTGAACCTTCCTCCCTACCTGATAAATGACGAGCATAATTCTCAACTCCATTACAATAACCAACCTCTTTAAGCATTTCTAAATCATATTTTGTACGTTGTTCTAAACGTTGAGCCTCTAATAATTTTCCTTCATATGTAAATTTATCTAGTTGAGTTTTTAATTCACTTCTAATTGCACTTATTGCACTCTCAAGTCTTTCTTTTGGAGTTACAAAATGCTTCGCTGGGTAAACACTAACTTGTTCCAAGCTTTCAAGTATTTCTCCTGTAGTAGGGTCAACATATCTAATAGCCTCGACTTCATCACCAAATAACTCAATTCTTATTAATCTATCTTCATAAGCTGGACCGATTTCTAAAACATCACCTTTGATTCTGAATCTACCTCTAGAAATTTCAATATCATTTCTAGTATATTGATTTTCAACTAGAGACCTCAAAGAAGAACGTAGATTTATTGATTTTCCTACTTCAAATTTAACTGCAGCTTTTAAATACTCACTCGGTATACCAAGACCATAAATACAACTTATTGAGGCTACAACAATTACATCTTTTCTTTCAAATAATGAGCGTGTTGCAGAATGCCTAAGCATATCTATTTCTTCATTGATTGAAGCAGTTTTGGCTATGTAAGTATCACTTACAGGTACATAAGCTTCAGGTTGATAATAATCGTAGTAAGAAATGAAGTACTCAACAGCATTTTTTGGGAAAAATTCCCTTAATTCATTACATAGTTGTGCGGCCAACGTTTTGTTATGGGCTAAAACAAGTGCTGGCCTTCCTGTTTGTTGAATTACATTGGCAATGGTAAATGTTTTTCCAGTTCCAGTAGCTCCTAAAAGAGTCTGAAACTGTTTACCATTATTTACGCCTTTAACTAATTTTTTAATAGCTTCTGGTTGATCTCCATTTGGTTCGTAAGGAGCTTGAAGCTTATAGTTGTTCATCAAGCTAGTAGCTAAAGGATGTTGCTATACTAAGAAATTTTTTCTCCAATTATTGAATTTTTCAAAGATTCTTTTAAGCCCCTAACAACCGCAATCATTGATATTAAATCATCTAATTTATTAACTACAGATCCAACGCCAACTGCTGAGGCTCCAGAGGATATTGCTAATGGACAAGTTACTTGGCTTAATCCAGAGGCACTCATGATTGGTATATTCAGAGATTGTTTCTTAAATTCTTGATGAATAGCATAGGTAGATGCAAGGGTTGGTACTGATTTTTCAAAAAAACCTTGAATTCCTGGAGAGTAAGGAGTAGAACTGGTACCACCTTCTGTTTGAATAATGTCAACGCCTTCTTCCACTAGCTTTACAGCAAGATCAACTTGTTTATCAATAGGCATAGTATGAGGAACAGTTACTGATAAAGGAAAATTAGGCAATAAATCCCTCGTCTCTTTTGTAATGTTTAAAACTTTTTTATCTGAAAAAATAATACCTTTTTCATAAAAAGTATCGTAATTTCCTATCTCAATTAATGATGCTCCTGCTTTTACACAATCTTGAAAAGATCGAGGCACTACTGAACTAACACAAACTGGTAGTGTTGAATTCTTAAGTGCTAAATCAACGAGTTCAGGTTTACAAGCAATATCGACAAGATCTGCACCTCCTAATGAAGCAGCCTCAACAATTATTTTCACAGACTGAACATCGAAATTATTCAATCCTGAAATAACTTTGAGTAAGGATTTGCTTCTTAACTCTTCTTTGATTTTTTGTGGCAAAAGATTAATCAGACTCATTGACTTAATGAATTTATTACCCGATTGTGACATTGTTTTAGTAAAACAGTGCATTTTTTAAAAAATATTATCTGAGCAACACAAAATGACTGATAAAAAATTAAGTCAGAAAAATTGGTCATCATGGCATCATCAGCTTCATAAGGAGATTCTTGCCAAAAAAATATTAATTCCCAAAGGATCCAATATTTTAATAAGTGTTTCGGGGGGTCAAGACTCAATGACCTTATTAACCCTAATTAGTGACCTAAAAAAACTACATAATTGGTCTATTAGTGTTTGGCATGGTGATCATCAGTGGCACGAAAAATCATCACTATATGCTCTTGAATTAAAAGATTATTGCGAAGATAAAAATATTTCATTCTCTTTTGATCAAGCAAATAAAGAAGATATTTCTTCAGAAGAAAAAGCACGAGAATGGAGATATAAAAAATTATGTGAAAGAGCCAAAACTTTATTAAGTACAAACCAGGAAAAACATAATATTTATTTGCTAACTGGTCACACGAGTAGTGATAATGCAGAAACGTTTATCCTCAATTTATCTAGAGGAAGCAATTTTGCAGGTCTGAGTAATATTGAGAGTAAAAGATTAATAGAAAATCAAATTTATTTAATAAGACCAATATTAATTTTCAGTAGGGAAGATACAAAACAATTTTGCAATGAAATGAAGATTCCAGTCTGGGAAGATCCTACAAATTCAGATCTTAAATTAAAAAGAAATTTAGTAAGAAAAAAAATTATTCCTACTTTAGAAGTCATCTATCCTGGTTGTTCTGAAAGGATAAATAATTTTTCCCAAAAAATGAGCAAATACAATAATGAACGTAATGATCTTAGTGAACTAGCGTATTTTTATTGTAAAGATGTTAAAGGTATCGATAGGAATCTCCTAAATGGTATGTGTATTGAAGCGAGGTGCACAATTTTAAATAGATTTTTAAAAGAAATATCTCCAAAGCAATGTAGTTCTAAAAATCTGACAAAATTAGCAACTTCAATTTATGAAAAAAATAAAGGTCAAATTAATCTGCAAGAGTTTTTAAAAATTGTTTGGGATAAAAACTATATAAATTTTGAAAAAAGTTAAGATGTTACAGCAGATCTTCTTCTTCTTGTTCTACCTTCAAATGAATCTTCTGTAGCAGTCTCAGCTGATGGATTCTGTGATACTTTTGGACTTTTTTGGGTATTTTGTGGGTTCTTTGAACTATTAGGATGATTATTATTGTTTGATTTCTTATGGAAATTATTATTATTTCTATTTCTATTGGAGAAATTTTGCTCTTCGGTAATCTTTGGAATATAAGCACGAGTTCCACTTGGAGCAGGTTGAACTAAACACAAAATAAGTGGTTCAACTTGTAATTCTCTTCTCATTCTTCTCGATAAACCATTTTCAATTTCTCTTTGTACACCAATCCAATCTACCTCAAAATTATTCGGCCCAGTTTGTCTGGATAATTGTTTCCATCTATTTTCTAAGACCCAGCTTATTTCTCGTTCTGTCCACATAGACATTTTTCTTGGCTCTGCAGTAGTAACAACTCCTCTCAAATTAACTCTGGGAGGAGCAACCATCTTCCCATCTGTACTAATAGGAGCTAAAACAGTTACTACACCATCCCCAGCTAATTGCTGCCTTTCCTTTAATACTCGAGCATCTACTATCCCATTTCGTGAGTTATCAAGCAGTTCAACACCAGCTTTTACAGGATCACCCTTTTGAATAGAATTAGGTGTTAACTCAACTACATCTCCATTTTCAATAATTAAGATATTGTCCTTTGGAACCCCCATAGTTTGTGCGCTTTTGCCATGACAAACAAGCATTCTATGTTCTCCATGAACAGGAACAAAAAACTTAGGTTTTGCGAGTGCCAACATTAACTTTTGATCTTCTTGAAAACCATGACCAGAAACATGAATATTCTCACCCTTTCCATAAACAACCTTTGCTCCGAGTTTCATTAATCTATCTATTGTATTAACAACAGAAATAGTATTACCAGGAATTGGGCTGGCTGAAAATATTACAGTATCAGTAGTCTTGAGACGAACATGCTGATGTTCACCACGAGAGATTCTGCTTAACGCTGCCAGGGGTTCTCCTTGACTACCAGTCATTAATAATAAGGTCTCCCTATCTGGCAAATCTCTAATTTGCTTGATAGGAACGAACAAATCATCTGGGCATTTCATATAACCAATATCTCTTGCCTTAGCAATAACATTTATCATCGACCTACCTAACAAACCGACCTTTCTTCCATGTTTCATGGCCAATTCTAAGATCATTGTCACTCTATGCACAGAACTAGCAAAAGTGGTAAGGATAACTCGTTCTTTTGCCTCTGCAATATGTTTTTCTAAAGAGGGATAGATAGTCTTCTCAGAAGGACAAAAACCTGGCACTTCGGCATTAGTAGAATCACTGAACATGCATAAAACACCCTTCTCTCCGTAATGCACCATTCTTTCAATATCAAATTGCTCTCCATCTACTGGCATATGATCAAACTTAAAATCTCCCGTGAAAATAATTGTGCCAACAGGTGTTGTAACTGCTAAAGAAAAGCTATCGCAAATAGAATGGGTATTTCGAATAAATTCAACAGAAAAATGTTGTCCTACTTTTACAACATCTCTTGGATTTACTGTCTGTATAGTTGTTCTATCAGATACCCCTGCTTCCTCCATTTTTCCTCTAAGCATTGACATTGCCAGTCTTGGGCCATAAATAATGGGAATATTAAAATGCTTTAGATGATGAGAAATACCTCCAATGTGATCTTCATGCCCGTGAGTGACAATCATTCCTTTTATTCTTCTTTGATTTTCTTTTAAAAAAGTTGTATCAGGCATAACAACGTTTACGCCATGCATACCATCAGATGGGAAAGCTAGGCCAGCATCAACAAGCATTAATTCATCACCATATTCAAAAACGCAAGTGTTTTTTCCTATTTCATGTAATCCTCCAAGAGGTATTACTCGTAGAGCTGAAGTATTACTTTTAGATCTAGATGAATCATGAGTAGATCTATTTACAGTTGAATTTGTACTTGATTGCATAATTTTGAAATTTATGAAGGCCTGCTTGTAATCAAATAAGGTTTATTTAAATTTAATTATCAAGTTAAATATAATCCCTATTATAGGGAATTCAGGATAAAAGATAGTTGCTTTTTCATGTCATTGTTTAAAGGTGACAAAGGACTTCTAGGATTACCTACATCCCATCCCGAGAGCTCCAAAGCAGCTTTAATTGGGATCGGATTAGTAGTCATAAAGAGTGCTTTGAAAAGAGGCTGAAGTTTTTCATGAATAGCAAGAGCTTTGGAAACCTTTCCACTTTGAAAAGAATGAATCATCTCTTTCAATTGCAATCCAACTAAATGACTTGCAACACTTACTACTCCTACAGCACCTACCGATAACATTGGAAGCAACAATGAATCGTCGCCACTATATACAGAGAGTTCAGAGCCACAAATAGCTCTTAATTCTGTTACTTCTTCTATTCTACCGCTTGCAGCTTTAATACTGAGAATGTTTGAGAAATGCATAAGTTTCTTCACAGTATCAGGTAATAAATTGCATCCAGTCCTACCAGGAATGTTGTAGAGCATAAGAGGCAAATCCTTTGCAGATTTAGCAATAGAACTGAAATGTTTATAAAGACCTTCTTGAGGCGGCTTATTGTAATAAGGAACAACGACCAAAGCACCGTCGGCACCAGAGTCGTAAGCTTTTTTTGTAGCTTCCACAGCTTCGCTTGTACAATTGCTACCAGTACCAACTATTACTTTACAGCTTGCATCCAAAGATCCTTTTACCGCAATAAATAAATCATGCTGTTCCGCCCATGAAAGAGTCGGAGATTCTCCAGTAGTACCGCACAACACAATTCCATCGGAACCGTTGTCAAAAAGATAATTTGAAAGTTTTATAGCTAGTTCATAATCTACATCTCCATTCTCAGTGAATGGAGTAACCATTGCAGTCAATATTCTTCCAAATAGTGGATTATTACACTCAGTTTTGTCTGTAATCATTTTTTTGGAATTAATAACTCAGCTATTTGAACAGCATTCAGAGCTGCTCCTTTTCTTATTTGATCTCCACATAACCATAATTCTAATCCATGAGGATGACTTATATCAGTTCTTAGCCTGCCAACAGCAACATTATCCCTTCCCATAACGTCATTTGGCATAGGAAATCTATTATTTTTGTAATCCTCAATAATTTCAATTCCAGGAGATTTTTTTAATTCTTCAAGAGCATCTTTAGGCTCAACTACATCGGCAAATTCAATATTGATCGATTCAGAATGTGCTCTCAGAACTGGGACTCGAACACATGTAGCAGAGAGCTTTAAATCAGCAATATTTAATATTTTCCTTGTCTCATTAACCATTTTCATCTCTTCTTCGCAGTAATTATTTGAAAGCATAGGGGAATTATGTAAAAACAAATTAAAAGCAAGGGAGTATGGCAAAACTTCACTTTTTTGAGGATTTCCTTGAAGATATTGTTCAGTTAAAAGTTTTAGTTCCTCCATCGCCAGTTGGCCTGCACCACTGACAGATTGATATGTTGAGACAATAACTCTTTGAATAGTAGAAAGTTTGTTTAATGGAGCTAAAACTAATGTCAACAAAATTGTAGTGCAGTTTGGATTGGCTATTACCCCATCATGATTAAGTACGTCACTAGCATTAACTTCAGGGACTATAAGAGGAACGTTCTTATCTAATCTGAAAGCACTTGAATTATCTATCAGTAAAGCATTTTGATCAATAATGGTAGATAACCACTTTTTTGAAATACTTCCGCCAGCTGAAGCCAAAACTAAATCAAGATTCTTAAATTCTTCCTTAGTTGTTTTTTTTGTAACTAATTCTTCATCTTTCCAAATAATTTTTTTTCCTTCTGACCGCTCTGATGAAAGCAAGACCAATTCTGATATTGGGAAATCACGTTGTTCAAGAATTTTTAGCAATTCAGATCCCACAGCACCTGAAGAACCTAAAACAGCAACTTTTAATGGCCTATTAGGCAAATACGGAGATTGTCTCACACTTTAAAATGATTTTTATAAATAGATTGACTATTTTTTTTACTTTATCAAAAAATTAACTTTCAAGGAAATCACGTAATGTGAAATAATTAAGGTTCGGTTCATAGTAATAACTTAGAAAAACATGGCTAAAGATGCACTAATAGTCAAAACAACTCCTCTACCTCAAAGTAGAATTTCATTCGAATTAGAAATACCATCTGAGACATGCAAAACGTGTGTAAATGAAACAATCAGTTCTATAAGTCGTTCGGCTAAAATTCCGGGATTTAGACTTGGTAAGATTCCTAAACAAGTCTTAATCCAAAGAATTGGCATCACACAATTACATGCTTCTGCTCTAGAAAAAATCATTGATAAATCATGGCAAGAAGCGTTAAAAATAAAATCTATAGAGCCACTAAGTGAGCCAGAATTGGTAGATGGATTTGAATCTTTACTTGCAAAGTTTAGTCCTGAAAAATCACTTAAAGTTACTCTTCAAACTGATGTTGCCCCAGAATTAAAACTTAAAAAATCCAAAGGACTAAGTGTTGAAATATCAAAGACAAAGTTTGACCCTAAGTCAATAGATGAAGCGCTAGAAAAATCTAGAAATCAGTTTGCAAACATTATTCCAGTTACCAATAGAGCAGCAAAATTAGGAGATATTGCTGTAGTTAGTTTCAAAGGAAAATATAAAGATTCTGGTAAAGAGATTGATGGTGGAACAAGTGAATCAATGGATCTTGAGTTAGAAAAGAACAAAATGATTCCCGGTTTCGTTGAGGGAATCGTAAAGATGAAAATTGGTGATACTAAAACACTTAACATTAAATTTCCTGATGATTATTCTCATGAGGATTCAAGAGGCAAAGAAGCAATTTTTGAAGTAAATCTTAAGGATCTTAAGGAAAAAGAATTACCTGAACTTAATGACGATTTTGCAAAACAGTCTGGCAACAAAGAATCATTAAAAGAGTTAAAGAAAGATATTGAAAAGCAACTTAAAGACAATTTTGAAAAAACTCAAAAAGATATCAAAATTGAAGCTTTATTAGATGCCTTAACAAACGAATTAGTTGCTGAAATTCCAAAATCTATGATTGATATAGAAGTGAGGAATAATATTGAACAAACCGCTCAAAGATTTGCTCAACAAGGTCTTGATGTAAAGTCTACTTTCACTCCAGAATTAGTTAAGTCATTAGCAGAGTCCACAAGGCCTCAAGCTGAAAAAAATGTTCAAAGAAATTTAGCTTTAAAAGCATTAGCTGAAACAGAAAACATAAAAGTTGAGAAAGATGAAATTGATTTAAAAATGAAAGATTATGAAGATGCAATCTCTCAATCTTCAAAACAAATAGATATTAAAAAATTAACTGAAGTAATAACTAACGATTTACTCAAAGAAAAATTAATAATTTGGCTTGAAGAAAATTCTGAAGTAAATGAAAAAACTACAAAAACTCCTAAAGCTACCAAAACCTCCAAAACAACAAAAGCCACAAAAACTGCGCCAAAAACTGCAAAAACTGCAAAAACTACAAAAACTCAAAATCAAAAAGAAAAAAAATAATTTATGAAATTTCCTACCAATTAAACAAAAACCCCTTAAATTATTTATTAGACGAAAACTAATTTGTGAACTCAGAAAAAAAACATTTAATCCAAAGCTCAATAAGTTCTTACGAAAGTAATAATAAAACTATTGCTGCTGTTCCTACCGTTATAGAACAATCAGGTAGAGGAGAAAGAGCTTTCGATATATATTCAAGACTATTGAGGGAGAGAATAATTTTTTTAGGTACTGCAATTAATGATCAAGTTTCTGATTCACTTGTTGCACAATTATTATTTCTTGAAGCTGAAGATCCCGAAAAAGACATACAAATATATATCAATTCTCCAGGAGGCTCAGTAACTGCAGGAATGGCCATATACGATACCATGCAACAAATATCCCCTGATGTAGTGACAATATGCTTTGGAGTTGCGGCAAGTATGGGTGCATTTCTACTCTCTGGAGGAACAAAGGGGAAAAGATTAGCTTTACCTAATTCTAGGATTATGATTCATCAACCTCTGGGAGGTGCACAAGGTCAAGCAGTGGAGATTGAAATACAAGCTAAAGAAATACTTTTTCTCAAGAAAACATTAAATTCACTTTTAGCTGAACATACTGGTCAACGTTTAGAAAAAATTAATGAAGATACAGAAAGAGATTACTTTTTATCTCCCTCCGAAGCAGTCGAATATGGATTAATTGATAAAGTTATCAAAAAGTGACAAGGGGTTCTGATTTTTTAAGAATATGATGACGAATCGATATTTATGAGCAATCCTAGTGAATAGGGAATATTTAACACCTTTCACTTTAAAAATTTATAATCGATGGCTAAATTCGACGCCCATCTTAAGTGTTCATTTTGCGGGAAGTCACAAGACCAAGTAAGAAAGCTTATAGCTGGTCCTGGGGTTTATATCTGTGATGAGTGCATAGACCTTTGTAATGAGATTCTCGATGAAGAACTACTTGATAATCAAGCGAACACAAACAACTCTCCACAAGTAAAAAAGAAATTACCAACTGATAATCCAAAAAAATCTGTTCCTTTAGAATTAACCTCAATTCCTAAGCCATTAGAAATAAAAAGTTTTCTAGATAATCAAGTTGTTGGACAAGAATCTGCAAAAAAAATATTATCAGTAGCCGTATACAATCACTACAAGCGATTAGCTTGGAAAGTTAAAGAAGACAGTAAAAATAGTAATTCAACTGATTCACAAGCAACTAAATTACAAAAATCAAATATTTTACTCATCGGCCCTACTGGAAGTGGAAAAACATTATTGGCTCAAACTTTAGCAGAGTTTTTAGATGTTCCTTTTGCAGTAGCTGATGCAACGACTTTGACAGAAGCTGGATATGTTGGGGAGGATGTTGAAAACATACTTTTAAGACTTCTACAGAAATCAGAAATGAATGTAGAACTAGCTCAAAAAGGAATTATTTATATTGATGAAATAGATAAAATTGCAAGAAAAAGCGAGAATCCTTCAATTACTAGAGATGTCTCCGGTGAAGGGGTACAGCAAGCATTATTAAAAATGCTTGAAGGAACAATTGCTAATGTGCCACCTCAAGGCGGAAGAAAACATCCTTATCATGACTGCATCCAAATTGATACGAATCAAATACTATTTATTTGTGGGGGCGCTTTTATAGGTTTAGAGGATATTGTTCAAAAGCGTATGGGTAAACACTCTATAGGATTTACCACCAATTCAGATCAAAGCAAAGTTGATACAAAAAAAATAGTAGACCCAAGAGATTCCCTAAAAAATTTAGAATTAGATGACTTAGTGAAATATGGCCTAATTCCAGAATTTATTGGAAGAATTCCCGTTTGTGCTGTATTAGATCGTCTTACTAAAGAAACTCTAGAATCTATTTTGACTCAACCAAGAGATGCATTAGTAAAGCAATTCAAAACTTTGCTAAGTATGGATAATGTTGAATTATCATTTGAGCCTGATTCTGTTGAAGCGATAGCAAATGAAGCATACAAAAGAAAAACAGGTGCAAGAGCATTAAGATCAATAATTGAAGAGCTAATGCTAGACATCATGTACACTTTGCCTTCTGAAGAAAATGTAAAAGAATTCACAATTACGAAAAAAATGGTAGACAATTTGTTCTCATCTAAAATTGTTAAACTACCTTCAGGATCAAAAAGAATCATTAAAGAGTCTGCATAAAATTAGAGTTTAATTTTTTTAATTGAATCCCTAATTTTTTCTAATTAATGAAAAATAAATGCCAAATATACATAAGCCTTTTCATCAAAAATATAGACCAAGCAACTTAAACGAACTGGTTGGGCAAAAATTTATATCCATTACACTCAAACAAGCACTATTAACAAAAAAAATTGCTCCTGCATATCTTTTTAATGGTCCAAGAGGCACTGGGAAAACATCAAGTGCAAGAATATTTGCAAAATCTCTAAATTGCCAGGCATTCGACCAACCCACGATAACTCCTTGTTGTAAATGTGACTTATGTAGACAAATTACAGATGGGAGTGCTCTAGATATTATTGAGATTGATGCAGCATCAAATACAGGAGTAGAAAATATAAGAGAAATTATAGAAAGAGCGAGATTTGCACCTACTCAAGCGAGATGGAAAGTCTATGTAATTGATGAATGTCATATGCTTTCAACGGCAGCTTCAAATGCTTTACTAAAAACTATTGAAGAACCGCCCTCAAGAGTTGTATTTATACTTGCGACGACGAATCCTGAGAGAGTATTAAATACAATAAAAAGTAGATGCCAAAAGTTTGATTTTAGAAGAATAAGCCCTAGCGATATTTTTCAACATTTATCAGAAATCGCCGAAAAAGAATCCATTAAGTACGAAGTTCAGGCGTTAAAAATGATTGCAAAAAGGTCTAATGGAGGTATGAGAGATGCACAAAGCCTCCTTGAACAATTGAATCTTTTACCAGAAGGAATAACAATTAATAATATCCAAAACCTCCTAGGAGAAGTATCAGAAAGTGAATTAACAAATCTGATTAAATCATTGGTTGAGAATAATCCAGAGTCATTAATTACCACCTGCAACAAATTATATGATGCAGGAAACGAACCTCTTCAAATAATTATCGGATTATTGAATATAACAAGAGATCTACTATTACACACTACAAATAATAAATATTCAGATCTTTACTATACGTCTGATGAATTCCGAGATGAGTTAGATAAAATCTCAAAAACAATCAATAAATCAACAATAATTAATTGGCATAACAATCTGAGAAATATTGAATATCAAATCAAATCAAGTGATAATCCAAGGCTTTGGTTTGAAATACATTTAACTGGTCTTCTGGATAGTCAAGAGATAAATAGTTTTGAAAATAAACAAGAAAGTAAAAAAAATAAGACTGAAGAGAAGCATGAAAGTAGAAAAAACATTCCAATTAATAAAGAAAATATTGCAGATGAGATTCCAAAACCAAGTATTCAAGAAGAGATGACCCACAAGGAATTGATCGAAAAAAAAGACGAAAACTTAGAAAAATTTGAAGTTCTTGAAAAAGAAAGTATTGAAAATATTTCTGAAAATAACCAAAATAATCCTGGATCAAATTTAAAAGATAAATGGGAATTAATTCTTTCTAAAGTAGAGTTACCATCAACAAGAATGTTACTTTCACAACAAGCTGAACTTGAAAGTTTTGATTCGGAAAAAATCACAATTGCATTATCTCCAAACTGGGAAAGTATGATAAAAAGCAGAAAAGTAATTATTGAAAATACTGTAAAAAAGATATTTGGAGATGGAATAATACTTAATTTTTCAACCAAACAATTAAATAAAAGTAAACCAGCAAACAGTCCAGAAATAACCCAAAATGAAGTAAATAATTTCCGACCAATAAAAAAAATAGAACCAAAAACTAATTCGTCAACAAAAATATCTAACGAAGAAACTTATGATGATAGTTCAAAAAACTTAGCAAATTTTTTTAATGGAGAAATTATAGACCTTGATGAATAGATTAAACTCCAGTATGAAGAGTCTTTCGCCAGAGTATCTTTTTGGGAAAAATAGACATCTTTATAGTTACCCAAGGGATTACTAAAAACCAATGTGATAAATAAAAAACCGATACAAATACCATCAAAAAATTGCTTTTTTGCAATACGGGTACTTCACTTTTACAAGAAGAACCGTACCAAAAAGCAATTCCAGATAACATAAAAGCTGTGAATGAAATAGGCCAGTAAATTGGTGAATCTAAAAAAGCAATACTGAAAACTAAATCAAAAATTGAAATGATTGGTAATGCATATTGCAAGATGAAAAAGTAAGTTAAATCAAATTTCTGAAAATAATCAATTTTATTAGTAAATAATTGATCTCCATAATCGAAGAATCTTTGCAACCCCCCCTCTGCCCATCTTTGCCTTTGCGCTAATAAAGCATTTAAATTCTCAACTGCCTCCTCCATGACTGGAGGATCCCATAATATTCCAATTCTAGATTTTGATAATAATAATCTTAAACTCAAATCAAGATCATCTGTAACTGTATCTTCATTAAAAGAACCACATGCTAATAATGTTTCTTTCTTAATTAATTGACCATTTCCCCTTAATTCAGAAACTCCAGCAACTGATAATCTTCCATATTGAAAGATTGCATCCATAGCCATCTCCATTGACTGACAGGAAGTTAAAAAATTCTTACTTACATTTGTTACTGATTTTCTGAGTTGAACTGCAGACCAATCACCCTCTTCTACAAAACTAAATAACCTTATCAAAGAATCTTGTTTTAATTCAGCATCAGCATCCAAAACTAATAACCATGCACCATGGGTAAATTTCAAGGCATAATTCAAAGCTCCTGACTTTCCTCCTCCTGCATTTGGAGAACGACTTATGACTTTTAGCTTGTCATATTGTCTAGATAATCGATCTAAAATTAAAGGCGTCTTATCAGAACTACCATCATCGATTATGTAAATATTTAATTTATTTGTTGGATAATCTAAACTAAATAATCTTTCAACTAATCTTGATATGACATTCTCTTCATCTCTAGCTGCGACTAAAATATCAAGTACAGGTAACTCTTTGTTGCTAATTCTTCTGCTTACAGTATTTAAAACATTGTTCCTTTTGAAATTTCTAGAAATAACTATTAAACCGTAAAAAACAATCACAAAAGAAAGAGTCAATATTATGTAAAAGAAATTTTCAATATTGTTAGCATGAGGAATAAAAGATACTAAAAAACAAGTACTAAGAAATATAAACGACTTCAATCTTCGATTTTTATAAAAGCCCTTACTCATAAAAGTAAATTGTTAATTACTTAACTTCCATTGAGACAATATCTCAAATTTTTTTAGTTTTGCATTTCGATAGTAATGATTCAATATTTGTTCATAAGAGAATCCTAATTTAGCCATTTCAATTGCTCCTGACTGAGATAAACCTACACCATGACCGAAGCCTCCTCCTCTCAAAAGCCATAAATCATCACTTAATTTATTAATAGTAAACAAATTACTAGGTATAAAATTTAATACCCGTCGAATATCATCTTTAATAAGAACAATGGATTTATTACCCTTGTCCGTTTGTATTTCCAATTTTGTCACTCTGCCACTAGAACCACGTTCAATAGAATTTAAACCCAAAACATCTTCATTAATATTTATAAGTTTGTTTTTAATTAACTTTTCTTTAATTTCAAGATTAGAAATTTTCTTATTCCATCGAAAAAGAGAATGATTACTCCCATAAAACTGTTCTTTATCAAAATCTAAAAAATCATTTAAATAAGATTCATTTGTAATTGGAAGTTTAAAAATTTTATCTAATGATTTAGAACCATCAATGATTGAATTGAAATAAGAATAATCTTGAATTTGCCAAGACTCGCCTGCAGTAGCAGATACTCCACCATTAGAACCATGGTAAAAAGCATTTATTGGTTGATTTTCATGAGTGAGAATTAAATTTGAAGTTTCGTCTATTGCTTTTTGTACGTTTTTATATGAAATTTCAGAAGGCTTATAAACTTGGCATTGAGTGCTTATACATAAATGATATCTATCCATATTAAATCTATCAGAATTAAATATGCCCCAAGTTCTTGCAATAACTGCTTGAGCCTTGAGTGCTTCTAAAGGAGAATTCGGTCCAATTTCATATGGCAAAACACCGGCCAAATAGTCATCAAATTCAATTTTTTGAACTAAGGTCCAAGTTCCATATAAATCCTTTATTAAATAGAAATTTTTGCCAAAATTAACGCCATTTATTTTTATTTTCTCTTCAGAATAAATATATATAGGGCCTTCAAGTTTCATACCACTGTAGTCATTTCTAAGAACAGGAGTAATTTGAAAATTTTTTATTTTTCTGAAAATCTTATTTTTTAATTCAAACTCTGGCAGATTATCTTGAAATGGAATCCATACTTCCCAATTTTTAGGGTAGGCAACAGTCGTCTCAAATCCTTTATCTCTTAGTTTATCTGATTGTTTTTTTGCCGATTCGTAGCTAGCAAAAGGACCAAAAACAATTCTTTCAATAGTTTTTGATTTTTTGACGGGAATATCCGCCCAAGTAATATTTATCTGTTTTGATTTATGTTTAATACCGTTGGACGATATCAAGTTTAAAAAACCTTTATTAGTTGTAAAGTTTATATTCTTTTTCTCTGAAAAACTATCATTCTCCCCGCCTAAATATTGCTTTAAACCAATTAAAAAATTTCCTTTTTTAATTTCATTATAGAGGTCAACCTTTAACAATTCTTCTCCTTTTGCATTTGAAATAAAGTTAGTGTTTATTATTAAAAGAGAAATACAGCCTAAAAATAAGTTTAAAAAGGCAAATTTAAGTTTCATAAATTAGAACTTTCCTTATCAATTAAAAAATTTAATTTGCACCAATGCGTATAAAGGTTTAGATTATCCTAATTAAACACATTTGACTTAAATGTCTAAACTAAAAACTCGTAAATCAGCTGCCAAAAGATTTAAAGCTACTGCGACGGGTAAATTCATGAGAAGAAGAGCTTTCCATAATCATTTACTTGATCACAAAAGCTCAAAATTAAAAAGACATCTATCAACAAAAGCCGTAGTTGATGAAAGAGATGCTGATAATGTAAAATTAATGATTCCATACGCATAAATCTTTAACCAATTTTTATTAAATATTCATGGCAAGGGTAAAAAGAGGCAACATAGCCAGAAAAAGAAGAAACAAAATCTTAAATCTTGCAAAAGGTTTTAGAGGCGGAAACAAAAATCTTTTCAGAACCGCAAACCAAAGAGTGATGAAAGCTCTTTGTAATGCTTATAGGGATAGAAGAAGAAGAAAAAGAGATTTTAGAAGACTTTGGATCTCTAGAATTAACGCATCTGCGAGGATAAATGGAACAAACTATAGCAAGTTAATAAATGGGATGAAAAATGCAGAAATTATCATCAACAGAAAAATGCTTGCTCAATTAGCCTTAAACGATCCTAAGTGTTTTGAAAAAATTGTTTCTTCCGTTAGTAAGTAGAAAAAAGAATATAATCTAAAAAAATAATTATAAATAATGGAAATATCTTCCTTTCAATCTTATTTAATAATTCTTTTTGTTGTATTAATAATAATTTCTATTTTTGTATTCAGACAGTTTCTAAAAACAAGAAGTGAAGAACTAAATTTAGTAAAATTCGAGCAGAAAGGTTTAGATTCTCTCACTCAAGCTACAGAATTATATGAATTTGGGTCTATTCAGATAAAAAAAAGATTATATTCTGAAGCTACTAAAACTTTTTTAAAAGCAATTGAAAATTATGAAAATGAACCTGATGAAGCCAAAGCGATAATAAATAATGCTTTAGGATTTTCTTACGCTGCGCAAAATGAATTTAAGAAAGCAATTAAACACTATAAATCTGCAATAAAATCACTTCCAGAATATCCTATAGCCCTAAATAACCTCGCATCAGCACAACAGCGTTTACTTGAGTACGACTTGGCATATGAAACTTATCAAAAGGTTTTGGTGATAGATCCAAAAAACAAAACAGCAATTAAGAAAAGTAAGGAGTTAGAAAAAAGAAACAATTATGAACCTTATAAAGGTATTAAAGATAAGGGATTCTAAATATGGAAAATTATTCTTCTTTACTAATTGGTGGAAAACAATTTTCCAGTAGATTAATGGTTGGTACTGGTAAATACAAATCTACTCAAGATATGGTGGAAAGTTTGTCAAATTCTGAAACGGAAATTATAACCGTCGCTGTTAGAAGAATTAAAAATGATCAGACCGGAGAAAATTTACTCGAAAAGATCAACTGGGAAAAATACTGGATGCTTCCTAATACAGCTGGTTGTGTCAATTCCGAAGAGGCAATCAGAATAGCAATTTTAGGTAGAGAACTTGCAAAATTATCTGGTCAAGAAGAAAATAATTTTGTGAAGTTAGAAGTTATTCCTGACAAAAAGTATTTGCTACCAGATCCAATAGAAACTCTTAAAGCAGCCGAAATTTTAATAAAAAAGGGTTTCGCTGTACTACCTTATATCAATGCAGATCCTATTCTTGCAAAAAGACTAGAAGAAATAGGTTGTGCAACTGTAATGCCATTGGGCTCTCCCATAGGCTCCGGGCAAGGTTTGTTAAATTTATCAAATATAAGGATTATTATTGAGAATGCAAAAGTGCCAGTAATAATTGACGCAGGAATAGGTGTGCCTAGTGAAGCTTCTCAAGCTATGGAAATTGGAGCTGATGGTGTTTTAATCAATAGTGCAATAGCACAAGCTGCAAATCCTCCTCTAATGGCTCAAGCGATAAATTATAGTGTGAAAGCTGGCAGGCAAGCTTTTCTGGCAGGAAGAATTAAAAAACAAAACTTTGCAGTAGCAAGTTCGCCGGAAAAAAATATATCTATCTGATTCTCTAAATTGAGAAAAGTTTAAAAAGAAAGTAAAAATTTATTATTTGCTTTTATTTATCGTATTAAGAAAGAAGATTTGAAACTATTTACAATATTTTTTCGCAAAGTGGAAGCACGCTGTAGTAATTTAATAAATATATTTTGAATCTTTTAATTCTGGAGTTCTGAGTGAAAGTTATTGTTCTAGGTGGAGATGGTTTTTGCGGTTGGCCTTGTGCGGTGAATTTAGCAGAGCAAAATCATGATGTAATTATTGTCGACAATTTAAGTCGCAGAAAAATTGATATTGATCTAGAGGTAGAATCTTTAACTCCAATTTCTTCAATAACAGAACGACTTTCTGCATGGGAAGAGACTGGAGGCAAGCCTATGAGATTTCTTAACATGGATATCTCTAAGCAATATCAAAAATTACTCAATTTGCTCATTGATGAAAAACCAGATTCCGTGATCCATTTTGCAGAACAAAGAGCAGCGCCATACTCGATGAAATCGAGTTTTACCAAAAGATATACAGTAGATAATAATGTTAATGGCACCCACAACCTACTTGCTGCGATAGTAGAGAGTAATTTAGATATTCATGTTGTTCATTTAGGAACAATGGGAGTCTACGGATATGGATCACATAGAGGTGCAACAATTCCAGAAGGTTATCTAAAAGTTGAAGTTCCACAACCTGATGGAAGCCGCTTTGAAGAAGAAATATTACACCCTGCAAGCCCAGGTAGTGTCTACCATATGACTAAAACTTTAGATCAATTATTATTTCTTTACTACAATAAAAACGATCTTGTAAGGATCACTGATCTACATCAAGGCATTGTTTGGGGAACAAATACAGAAGCAACTTTAAAAGATCCTAGATTGACAAACCGATTTGACTATGACGGAGATTATGGAACTGTTTTAAACAGATTTCTAATGCAAGCTGCAATTGGATATCCATTAAGTGTTCATGGGACAGGAGGGCAAACAAGAGCATTTATACATATTAAAGACTCTGTAAAATGCGTACAACTTGCTCTTGAAAATCCTCCAAAATCTGGAGAAAGAGTCAAAATCTTTAATCAAATGACTGAGAGTCATCAAGTTGGAGAACTAGCAAAAAAAGTTGCTTCTCTAACTGGAGCTGATATCAATTATTTACCAAATCCAAGGAATGAAGCAGTAGAAAATGATCTAATTGTTGATAATAAATGCTTTATAGAATTGGGTTTAAACCCAACTACTCTTGATAATGGCTTATTAGAAGAAGTTGTTGAAGTTGCTAAAAAATACTCCAAGAGATGTGATCTTAATCGCATACCTTGTATTTCATCATGGACAAAAAAACAAGCTGAAGCTATAAAGACTAATTAAAATTTTTGAAATAATTACCTTAAGAAAGTGAAAATTGCATTGTTTACTGAAACTTTTTTACCTAAAGTTGACGGCATAGTCACAAGACTGACTAAAACAATTGAATTTTTAATAAAAAATGGTGATGAAGTTATAATTTTTTGTCCAGAGGGGTGTCCAGAATCATATATGGGAGCAACTGTAGTGGGAGTTGCTGCAATGCCATTACCGTTATACCCAGAGTTGAAGCTTGGTTTACCAGGTCCTGCAGTCTCAGATAAGTTAGAAAAATTTAACCCAGATTTAATACATGTTGTTAATCCAGCTGTACTTGGCTTAGGTGGCATATGGTTGGCGAAAACTAATAATATCCCTTTAATTGCTAGCTACCATACTCATCTTCCGAAATATCTGGAACATTACGGTATGGGTATGCTAGAGCCACTTTTGTGGGAATTACTTAAAGCAGCTCATAATCAAGCCTTGTTAAATTTGTGTACTTCCACCGCTATGGTCAATGAATTAAAAGATAAAGGTATTCAAAGGACTGCTCTTTGGCAAAGAGGAGTAGATACTCATAGTTTCAGACCAGATTTAAGAAGTGAGAAAATGAGAGATAAATTATTTGGAAAATATAAAGACGCTAATTATTTATTGATTTATGTAGGAAGATTATCAGCAGAAAAACAAATTGAGAGAATTAAACCTGTCTTAGAAAGTATCCCTAATGCTTGTCTAGCACTTGTAGGTGACGGACCATATAGAAACCAGCTTGAAAAAATCTTCGAAAATACCAAGACTAATTTCATAGGATATTTATCTGGTGATGAACTTGCTAGC
Organism: Prochlorococcus sp. AG-347-J06; assembly: GCA_003281525.1. Lineage (GTDB taxonomy): Bacteria > Cyanobacteriota > Cyanobacteriia > PCC-6307 > Cyanobiaceae > Prochlorococcus_A. The sequence goes on along the minus strand of QCBT01000001.1, from coordinate 93,610 downwards.
GCCTATGCCTCTGGAGATATATTTTTATTTCCCTCTAGTACAGAAACACTTGGTTTAGTTTTACTCGAAGCAATGGCCGCAGGATGTCCAGTTATCGGAGCCAACAAGGGGGGGATTCCAGATATTATTAGCGATGGTATTAATGGTTGTTTATATGATCCAGATGAAAAAGATAATGGGGTACAAAGTTTGATTGAAGCAACAAAAAAAATTCTAGAGAATGAAGATAAAAGAGAAATTATGAGAAAAGAGGCACGAAACGAAGCAGAAAAATGGGATTGGAATCAAGCAACATTACAACTGCAAAATTATTATTCAGATACGCTTAAAGAAATAGATTAAATTTGATCTAAATTATTATGCTACGTGTGGGGGCGTAGGATTACTATATGAACTTAAAGGAAGTATTAGAGTAGCTATATTTTGATTCTTTTCAGGCCTTTTTTTCTTTGAGAATTTTTTACCAAAAGGTACTCTTATTACATTAGTCCCCTCAATGGAACAAATATTTGAGTTGTCTCCAGAAAAATTATTTACAAAATTTGGTAAGTTGACGTTTTTAACTGGCAATTGCTTAACATTACCAGATTTAAAATCTTTGGTCATAGCTTCAAATACCCCAAAAAATTTGATGCTCGAATATTTTAATAAAAAAATTTAAAAAAATTCTATAAGAAAATATTAAATTTTTACTCACATTGATAATAACTAAGTAAATACAAGGACGCTAGTCCTTTAAGCACATTTTTTGTCTTCTAAAGTCTCATCTTGATTTATATTGCAAGAACAAATTAAATTTCGATCGCCATATGCATTATTGATCCTAGAAACTGAAGACCAAAACTTAATAGTTGTTGGAGTTTTATAAGGGAAAGAAGCCTTTTCTTTTGAATAAGGATATTGCCAATTATCAGAAATTAACTCTTTCAGCGTATGGGGAGCATTGCTTATTACATTATTATTTTTTAATTCATAATTATTTTCTATTTCACTTATTTCTTCTCCAATCAATAGCATAGCTTCACAAAATCTATCTACTTCTGCCAAACTTTCACTTTCAGTAGGCTCTATCATTATGGTTTCTGGAACAGGCCAACTAATAGTTGGGGCATGAAAACTATAATCAATTAATCGTTTAGCTAAATCATTGACACTCAATCCAGTTTTGGATTTTAAATCTCTAAAATCTAAAATACATTCATGTGCGACAAAATTATTTTTTCCTTTATAGAGAATCTTGAATTTATGTTTTAAGGAATGCGCAATATAATTTGCAGATAAAATTGCGTGCGAAGTTGCTTTCCTTAACCCACTAAGACCTGCCATTTTTATATACATCCAACTTATTGGAAGAATACTTGCACTCCCATGCTTGGCAGAAGATACGAAATTAAAACTATTAGATAAATTATTATCCATTAAAGAATGAGTAGGAAGGTATGGGCTTAAAGTTTCTGATGCAGCAACTGGACCTACTCCTGGACCACCACCTCCATGTGGAATACAGAATGTTTTATGTAAATTCAAATGACAAACATCAACGCCATAGTTTCCAGGTTTGCATAATCCAACCTGAGCATTCAAATTTGCTCCATCTAAATAGACAAATCCTCCCACAGAATGAATTAAATCACATATCTTTCTGATTTGTAATTCAAAAACTCCATGAGTAGAGGGATAAGTCAACATAAGAGCCCCTATTTGGTTATCAAATTTCTTGACCTTGATTGACAAATCTTGATAATCAATATTTCCTTCGTCATCACATTCAACAGTTAATACGTCAAAACCTGCCATAACTGCACTAGCAGGATTTGTTCCATGAGCACTTTTTGGAATTAAACATTTTTTTCTTAACAGTTCACCTTTTGATTCAAAATAAGAATTAATTGCCAATAAACCTGCAAACTCTCCTTGAGAACCTGCATTTGGTTGAAAAGAAACTGATTTTAGACCTACAATCTCACTTATCCATTTTTCTAGGTCAGATATAATTTTTGAATAACCTTTAGTTTGATCTGGTGGGGAAAAAGGATGCATGGAAGATAAATTAGCCCAAGAGACTGGATTTAACTCTGCTGCAGAATTTAACTTCATGGTACAACTTCCCAAAGGCATCATCCCATCTACCAAAGAAAAATCTTTTTCTGCAAGTCGGAATATATATCTCATTAATTCAGTTTCACTTTGGTAATTTGTGAATATATCTTGCTGCATCCATGCACTGGATCTCAAAGCTATACTTTTAAGATGAAATTCTTTATCAAATTTTATATGCTCTAAATCTTCTTCTTTGTCTATAAGATTTGCTATGAAAGTCAAAATATCTTTTATTTCTTTTTCATTACTAAGCTCATCTAAAGAGATCCCAAAGCCAGTTGAATTTTCAATAGTTGATCCCAACGGCAAAATTCTAAAGTTATAGCCATTTTTTAAAGCTTCACTATGAATCCTCTGGGAGTGCTCAGAATAAACATCAAAACTATCAAATCTAATCCCATCAGGAATATCAAAACCTAAAGCAGCTAAACTTGATTCTAAATTTATTCTCAACTCAACTAATCTCTTAGCAATTTGCGTTAATCCAGAGGGTCCATGATAAATAGCATAAAAAGAAGAAATTATGGCTAACAAAGATTGAGCAGTACAAATATTACTAGTGGCCTTTTCCCTTCTAATATGTTGCTCTCTTGTTTGCAATGCTAGTCTTAGAGACTTTTCTCCATTTTTAGATAGAGTTTGCCCAACAATTCTTCCGGGTATCAGCCTTTTATATTTTTCGCTACAAGCAAAATATGCTGCATGGGGGCCACCAAAACCCATTGGAACACCAAATCTTTGCATACTCCCCACTGCTACATCAACACCAAATTCAGAAATTGGTTTAATCAAAACTTGTGCTAGTGGATCAATACATGCCGTAACAATAATTTCTGATCTATGTGCTTGGGATATTAGAAATGTGGGATCATATAATTCCCCATTTTTAGCAGGTAATTGCAACAACATTCCAAAAACATCATCATGATTAGGAAGGTTGCTTTGAGTAAAGCGTTTTAAAGATATTCCCAAAGGTTTTGCTCTGGTTTGTAGAACATTAAAAGTATGATCAAAAACATTTGATTCAACTAAGTACACTGTTGAAGATTTATTTTTTCTTGCGGAAAAACTCATGGCCATAGCTTCTGCAGCGGCAGTACCCTCATCCAACAAAGATGCATTGGCGACAGGGAATCCTGTTAGTTCACAAACAATAGTCTGAAAATTAAATAGAGCTTCTAATCTTCCTTGTGCAATTTCTGCTTGATATGGAGTATAAGACGTGTACCACCTTGGATTTTCAAGAACATGTCTTTGGATTACTTTAGGCATGTGATTGTCATAATAACCAAGGCCTATAAGTGATCTAATTTTAGTATTTTTATTCGCAATCTCTTCTAATTCATTTAAAGCCTCAATTTCTGAACAACCTTGGGGCAATATTTCTGAAGATTTATCTTTAATCTGAATATCTTCAGGAATAACTTGATTTATAAATTGATCAATATTATTAAAACCAAGCTTGTTCAGCATAATTCTTTCATCATTATCTCCTAACCCAAGATGCCTATCTATAAACAAATCAGACCCAAATTTGGATGTCATATTAAAATATTTTTCTTTAAAATAGCTCTTTTTAAAAAGTTTGCCTTATTTTGGTACAACCTTTGATTGATATTCCTCAGAAGTCATCAAATCAGCAATTGATGCTTTTGATTCTGGTTTCAAAATGACTAACCAACCTTCTCCAATCGGATCATTCTGTAAAAGCTCAGGGTTCTCAATAACACTTTCATTTACAGATACTATTTCCCCTGAAAAAGGCAGGTAGACTTCCTCAACGGCCTTAACTGATTCTATTGTTCCAAAAGTCTCGCCTTTCTCTAAAGTCGCTCCTTCATCAGCTAATTCAACAAAAACAATATCTCCTAATTGATCTATAGCGAATTCACTAACTCCAATTTTCAATAATCCATTTTCTTCCAAGACATATTCATGCGTATCAGCATAGTTGAGGTTGTCTGGAAACTTGTAAGACATGATTAAGTAGATAAAGGAAGTAGGGAATCCTTTGAAATTAATTTTTCCTCTAATAGTTCAGATAATAATCGAATTAATGCAATTTTGATGTGAGCTATGTGAGAACCACCTTGAACAAAAATATTGTAAGGATCTCTTAGAGGGGCATCAGCAGAAAATTCACTTGTACTACCTTCAATAAAGGTACCTCCTGCCATTAATAATTTTGAATCATATCCATCCATTGATGATGGAACAACATTCAGAAAAGAATCTACTGGTGAAGAATTTTGAAAAGATTGACAAACTTTTTGTACCAAATCAGGATTATTCAATCTTACTGACTGAATAAGATCAGATCTATAAGTTGCTGGCTCTGGTAAAACCTTAAATCCCAAATTTTTAAAGACTGATGCAACCATATCAGCACCCTTTAGTGATTCGTGAACAATTTGTGGTGCCAAAAACAAACCCTGCAAAATTAATCTTCCTAGTCCAAAATTTATTCCTGCAGAAGAACCAATGCCTGGCGAGGTTAATCTAGAACATGCCATCTCAACCAGCTCTGCATCTCCTGCAATGTACCCACCAGTAGGAACTATTGTTCCTCCCAAATTTTTAATCAATGATCCAGCAATTATATTTGCCCCTTTAGAAATTGGTTCACTATCTTCAACAAGCTCCCCATAACAGTTATCAACAAAACATATACAGTTAGGATCAAGAGAATGAATAAGACTACAAATTTTCTCTATCTGATGATTTGTAAGAGACTTTCTCCAACTATATCCACAACTTTTTTGTATGAATACTAATTTGCATGAATTTTCTTTAAAAAAATGAACAATTTTTTCTTCAAAAGAATCAAAATTCTCGCAGATATTTACTTGCTTATATTCAATGTCAAAATCTTTAAGTGATCCTTTTCCTCCTTCCCTTATTCCTATGACTTCTTCTAACGTGTCATATGGCTGTCCTGTAAGAGATAACATTACATCTCCAGGTCGAAGAATTCCAAATAAGACAGAACTTATTGCATGGGTTCCACTTACAAATTGCATCCTCACAGCAGCCTTTTCGGCAAGAAAAAATCTTGCAAAAACCGCATCAATTTTTTCTCTAGATATATCATCATGACCACTACCAGAAGATTGATTGAAATGACTAGTAGAAACTTTTTCTTCCTTAAAAATTGTCAAAATATTTTCTAATTTCTGGAAAACCTGATTGGACCTTTCTTGGAAAACTTTACTTAAACTCTCTTCGACAGAGAGAACAGCGTTTTCAGCCAGTTTTAAGTTATTATCAAGAATCATTTATTATGAAAATTAATGTTATTTTTCAGAAGCTAAGTTTCTTAATTCTGCGAGGAAAGCATTAGGTCCCCTGCCCTGAAAATAAGAAAGTTTTTTTGAAGCCTCATATAAATCAAGAAGTTCTCCATCTAATTCTTCTGCCGTATAATCTCTAATTCCTGCAATTACCTCAGCAAAACGTTCTCTACGAACAGATTTATTGACAGCATAGGCTTCCATTACCTGCATTTTACATGATCTCCAAGCCTTATTCTGACAAAAATGCACTGAAAGAGCATCACTTAAAGCAGAAGCTTCTTCATCTTCTATGTACCAGTCAAAAGATGAAGGTAGAGGTTTTAATCCTGAAAATATCTCGAATAACTCCCCGGCCGATAATGGTTTACCAGAATCATTTTTTAGGGGTACTGCAGACTCTTCCAAAGATTTCCATAACTCTGGGTAATCACTTTCAAAACGATCCCTGATTTTTTCTATACCTTGATCAAGAATCGTATTAACTTGAGCCAAAGCAAGAAAAACTTCAGGACCTGGCGAAGATAACTTACCATTCCTAAGATTAGAAATTTGCGAATTATGAACTTTACCTAAATCAAGAACTTCAGAAAGTAATGGCAATACTCTGTGAGACCATCCATTTCTTTCATGCCAGAGGTGTATCAAATGAGCCATAGCCCTTCGACCTCTAGATAATTTATCGCGATATCCGAGACTCACAGATAATTAAACTTATCAATAGTATAGTATGATAATATTACATATCGGTAATTTTGAAAATAGTTTTTCAATATCATGAACTCAGTAATTTTCCAAGAAACAGCAAAGTTAAAAAAACCTGTTCCAGCTGAAAAAGTTATAGAACTTTCAGAAAAATTACTGGAGCCTTCCAGTCATTCCAGAAAATATCCTCCAAGATTACATAAAACTTGGGGAACAATTGTTTTTATGGTTGCAATTCATATTCTTTCTCTTATAGCTTTACAACCAAAGTTTTGGAGTCTTCCTGCACTCGTATCGTTATTATTTTTTTACTGGGTAACTGCTTGTTTAGGTGTCACTCTTGGTTATCACAGATTGTTATCGCACAGATCTTTTATTGTTCCAAGATGGCTAGAAAGATTTTTTGCTACCTGCGGAGCGATAAGTTGCCAGCATGGACCTATTGATTGGGTAGGTTTACATAGGCATCATCACTCTTTTTCAGATACAGAAGTAGATCATCACAACAGTAAAAAAGGTTTTTGGTGGAGTCATATGGGTTGGATGTTTAAAGACGTTGAAGCATTAAAAACTGTTCCAAAACTAAGTGCAGATTTAATTAAAGATCCTTATTATAGATTTCTAAATAAATATTTTTTATTTTTACAAATACCTATTGGACTTTCTTTGTATGCAATAGGTCAAAAATTAGGAGTTGGAGGCTGGGCACTAGTCCTTTGGGGAATTCCATTGAGGCTTGTGGTGGTTTATCACATAACTTGGCTAGTAAATTCGGCTACTCATTGTTGGGGTAAAGCACCATTTGAAAGTGGTGATTCATCCAAAAACAATGCTTGGGTTGCAGCATTAACATTTGGAGAAGGTTGGCACAATAATCATCATGCATTTCCCAATTCGGCAAAACAGGGATTATTCAAAGGTCAAATAGATATAACTTGGGAACATATTAAGATTCTTGCGAAATTTGGTCTTGCAAAAAAAGTAAAGTTACCCTCTAGGTCTTATTATTAAATATATTGTTCAATATTTTCATGGCTAAAAGAGTACAAGTCGCATTAACTGAATCAATCGCATCACTTGGTAAAGAAGGTGATCTAGTTGAAGTAGCACCTGGATATGCAAGAAATTTCCTATTACCTTATGGAAAAGCAATGAATGTAACACCAGCTGTTCTTAAACTAATTGAAAGGAAAAAAGAAAAAGAAAAAATTGCTGCTGATAAATTAAAACAAGAAGCTTTAGACTTCCAAACTGCATTATCAACAATAGGTAGATTCACTATTAAAAAGCAGGTTGGAGAAGATGGAGTGCTTTTTGGTACAGTTACCAATGGGGATGTTGCAGAAGCAATAGAAGCAGCTACTAAAAAAGAAATAGATAGAAGAAACATCACAGTTCCTGATATTCATAATTTAGGTTCCTTTACTGCAAAAATAAAATTACATTCAGAAGTAAATGCAGAAGTAAATATTGAAGTAACAAGTTAATCAATTTGTTGCATTATTTTGAAAAGTAGCCAGAGTATATATCTAAGCAATTAAAGATATGGTTTCCGTACCTTTTCCAAATAATGGGCAAAATAAAAATTTTAAAAAAGATTTTAATAGTGAAAATGCTGGATTAGTCCCTCCTCAAAACGTTCAAGCAGAGGAGGCTGTTCTTGGTGGAATACTTCTTGATCCAGACGCGATCGGAAGAATTGCAGATTTAATTAAACCTGAAGCTTTTTATATAAATGCCCATCAAGAGATTTATAGAACAGCATTAATGTTGCATACCCAGGGTAAACCAACTGATTTAACATCAATGAGTGCTTGGTTAGCAGATAATGGATCACTAGAAAAAATTGGAGGGAACAGCAAACTAGTAGAACTAGTTGAAAATGTTTCCTCTACAGCTTCCATAGAACAAGTTGCTAATTTAATTAACGACAAATTCATGAGAAGGCAACTTATCAGATCTGGAAATGAGGTAGTTCAACTAGGTTTTGATCAGACTCAAGATACTAATGAAGTTCTAGATAAAGCGGAGCAAAAAATATTTGAAATCAGTCAAGAAAAACCTTCTAAAGGTTTGACTCAAGCAGCTGAAATCCTTACAAGTACTTTCAATGAAATAGAGTCCAGATCATTAGGTACTTCAGTAGCCGGAATTCCTGTAAATTTTTACGACCTTGATGCGATGACTCAAGGATTTCAAAGAAGTGATTTAATAATTGTTGCTGGAAGACCTTCAATGGGGAAAACTTCAATTGTTCTTAATCTGGCTAAAAATGTTGCACAATCTCAAGATTTACCTGTGTGCGTATTTAGCCTTGAAATGAGTAAAGAACAGTTGACGTATAGATTACTCTCTATGGAAGTTGGAATCGAGAGTGGAAGGCTAAGAACAGGAAGATTACAACAAGATGAATGGCCTTTACTTGGAGAAGGTATCAATTCATTAGGTCAATTACCAATATTTATAGATGACAAACCTAACTTAAGTGTTTTAGAGATGAGATCTCTGTGCAGAAGATTAATAGCTGAACAAAAAAAAGAATTAGGACTAATTGTGATTGATTACCTCCAGTTGATGGAAGGATCAACCCCTGATAATAGGGTGCAAGAACTTTCACGAATAACAAGAGGTCTTAAAAGCATGGCTAGAGAATTAAAAGTGCCAGTAGTAGCTTTATCTCAGCTTAGTAGAGGAGTAGAATCTAGAACAAATAAAAGACCAATGTTAAGCGACCTTAGGGAATCAGGATCTATTGAACAAGATGCAGATTTAGTATTAATGATTTACCGAGATGAATACTATAATCCAGAGACTGAAGATAGAGGAATTACAGAGATCATTGTCACTAAACATAGAAATGGACCCGTAGGAACTGTTAAATTATTATTTGAACCTCAATTCACGAGATTTAGGAATTTAGCTAATTAAATAAATCCTAATAATGCAAGATCATCAATCAACAAATGAATCTTTTGACATTATCGTCATTGGAGGAGGGCATGCAGGATGTGAAGCAGCTATAACAACAGCAAAATTAGGTTTTTCTACAGCCTTATTCACAATCAATTTAGATAGGATTGCTTGGCAACCTTGCAACCCTGCAGTTGGGGGACCAGCAAAAAGTCAGTTGGTACATGAAGTTGATGCATTAGGTGGAATTATTGGAAAATTAGCTGATGAGACAGCGATCCAAAAAAGAATATTGAATGCCAGTAGAGGGCCAGCTGTATGGGCATTAAGAGCACAAACAGATAAAAGAGAATACTCCAAAAAAATGATCGAAATACTACAAAATACAGATAATTTATCTTTGAAAGAAGCAATGATTACTGAACTAGATATTGCAAAAACTGAAGAAATTGGATTGAACTCAAAAAAAATTGTAAAAAAAAGAATAAAGGGTGTAAAAACATTCTTTGGTAGTTATTATTCAGCGAAATCAGTTATTATCACAGCTGGTACTTTCTTAGAAGGCAAAATATGGATAGGCAATAAATCAATGTCAGCTGGTAGATCGGGCGAACAAGCAGCCCAAGGTCTTACTCAAAATTTGCACGAAATTGGTATCAAAACAGAACGTTTAAAAACAGGCACACCAGCAAGAGTTGATAAAAGAAGTATCAGTTTTAATGAATTAGATATTCAACCTAGTACCGCAGCAGATAAATATTTTTCATTTGAACCAGATATCACAAATAATATGCCCCAAGTCAGTTGTCATATTACAAGAACAACTTCTAAAACACATCAACTAATTCGAGACAATTTACATTTAACACCAATTTACGGAGGTTTTATTGATAGTAAAGGGCCAAGATATTGTCCATCAATTGAAGATAAAATCGTTAAATTCGCTGATAAAGAATCACATCAAATTTTCTTAGAACCAGAAGGAATTAATACTCCTGAAATATATATTCAAGGATTCTCTACAGGTTTACCAGAAAATATTCAATTAGAACTTTTAAGAACCTTACCTGGATTAAGTGAATGTAAAATGTTGCGACCAGCATATGCTGTCGAGTATGACTATATACCTGCAACACAGCTCCAAACATCACTCGAAACGAAAGAAATTGAATATTTATATAGCGCTGGACAAATTAATGGAACTACTGGTTATGAAGAAGCAGCGGCACAAGGATTAGTTGCAGGAGTCAATGCGACAAGAAAACTAAGAAAAAAAGATCCAATAATCTTCACTAGAGAAAGCAGCTATATAGGAACAATGATCAATGATTTAATTACTAAAGATCTCAAAGAACCATACAGAGTTCTTACTAGTAGGAGTGAATATAGATTAACACTTAGAGGAGATAATGCAGATAGGAGATTAACCCCATTAGGTTATCAAATAGGGCTGATTGATGAAAAAAGATGGTCGGCCTATCAACAAAAAATGAACGCCCTCGAAGAAGAGAAATTAAGATTAAAAAACACCCGTTTAAAAAATACCGATGAAATAGCAAAAAAAATAGAATTAGACACGGGATCAAAAATCAAAGGCTCAATAACTTTGAAAGAACTTTTAAAAAGACCAAAATTTCATTATTCAGATCTAATTAAATATGATTTAACTAAAACAAATCTGGCTTCTTCAATACAAGAAGGTGTTGAAATAGATATCAAATACGAGGGTTACCTTAAAAGGCAAAAAAACAACATTGAACAAATAAATCGTCAAAGCTGTAAATCTCTGCCTCAAGAAATAAATTATGAAAAGATAGATACATTATCTTTAGAAGCTAGAGAAAATTTGAATAAGATAAAGCCAAAAAATTTTGGTGATGCCTCAAAAATTCCTGGAGTAAGCAAAGCTGATTTAACTGCATTACTTGTTTGGCTAAAAATAAGAGAAATAAAAAAAGAAAAGGCAAATATTTTTGTCGAAAAAAAGTTATCATCTTAAAAGCATTCCGTCTAAGCACTGAATAATAAACTTTTTAACTCACCAAAAATTTTATGGGAAGAAAAAGCCTCTACTTTTTTAGTGAAAAATTCATTACCAAAAATATCTGGTCCATGGAAATTAATGCTGCTTGGGGATGGAAGTCCCACTAGACATTTACAGCTTTTAACTAATCAAGAGACGAAAATTAAATTAATTTCGATGCGAGAAGATCCTCTATTCATTGAAGAGGGTCCTAAAGAATTAAATCAATTAAAAGAACCTTTAATTAGAAGACAAGTATGGATTAAAAACAATAATACAAACCTAGCATGGGCTGAAAGTTGGTGGAATGCAGAACAAGTCAATGAAAATTTAAAAGCCAAAGAAGAACCAATTTGGAAGAATTTGACACAAGACAGATCAGAATTGTTTAGAGAAGTTGACCGAATTTCACTTGTTAATTCAAATTGGTTAGAGGATCAATTTTGTTTTAAAGGTCCATTCTGGTCAAGAAATTATAGATTTTTTCGAGACAAAAAGCCCCTAACGATTATTAGAGAAGTATTCAATCCACATTTAGAAACTTTATTAGGCTATTCAGGAATTAAAGAATTTACGAAACTATACTCTTCTTCTTCTTGATCTGGGAAGATTTCTTGATTTTGATTGAACTTGTTGGTTTGATTGATCTCTCGCTCTTTGCCATCTTTCAACTTTGAAATCCATTTCATCTGGCCAATCTTCGTCCTTACTCTCTTTCACATAAGGTAATTTTTTTTGCTCAGTTGTCTGTAACTTTTTTAGTTGCCTAAGAGATATTGCCTCTAAAGGTCTTTTTGAGTGCTGTTTAGCAGATTCATAAGAATTTGATTCTCTGGAAAATGTCTTAATATCACTGTTATCATCGTAAAAATTCTCATCATTCCAATCATCATTATCTTCATCAAAAAATAAATCCACTTTTTCAGATACCCATCTTCCTACTTTTTTAACACTCTTACTTGTTATTCCTTGAAAATCTGAATTCCTTCTTTTTCCTGGCCTAGCACCAGATACTCCATCAACAAATTGTCTTCCAGTTTTGAAAATTTTATCAACCTGTTTATCAACAATATTTTTATCAAAACTATTTCTAAGATTTCTAATTCTCCTTGAATCCATAAATTATTATGCTTTTTAAAATATAAATTACATTAAAAAAATAAATAATTCCAAATATAGAAACAAAAACACATCTTATATTTCTAATCAAACAAAATTAAACACTTTTTATTCCATGATCCATTAAAGAAATTTACGCAACATTTTTTACAGGCAATATTCTTTATCCTTTTCCTGTAGAAAAATTTCACACCACAATTTTGGCAAGTTCCTATATGTTTTAATTCTCTCCTTTCAATAGGAAATGAGTGTCTCACAGAAATTTGAAAATTCTTCTCTTTTTCATTAATTTCGTTCATCTTTTCTAAGAAATTTGGACCGTGTATCTCATTTTTTTTTAATATCCTATCTACCCATGCGTGAATCATTTCATGACATAAAGTACTGTTTATTTCACTAGTAGATAATTTACTCAAAATAGGTTTTGATAAGATAATTTCAGAATCGACAAAACCATTAATTCGTTTTCTTTTATAAAAACCAGCAGTAGTTTTTAATCTATTATCACTCCATCTAACCTTTACTAAAGGTTGATTATTAACCGCTAGAGAATTTTCAAAATATTGGCTATTAAATTTATGAAATAAAGGTAAAAGAGGAATTACAGGCATTATGGATTAAAATTAGTATTATTTTGACAAAAAAAGTCATCAAAAACGATTTCTTTTCTTAAAGTAATAAAAAACTAAAATCAACATGGATGCAACACTAGTTAAAGATATAGGAATTAAAGCATTATTAGTTGGCGGAGCTGTACTAGTTTCTTTTTGGACTTTTAATGCAGTCAAATTAGTTATAAGCGCCAGAGGAATCAATCCATTAGTAAGAAAGTTTTTTGATCAAATAGCTGCTGGCAGAATTGATGCGGCGTATGGTTTGACTACAAAAACTTATAAAACTCATGTGAAACGCCAAGACTTTCTTAAATTTTTAGCTAGTTTAAACCTCAATAAATACAGAAACTTAAAATCAGGAAGACCTAGAGTCCAAGCAGATCAAATCATAATAACTTTAAATTTAAAATCAGAAGATAAACAAGATGAGCTCCCATTAGATTTTACATTCGCAAAAACTGACAATGATTGGAAAATAGACAGAATAGCAAAAGTCAATTGATAATTTCTTGTGAGGCAAAAAGAATTGTTAAAAGAAGAGATAATACATCAATTAGAATTACACCCAAGTAGATTAGATAAAGAAAAAATCATTTCAGAAGCAATGGAAAAAGGTCTAGATGATTTTTTTGAGGGAATCCGTATGGCACTTGATCCACTGGTAACTTTTGGTGTAAAAATTGTTCCTGAAAAAGAGAATGAAAAAAGTCAAAATTTTTTATGGAAAGATTTTAGGGAATTAGCAAACAAGCTTATTCAAAGAGAACTTACTGGTCACGCTGCTCGCGATGCAATTATTACAGCTATGGAATCTGCCAAAAAAGAAGAGTGGAATGGATTTTATAGACGAGTTTTAATTAAAGATCTTAGATGTGGTGTATCTGAAAAAACAATCAATAAGATAGCCAAGAAATTTCCCAAATATGCGATTCCTATTTTTTCTTGTCCTTTAGCTCATGACAGTGCAAATCATGAAAAAAAAATGATAGGAAAAAAGCAAATTGAAATCAAATTAGATGGTGTGCGCGTCTTAACTATTATTAGACAAAATAAAGTAGAAATGTTTTCTCGTAATGGCAAACAATTCCATAATTTTGGTCATATTATCTCAGAAATAGAAAACGTCTTAAAAGAAGATCCTGCACCTCATGACTTAGTCCTAGATGGTGAAGTAATGAGCGCTAACTTTCAGGATTTAATGAAACAGGTTCATAGAAAAGATGGTAAACAAACAAAAGACGCAGTTCTACATCTATTTGACTTGTGTCCCCTTGAAGACTTCCAAAAAGGGAGATGGAACACTAGTCAAACAAAAAGAAGTTTATTAGTAAAAAAATGGGTAGCAAAACATTCGATACTTCTAAGACATATAAAAACACTTGAATGGGAAAATGTAGACCTCGACACCAATGAGGGACAGAAAAGATTTGTAGAGCTGAATAAATCTGCTGTGGAGGGTGGATATGAAGGAGTAATGATTAAAGATCCCGATGCTTTTTATGAATGTAAAAGAACACACAGTTGGTTAAAAGCAAAACCTTTCATTGAAGTCACTTTAAAGGTTGTATCTGTTGAGGAAGGTACAGGTCGCAATAAAGGTAGACTAGGAGCTGTCCTAGTAGAAGGTGAAGATGATGGAAATGAATACAGTCTTAGTTGTGGAAGCGGATTTAGTGATATCCAACGTGAAGAATATTGGTCAAAACGGAATCAACTTATTGGTCAACTTGTAGAAATCAGAGCTGATGCTAAAACTAAATCCAAGGATGCGGCGGCTTTTAGTCTTAGGTTCCCTAGATTTAAATGCTTTAGAGGATTCAAAGCTGGAGAAAAAGTTTAAATTTTAAAAAAAAATATTCAACAAAGTAGTCAATGCAAAATGTGGTTTTTAAGTAAAAAAAATAAAAATCTCAGCTATAGAATATAAGAAGAATTATCTGGACTTTTTGAGAGACTTATGACGAAGAAAACAGTTTTCAACTTCATAAAAACACCTTGTGGACAGGCAAAATATATCGAATTAGAAGCCAACAAAACCTTACTAGGTAAATTTAGGCTGTTGTGGTTTATCTTAATTGCATCTATTAGAGATTGGAATATTAAAGAGTAAATTCTTAGGATTTTTCAAAATATTCTCTGGTGTATTTAGCAGAGAAATATACAACTAAAGAAGTTGAAATAATTCCAACGATAGTAATATATAAATTATTTGGTGATTGCACATTTTTTAATTCCTGGATACTTTTTGCCAAACTACCTATTGAGCAATAAAGAAAAGTTCCTGGAATTATTCCAAGAAGACCAAGAGCGAAATCTCTAAATTTAACATTATTCAAACCATAGAAATAATTTAGAATACTGAAGGGAAATATCGGCGATAATCTCGCTAAAAAAATTAATTTAAGTCCGCCTTTTTCTACTACTTTTTCCATGACAATTAATTTTGGATAACGGCTAAAAAGATTTTTTAGCTTTTTTGCAAAAAAGCTTTTTGATACAAAAAAAGCAACTGATGCTCCTATGGAAGCGGAAATGAAAACAATAATAGATCCTAAATATGATCCATATAAAAAACCTGATAATAAAGATAACCAAGAAGCTGGCAGTATTAATAAAACAATTAAAATATAAATACAAACAAACGAAAAGATGCCAATTCCAGTATTAAAAAAAAAAGACAAATTATAAATATTTTCAAGAAATATATTCATTCTCAATTCAAAAGTTCGAGTTTTTTAGTAATTCTTTCCTTTTGTACCGAACCCTCATTTAATTTAAATCTGCATTCATCAACAATATCTTTTGGAGCCTTATCAACGAAATTTTTATTAGATAATCTCTTATTTAAATTTTCTAATTCAATAGTCACCTTTTTTAAATCTTTGGTTAACCTTTCCTTTAATGCATCAAGATTTACAAAATCCTGAAAAGGTAAGTAAACCTCTAAATCACTAATTATCCCAGAAAAAGATTTAGCAAACTCTTTTTTATCAACAGCATTAGTTTTAAAAATAAATACTTCAGAAGATTTAGTTAATGTTTGAATATCATCAACTAAAGTTTTTAAAAAATCAATCAATTCATCATTGTCTGAAATTAAATATACAGGAACTTTTTCTGATGGCTTAAGACCTAATTCTGCTCTTAAATTTCTTATCAGCCTAATAATTTCAAAGAGTTGCTGAAAGGAATTATCAAGCTTATTATCAACAAATTTATTTTTGTGAATTGGCCATTTTTGAAGAGATAATAATGCATTATCTGGTTTTAGTTGCAGCACATGCCAAAGTTCCTCAGTAATATGCGGCATAAAAGGATGAATCATTACCAAAATATCATTGAGCACTTTTATTAAAACTTTTTCAGATATTTGTCTATTTTTAGCTTCTTTATTATTAAACCTTTGTTTAGCAAATTCTACATACCAGTCACAAAAATCATTCCAAGTAAATTCATATAGTAGTTTCGCAGATTCTCCTAATTTATATTCTTTCAACAAAGCAGCGACTTTTATATTTACCTGGTTCAATTTAGATAAAATCCACTTATCACATAACTCTAAAGAAGTTTCATCGCTCTCATTAAGCGAAAAATTATTATTAGAAGTTTTATTAATTAACACAAATTTAGTTGCATTCCATAATTTGTTCGCAAAATTTCTTGAAGCTTCAACAGTTGAAGATGTATCTTTTTTTCTATCAAAATCAAGCCGGATATCTTGTCCAGCGCCTGCAACTTCTCGAATTAAAGCAAATCGTAGAGCATCAGAACCATATTTATCAATTAATAATATTGGATCAATACCATTACCTGAACTTTTACTCATTTTTTTATTGTTTTCATCACGGACTAGACCATGAATATAAACATCCTTAAAAGGAATATTATTCGTAAAAGTATTCCCCATCATTGTCATTCTCGCAACCCAGAAGAAAATAATATCGAAGCCAGTAACAAGAACACTATTTGGATACCATTTTTTAAAATCAGGATCATTTGTATTTGGCCAACCAAGGGTTGAGAAAGGCCATAAACCACTTGAAAACCATGTATCCAAAACATCTTTATCACGAACCAATTTAATATTTAATCCAAATTTTTTATTAGCTTCAATTAAGGCATCCTCTTCATTTCTCGCAACAACATATGGAGTATTTTGTTCTATTGAGTCTTGAGATTCATCTAAAACATACCATGCTGGTATTTGGTGCCCCCACCACAATTGCCGACTGATACACCAATCATTAATATTCTCTAACCAATCCTTATAAACTTTCTCCCAGCGTGGAGGAATAAAAGATGGTTTTTTAGAATCAATTTCATTAAGACATCCTTTTGATATATCATCCATTTTCAAAAACCATTGTGTTGACAATAAAGGTTCAATTGGCACCTTACCTCTATCAGAAAAAGGAACAGTATGTTTATAATCTTCTATCTTTGTCAAAAGGCCTAAGTTATCCAATTCTTTAATAATTTTTTTTCTAGCCTCATATCTATCTAAATTTTGAAAAATACCTGCATTAATATTTAAAGTTCCATCTTTGTTCATTACATTAATCTGTTTTAAATTATGCCTTTTTCCTATTGCAAAATCATTTGGATCATGGGCTGGAGTAACCTTCACACAACCTGTACCAAAATCTTTATCAACATGTGAATCAGCGATAATAGGTATTTCTCTATCAACGAAGGGAACTTTTACTTTGACACCAATAAATTCTTTATATCTATCATCATCAGGATTAACTGCCACAGCAGTATCGCCCAGAAGAGTTTCAGGTCTTGTTGTTGCAACTTCTAAGTACTTATCTAACTGTTCACCACTCTCAGAAATTAAAGGGTACTTAAAATGCCATAAATGACCATTTACTTCTTGCATTTCAACTTCAAGATCACTTACGGCAGATTGAGATTCAGGGCACCAATTAACCAAATATTCGCCTCTGTAGATTAAATTCTTTTTATAAAGAATATTAAAAGCTTCAACAACTGCTTCATTTAATTTTTGATCAAGAGTAAATCTTTCTCTAGTCCAGTCAACTGAATATCCTATCCTTTTTAATTGAGAAACTATTCTGCCGCCACTTTGTTCTTTCCAGTTCCATGCTCTTTTAAGAAATTCATCTCTTCCAATATCTTCGCTTGTTTTACCTTCACTTTTTAATTGTTTTTCGAGAATAGTTTGAACAGCTATTGAAGCATGATCCGTTCCCGGTAAACACAAAACATTCTTTCCTAAAAGTCTCTGAAAACGTACTACTACATCTATCAAAGCCGTATTAAATGCATGCCCCATATGCAAAGATCCAGTTACATTTGGTGGCGGAATAACAACACAAAAAGGCTCCCCATCATCCTCAGGGTAAGGACTAAACGCCTTTAGGCTTTCCCATTTTTTTTGCCACTTTTTCTCTACTTCAAAAGGTGAATAATTCTCTAAAGATAATTGATCATTCATCTCTGTCATGTGCAAATTTTATTTCAATAAACTTTTTGTTTATTTTATCTTGAGAGCAGCCAATTAATGAAAATAATATTAGTTTGCAAAAAAAGACACATACATTCTACAAAAGCTTGAAGCCAGAACCACAGGAACAACGTTTTGCATTTTTTGGTGTTGAAATAAGAAATCCACCACCACTCAAATCACCGTAATAATCTAATTTTAAATCTTTCAGTAAATTAAACTGTTTTACATCCGCGTATAAAGTTACTCCTTCAGTTCTTGAAATAGGGGATCCATTACATGTACCAGGCTTTAATTTAATATGCATCCATCCTTCAGAACAATTTTTATCCTCTACCAAATCAATCGACATTTCTCCTGGAGAACCTCCAAAAGAAGCTTGCCTAGATAGTTCTGAAGCAGCACTTTGACTGATTGAAAGATTGACGATCTCAGTCATTAGAAAAATAATAAATGGGCGATCCAGGGTTCGAACCAGGGACATCCTGCTTGTAAGGCAGGCGCTCTACCGCTGAGCTAATCGCCCTTATGATAAATCATTCTAATAGATGAAGTTGAAAAATTTATACTAAGTATTTAAATATTTCATGATTGAGGCAAAATTTAATTAATAAAATATATTCTATGTCCTCAAACAATAGATATAAATTGGAAAACAATTCCGATTTAGAGACTATAAATAGTTTTAAAATCTTAATATCTAATATCAAAGCATTAAAAGATAAAACTTGGGGCTGCCCATGGCAGAAAATACAGTCTCATGTATCGTTGATCCCATTTTTGTATGAAGAAAGTAATGAATTTATAGATGCGATATATGAAAAAAATGCAGATAACATATGTGAGGAATTAGGAGATCTTTTACTACAAGTAATGCTTCATGCTGAAATCAGTTACGAAGAAAAAGAATTTGCACTAAATGATGTTATAAAAAATCTAAACAAGAAAATTATTAATAGACATCCATATATTTTTAACAAAAAAGAAAAAGTATCATTAAAAAAATCACAACAGATTTGGGTAAATATAAAAAATTTAGAAAAAGAAGCACCTCATATTAAATCTTCAATTAGTAGAAATTTAAATTTGAAAATTAAAAATTTACCGCCAACGGTTGGAACATATAAAATCACAAATGTTGTTAAAGAACATGGTTTCAAGTGGGAAAGTACTGATGAGATTTTTAAAAAGTTAGAAGAAGAGATTAATGAATTAAAAGAAGCAATTAACAGTAAAAATGATTCAGAGATAAAAAATGAATTTGGTGATATTTACTTTACTCTTCTTAATCTCTCAAACTTTTTAAAGATCAATCCTGAATCGGCTCTTCAAAAAACTAATATAAAATTTTTAGACAGATTTTCAATCGTCGAAGAGCAGGCAGGAGATAATATGAAAAAACAAACTCCCAAAGACTTTCAACGGTTTTGGCAAATAGCCAAGCAAAAACTTGCAGGAAAAATTCCTAAAAGCAAATGACAAACATTACAACATGGATAGATGAATATCATAAAGGCTCAAGATTCGGCCTAAATGGGAAAATTCTAATTAAAAAAACCTCAAAATATCAAGAAATTATTGTTATTGAAAATGAATATTATGGTAAAGCTTTAATGTTAGATGGTTGCTGGATGACATCATTAAAAGACGAGAAATATTATCATGAGTGTCTTGTGCATCCTGCATTAAGTAGCATTGACGAAAAATCTAATGTATTAATTATTGGTGGTGGTGACGGTGGTACTGTAAGAGAATGTGTTAAATATTCTCAAATATCAAGAATTGATCTAGTAGAAATTGATGATGAGGTAATCAAAATATCTAAAAAATTTCTAAGAGAAATTGGAGGAGAAGCATGGAATGACAAAAGATTAGAAATACATGTTGATGATGGTGTTAAATGGGTAAAAAAAACAAGAGATAATTTTTACGACGTTATATTTATAGATAGTTCAGATCCCTCAGAATTTTCAAATTTATTATTTTCAGATTCTTTTTATAAAGAATGTAAAAGAATACTTACACCAAGTGGGATATTAGCAACGCAAAGCGAATCTCCTGAATCCTTCAAAAATATTCACATAAATATTTTGAAAACCCTAAAAAATATATTTAAAGTTTCTGAAACTATGTATTCCTTTGTGCCTATATATCCAAGCGGGATTTGGAGTTGGACATTTGCTTCTTCAGAAAATCTAAATTTATCAAAGCAAAATTATGATGAATTCCTAAAAATAGAAAAAGGATGTGAAATTTGGAATTTAAATTTTCAAAATGCAGCATTCAAAATGATGCCAAATAAAATTGTAAAAGAACTAAATTCATAAGATGACAAAAAATTTATTTGATAACGAAAATGCAATTTATATGGGAGCACAAAGAAGTCCTGAGAATTGCTCAATTGGTATATTTGGAGTTAATTATGACGGGACATGTTCGTTTAAACCAGGAGCAAGATTTGGTCCAGACGCAATAAGACAAGTCAGTTCTTGTTTAGAAACATATTGTCCAAAAATAAAAAAAGACTTAGAGGATATTATGTATGTTGATTTTGGATCAATACTAATTGATAAAAATGACTCAAAATCTGTTATTGAATCGGTTAAATCAGCAACAAATTATTTAATTAGTAAACGCCTTAGTCCTATTATGCTTGGAGGCGAACACTCTATTACAAGAGGTGCTATTGAAGCATTAGTAAAAAAATATCCAGATTTGATATTGGTTCAACTTGATGCTCATGCAGATTTAAGAGAATCATATATAGGGAATGAACATAGTCATGCTTGTACTATGACAAGATGCTTAGAAGTGCTACCTGAAAAAAAAATTTTGCAAGTAGGAATTAGAAGTGGGACGAAAGAAGAATTTGAAATTATGCATAACAACAACCAATTAGTAAACTTTTGTCCAAGCGGAAATGCACATGAGTTAAAACAAGCTCTCCTACCATACGCTAAGTCTCCAATCTATTTGACAATAGATTTAGATTGGTTTGATCCAAGTTTATTAGCAGGGACGGGCACTCCAGAACCGGGAGGATTTTTTTGGAATGATTTTGAAGAAATACTGAAAACTTTAAAAGACCTTAGAATTGTAGCTTCCGATATTGTGGAATTATCTCCAGAAATTGATAGAAGCGGAGTAAGTAGCATAGTTGCAGCCAAAGTACTTAGAAGCTTAATTTTGTCATTAGAAAATATGCAATAAAAAATTTCTAAACTACAGTGTAAAAATACTAAATACAAACTAAATAATTCATGGATTTGCTAAAAAGTCCTCTTTATTCAAAATATGTTGAATCCAATGCAAAATTAGTGGATTTTGCAGGTTGGGAAATGCCCATATCATTTTCAGGATTAATTAAAGAGCATGAATCAGTTAGATCTTCAGCAGGATTATTTGATATTTCTCATATGGGTGTGATTTCTATCAAGGGAATCAATCCAAAGGATTATATTCAAAAACTTTTTCCTACTAATTTATACTCCTTTTCTGAAGGTCAGGGGCTTTATACAGTAATGCTCAATGATAACGGAGGAATAATAGATGACTTAATAATTTATGATCTTGGTATACAAGAAAATGACATATCAGAATTATTGTTAATAGTTAATGCAAGTAGATATGAAGAAGATTTTCAGTGGATAAAAAATAATTTAAATATTTCTGAAATTTTGATAACAAACTTTAAAAAAGACAAAGTACTTTTAGCACTACAGGGAAAAAACTCGTTCGATTTATTTGAAGAATGGATTGAATCTTCGATCTCACATATCCCTAACTTTGGATGCGAATATAAAATTTTTGAACATATTTCGCCTAAAGAAAAAATCTTTTTTTCCAAGACAGGCTATACGGGAGAAAATGGTCTAGAAATACTTTTATCTAAAAAAGCAGCAATTAATTTATGGGATTTCTCAATTTCCAAAAATGTTGCACCTTGTGGTTTAGGAGCTAGAGATACTCTTAGACTTGAAGCAGGCATGCATCTTTATGGCCAAGACATAAATGAAGAAACTTCTCCATATGAAGCAGGGTTAGGATGGCTAGTACATCTAGAAAATAATCACGAATTCTTTGGAAGAAGATTCCTTGAAAAGCAGTCAAGATTAGGTATTCAAAAAAAGTTAGTTGGTCTCTCTATAAATGGTAAAGCGATAGGAAGAAAAGGTTGCGCAGTACTAAAAGGTGAAGAGAATATTGGAACTATCACTAGCGGCAGTTGGTCTCCAACTAAACAAAAAGCTATAGCTTTTGCATACATCAATACTTCGCATGCCTTAATAAATAATGAAGTTCAAATACTAATTCGAGGCAAAAAATTCAAAGGGGTTATAACAAAAAGAGCGTTTTATAAAAAGAATTATTAACTAAATTTACCCTTAAAGAATTATTATAAGTTATTGATAAATAAATCATACTTAGATGAGAAACAAAATTTGTGAAGAACTCAATAATACAGATATTGGTAAATTAGTTAATCTATGCGGATGGGTTGATAGAAGAAGAGATCATGGTGGTGTAATTTTTATTGATTTAAGAGACCATAGTGGATTCTTACAAATAACTATTAACCCCGATGATGGAGCAAACCTATTTAAACAAGCAGAAACTCTTAGAAATGAGACGGTAATAATGGTTAGCGGAATTATTAACGAAAGGCCAAAAGATTCAATAAATAAAAATTTAAGTACTGGAGAGTTAGAGCTTAAAGTTAAAGACTTACAAATTCTCAACCAAATTAAAAAAAACCTACCTTTTCCAGTATCTATACATGATTATGAAAATACAAAAGAGGAACTCAGATTAAAATATAGATATCTTGATTTAAGAAGAGGCAAATTACTAGAAAATTTAAAAACAAGACATAAAATTATTAAAGTTGCTAGAGAATTTCTTGATAATTTTGGATTTACAGAAGTAGAGACTCCATTACTTACAAAATCAACTCCAGAAGGGGCTCGCGATTTTCTTGTTCCTGCTCGTCTTTCGAATGGAGAATTTTTTGCTCTACCTCAATCCCCACAACTATTTAAACAACTTTTAATGGTGGGAGGCTTAGATAAGTATTTTCAAATCGCAAAATGTTTCCGTGATGAAGACTTAAGGGCAGATAGACAACCAGAGTTTACGCAATTAGATATTGAAATGAGTTTTATTAGTGAAGAAGAAATAATCTCTTTTAATGAAAGTCTTATAAAAAAAATATGGAAAGAAGTATTAAATATTGATTTTGATAATGCTTTTCCAAGAATGTCATGGCAAGCAGCAATGGATAATTACGGCACTGATAGACCAGACACTAGATATCAAATGTTATTAAAAGATTTAGGAAAAGTATTAGGTGATATTGGCTTTAATATTTTCACCAAGGCAATTAAGTCGGGAGGTTCTATAAAATCCATAACAGTCAAAGGAGGTAATTTAAGTATTAGCAACGTAAGAATTAAACCCGGAGGAGATATCTTCCAAGTAGCTCAAGATGCAGGAGCTGGAGGTTTGGCCTTTATAAGGGTCAAAGGAGATGAGCTTGAGACTATTGGGGCAATTAAAAATAATCTAAACGAAGAGCATATAGCTGATATTTTAAGAATCACCGAAGCGCAAGATGGAGACTTAATCCTCTTGGGTGCTGGAGATAAACAAATTGTCAACCAGTCATTAGATAGAGTTAGACAATATATCGCAAAAGACTTAAATCTCATAGATAAAAGTAAATGGAATTTCTTATGGGTTACTGATTTCCCGATGTTTGAGAGAAATGAAGAGGAAAATAGATATGAAGCTTTACATCATCCTTTTTGTTCTCCAAAAAATATAAAATCTAAAGATTCTGAAAACTTGCAAAAAGAAATCGAGAAATCTATAGCCAATGCTTATGACTTAGTTCTTAATGGCTTGGAATTAGGAGGTGGCTCTTTACGTATTCATGAAGCGAGCTTGCAAAGAGAAGTTTTGAAAACGGTAGGACTTACTGATAAAGAGATTGATGAAAAATTTGGATTTTTAATAGAAGCCTTAGAAATGGGTGCTCCTCCTCATGGTGGAATAGCATTTGGATTAGATCGTATTACCATGTTGATTATAGGTGCAGATTCAATTAGAGAAACCATTGCATTTCCAAAAAATCAACAAGCAAAATGTCTTCTCACAAATGCGCCTTCAAATGTCTCAGAATCACAATTAAAAGAATTAGATATTGAAATAACAATTGATGAATAAGAATATATATGGATGTTCTAAAAGTTTTTTGTTTAAATAAAATATAATGAGGATGTGCTTAATTAAAAATATTTAATGTCAAAATTTGTTTTTGTCACCGGAGGAGTAGTTTCTAGCATTGGTAAAGGGATTGTAGCCGCAAGCTTAGGTAGATTATTAAAGTCTAGAGGATATAGTGTTTCAATATTAAAACTAGATCCATATCTAAATGTTGATCCAGGCACAATGAGCCCTTTCCAACATGGAGAAGTATTTGTAACCGAAGATGGGGCTGAAACCGATCTAGATTTAGGTCACTATGAAAGATTTACTGATACTGCAATGACTAGGTTGAATAGTGTAACAACGGGATCTATTTATCAAGCAGTTATTAATAAAGAAAGAAGAGGTAGTTATAACGGTGGAACTGTGCAAGTAATACCTCACATAACGGGAGAAATTAGAGAAAGGATTCATAGAGTAGCCGCTAACAGCAATGCAGATATTATTATTACTGAAATTGGTGGAACAGTTGGTGATATTGAATCTTTACCTTTTTTAGAGGCAATAAGAGAATTCAGAAATGATGTCAATAGAAATGATGTTGCATACATACACGTAACATTACTTCCATACATCAAAACCTCTGGCGAAATAAAAACTAAGCCAACACAACATTCAGTAAAAGAATTAAGATCAATTGGAATACAGCCAGATTTACTTGTATGCCGAAGTGATAAACCAATAAATGAGAGTCTTAAAAAGAAACTTAGTGGATTTTGTGGAGTAAATATTAAATCAGTAATAGAAGCATTAGACGCAGATAGTATTTATTCTGTGCCTCTTGCTTTAAAAAAAGAGGGTTTGTGCAAAGAAACTCTGAAGTATCTTGAACTAGAAAACAAAGAATGTGATTTGAAAAATTGGGAAGCACTAATTCACAATCTAAGAAATCCTGGGGATCCAATAAAAGTTGCTCTTGTAGGCAAATATATTGAACTAGGAGATGCATATTTATCTGTAGTTGAGGCTTTAAGACATGCATGCATTGAGAACAAAGCTTTATTGGATTTGCATTGGATAAGTGCTGAAATGATAGAAAAAGATTCAGCAGAAACTTACTTAAATGAAGTTGATGCAATCGTTGTACCTGGAGGATTTGGGAATAGAGGAGTTAATGGAAAAATTTCAGCTATAAAATTCGCAAGAGAAAAGAAAATTCCATTTTTAGGCCTTTGTCTTGGTATGCAATGTGCAGTTATAGAATGGGCTAGGAATGTAGCTAATCTCCCAGATGCGTCTAGTTCTGAACTAGACCCAGATACTTCCAATCCAGTGATACATTTATTACCAGAGCAGGAAGATGTAGTTGATTTAGGTGGGACAATGAGACTTGGAGTTTATCCATGTAGATTGACAAACAATACAACTGGAAAAAACTTATATGATGAAGATGTTATTTATGAGAGACATCGCCACAGATACGAATTTAATAATTACTACAAACAAAGTTTTTTAAATTCCGGATACAAAATTAGTGGTACATCACCAGATGGCAGATTAGTTGAGTTAATTGAGTTAGAAGATCATCCTTACTTCTTAGCATGTCAATATCATCCTGAGTTTTTATCAAGGCCTGGCAAACCTCATCCTTTATTTCAAGGTTTAATAAAAGCCTCTCAAGAAAAGTTAACTCAATCAAATTAATATTCTTTATTTTTTTGAATGAAAAAATGACAAATTTTTTACCCTTAGTCGAACAATTTCATTCCTTACAAGGTGAAGGTTATCACTCTGGAAAAAGTGCTTTTTTTGTTAGATTAGCTGGTTGTAAAGTTGGATGTTCGTGGTGCGATACCAAGAATTCATGGGATGAGAAGAAATACCCCTCTATATCAATTGAAAAAATAGTAAATCGCATAAAAATTGCTAGAGAGAAAGGTGCATCTTTTTGCGTTATTACAGGTGGAGAACCTTTACAACATAACTTGGATGATTTTTGCAAAGCCATAAAAAAAATGACGATGGGAGAAGGAAAAAACTCAATGAAGATTCATATTGAAACAAGTGGAGTGAATTCGATATCAGGAAGTTATGACTGGATTACTTTATCTCCAAAAAGACACTCACCTCCAAAAAATTATTTTTTAAAAAACTGTAATGAAATCAAAATAATCATAAATGAAATAAAAGATATTGAATTTGCTATTCAAATAAAAGAAGAAACTTTAAAGCAATATCAACTCTCAAAAAGCGAAGATGGCTTAAAAAAGGAAGATAAAGTTTTTTATTTACAGCCAGCTTGGAATAATGCGAACGGGTATTCTCTTGCTATTGATTTCGTAAAAAATAACCCCGATTGGAAATTGAGCCTTCAAACTCACAAATACTTAAAAATTAAATAAAATTATATGATTCTTAAAAACAAATCAATAGTAGTTTTATTATCTGGAGGTTTAGATTCTTCTACAGTAACTGGTATCGCTAAAAAATCCGAAGCTAAAATTTTTGGCCTTTCATTTGATTACGGTCAACGTCATAAAAAAGAATTGAATTCTGCATCAATAATTGCAAAACACTTTGATATCGAAGAATTTAAAATAATAAAGCTTGACTTATCTTTATGGGGAGGCTCTTCGTTAACTGATACTCAAAAAAATATTCCGATAGAAGGAGTACAAACTAATAAAATTCCCAATACTTATGTTCCTGGGAGAAATACTATATTTATTTCCGTTGCACTAAGTTACGCCGAAGCAATAGATGCTGATTTTATAGGATTGGGAGTTAATGCACTGGATTATTCTGGTTATCCAGATTGCAGACCTGACTACATTAAAAAATTTCAAGAATTAGCAGATTTAGCCAATAAAAGAGGAAGAGAAAATAACCCAATAAAACTTTGGACTCCACTATTAGATTTAAATAAAGAGGAAATTATTAAATTAGCTTTTGATAATCATGTCCCTTTAAATAAAACATGGAGTTGTTATTCAGGAAATGCAAAACCATGCGGTAAGTGTGATAGCTGCAGAATTAGAAATGCCGCTTATGAAAAATGGCATAATCACAATAATAAAAAATGAAAATAAAAAAAATAATTCTAGAAAAATGGATAGATCCAGCATTGATTACACATCATCTAACAAAAAAATTCGGAGATAAAGGATTAGCTTGGCTAGACAGTGATGGTAAAGAAAATGGAGAATGGTCAATAATAGGAATTAAACCTAAAAAAACAATTCAATCAAGAGATATTAATAACTTAGAGAAAACTAATAATCCCTTTAACAATTTAAAAAATATTGAAAAAGGATTTTGGATCGGATGGTTAAGTTATGAAGCTGGAGCTTACATAGAACCAAAAAACCCATGGCGACGATCTGATATGGCAACTTTATGGATGGCATCATATGATCCAATCATTAAATGTAATCTAATAAAAAAAGAAATAATTATCGAAGGCACAAACTCATCTGAACTGATGAATTATAAAAATATAATCAACAATATAAAAACTATTGAAGAAGAAAATATTATTAAAAAAAATTTGAATTTTGATTTTTCAAAAATTAATTTGGACGAAATGGCTGAAAAATTTCAGCAAAATATTTTAAAATTGAAACAATTAATTTCACTAGGGGATATATTTCAAGCGAACCTAACAACTAAATGCGAAATTGAATCTTCAAAAAACTATAATCCTTTAGATATTTATTTGAAAATAAGAAGGAAATTAAGATCTCCTTTTGGAGGAATAATAATAAATAATGAATATTATAAAGAGGCTGTATTATCTACCTCGCCAGAAAGATTTATAAAAATAGATAATAAAAATTTTGTAGAATCAAGACCTATCAAAGGAACTAGATCAAGAGATAAAAATTTAAATCAAGACGCACTTAATGCTATCGATTTAATAACGAACGAAAAAGATAGAGCCGAAAATATTATGATTGTTGACCTAATAAGAAATGATTTAAGTAAAGTTTGCGAAACAGGAAGTGTTATGGTGCCAGAAATATTAAAACTTGAAAGTTTCTTAAAAGTTCATCATCTAACTTCAGTAATCAAAGGCAAATTAAAAAAAGACAAGAACTGGATTGATTTACTAAAAGCTTGTTGGCCTGGGGGTTCTATCACTGGAGCACCTAAATTAAGATCATGCCAGAGACTTTTTGAATTAGAAGAATATGAACGCGGACCATATTGTGGCTCATTTTTGAAGCTTGACTGGAATGGAGAGTTTGACAGCAATATACTAATAAGATCATTTTTGATTAAAGACAAAAAAATCAATATATATGCTGGTTGCGGAATAGTTATTGACTCAAACCCTGAAGAGGAAACTGATGAACTAAAGTGGAAACTTTTACCATTAATTGATTCACTAAAATGATTGAAACATTAGGCTGGCACAAGGATCAATGGTTGGATATTGATAGAATATTTATTGCTGCCAATAATAGAGGATTAAAATTCGCTGATGGTATATTTGAAACCATTTTGATAAAAGAAAACAAACCTATTCTTTTTGATGAACATCTGAAAAGATTAGAAAAAAGTAGCAAGATTTTAAATATAAATCTCAAAATAAATAAATTAACTTTGAGACAACTTATTCAAGATGGAATTAAAAAGTTATCGCTTAAAAATGATCAATTTGCTTCAGTAAGAATAAACTATAGTCGAGGAACTAATAAAGGACGAACACTAAAAATTGATAGCACTTCAGAGACAAAAGATTTGGATAATTTATGGCTAGAGTTCTATAGAATCAAACCAAATTTTAATCCGATAAGCGTTTGCATTAGTCAAACGGAAAAAATAAATGAATTCAGTCTTATAAGTAAATGCAAAACATTTTCATATAATCAGGCAATACAAGTTATGACAGAAGCTAATGAAAAATCATTTGATGATTCTATCCTTTTGAATACGTCAGGTGAACTGTGTTGTGGAAGTACGTTTAATCTCCTAATTAAAAGAAATAATCAATGGATAACTCCTAGAAAAGAGAGCGGCTGTTTAGAGGGGATTATGGTTTCTGAAGCTTTAAAATTGAAAATTGTAAAAGAAGAATTAATTCCTCCAGAATTTCAAAATGATGACATTATAGTTGCAATTAATAGCTTATCTTGCAGACAAATTAATCAAGTTAATGATTTAAAGCTGAAACCTAAATTCGATCCAATTTACTTTTGGGATTTATTATATAGTTGAACTTTATTAATATCTGGTAAATAGACATCAGATACTTTAGTTATATTGTTATTAACCTTAAATTCAACAATTTTTCCAATAATGATAATTGATGGAGCTAAAAATTCTTTATCTTTGATTTTATCTGGAAGATTATCTAATTTCTCTATCAAACATCTTTGATTTTTTAAAGTAGCTTCTTGAATAACAGCGCATTTAGTACTTTTATCTAAACCACCTAGAATTAATTCTTCCACAATAAATTCAATATTTTTTATACCCATAAAAATTACTAAGCTATCTGATGATTTAGCTAAATCTCTCCAGTTCACTGTCTTTTTTTCCTTATCAACATGCTCATGCCCAGTTACGAAAGTTACAGAACTCGCAGCATCTCTATGAGTAAGTGGAATACCAAAATATGTGGGAGCAGCTATGCCAGAAGTAATCCCAGGCACTATTTCAACTGAAACTCCATTTTCCTCTAAAAACGATACTTCTTCACCACCCCTAGAAAAGACAAAAGGATCTCCCCCCTTAAGCCTTACAACATTTTTGCCTTCTTTTGCCAATTTCAAAATAAGAGCATTGGTTTCGGCCTGAGGTACAGAACACTTCCCAGCTCTTTTGCCTACATGGAAAATTTCTGTCTTTTTTCCTGCTTCTTTTGTTATTTCATCCGGAATTAAAGCATCATGAACTAATGCATCACAATTTTTTATTAGGCGTAAAGCTTTAAGAGTTAAAAGCTCAGGGTCACCAGGACCTGATCCAACTAAATAAACAATGCCGGGCACAATAATCTCCATTAACAAGTATGGTAGTAGAAGTTAATCGCAAAGAAGGTAAATATTGTGAAAGAAAGTTTATTAAAACCAAATAAAAAATTTACTCTCCTTAGTGCGTTTATCACTCTCCTAAATGATCGTTTAAGTGAAAGTATACTGTTACCAATATTACCCTCTTTTGTTTTACTTTTTGACTCTAAAGCAAGTACATATGGTTTATTGTCTTGCACTTACCAATTAGCTCAATTTACAGCTTCTCCTTTTATAGGACTTATGAGTGATAGATATGGAAGAAGACCTGTCACTCTTTTTTGTATTACTGGTTCAGTAATAGGAATATCAATATTATCTTTTACAGTTCTTTTTAATTGGTCAAATTCAATAGCATCTATTCCATTATTTTTATTATTTTTAGCGAGACTAATTGACGGTTTAAGTGGAGGAACTGCAGCTACTGCAACAACAATTCTTGCAGATATTTCAAGCCCTGAAAAAAGAGCAAAAACATTTGGTCTTATTGGAGTAGCTTTTGGTTTAAGTTTTTTCTTGGGTAATATTTTTGTTGTAATTTTTGCAAAAAATACAAATAATAATTTTATTATTCCAGTTTTGATTGCATCAATCATTCCAATAATAAATTTTCTCCTTGTATTTTTTTACTTACCAGAAACCAATCCTAATAGTGACTCAAATAAATCAAAAACTATTTTAAAAAACCCTCTAAAAGCTTTATTTACAGTATTCAAAGAAGAAAAGATTAAAAAATTATCATTAGCTTTTTTTATTTACTTTATTGCTTTTACTGGATTAACCAATATCCTTATATTTTTCCTTCAAGAATCTTTAAACTGGACAACCAAAGCATCAAGTGGAACTCTTGTTGTAGTGGGAATCATCGCAATTATCGTTCAGGGAGGATTAATTGGGCCTCTGGTAAAGCAATTTGGCGAAATGCGATTAACACTTATCGGATCAGGGTTTATTCTTGTGGCATGTTCTCTTTTAATAACTACTCCAAAAGAAAATGCAGCAATTAATATTTATTCAGCTGTTTCATTTTTAGCCGTTGGGGCAGGGTTAATAACGCCCACTTTAAGAGCACTCATATCAAAAAAATTAGACATTGATAAACAAGGTTCGATTTTAAGTAACCTTCAGGGTCTACAGAGTCTTGGAGGAGTTTTAGGAATTGCAATGGCCGGAAGGGTCTATGATAGTTTTGGTCCTAAATCACCTTTTATAGCTGGTTCCGTTATCTTGCTTTTCATGATATACCTTATTGCAGAGGGTAAAAATAATAATTTTTTTAATAATCAAAAATCAAAAGTTTTTTAATGAAAAGCCAAGCTGATCTTTTTATTAACAGAGAATTAAGTTGGATTGAATTCAATAAAAGAGTACTCCTAACTGGTATGGAAAAAGAGTACAAAATTCTAGATAAAGTAAAATTTTGTTCAATTTTTAGTAATAATCTAGATGAATTTTTTATGGTAAGGGTAGCTTCATTAAAAGCTCAAGTTGAAGCAGGTATTACAAAAAAAAGTATTGATGGGCTTACCCCTAAAGAGCAGTTAACAAAAATAAATAAAGAAGTAAAGGATTTAACTTATTTACAAGAAAACTATATAAATAATGAACTAAATAATGAATTAAGAGCAAAAGGTGTGATTTTAAAAAAATATAAGGACCTAAGTGAAAATCAAAGAAATTGGTGCAATAACTACTTTACTTCATCTATTTTTCCTTTATTAACTCCATTAGTTGTTGATCCAGCACATCCATTTCCTTTTATAAGTAATTTAAGTCTAAATTTGGCCGCTCTAATAAGGGATGGGGAAGATTCTAAAAATCAGTTTGTCAGAGTAAAAATACCAACAAAAAATATTAATAGATTTATACAAATTCCCAATGACATTATTCAAGATGGTGATGAAAGTAGATATTTATTCATAAGTGTTGAAGATTTAATTGGAAATAATATAAATAGTTTATTTAAGGGAATGGAATGTATCAATTACTCTTTTTTTAGAGTGACAAGAGATGCAGATTTAGAATTAAAAGAACTTGAAGCTGATGATCTTCTTTTAGCAGTTGAACAAAGTTTGCAAAAGAGAAGATTAGGTGGAGACGTAGTTAGATTAGAAGTTGAATCGAAAATGCCAGAAAATATTCTGAAATTACTCGTTGAAAGTATCTCAATACAAAAAGAGTATATTTACTTTTGCAAAAGTTTTTTAGGCCTTGACGATTTAAATCAGCTTACAAAAATTAATAGAGATGACTTAAAAGAAAATCTACTAATTGGGAAAACTCACCCAAAATTAAAAAATTTAGATTTACCTTCAAATAAAAACCTCAATTCTTTTTTTAAGATACTTAGGAAAAAAAATATTCTGCTTCATCATCCCTACGACTTATTCAGAACTTCAGTTGAAGAATTTATAAACAAATCAGCTGATGATCCACTTGTAATGGCTATAAAAATTACTTTATATAGAGTATCCAAAGATTCGCCTATTATTGCAGCTCTAATGAGAGCTGCAGAGAATGGGAAAGAAGTAATGACTCTTGTTGAACTAAAAGCAAGATTTGATGAAGACAATAATATTCAATGGGCAAAACAACTTGAACAAGCCGGAATTCATGTTGTATATGGAATCATAGGATTAAAAACACATACAAAAATAGCTTTAGTAGTAAGAAAAGAAAAAGGACGATTAAGGAATTATTTCCATATTGGCACAGGAAATTATAACTCTTATACTTCAAGGTTTTATACAGATTTAGGATTACTTTCAACTGATCCTGATATTGCATCTGATTTACTTGAGTTGTTTAACTACTTATCAGGTTTTTCAAAACAAAAAAGTTATCAAAAGTTATTAGTTTCCCCATCATCGATGAGAGAGAAATTTATATTTCTGATAAAGAGAGAAATTAAAAATGCAGAGGAAGGCAAAAAAGGTGAAATAATTGCAAAAATGAATTCTTTAGTAGACCCAGAAATAATTAAACTTCTTTATTTAGCTTCAGACTCAGGTGTAAAAATTAGCCTCATCGTAAGAGGTATTTGTTGCTTATATCCGCAAAGAAAAAATTTAAGTGAAAATATTAAAGTCATAAGCATTATTGGCCACTTTCTTGAACACTCAAGAATTTTTTGGTTTTGTAATAATGGTGATAATGAGGTTTTTATTGGGAGTGCTGATTGGATGAGAAGAAATCTTGATAGAAGAATAGAAGCTGTGACTCCTATAGAGGATTATGAATTGAAATCTAAAATATACTCACTTTTGCAAACCTACATTAAAGATGATTACTTTTCTTGGAAAATGAAGGAAGATGGTTCTTATTCGAAATATGTATTAAATTCATCGAATAATCGTTCGCAAATTGACCTCATAGAAAAATAAAATTAATATTGATTTTTACAACATTTAAAAAAATACATAAAATTTTAAATTTTTTTTAATTTTTAAAAAGTTCACTAATATCAAAGGATTTCAAGAAATAAGCATTTAATAAAAAATTTTTGTCTTTAAAATTTCAACGTAAAAGTAGTTTTTATTCCAATTTCAGTGCTAGCTTTTTAAAAAATCCATTATTTAGGAGGCCAGGGTGATGGGGATCCCTCTGGAATCTGCGAAAAGCTCTTCAGATAATAATTTTGATGAGCCAAGATTACCAAACACTACGGGCAAGTCTCGCAAATCGAAATCCAGTCTTACTGGAAAACAAAGCCAAAAAAAATCTGGCAGGCTAGCTTCAGATTCTATTGGCTATTATTTAAGTAGCATTGGAAGAGTACCTCTTTTGACTCCAGCAGAGGAAATAGAGTTAGCTCATCATGTTCAGAACATGAAAAAGTTGCTACAAATTCCTGAGACTGATAGAACTCAACAAAATCTTTATCAAATTAAAATTGGCAAAAGAGCTAGAGATAGAATGATGGCAGCTAATCTAAGGC
The DNA here is from genome assembly GCA_003281525.1 of Prochlorococcus sp. AG-347-J06. Lineage (GTDB taxonomy): Bacteria > Cyanobacteriota > Cyanobacteriia > PCC-6307 > Cyanobiaceae > Prochlorococcus_A. The sequence goes on along the minus strand of QCBT01000001.1, from coordinate 59,218 downwards.
TTGTTGTCTCCGTTGCAAAAAAATACCAAAACCAAGGGCTAGAATTATTAGACCTTGTCCAGGAAGGGGCTATTGGCCTTGAAAGAGCTGTAGATAAATTTGATCCTGCTATGGGATATAAATTCTCAACTTATGCTTACTGGTGGATTAGGCAAGGAATGACGAGGGCTATTGATAACAGTGCAAGAACAATCCGTTTGCCTATTCATATAAGTGAAAAACTATCCAAAATGAGAAGAGTCTCTAGAGAATTATCACATAAATTTGGTAGACAACCTACCAGATTGGAAATGGCGACTGAAATGGGAATTGATCAAAAAGATTTAGAAGATTTAATTTCCCAAAGTGCTCCTTGTGCTTCTCTAGATGCTCACGCAAGAGGCGAAGAAGATAGAAGTACTCTTGGTGAGCTCATACCTGATCCAAACTGTGAAGAGCCTATGGAAGGTATGGATAGAACTATTCAAAAAGAGCATTTAGGAACATGGCTTTCTCAATTAAATGAGAGGGAACAAAAAATAATGAAGCTCAGATTTGGCCTAGATGGTGCAGAACCATTAACACTAGCAGAAATAGGAAGACAAATTAATGTTTCACGAGAAAGAGTAAGGCAACTAGAAGCTAAAGCAATATTAAAGCTTAGAGTAATGACAACTCATCAAAAAGCAGCTTAACCAAATTGATAAAATTTACTGTAATTTTATTATATTTATTTTCAATTTTTCTAATATCAATAGTTTTTAAAAAATATAATAAAGATAGCAAAGAAATCGTAAGAAAAATAATACATATTGGAATAGGACCTTTAATACCAATTGCTCAATTTTTAAAAATTAATCAAAACTCTGCTCTAATTTTTACAGGAATTGTGTCATTAATTGTTTTCATCAATTATAACTATAAATTGTTTCCAACAATTGAGGACGTTGAGAGAAAGAGTTATGGAACATTATTTTATTGTCTAAGTTTATTTATTTTGATTTATCTTTTCTGGAATAAAGATCCATATGCATTAATTACTGGATTTTTTATAATGACTTTTGGTGATGGATTGGCTGGGTTAATAGGAAAAAGCCTTAACTCAAAGAGTTGGATTTTTTTTAAACAAAAAAAATCTTTATTTGGTACTATCACAATGTTTTTAACAAGTTTGATAGTAGTTTGCTCAATAGGATACGCCCAACAAAATAGTTTAAATTTAAATTATTTTACAATAGCTTTTTTTGCGACTTTGCTCGAACAATTTAGTATTTTAGGAATAGATAATTTCATTGTTCCGATTTCTTCAGCATTATTTTTTAATTTTTTTATAACTAGCTAAGTGAATTGTATAAAATAGCGAGTAATTCTTTTGTTGTTTCTATATCTATACATGCATCTGTAATGCTTCTGCCGAACTGGAGATCCTCTTTGTTTAAAAGTTTTTGATTTCCCTCCTTCAAATGACTTTCAAGCATTACTCCTAAAATGTTTTTTTCACCATTGCTAATTTGAGAAGCTATATTTTTTAGCACTTCCGACTGTTTTCGGAAGTCTTTATTGGAATTACCATGACTACAATCAATCATCACTTTATGGGGAAGATTACATTGCTGCAATTCAAATGAAATTCTTTTTACGTGTTCACTTTCAAAATTTGGGCCTTTTGATCCACCCCTTAAAACTATATGTCCATCTGGATTTCCTGTGGTATTAACAATAGAAGCCATTCCATTTTCATTTACACCTAAGAAATGATGCGATTTTGAAGCTGACTGCATTGCATTGATTGCAGTTGTAAAAGAACCATCCGTTCCATTTTTAAAACCAATAGGCATAGATAATCCTGATGCCATTTCCCTGTGAGTTTGACTTTCAGTAGTCCGCGCACCTATAGCTGTCCAACTTATTAAATCGGCAATGTATTGGGGAACAATTGGATCTAGTAATTCTGTAGCAGAAGGTATGCCACGAATTGCTAGATATGAAAGCAAACTTCTTGCCCTTCTTAAACCAGTATTAATATCATAAGAATCATCTAGATGAGGATCATTTATTAATCCCTTCCAACCAATAGTTGTTCTTGGCTTCTCAAAATATACTCTCATTATTATTTCTAATTTATCTTTATAAATTTCTCGGAAGTTTTGAATATATTTTGAATATTCCTTTGCCGCCTCTAGATCATGAATTGAACATGGACCCACGATTACTAGAAGCTTCTGATCATTATGATGCAAAATATTTTGTATCGATCTTCTTGTCTTAGATACTGTATTGGCAGAGGCGTGATCTAAAGGTATATCATTATGTAATCTGCTTGGAGGTATTAATGGACGTGTTTCAACAACATGTAAATCTGATGTCTTTTCTAAAGCTGAATTATTTGATGATTTCGTCATTGATTAATTAAGAAGTTTGAATATTTAAAAAAGCATTTATGAATACTCTCCTTTTCAATATTAAAAATAACAATAGATTAGGCATTAAACCTTACTAATGAAGAATTTGGAAACATTGCTAAAAGATTATGCAGATCACGTAGCTGAAAGAGCTGCCAAGGGTATACCTCCTTTACCTCTAAATGCTGAACAAACAAATTGTGTTACAAAATTATTAGAACAAGATAGTAATTACGATTCTTCTTATTTACTTGATTTACTAATAAATAGAGTACCACCAGGAGTTGATGAGGCTGCTTATGTAAAAGCAAGCTGGCTTACAGCTATTGTTAATTCCGAAAAATATTGCAAATCTATTAACCCCGAAAAAGCAATTGAAATATTAGGAACAATGATAGGCGGATATAATGTAAATTCTCTAGTTGAAATACTGAAAGGGGAAAATAGTTTACTTGCTAAAAAAGCGGCAAAAGTTTTAAAAAATATTATTCTTGTTTACGACTCAGCTAATGAAATCTATGAATTATCTCAAAATAATTTTTATGCAAAAGAGGTTGTAAATAGTTGGGCAAATGCAGAATGGTTCAAAAATAAAAAAGTTCTAGAGAAAGAGATTACTTGTTTAGTGTTTAAAGTTGACGGTGAAACAAATACAGACGACTTATCTCCAGCTGTACATGCAACAACACGCCCAGATATTCCGATGCACGCATTAGCTATGTTGGAATCCAAAAAACCTGATGGACTAAAGATTCTTGATAATTTAAAAAAACAAAATTTACCAATAGCTTATGTTGGAGATGTTGTTGGAACAGGAAGTTCTAGAAAATCTGCTATTAATTCACTCATTTGGCATATAGGAGAAGATATTGCTTTTGTTCCAAACAAAAAAACAGGTGGAATAATAATTGGTAGCAAAATAGCCCCAATTTTCTTTAATACTGCACAAGATTCAGGAGCTTTACCAATAGAAGCTGATGTATCTCAAATGAAAACAGGAGATGTTATTAAAATATACCCTTATGCAGGCATTATTAAAAAAATTGAAAAAGATTCAAATACTGAAGAATTAATAAGCCAATTCGACTTGTATCCATCAACTCTTACTGATGAGATTCAAGCTGGCGGAAGAATTAATCTTATGATTGGAAGATCTCTTACAGACAAAATTAGAAATAAATTAGATTATCAACCTAGTGAAATATTTACCAGGCCACAAAATCCAACCGAAAGTAATGCCGGCTTTACTCAAGCTCAAAAAATAGTAGGCAAAGCATGCGGTCTTGATGGAGTAAGGCCAGGAATGACCTGTGAGCCAATTATGACCACAGTTGGCAGTCAAGATACTACTGGGCCAATGACTAGAGATGAACTAAAAGAACTAGCTTGTTTAGGATTTACTGCAGATTTAGTGATGCAAAGTTTTTGTCATACAGCTGCGTATCCTAAACCAGTAGATCTAGTTACCCATAAAGAATTACCTGATTTTATATCTCAAAGAGGTGGAGTAGCACTTAAGCCTGGAGACGGCATAATTCATAGCTGGCTTAATAGAATGCTTCTCCCAGATACTGTTGGCACAGGCGGAGATAGTCATACTAGATTTCCTCTTGGCATTTCATTTCCTGGTGGCTCGGGTATTGTTGCCTTTGCTGCTGCAATAGGATCAATGCCATTAAATATGCCAGAATCTGTGCTGGTTAAATTTAAGGGAGAATTATTACCAGGAATCACTCTTAGAGATTTAGTAAATGCAATCCCTCTCTTCGCAATTAAAAAAGGACTCTTAACTGTTGAGAAAGCAAATAAGAAAAATATATTCAACGGGAAAATTATGGAAATTGAGGGATTGCCAAACCTAAAACTTGAACAAGCTTTTGAACTTACTGATGCTACTGCAGAACGCTCATGCGCAGGTAGTACCATACTTTTATCCCAAACAACTGTACAAGAATACTTAAGAAGCAATATTTGCCTGCTAGAAAAAATGATTGAGAGCAATTATGAAGATTCAAAATCAATTTCAAGAAGAATAAATGATATGAAAAATTGGTTAAAAAAACCATCATTAATTCAACCAGATTCAAACGCTCAGTATAAAGAAATCATTGAAATTGATTTAGCAAAAGTAACACAACCTATAGTTGCTTGCCCAAATGATCCAGATAATGTAAAAGAAATCACTGATGTTGCAAATACAAATATTGACGAGGTTTTTATAGGTTCTTGCATGACGAATATTGGCCATTACAGGGCAGCTGCAAAAGTTCTTGAAGGTGTACAAAATTTAAAAACTAAATTATGGATTTGTCCGCCAACAAAAATGGATGAAGAAACTCTAAAAACTGAAGGTTACTATAAAATTTTCGAAGATTGTGGTGCAAGATTAGAGTTGCCAGGCTGTTCTTTATGTATGGGAAATCAAGCGAGAGTAGATGAAGGTGCGGTAGTATTTTCTACAAGTACAAGAAATTTTGATAATAGACTTGGCAAGAATGCACAAGTCTTTTTAGGGAGCGCTGAATTAGCAGCAGTTTGCGCACTACTTGGCAAAATACCTGAAGTTGAAGAATATCAGGATATTACTAAAAATAAAATTAATCCATATTCAGATGAACTATATCGCTATCTTCAATTTGATGAAATACACGATTTCAACTTGACAAAGTAATAATGAACCATGCCAAACTTTATAAAAGATAATATTCAAAAAACAAGTAATAATTCTTCTCGTAGCATCAAAAAACTATTAAAACAAAGATCTCTAGTAGTTGCATTTTCGCTCTTATTAACAGGTTTAGGAGCCTCAATTACAAGCATATCTTTTAAAACTGGAATCTATTTTATTAATAATTGGAGATTAGCATTATTAGACCAATTCCCATCAATTGCAGTCTTACCTATTTTTGGAGCTCTAGGAGGAGCTATTGCAGGATATTTGATCAAAAATATAGCACCCGCCGCAAAAGGTTCAGGAGTGAGTCAAATCATCGGTTTTTTAAGACATAAAAAAGTTCCAATGAATTTAAAAGTAGGATTAGTAAAGCTAATATCAGGAATTATTGCTATTGGTAGTGGATTCCCTTTGGGTCCAGAAGGTCCATCCGTTCAAATGGGAGGATCAGTAGCTTGGCAAATGGCTAAGTGGCTCAAAGCCCCTACAGCTTTTAGAAGAGTAATAGTAGCAGCAGGGGGTGGTGCTGGAATAGCTGCAGTATTTAGCGCTCCATTAGGAGGTTTTGTCTATGCGATAGAAGAGCTATTAAACTCTGCAAGACCAGTAATTTTGCTATTAGTAGTAATTACAACTTTCATTGCAGATTCATCTGCTGATATTATTCAAGCCTTAGGTTTAGATCCTAAAGCAGGAGGCTTTGATTTTAACCTCGGATTTTTGATTCAAAAAGAGTATGACCCATCAGTTTTTTTCTTACCTGTAGATTTTATTTACTTAGTTTTACTAGGAATAATTATTGGAATATTTGCAGAATTGTACAGCAGATATGTTTTGTTAATGCAAAATCTTGGAAAAAAGTGGTATAAAAATAAATTTGTTTTAAAAATGAGTATCTGTGGACTTATTTTAGGAAGCATCTACTCTTGTTTACCCAGTACATTTCATAATTTAGATGAATTACAGAAAATAATAGCTGAACAAAATACAAGTATTGGAATTGCTTTATTAGCAGTTTTAGTATTATTTATCACGACAGGTTTAGCTGCAGCATCTGGAGCTCCTGGGGGATTGTTCTATCCAATGCTTACTTTAGGAGGGTCAATCGGACTAATAATGGGGAGCTGGGTGGAAATTGCGACAGGACATGCACCAAGTACATACATTTTTGCGGGAATGGGAGCTTTCGTAGCAGGATGTTCGCGAACACCCATTACAGCAATGTTTTTAGCTTTCGCTTTAACAAAAAATTTATTAATAATGAAACCTGTGTTAATCAGCTGCATTGCCAGCTTCTTGATAGCAAGAGCTTTTAATGAAGAATCAATTTATGAAAGACAAATACAAATAGAATTAGAAGACTAAAAAACTATCTTCAATCAAAAACAGCAGTTTTGCTGTTATAAACAAATACTTGATGATTCAAATGTAATCTAACTGCTCTTGCTAAAGCTATTCTTTCAATATCTCTTCCTTTTCTAATCAAATCTTCAACTTCATCCCTATGACTTACATTAACTGTACATTGCTCAATTATCGGTCCTTCATCAAGATCTTCAGTAACATAGTGAGCAGTAGCACCGATTAATTTAACGCCTCTCTTCCAAGCTCGATGATATGGTTGCCCACCCTTAAATGCAGGTAAGAAAGAATGATGAATATTTATTATTGAAGAAAACTTTTTTAAAAAAGAGTCACTCAAAATTTGCATATATTTGGCTAATACAACAAGATCAATTTCATATTCTTTTAGTAAATGTAAAAATTGATCTTCAACAATAGATTTATCAGTATTAAAAGTATCAATATGAACAAATTTTGCATTAAAGTCATTTGCAATATTTTCAAGATCAGAATGATTTGAAATTATTAATGGTACTTTCATTTTGAGTTCTCCATTTCTTACTCGCCAAAGTAAATCAATCAAACAATGATTTTGTTTACTCACGAAAATAGCAACATTTGGAATTTCATCAGAATAATTTACGTTAAATTTTCCATTTACTTCATCTGCAATTTTTTCAAATTCTTTATAAATTTCATCTCTATTAAAAAAGGCATTGTTACTATTCCATTCAATTCTACTAAGAAACAAACCGGCATCTTGATCTGTATGATGATCAGAATGTTTTATGTTTCCACCATAATTTGAAATCCAGCTTGTAAGTAGACTTACAAGGCCAGGACGATCGGGACAAACAATTTTGAATATAATTGAAGGATGTTCCAAAAAATCTTTAACTGTCAAGTCAAATAAGCAAGCATATCCAATATATCAATGAAAAGCTTAAAAGAAAAATTTCAAAAAACACATATAGCTATTATTGGGTCAGGGATTATTGGAAAATTTAACGCCTTAGAATTATCAGAATTAGGTTGCAAGGTAACGATAATAGATCCAACTCAACTCCAAAATAGTAGCAATGCAGCTTTAGGCTTACTAATGGGTAATATGTATCAAAAAAGAAGAGGTAGAAGCTGGGATCTGAGGAAACAAAGCATTGAATTATGGCCACAATGGATTACATTCCTACAACAATTTAATTGTGAATTAAATATCGAAAAACCATTAATGCAACTAACTACTAATGAAGAAAAGTTTAAAAAATTAGAGAAATTTATTAATGAAAATAATGATCAAAACTTAAGAATTTTGGGAAAAGACTCAATATTTATCAAGAATATAAATAAAGCCTTCCAAACAAAAAATATAAAAGGAATGATTTCCTTCAAAGATGGAAGAATAAATCCTTTTTCTTTACTTCAAACATTAGATAAATATCTAAAATATAAAAAAATTAATTGTTCAGAAGGAGAAATAATAAAAATCAGAAAATCAAACAATCAATGGATTTCTACAACAAGAAATAATGAAAATATCAAATCTGATATGGTTATTTTATGCAATTCACTAAAAGCAGTTGATTTAATAGATAGCATATCTCACAACATCAAATTAAGACCTGTCTTGGGTCAAGCTATGGAAATTGATGTAAATGATGCAGAAGTTGATTTATTATCGCTGCCAAAACAATTCAATATAAATGGTAAAAATATAATTCCAAAATCAAAAAATAAGCTAATTATTGGATCAACTGACGAATATAATACTAAACCAGAAGAAAATACATTCGAAAAGCTCACAAATTTTCTCGATAAAAAACCCAATTGGCTTATGAAAGGGAAGATTTCTAAAGCATGGTACGGCATAAGGTCTAGACCAGATGGTGAACCTTCACCAATAATGAAAAATCTTGAAAATGGACTAATTATTTGTACAGGTTTTTATAAAAATGGTATTTTACTTGCTCCAGCTTGTTCTAAATGGGTTGCTAATGAAATTAAAAATTACCTTTTTTAATCTTTCGTTTCAGTAAAGTCGGCATCAATTACATCATCTCCACCTTTTTCGTTTGAATCATTCTGCTCAGGACTACCTTCTGGGCCAGGTGATGGTGGCTGATTGCCTGGTTGCTGATAAACAGATGAACCAACTGCATAAAGTTCTTGCTGAAGTTCTTCAAGCAGTTTTTTCATTGATTCATAATCTTCTTTTGAAGTAGCCTCTTTTAAAGCGTTACTTTTTTCTTCAACTTTGGACTTTGCCGCAGAATCAATTTTATCTCCTAACTCACCGAGTTGCTTTTCTGTCTGATAGACGAGTGTTTCAGCTTGATTTTTTAAATCAATTTTTTCTCTTTTTTCTTTATCTGCAGATGCATTTGATTCAGCGTCTTTTACCATTTTATCAACTTCATTATCAGATAAAGTAGACGCACCAGTAATAGAAATACTTTGCTCTTTACCACTTCCTTTATCTTTAGCAGTAACACTAAGAATTCCATTTGCGTCGATATCAAATGTAACTTCAATTTGGGGCACACCTCTTGGTGCTGAAGGTATACCATCTAATCTGAAAGTTCCTAAGCTTTTGTTATCCGAAGCCATTTCTCTTTCACCCTGTAAAACGTGTATTTCAACATTTGTTTGACCGTCTACAGCAGTTGAATATGTTTCAGATTTCTTAGTAGGTACTGTAGTATTTCGATTTATCATTTTTGTCATTACTCCCCCTAGAGTCTCTACACCTAAAGAAAGTGGTGTTACGTCAAGCAACAATATATCTTTAACCTCTCCTGCTAAAACTCCTCCCTGAATTGCAGCTCCAACAGCTACTACCTCATCTGGATTAACAGTTTGGTTTGGTTCCTTACCAATTATTTTTTTAACTAGATCTAAGACAGCAGGTATTCTAGATGAGCCTCCCACCATAACAACTTCATCAATTTCACTAGTAGAAATTTTTGCATCACTTATAGCTCTCTCAACTGGAGTCTTACATCTATCAATTAAAGAAGCTGCTAATTCCTCGAACTTTGCTCTAGTAAGGTTCAAATCCAAATGTTTTGGTCCTTCGGGCGTCGCTGTAATAAAAGGTAAATTTATTTCGCTTTGCGTAGCATTTGAGAGCTCTATTTTTGCTTTTTCTGCAGCTTCAGTCAATCTTTGTAAAGCTTGCTTATCTTGTCTGAGATCAATTCCCTCATTGGATTTAAATGTATTAGCTAAGTGATCTACGATGCATCTGTCAAAATCATCACCACCTAAATGTGTATCTCCAGAAGTAGATAGAACTTCAGTAACTCCATCACCAGCTTCAATAACTGAGACATCAAATGTTCCTCCCCCTAAATCAAAAACAAGAATTTTTTCATTTTCTTTATCCAAACCATATGCTAATGCCGCAGCAGTTGGCTCATTAACAATTCTGAGAACTTCTAAACCTGCAATCTTTCCAGCATCTTTCGTAGCCTGTCTTTGGGAGTCATTAAAATAAGCTGGGACTGTAATTACAGCCTGTGTAACTTTATCACCAAGATATTTACCTGCATCATCTGCTAACTTTCTTAAAACTTGAGAACTCACCTCTTCAGGAGAAAACTGTTTATCCAGAATAGGACATTTTAATTTGACACTAGAGCCAGATTTTTCAACAGAATAACTAACTTCTTTAGATTCTTCATTAACTTCATCAACTCTTCTACCAACAAAACGTTTTGCAGAATAAAAGGTATTTTCAGGGTTCATTACAGCTTGTCTTTTTGCTATTTGTCCAACAAGCTGATCTTGATTTTTAGTATATGCAACAACTGATGGAGTAGTTCTGAAACCCTCAGCATTTGCTATTACAGTAGGCTTACCACCTTCCATTACAGCGACACAACTATTTGTTGTTCCTAAATCAATTCCTACTACCTTACCCATGGGTAAATTCTTTATATTTGTTATTCTCCATAATCGGTCATTGACGTCATTATTGTTACTCAAAGACGGGGTGTGGTTCCCGAACAGACCATTACTTTTAAGGTTAAAATTCTAAATATGATTTCAAGTAAGACATCTTTCATCGCATTAATTGGCAATCCAATAAGTCATTCTTTGTCTCCAATTATGCAAAATGCTGCCCTTCAATATTTAGGCTTAGATTTAATCTATATTGCTGTACCATGTAAAAATGAAGATCTAGAATTAGTTCTTAATTCTTTTAAAAAGATTAATTGCAAAGGTTTAAACATTACAATTCCACACAAAGAAAAAGTATTTAACCTTTGTAGTGAAATCTCCCCTATTGCTAAAAAACTTAAAGCAATTAACACCCTGAAATTAAATTCTGAAAAAAAATGGAGCGCAACTAATACCGATGTAGAGGGATTTATTTATCCATTAAAAAATTTAAACTTAGAGAAAAAAAAGTCAATAGTTCTTGGCTCAGGGGGTGCAGCAAGGTCTGTTATTCAAGGTTTAATAAATTTAAATCTTTCAACAATTTCAGTAATATCACGTAACAAATCATCACTAGATGAATTAATAAAAAACTTTGATAATCAAATTCCACTACATGGTTTATTGAATAGTGATGATCAAGCCCAAATTTTAATTCAAGAAGCTGATTTGATTGTAAATACAACACCAGCAGGGATGAAAACAACTAAATATGAAAATAATGTGATGCCATATGGCGAAGCATTTTGGAGATCTCTCAACTCGCATACAATTGTTTACGATTTAATATACAACCCTGCCCCAACTACTTTATTGAAATTTAGCGCCAAAAAAGGATGCATGACTATAGATGGTTTGGAAATGCTTGTTGCCCAAGGAATTAAATCATTATCATTTTGGACAGATGGTTTAGAAGTACCTTTTCATATAATGAATGACGCACTAAAAGAATATCTTTAAAAAAATGATCTTATTTGTCAAGAAATTGCCTATCGTAATGTATCGTAAGTAATGAACAGACGCTCATCACATCAATTCATGAGCCAAAGACCTTGTCTGAAACTATGACCGATCAACAATCTTATTACGAAACCATGTATATCCTCCGCCCAGATATTGCGGAAGATGAAGTAACTAATCACATTGATAAATACAACAAGCTTTTAGAAGAATTTGGCGGTAATATTCTTGATAGTCAAATGAGAGGTAAGAGAAGATTAGCTTATCAAATAGCAAAACATAGAGAAGGTATTTACGTGCAACTAAGTCATCAAGGAGATGGGCAACATATCTTCAAAATTGAAAAGGCAATGAGACTAAGTGAAGATGTTATTCGATACATGACTGTTAAACAAGAAGGTCCTTTACCAACCCCAAGACCTTCAAACAAGAGTACATCTCAATCAGAGAATACAGATAATCCAGATGCGAAAGTTGAATCTAAGGAAAAACAACCAGTAACAAATACAGATACTTCAACTTCAAGCAAAGCTGATGCTGAAACCAAAGAAAATGCAGAATCTTAAATGTTATTCTTTTGTTTTTGAATTTAACTCAGCCCATATTTTATTAGACATACCCCACATATAAATAAAACCCTCTGCTAAAGAATGATTAAAGACATCATCTTTGCTATAAGTTGCCAAATCTTCCCTGTAAAGTGAATTATTTTCCGACATTCTTCCAATGACTATTGCGTTCCCCTTATAAAGTCTAATCTTTACTCTTCCATTAACTGAAGTTTGAGTCGATGATATAAATGCATCTAAACTTTCTTTAAGAGGTCCAAACCAAAAACCTTGATAGACTAATTGACCCCATTTTTTTTCTACTATTCCCTTGAAATCGACAACTTCAGGGTTTAATGTTATGCTCTCTAATTCTTTGTGAGCTTTGATTAAAAGTAACAGGCCAGGTGTTTCGTAAATCTCTCTACTTTTAATGCCTACTACTCGATCCTCAATCATATCTATTCTTCCGAAACCGTGGATACCTGCAAGATCATTAGCTTTTTGAATGATCTCTACTGGAGTTAAAAATTCATCGTTAATTGCAACTGGAAAACCATTTTTGAAAATAATTTCTATATCTTGATGGGAATCAGGTGAATTATCAACTGATGATGTCATCAAAAATATATCCTCAGGCGGTTCTTGCATTGGGTCTTCTAATATACCTGCTTCGATACTCCTACCAAGTAAGTTAACGTCTATTGAATATGGTGATTTTTTTGATACTGGGGCAGGTATACCAAATTTTTCTCCATACACTATTGCCTCTTCTCTACTCATATTCCACTCCCTTGCAGGAGTAATTATTTTTAAATCAGGACCTAAAGCGTTAATTGCTAAATCGAACCGAACTTGATCATTCCCTTTACCAGTGCATCCATGAGCTACTGCATCGGCATTAATCTCCCTAGCAATATTCACGAGATTTTCAGCAATTAAAGGCCTAGCTAAAGCAGTAGATAAAGGATATTTATCTAAATATAATGCGTTTGCTCTAATGGCTGGAAAAGCGTATTTTTCAACAAAACTATTAACTAAATTGCCAACGATTGATTTAGATGCACCAGAGTTTAAAGCTTTTTGCCTAATAAGTTCTAAATCCTCGCCTTGTCCAAGATCTGCTACAAAAGTAACTACTTCTGAAACTCCATATTCATTCTTTAAATATGGAATACAAACGCTCGTATCTACGCCACCAGAATAAGCTAGTACAACTTTTTTTACCTGCTGCATCTAAATTTGCTCCATAAATTTAAATTTTTTGACGTAATTAAGATTTTGAAAACTTATTAAAGACTAATACTATTGTAACTAAAAGAGCTGGACCAAAAACTAGTACTAAGAGAAGAAAGTTATTAATTATTAAAACATTGGGATTCAAATATCCAATAAGTTTTAATAATCCAGACAGGAACAATGAAATTAGCCAGATAAAAAAGTATTTTAAATTTCCTTTATCAAACAAAGTTTTTGTGTGCATCATTATGTATTATCCTATATATAGAGCATAATCTTTAATGGATTCAAACAAACTAAAACTTAGGTTAGACGATATTTCTGAAGTCAATCCAGCTTTAACTTGCTACCACAGAGATGATCCAGCTCCTGTGTTGCCATTAAGAGAAGAGCCTGATCTACTATCTTGGCTTGAAAATACAGGTAGACTCGTTGCAGAAAAAGATGGAGATTCCCAAGAGATTAGTACAATAGAGGAAGAAGAACTTTCAGCGCTAATGGGGGAAAAGGAAGATTATAAAACTGAAGAAGATCCTTCATTAGAAGATGATTGGGAAGATTAAAAAGTTTAACTTTAAATCTTTATTTATATTAAATACTTTTGCTTTAATAGTTACCTCCTATTTTTTTAATAATTTTATTTTTATAGGAGTTTACATATTATTCTTCTTTATTTCTATTTTTACAACTAAAAATGGTGTAAAGATTATCAAAAAATTTAATTTACTTCAAAATATTAGGAATGAAGGCCCAGCTAATCACTTAAAAAAAAGCGATACTCCAACAATGGGTGGGATTTTTATGATAATCCCTTTTTTAATTTTGCTTTTAATAATAACTATCAATTTAGGTTCTCTAAAATTATTTCTTTTATTATTTACAATTTTTGGTTTCTTTATTACAGGATTTTTAGATGACTATTTAAGCATTAAAAAAAAAGAGAACACAGGTTTAAAAACAAAAGAGAAGTTTTTCTTACAAAGTATCATCTCAATAATTTTTATATTGTTAGCCTATGAAAAAAATTTAATCAGTCCATTCATAACAGTTTCTGACTCCCTAGGAATTAATATGAATATTTTCATATTGCCAGTTTCTTTTTTAGTACTTGTGGGCATAAGTAATTCAGTAAATTTAACTGATGGACTAGATGGATTAGCAGCTGGATGCAGTGGGATTGTATTTTATGGATTAGGAACAGAAATATTACTGAAAGAACAGCAAGAACTTTTTATTTTTAGCATTTTATGTTTTTCGATGTCCGGCATATGCTTAGGATTTCTCAAGTATAATAGTTACCCTGCAAAAATATTTATGGGTGACACAGGATCTCTAAGTATTGGAGCAATTCTGGGTTCTATAGCATTATTAACCAATAGCGTTTTTACCCTATCTATTTTCTCAGGTATATTTATTATTGAATCGTTATCTGTAATGATTCAAGTAGGGTTTTTTAAAATTACAAAAAAATTATTTCATAGAGGTAAACGCATATTTTTAATGGCTCCACTACACCACCATTTTGAACTTAAAGGAGTAAAGGAACAAAAAATAGTTGAGACTTTTTGGAAAATCAACATTTTACTTGTAATTTTAGGTATAGTTTTAAAAATTAATCTTTAAAAGATATTATGAATTTCTTTACATGGAAAGATAATGGATTAACAAGTGACTGCTCAAGTCTTGATGCGATGGCATCAAGATTTGAAGAAACTGCTAACTTAATGAAAAAACTATCTAAGAAAGGCTTTAAACTTCAGAAAACCCAAAATAATCATCTAATTCTTCATCCTGATCCTGAGGTTTTTGATCAATGGGGTTTTATAAGTGAAGAAGCCCCTTTTAAACAACTTTGTTTAATATCAGATGAAGAATAACTATTTGAACTTGAAAATTCTTGAGTAAGTACTGATAAATAATTGCGTACATGAGTGTTCCAACTAAAGTGTCTGTTAACACCCTCAATTCCATTTCTACTCCATATTTTCCACTGATTGCTATTTGATATTCCTTTTTCAAGAATAACTTTCAACTCATTAATGTCTGTAACGTCTACGAGGAGTCCGTTCTCACATTTTGAACGAATTTCTTTTGGACCTCCATCATTTGTTGATATTATTGGTAATCCACATGAAGAAGCTTCAAGAAGAGTTAAACCAAAAGGCTCCGTTAACGCTGGATTTACAAATACACCACCTCTGCTAGCAGCCCACCTATACAAAGCTGGAATTTGGCTTGGAAGATGTTTTTTTGGATAAGCTACCTTTCCATACAAATTATATTTATCAATTGTTTCAAAAATATTATTGAAAACATCTTTTTGTTGAGGGTCAAGTTTTGAAGTACTATCTCTACAACCCAAAATCAAAATTAAATTAGTTTTTCTTTTTAATTTTTCAGATCTTCCATATGCCTCAATCAAAGATGGAATATTTTTTCTTCTTACAGCTCTGGAAATAGTCAAAAATGGAGGTTTATTAGAATCCTTTAGAAAAGGTTTCATCATGTTATCAATTTCGGCTGTCTCACTTGTGGAGTGAATATGGTGAAATTTTTTATGATCAACACCAGGAGGAATAACTTTAGCTTTGTGAGGTGAAAAAGAAGAATATTGGGAATATTGATAGACTGACTCTTGTTTAGTGCTTGTAACAACAATATCTGCAGACTTCAATGCTTTTTCTTCTGCCTCAATTCTTTTGCTAATAAAATAAAGTTTTTCTATTTGATTATTGTTTAAACCAGTATCAAGCAATTTCCTTTTTTTCTCTCTTCCTAAAGAATGACCTGTAAAAATAAGAGGAACATTTAAGAATTTACTTAGTTTAACTCCTACATATCCAGCATCTGCATAATGAGCATGAATAAAATTAGGCTTTTTGCTTTTTTTATAGTAAGAAATTAGTCTTTCGGTTAAATGATCTAAATAAGGCCAAAGCAATTCCTTTTTTAAATATTTATTAGGTCCAAATTTGAATCTTAAAATTCTAACTCCAGGCTCTACAAATTCTTCTTCTTGAGAATATTCATCATCTACTTTAGGGTCTTTTATTAAACGAGTAACTAAATCCACTTGATCAACTTCTGAAGTATTAGCCAAGCTTTTAATTAACTCTAAAACGTATTGTGTTTGCCCTCCTGTATCTGCATCCCTGCCTAACTCAAGATTTTTAGAACGTATAAGACCATGTAAATGTAAATGTAAAAAATTCAACCTCATTCAGCAAATCCTCCGATCAACGGCCTTTAATACAAATAAGCTGAATTTTCTAAGGAAATATTAAGAAAGCATTATGATTTAAAAATTTTTTTATATAAAAGTTTTCAAAAAAGCAGTAATAGAGGAGTTTTATAACCTTTTAAAAAAAAATTTCGTATTGCTGAAATAATTAAAATAAAAAGAAATACAACAAGAAATTTCTTATTTCAGAACTTTTTTAAGATATTTTGCTGTATAACTTGTAGGATTTTTAGCTACATCCTCAGGAATACCTTCTGCAATGATTTCTCCTCCTTTATCCCCTCCATCAGGTCCTAAATCGATAATCCAATCTGAACATCTAATAACATCTAAATTATGTTCAATAACAATTACTGAATTACCTTTATCTACCAAACGTTGTATCACATCCATTAATTTATGAACATCATAAAAACTTAACCCTGTAGTTGGTTCATCAATCAAATACAAAGTTTTTCCAGTAGCCCTTTTTGACAATTCCGTGGCTAACTTAACTCTTTGTGCCTCTCCACCAGATAATGTAGGAGCTGGCTGGCCTAATTTGACATATCCTAAGCCAACATCAACCAATGTAGATAATCTATCAGCAGCTTGAGGTATAGCAGAAAAAGTTTCTGCAGCTTGTTCAACAGTCATCTCTAAAACATCAGATATATTGAAACCTTTATATTTCACCTGAAGAGTTTCCCTATTAAAACGAGCTCCTTTACATACTTCACATTGAACATAGACGTCAGGTAAAAAATTCATTTCAATTACATTGACTCCCTGACCTTTACAAGCTTCGCATCTTCCTCCTTTCACATTAAAGCTAAATTGACCAGCCTGATAACCCCTTGCTTTTGCTTCTACTGTGGCAGTAAATATCTGCCTTATAGGATCAAAAGCACCAGTATATGTCGCAGGATTTGATCTCGGAGTTCTTCCTATTGGAGATTGATCAATCACGATAACTTTATCAATTGCCTTTATACCCTTTAACTCTTTTACACCTTGAGGAAAAGGGACTTTTAATCCTAGCGAATGACATAATGCAGGATGAAGTAATTCATTTATCAAAGTGCTCTTCCCACTTCCACTCACACCAGTTACAGAAACTAATCTTCCTAAAGGAAATTCAACAGAAATATTTTTTAAATTATTTTTAGAGCAATTATTTAAAATTAAACTTTTTTTTACAGATGATCTACGTTTTTTTGGGGTAGGAATCGATTTCCTGCCACTAAGATAAGCTCCAGTTAATGACTTTTCTGAATTTAAGACATCTTGATAAGATCCTTTAGCAATAATTTCCCCACCATAAACACCTGCCCCTGGACCAATATCTACTAAATAATCTGCGGATTTCATAGTATCTTCATCATGTTCAACCACAACCAAAGTATTTCCCAAGTCTCTCAAGCTTTTTAATGTTTCTAATAATCTGTCATTGTCTCTCTGATGCAAACCAATACTTGGTTCATCTAATACATATAAAACGCCAGTAAGACCTGCACCTATTTGTGTAGCCAATCTAATACGCTGAGCCTCACCACCAGACAAAGTCATAGCTGGTCTATCTAAAGTCAAATAATCTAAACCTACATTAATTAAAAACTTCAAACGTAACCGAATCTCTTTTAAAACCAATTCACCTATCTGCTTTTGTTTTTCTGATAAAGATATATTTTCATTCTTTGTCTTACCTAAACCCATGATGCACTCTATGTGATTTAAGGTTTCAGAAACGCTTATAGAAGTTAAGTCAGTAATGTTGTATGGACCTAGTTTAACTGCCAAAGCCTCAGGTCTTAATCTTTTTCCAGAACATGTCTTACAGGGAACTAATTCTAGATACTTTTCTAATTTCTGTTTAACTGATTCTCCATTGGCTTCATTCAATTGCCTTTCTAATATTGGTAAAATCCCCTCAAAAGGTCTTTCAAAACCACTAGAAGTTTTAAAACGACTATCAGCTTGAATTAATATTGGTTTATCTGATCCCAAAAGTAGAACTTGTTTTTGCAAATCACTTAAATCTTTCCAAGGAGTTTTTAATTCAAAACCATAAGCTTGACCTACAGAATAAAGTAACGAGAAGTAATAAGTATTATCTTTCTCACTCCAAGGAGCTATTGCAGCATAAACAGGCAATGTTTTATCAGGTATCACTCTATCTGCAGTAAATTTTTTTAAATAACCAAGCCCATGACAATCTGGACAGGCCCCATATGGACTATTAAAAGAAAATAATCTAGGAGAAAGTTCTTCAACAATAGAGCCATGTACAGGACACGCATAATTTTCTGAGTAAAGTTTTTCTCTATCTAAGTTAGAAGGTAAATTTTCTCCCTTTTTTGGAACGACTTCTACTATTGCTAATCCGTCGCCTCTTTTGAGACAAGTTTGTAGTGAATCATTTAATCTTTCTTGTATTCCTTCTCTTGCTATTAATCTATCAACTACTACCTCAATATTATGAATTTGATTTTTATCTAATTCAATACTATCAGCAAGTTCTCTTACCTCTCCATTAATTCTTACCCTAGCAAATCCTTCAGCAGCTAGTCCACTTATTAATTTTGTATGTGTTCCTTTCTTACCTCTTACTACAGGAGCCAACAATTGGTACCTTGTTCCTTCTGGCAAAAGAAGAATTTGATCCACCATTTCATCAATTGTTTGAGGCGCAATTGGAATCCCGCAGTGGTGACAATGCGGCTCACCAGCACGACCAAACAATAATCTTAAATAATCTTGTATTTCTGTTACCGTTCCAACTGTTGATCGAGGATTATGACTTGTAGATTTTTGATCTATTGAAATAGCAGGTGATAAACCTTCAATATTGTCAACATCTGGTTTATCTACTTGACCCAAAAATTGTCTTGCATATGCAGAAAGACTCTCAACATACCTTCTTTGACCTTCAGCAAAAATAGTATCAAAGGCCAGAGAACTTTTACCACTTCCACTCACACCTGTAAAAACTATAAATTTGTTCCTAGGTAGAGAAAGATCAATATTTTTTAAATTATGCTGACGAGCTCCTCTAATATTAATTGAGTTATCTTCTCCAAAACTACTATCAACTTTATTAACCATGTTTAAATCTAAATTATGATTTAAAATGGTTATTATAGTAGAATTTTTTCTATTTTACGCAGCTGAGCGATCAAGAAGTCTAGAAGCATATTCATTTACTTCGCATGAACCTCCACCTATAAGTTCTATTAGTTCATTTTTTCTTTGATTTTTTGTAATTAGTTTTCCAATTGAAGTATAAGTTATTCCATTGATTACGTTTTTATTAACTTTGAAATGAGCTGATCCCCTAGCAGCTAGGAATGGCTGATGTGTAATACATAAGACTTGTTGATTTTTAGAAATTTTTGTTATGAGCTCAACCAAAGAAAATAAAGATTTACCACTTAAACCACTATCAATTTCATCTAAAAAGAAAGTATTGGGTTGTTTAGAAATACTAGATTTAATAGCTAATAGAAATCTTGACATTTCTCCTCCAGAAATAACATTTGATAATGTAGCAAGCTTCTGATCAGGGTTAGCCGAAAACAAAAATTTTATATCATCAATTCCATCGCCAGAAGGCTTGCATTCAGAAAATTGAATTGAAAAGTTTGCATTTTCTAAACCTAGATTGCTTAAAATTAACATTACTGAATTTTGTAATTTTTTAGCTATTTTTTTTCTTTCAGTAGATTGAATAACAAATAAAACATTTAAATTACTTTGTAAATTCTCAAGTTGAGCTTTAATTCTACAGATCTCATTACCTTGATCATTTTTTTGAAAATAGGTCTTTAATTGATCGCGCTTTTCAATTAATTGACTTAGGTCCAATGAAAAAGTTCTCTCTAAGTTTTTCAAAAAGAATAATCTTTTTTGTATTTCTGGAAGATTAGATTCATAATTTTCTATTTCTTGCAAATATGATTTTAGATCAAAAATTAAATCTTCAACATCAGCATGAATATTTAATAACTTCTCTCTAAATTTTTGAATCTTTAAATCGAAATCTGCTGTTTTATTTAAAATCTTTAGTGATTGATTTATAAAAGAAGTTACTGACGGTTCATCATGACTGAAATTATTTAAATTTTCTAATGATGATTTAATTGAATCATTAATTTCAAGATTATTTACAAGTTTATTTTCTAATGACTCTAGTTCTAAAATTTCTTCATTTGAATTTAAATCAGCTTCTTCTAAACTCTTCAACATATGTCTAACTGCCAAGTTTTTTTCTTCTTGATTCCTAGAAAATTCTATTTTTTCAATCATTAATCTTGTTAACTCTTCACTTTCTCTCCATATACTTTTAATCCTTTCGCTAGTCTCTCTAAATTCTTGAGAACATAAGTCATCAATAATTAATCTTCTCTTATCTAAAGAATCAAAGATAAAAGTGTCAGATTGACCTGCAAAATCTATTAAAAATGCTCCAAGTTTTTCTAATAAGTGTCTATTAATTGGTAGATCATTAAGGCTATATTTGGATAAGATTTTATTATTTTTTTTATAAGATTTTCTTTTAATTTTTAGTTCTGGAGTAGTTATTTCAAAACCATTACTAATCAACCAATTATTAATTTGAAAAGAAGAAGAAAATATCGCCTCAATAACACAAAAATCTTTTCCTGGACGTATTAAATGTTTTAGAGGTATATTAGTCCCACCAAATAAAGCATTTAAGGAATCCAAAATTAATGATTTTCCTGAACCTGAATCCCCAGTTATGATATTCAAACCTTTTTCGAAATTAATTTCTATAATTTCTATTAATGCAATATTTTCTATTTTTAATTGTACTAACATGATAAATCTTCCATATAAAAAAATTAACTTCTTTTTTAAAAAAATAAAGGTTTTAAATATATAAAGTTATGAAAGAAGATTTTACTGATTTTATTGAGATATCTGGACTCTTAAATTACGATCCAGATACAATTTCTAAAATTTACAAAAAAAATCCTAAAAGACTTTTAAAAAGACTTTGGCAAACACTCTTACCTATTTTTGCTTACATCTTCTCCTTAGGATGGGATAAATTAACTGGAAGATTGAAAAATGAAAAGCAAGCAAGATTTAGAGCACGAGAATTAACAAATTTGTTAGTAGAACTTGGTCCTGCATTTGTTAAAGCAGGCCAAGCTCTATCAACAAGACCAGATATAATCCCAGGTATTCTTCTAGAAGAATTATCTGAATTACAAGATCAACTCCCTGGATTTGATGGCAATAAAGCTATGGAGTTAATAGAAGAAGATTTAGGATACAAAATAAATGAGATTTTTTTAGAAATTGATAAAGAACCAATTTCCGCTGCTTCTCTAGGGCAAGTACATAAAGCTAAATTAAAAAACGAAGAGATCGTTGCAATAAAGGTTCAAAGGCCAGGATTGAGAGAACAAATAACCTTAGATCTCTATATAGTTAGAAATATTGCTTATTGGCTAAAAAACAATATCGGATTAATAAGAAGTGATCTAGTTGCTTTGATTGATGAATTAGGAAAGAGAGTTTTTGAAGAGATGGATTATCTAAACGAAGCTGCAAATGCAGAAAAATTTAGAAATAATCATAAACATAACAAAATGATTGCCGTACCAAAAATTTATAAAGAAATAACTTCAAGAAGAGTATTAGCAATGGAATGGATAGACGGTACAAAATTAACAAATTTAGAAGACGTAAAAAAATTAGGAATTAATCCTGATGAAATGATTGATATAGGAGTGCAATGCAGTTTAGAACAGCTTTTAGAACATGGCTTTTTTCATGCAGACCCACATCCAGGTAATTTATTAGCCTTAGAAGATGGAAGATTATGTTATCTAGATTTTGGAATGATGAGCGAGGTTTCCAGAGAATCTAGATCAGGATTAATTCAAGCAGTAGTACATTTAGTAAATAAAAACTTCGATAAATTGTCTCAAGATTTCGTAAAATTAGGATTTTTATCAAAGGAAGTTAATCTAGAACCCATTGTTCCAGCATTTCAAGATGTTTTCATTAACGCCGTTGAACAAGGAGTTTCGAAAATGGATTTTAAAAGCGTTACAGACGATATGTCTGGTGTTATGTATAAATTCCCTTTCAGACTACCCCCATATTATGCGCTTATAATTAGATCATTACTTACATTAGAAGGAATAGCTTTAAGCGTAGATCCAAACTTCAAGATTTTAGGCGCGGCTTATCCATATTTTGCAAGAAGATTAATGGAAGATCCTGATCCACAATTAAGGGAGAGCCTTAAAGAAATGCTTTTTGATAATAAAAAATTTAAATGGGACCGTTTAGAAGATCTGCTTTCTAACGCTGCAAAGCAAACAAATCTCGATTTAGAAAAACTTTTAGACGAAGTTATAAATCTACTTTTTTCTGCAAATGGAGGATTTCTTAGAAATGAGATAGTTGAAGGTTTAACAAATCAGATAGATTTACTTAGTCTAAAAATTTTGAAAAGTTTGAATAACTATCTTCCACAATCAATTAAATTAAATACTATTAACGAAAATAACAACTTGAATGACCTTATAATATATATAGAGCCATTGAGAAACTTTTTAGAAATTTTACAAAAAGTACCAGGGTATTCAATTGACATTTTTCTAAAAAGGGTTCCAAGACTTATAAATGAACCCTATACAAAAGAAATGGGTATAAAAATTGCAAAAAAAGTAACTGAAAAAGGAGTAGTAAGACTTGTTAAGATTGCTGCTGGTGCCAATATCTAAATGAAGCTTAGTAAAATTTTAATATTTAGAATATTTTTTATTTTAGTAATTACTCCATTATTTTTAAAGGTTCCAAAAGCTAATTCTGCTGAAGAAATTAAGATCACATACAGCATATTTTCTAGAACAATTAAAGTGAATTCTTTAAAAACATTTGCTAATGAAGGTAAATCAACAGGAAAATTAAAGAGAATTTTGAAAGCAACCAAGTCTCCCGAAAAAGAAATTAGAACAATTTTAAACAAGGATTTTGAAGTTCCTATCACCATTGCAAGCAAACTAGTATATTCTGAAATAGGGGATGTTTTTTTAACAAGACTTTCATCTATTATTCACCCACCAAGAGCCACTGATGAAAGAACAGGAGTGCTAGCCCTTAGAGCAAGCGTGATTCAAGGTATTAAAATAGGAAATGGAAAAATAAATCTAATAAATTTTTTTGAGGGATATCCAACTAAAACTGTAATTTTAGATGTAAGCGCTTTGAGCAAAGTTATGAATAAAGTAGAATCGATTTCAGAATTATTAACCTTTTTCACCAATTCCCCTTTAGAAAAAATCAAAACAAATTAAACAACCATGGTGTTATTAAATAAAATCAAAAATAAACTGCGTTTAAATTATAGAAAAAAAAGATGGCCAGGCCTGATAGAAGCATATAAACAATATCTCCCAGTTACTAAGAAAACTCCTATTATTTCCCTCAACGAAGGAAATACACCACTGATTTTAAGCAAATCAATTAGCAACTTAATTGGAAATGGAACAAAAGTTTTTTTAAAATATGATGGCCTTAATCCAACAGGATCTTTTAAAGATCGTGGGATGACTATGGCAATTAGCAAAGCAAAAGAAGAAGGCCGTGAAGCAGTTATTTGTGCAAGTACTGGAAATACCTCTGCTGCTGCTGCTGCATATGCTTCGAGAGGAGGATTAAAACCTTATGTTTTAATACCAGAAGGATTTGTAGCACAAGGAAAGCTTGCGCAAGCATTAATGTATGGCGCAGAGATAATATCTATTAATGGAAACTTTGATAAGGCTCTTGAAATTGTGAGAGATTTATCCTCAGAACATCCTATAGAGCTTGTTAATTCTGTTAATCCATATCGAATACAAGGACAAAAAACGGCAGCTTTTGAAATAGTTGATGACTTAGGTCACGCTCCTGATTGGCTTTGTATTCCAATGGGCAACGCAGGAAATATAACTGCTTATTGGATGGGATTTAAAGAATATTCAAAAATAAAAAGTAATTTAAAATTGCCAATAATGATGGGTTTTCAATCCGAAGGCTCTGCTCCATTAGTAAAAAATATAATAGTTAAAGATCCAGAAACAATTGCAACTGCAATAAGAATTGGGAATCCTGTAAATAGAGAAAAAGCAAAAAAAGTAAGAAAGGAGAGTAAAGGAGATTTTCAGTCAGTTACAGATGAAGAAATAATCGATGCTTATAAAATCCTTGCCAAAGAGGGAGTTTTTTGTGAACCTGCCAGTGCAGCATCAGTTGCTGGACTGATTAAAAATAAAAATAGAATTCAAAAAGAATCGACTATCGTTTGTGTTCTGACTGGAAATGGATTGAAAGATCCTGATTGCGCTATAAAAAACAACGATGCTATTTTTATGAAAAATATTGAACCTTCATTAAAAGATATAACTAAAATATTAGGATATTAAAATCCAAAAAAAATAGTGTCTGTGGAAATCAATTAAAAACAAACCACATTTGTTGAAAAGTACATAACAAGAAATTCTATTTGTTGAATAAATTTAAAATTTTCGAAAAAAGAAAAAAATATTCAACAAATAAAAAATTTTTTTAACATATGCTTTTCTTCGTAAACTAAGTATACAAGCTGTTTCATTTAAGAATTCCACAGTTCCCACAAGAACTACTACTACTAAATTTTTTATTTTATTATTTATTTTTATATTAGAAAAAAAGTAAAAATAAATTTATTGAATTTAATTTACGAAAAAAGTATATTGTATTTGTAAAAAGTTCCAAATTATGATGGAAATTATTTGTAATCAAAATGAATTAAATAATTCTATACAACTAGTAAGCAAGGCAGTTGCTTCAAGGCCAACTCATCCAATTCTTGCAAACATACTTTTAACAGCTGACGAAGGAACTAATAAAATTAGCGTCACAGGATTTGACTTGAATTTAGGAATTCAAACTTCTTTTGATGGAACTGTTAAAAATAGTGGAGCTATTACTATACCTTCAAAACTTTTATCCGAAATAGTAAACAAACTACCTAATGAAACTCCTGTTTCTCTTGAAGTAGACGAGAATTCAGATAATATCCTAATAAAAAGTGACAGAGGTTCTTTTAATCTAAAAGGGATCCCCTCTGATGAATATCCTAATTTGCCATTTGTTGAAAGCGGTACTTCTTTGAATATTGATCCTAGTTCTTTTTTAAAGGCTTTAAAATCTACTATTTTTGCCAGTAGTAATGATGATTCAAAGCAACTACTTACAGGTGTCAATTTTACTTTCAAACCAAATTATTTAGAGTCTGCTTCTACAGATGGCCATAGATTGGCTGTTGCTTTAATTGGTAATGAAGAACATATTGAAAATAAAGAAAACTTATCTTCAAATGTTGATGATTTATCGGTAACTATCCCAACTAGATCATTAAGAGAAATTGAAAAATTAGTATCTTTGAGAAGCTCAGAAAATTCAATTAAGCTTTTCTATGACAAAGGTCAAGTAGTATTTATATCTTCTAATCAAATAATTACTACAAGAACGTTAGAAGGTACTTATCCTAATTATTCACAATTAATTCCTGATTCTTTTTCTAAAATTCTAAATTTTAATACAAAAAAATTAATTGATGCATTAGAAAGAATTGCTGTTTTGGCTGATCAGCAAAGTAGTGTTGTAAAGATTAAATTAGATGATACAGATTTAGCTTCAATCAGCGCAGATGCTCAAGATATTGGAAATGCAAATGAATCAATACCTGTTTCTTATTCTGGAGAAAATTTTGATATTGCATTTAACGTAAGATATCTTTTAGAAGGTTTAAAAGTTATTGCTTCTGAAAATGTACTTTTAAAGTGTAATATTGCAACTACTCCAGCTGTTTTTGTACCAGAAGATAATCTAAATTCTTTTACTTATTTAGTTATGCCAGTGCAGGTTCGTTCTTAATTTGAAATTACCTAAAGAAATTTTATTAAGTGAATTACTAAATTATAGTGTTAAGGGTAATATGATGCTTAATTATGGAAATGGTGAAAATGTTTGGATGCACCCTCCAGTTCACCGGATTTTAGGATGGTACTCTCGTCCTTCAAATTTTGATTTAAAAAGAAATGTTTGGCGATTAAATCAAATTAGTCAAATAATAGATAATGAAATTTATGTCAAAGGCGATCCAGCTATTTCGGATTTAGCAACTTTAAATAGATTTCCAACTTTAATAGAAGCTAATCTTATAAATATAAATGGATCAAAAATAGGAGTCATTGCAGATTTTTTATTTGAAATGAAAACGGGAAAAATTCAATATTACCTAGTTTCTAGATCTAATCCTAAGATTCCAGGTTCTAGTAGATGGAAATTAACTATTGATAATATCAATGACCAACAACCGGGATTGGTATTCTGTGAAAGTAATTCTTTAGATGATTTATTTTTAATAAAATCAAGTATAAAAAATGAATTTATGCAAAAAGGGAAAAATATTTTTGATAGATTTGATGATATGAAAAATATTGCTTCTAATAGATTAGAGGAATGGCTTGAAGAAGATGAAGATATTAGCCAAAACTTAGATTTTGAACAAAAAAGTTTTTATAATAATGACAGATCATCTATACCGTCTAGTGAAAAAAAAGAAGATGAACCTTGGATATAAATAATGATAAATCAAGAAAATAATGATCTATATGATCTGAATGAAGCACTACAAATTGAAAATTTAACTCTTAATGATTACGAAGAAATTTGCAAAAGATTAAAGAGAAAACCTAACAGAACGGAATTAGGAATGTTTGGCGTTATGTGGTCCGAACATTGTTGTTATAGAAATTCAAAACCTTTACTATCTAAGTTTCCCACTAAAGGTAAAAATATTTTAGTTGGACCTGGAGAGAATGCTGGCGTTATTGATGTTGGAAATAATCAAAAACTTGTTTTTAAAATAGAAAGTCATAATCATCCTTCTGCTATTGAACCTTTTCAAGGCGCAGCAACAGGTGTAGGAGGAATTTTAAGAGATATATTTACAATGGGTGCAAGGCCGATCGCAGTCTTGAATTCATTGAGATTCGGCAACCTTGATAAATCATCAAATGTTGATTTACTACGAGGAGTTGTATCCGGTATTGCACATTATGGGAATTGCGTAGGTGTGCCGACTATTGGAGGTGAAATTGACTTCGATGATAGTTACTCTGGAAATCCTCTAGTGAATGTTATGGCTTTAGGACTTTTAGAAACTGAGGAAATCGTTTGTTCTGGAGCTAAAAATGTAGGATCACCAGTATTATATGTTGGTAATACAACTGGCAGAGATGGTGTTGGTGGTGCTAGTTTTGCTAGTTCAGAATTAACTACAACTTCATTGGATGATAGACCTGCTGTTCAGGTAGGTGATCCATTCGTTGAGAAAAGTCTTATTGAAGCTTGTTTGGATGCTTTCAAGACAGGAGATGTAATTGCAGCTCAAGATATGGGTGCTGCAGGTTTAACATGCAGTAGCGCAGAAATGGCTGCAAATGGAAATTTAGGGATATCTATTGATTTGGATTTGGTCCCTTCTAGAGAAGATGATATGTCCTCATACCAATATTTATTATCTGAATCCCAAGAAAGAATGTTGTTTGTCGTTAAAGAAGAAAAAATTAATGACCTTATTGAAAAATTTAATAAATGGGGATTATATGCCAGTGTTATTGGTGAAGTGATAGGAACTAATGAGGTAATTATTTCTCATAAAGGTAAAATTGTGGCTCAAATACCTACTTCTGCCTTATCTGATGATACTCCAGTAAATTTTCACAATGTCATTAATAACCCACCCGATTATCTTTTAAATAAATGGGAATGGAAAGAAAATGATTTACCAGAAATTCATGAGCAAAAAATATTTTCATTGAAGGAAAATATGAATTTTTCTTTTTCAGAAATCATTTTAAAACTACTCTCTAACCCATCAATAGCTTCTAAACGATGGATTTATAAACAATATGATTCTCAAGTTCAGGCAAATACAGTTTTTAAACCTGGAAAATCAGATGCAGCCGTAGTAAGACTAAGGGAACAAAATAAAAAAAATAAAAGTAAAGTATTTTCTGGTATTGCTGCTTCAGTTGATTGCAATAGTAGATGGGTTGCGCTTGATCCGTTTAGAGGATCTATTGCTGCCGTTGCGGAGTCCGCTAGAAATGTTAGTTGTGTTGGTGCTGAACCAGTAGCAATTACAAATAATTTAAATTTTTCTTCCCCTGAGAATGAAATAGGATATTGGCAACTCTCATCCTCATGTAATGGCATTGCTGAAGCATGTAAAGCTTTAGAAACGCCTGTTACAGGAGGTAATGTATCTTTATATAATGAATCTAAAAATAAAGATAATCTAATTACTCCTATCAATCCTACTCCTGTTATTGGAATGGTTGGAAAGATAGGTAATGTTGAAAAAGCTATAAGTAGTGAATGGAAAAATATTGATGATCAAATCTGGTTAATCGGTTCTTCCAAATCAGAAATAAAAATAGCAGCTAGTTCTTATCTGGAATATTTTCATGGAGAAATTACAGGTCGGCCTCCAAAAATAGATTTGTTGGATGAAAAGTTTTGCCAGAGTTTTTTAAGAAATGCGATTTTAAACAGTCTTGTAGTTTCTTCTCACGATATAAGCGATGGAGGTTTAGCTATAGCTTTAGCAGAGTCTTGTATTTTGTCCGCAAGGGGTGCAACTATAGAATTAGAAAAAGATTTAAATAGAGTTGATAATTTATTGTTTGCCGAAGGAGGCTCAAGAATTATTTTTTCAATTAGTAAAATGAAACAAAATGAATGGTTTAATTATTTAAAACAAAATCAAATAAATGTCCCATCAAGTGTTTATGTAAAAAAAATAGGATACGTATCTAGTGACACACTGAAGATAAAAATCAACGAAAAAAATATTTGCAATATTAGGGTTGAGGAATTAACCGAAAAATTTAATAATAGTATTTCAGATTACTTTTAAATATGAAAAACATATCTCAATTATTAATCATTTTAAGATATTAATTTATGTGCGGAATAGTTGGAATCGTTTCTTCAAATGATGTAAATCAACAAATTTACGATAGTCTTTTGCTTTTGCAGCATAGAGGTCAAGACTCAACAGGTATAGCAACAATGGAAAATACTGTTTTCCATATACATAAGGTTAAAGGTCAGGTTAATACTGCTTATAGAACTAGAGATATGAGGAATTTAATTGGCAAAATTGGATTGGGTCATGTCAGGTATGCAACAAAGGGATCAGCAGAAAGTGTAGAAGAAGCACAGCCTTTTTATGTTAATGCTCCTTATGGAATTGTTTTGATACATAAT
This sequence comes from Prochlorococcus sp. AG-347-J06, assembly GCA_003281525.1. GTDB lineage: Bacteria > Cyanobacteriota > Cyanobacteriia > PCC-6307 > Cyanobiaceae > Prochlorococcus_A. Next base: position 29,566 of record QCBT01000001.1, on the reverse strand, counting down.
GGAAATTTGACTAATACCAGAGATTTAGAAAAACAGTTATTTAATGTCGATAAGCGGCATACAAATTCTTCAAGTGATACTGAAATGTTGTTAAATGTATTTGCGACTGAATTACAAGAACAAATTAATAATCAAGAATTAGAACCTAATATTATTTTTAATGCGGTCAAATCTTTACATAAAAGAATTCAGGGGTCATATGCTTCAATTGCATTAATTTCAGGACATGGTTTATTGGCATTTAGAGATCCTTTTGGTATTAGGCCTTTAGTCATAGGAAAAAGACTTTCATTAACCACAAAAAAAGAAGAATGGATGGTTGCAAGCGAATCTTTAGTACTTGAGAATAATGATTATGAAGTAGTGAGAGATGTAGATCCAGGAGAAGCTGTTTTTATAAATCTTGACGGGGAGTTTTTCTCTAAGCAATGTTCTGAAAATCCAATGTTATTTCCCTGTGCTTTTGAGTATGTTTACTTAGCTAGGCCAGATTCAATTATGAATGGAATTTCAGTCTATAAAGCTCGTTTAAAGATGGGAGATTATTTAGCAGAAACAATAAAAGAAACAATTAATTCTGGAGATATTGATGTAGTTATGCCTATTCCTGATTCTTCTCGACCCGCGGCAATGCAAGTTGCAAGACAGTTAGGAATAGAATATAGGGAAGGTTTTTTTAAAAATAGATATGTTGGCAGAACATTCATAATGCCTGGTCAGCAGAAACGTAAGAAATCTGTAAGGCAAAAATTAAATGCCATGAGTGCAGAGTTTAAAAATAAAAATGTATTAATTGTTGATGATTCGATAGTAAGAGGTACTACATCAAAAGAAATTGTCCAGATGGCTAAAGATGCAGGAGCAAATAAAGTTTTTTTTACATCAGCAGCTCCTCCTGTTCGTTATCCTCACGTCTATGGAATTAATATGCCTAATAGAGAAGAATTAATAGCTCATAATAGGTCAGTAAGTGAAATTGCCGATCAACTTGAAATTGATAACCTTGTTTATCAAAGTGTTGAAAGTTTGAGTAAAGCTATAATTGGTGATTCTCCTATTAAAGGTTTAGAGATGAGTTGTTTTACTGGGGATTATGTAACTGGAACAGTAAATCAAGAATACTTAAATTGGGTTGAAAATGAATATAAATCTTAGTCGATAAAGTTTTCAAGTCGGAAACAATTTTCAAGGTATTCATCATTATCTAATTTTAAAAAATCAATTAAAAAGTTTGATTTATTGGATTTGAAATTTAATTTATTTAGGTCTAATCTTGCAGATTTATTTTTATTAGTTTCAATATCAAGGTAATGGTTACTTGCCATTATTTTGAGGAAGTAATCGTTTTTAAGTTGGGTTTTTTCATTTATATATCCCAAGCTGTATTCATTTGAGCAGTAAATTTCATTACTATTTATGCAAAAGATTTTTCCTTGTTTAGATATTAAAAAAATATTTTCTCCATCATTAAATGTACAACAAGAAACGATTTTTTCAGATGGTAAAAGTTTTGCAATTATTAATCCTTGGGATTGTTTAGAAGTTGGCGTTAAAAATTTATTCGATAAATTAAATTTAAAAATTCTTCCTATCGAGGTTAATATTATTAAATCTTTGCTTTCATTAGAAATAAAAGAATCAATTGTTTTTAAATTATTTTTTAATTTTGTAATAGTGAAATTTCTATTGCTCTTAATCATATCTTCATCAAATAAAACTTTTTTAAATCTTCCGTCTGAATTTAATATGCACAAATAATTTCTAGTTTCTTTTTTAATTGAATGAAAATTTATTATTTCACTAGGATGAATATTTCCAAGAATTTTATTATCTAATTTATAGTCTTTATTAATACTTGATTCCCAATCAATGTTAAATACTTTTCCCGTATTTGTGATTCCAATTAATTTTATATTTTTTTCAATATTACATATAAATTTTTGAATATTTTTATTATCTATAATCTTATTTACAACCTCAAATGATTTCTTGTAATTACCTAAAATCATTCTTTTTAAATAAAATCTATTATCTATGTATAATTTTGTTTTTTTATTTATAAAGTCTTCTAATATCTGATTATTAAGCGTTTCTAATTCTTCATTTTGATTTATATTTTTAATTATTTTTGTTTTACGTATAACATTGTATTTTTTCTTTAATATTAATAATTCTTCTATAAGTAATTCAAGTAATAATCCTCTTTCATTCAACAATTTTTGAAAATAATTCTTTTTTTCTTCTAAATTGTTGATATCGTTATCAATCTGATTTTTTTCTAGATTTGTTAATTTTTTTAGTGGCATATCCAAAACTGAATTTGCTTGTTTATCACTTAAGAAAAAATTTTCAATTAATTTTGATTTAGCTTCTACAGAATTTTCTGATTCTTCAATAATTGCAATAACTTTTTTTATGTTTTTTGTAGCTTTAGATAAACCTTCTGATATTTCTAGTTTATCAAGGGTGTTTTTTAGAAAATAAAAAGTTCTTTTTCTAACTGTTTCTTCTCTAAATTCAAGAAAATAGTTGAGATATTTTTTCAGATTTAGCTGTATAGGCTTGCCTTTAATTAAAGCTAAGAATATTGCACCAAAGTTTGTTTGGAGAGTTGTTTTGTTATATAAATTAGAAATAACAAGTTCAGAATTAGAATCTTTTTTTAGTTCTATTACAATTCTCATTCCATCTCTGTCGCTTTCATCTCTGATATCAGAAATTCCAATAATTTTGCCTGAATTAACCAGTTCTGCAAGTTTTTCAATCCAACCTGCTTTATTAATTTGGTAAGGAAGTTCCTTAATGATTATTGCATTCTTTTTATGTTTTCCTTTGCCTAAATTTATCTCTTCCGTATTTACAACTCCTCTTATTGTTATAGATCCTTTTCCAGTTTGATAAAGTTCTTCAATTGCATGATTATAAATTAATTCTCCGCCTGTAGGAAAATCAGGTCCCTTGATAATGTTAGAAAGTTTTTTATCACTAATATCCTTATTTTTAACTAAGGCAACTAAACCATCTACAATTTCGCCTAGGTTGTGAGGCGGAATATTTGTTGCCATGCCAACAGCAATACCTGAAGAGCCGTTCAACAATAAAAATGGAAGTTGGGCAGGAAGAACATCTGGTTCTTTTTGTGAACCGTCAAAGTTATTTGAAAAGTTTACTGTTTCTGATCCAATTTCTTCAAGAAATCCTTTATGCGCTATTGGAGCTAATCTGGTCTCAGTATATCTCATTGCTGCCGGTGGATCATTATCTACAGATCCAAAATTTCCATGGCCGTCAAGAGTAGGATATTTAGTTGAAAAATTTTGTACTAGCTTTACTAATGCATCATATACCGCTTGATCTCCGTGAGGATGGTACTTTCCAAGTACATCTCCAACAACTCTTGCACACTTCCTAAATGGTTTATCAGGTGTTAAACCTAATTCGTACATCGCAAATATGATTCTTCTTTGTACAGGTTTAAGACCGTCTCTTGCATCAGGCAAAGCACGTCCAACTATTACGCTCATTGCATACTCCAAATAAGAACGTTGCATTTCTTCTTGAAGTGAGATGGAAGTGAAGTTTTTCTTATCCATTAGAGCGCAAAATTGAATAATTATTAATTAACTAAATTAAGACTAATAGGTAAAACAATATTTACCAGTATTGAACATTAAGATGGTTCGTTTATTTTAGATTTTGCCAGCATTACATCTTTTCTTAGTTGCTTATTTTGTAAAAGAATTTCTGTAGTGGCTTGTAATTTTTCTCCCCATAACTGTTCTTTTCTATAATCATAATTGACATATTTCGGATCTTTAGCCAAAGCTTTTTTTGCAAGCTGAATTGCTAATTTATTATCATGGATATTTATACATGAGGCTAGGCCTAGTAATGGTTCAGCATTTTCCTCAATTGAGATTGCACTTTCGAAAAGTTTGATTGAGAGATTTATATTGTTTCTCTCGAAATAAGCTAAACCTTGATTATTTATTGCTTGCCAGAAATCAGGTTTAATTTTTATAGATTTATCAAACAATTTGATAGCTCCCAAATAATTTTTTTCCATTAATAAAATATTTCCTAATTGAAAAATAGCTTTGTGGTTATTAGGTTCGAGCTTTATTCCTTTTTCTAAAGCACTCTTTGCTTTTGTTTGTTGTGAAATTTTTAAGTAAACATTACTTTTAGCAAAATATATTTCGCTAGTGTTTGAATTGATCTGTTCTGCTTTGTATAGAGAATTTAATGCGTTTTTGTATTTTTTGTTAGCTATTTGTGCTTCAGCCAAAATCATCCATAGGTTTTCATCTTGTGCATTTATTTTTACTGCTAATTTGGCTAAGTTAAGACTGTCTTCAAATTGACCAAAATAAAGTAGTTGATATGCTTTTTTGCCAATATATAAACTTTGTCTTTGGAAATTTTTTATTGTTGGGAAATAATAATAGGGAACTATTGCTTGAACTATTTCTATTTGAAAAAAGTAAAAACAGATCAAGGAGAACCAGATTGTTTGTTTTAAAATCTTTTTCATATTTTAATTTTTTTTATACTTTAGATTTGCTTCTATGTTTCTTTTCCACATCCATGGTTTAATTCTTTTTAAAGTAGTTCCTTTAAGATTTTCTTGCCATCTTTTATCGTCCCAATTGAGGGACTCAATATCAAGATTTTTAATCCATTCTTTCGGTGTAGTTTCATGATTATTATTGTATGGCACTGATTTATTCCAAGGACAAACATCTTGACAAATATCGCATCCTGCAACCCATCCACCTAAATTTTTTTCTATTTTTTTTGGAATAGTTTTATCTCTGCTTTCTATTGTGTGATACGCAATACAAAGATCTGATTTTATTACAAATGGCTCTACGATTGCCTTTGTGGGACAATGTTCAATACAAATATCACATTTTCCACAAAGTGATTGATGAGGTTTATCTGGTATTAAATCTTTTGTGAGAATTATAAAACCCAAAGTAAACCAAGAACCATTTTTTTGGTTGATTAAATTACTATTTTTACCTATCCAACCAATGCCTGCCTCCTCTGCCCATGCTTTTTCAAGAAGCGGAGAGGTATCAACACATATTTTCCATTTGCAATCAGGGATTTCTTGGTTGATCCATTTACCAATATTCTTTAATTTTTTATGAATCACTTTATGATAGTCTTCACCTTGGCTAAATTTAGCTACCTTGAGATAATTGTTGTTACTGTTTTGTGAATTAATGTAAGTAAATCCAACGCTTAAAATACTTTTTGCCTCTTCAAAAAGTGAGCCTATATTTTTTCTTTTTTCTCCTTCCATCCATTTCATTTCAGCATGATAATTATTTGATAACCATCTTTCTAATGCATTAGTTCTTAACTTTACGCGCGAACTACTTGGTATTGAAGCTATTCCAGCAACGGTAAACCCCTCAAAAATAGCTCTTTCTTTTAATTTTTTACTGATTTCTTTTTTGTCTTGAATCGTATCAATCATTTCTTTTTCTTTATAGCATTTCTTTTAAAAGTTATTTTTGGAGAATAAACTTATAAATAAAATAGATATATTTAAGAAAAATATATCCTAACTTAGTAAAAACAGTTAAATTATTAGTAAAGTTAATATAGTTAAAACGTTAATTTTGGTTGAATCTAATCAAAATCAAGATTCGAATTTAGGATCTAGGCTTCAACAAGATCTCAAAAATGATCTTATTGCTGGGTTGTTAGTTGTAATACCTTTAGCAACAACCATCTGGCTGTCATCATTAGTTAGTAAATTTGTTTTAACGTTAGTTACTTCAGTCCCAAAGCAACTAAATCCTTTTATTACTTTAAATCCTTTATTACAAGATTTAATTAATCTCACCTTAGGTTTAACTGTTCCTTTACTAGCTATTTTGCTTATAGGCTTGATGGCGAGAAATTTTGTAGGAAGATGGTTATTAGAATTTGGAGAGGGTACTTTATCAAAAATCCCAGTAGCTGGAGCCGTTTATAAAACTCTTAAACAATTGCTAGAAACTTTTTTAAGTAATAAATCCAATAGATTTAGACGAGTTGTTTTAGTTGAATATCCTCGTGAAGGACTATATAGTGTAGGCTTTGTAACTGGAGACGTAGGACCTTCTTTACAGCCAGAATTGGAAGAAAAGTTACTTAGTGTTTTCATTCCCACAGCACCAAACCCAACTACTGGCTGGTACACTCTTGTTCCTGAGTCTTCTGTTAAGGATTTGGACATCTCTGTTGAAGATGCTTTCAGAACAATAATTTCTGCTGGGATAGTTAATCCAGATGAGAAAAATAACACCACAAACCCAACATTTTCAAAATTATTTTCTCAATTACGAGCTTCCACTAATACTTCTTCTTAATTGATGCATAATAGATCCCTTTCTAGAGAATTATCTTTAATTTCTCTTGGCCTTATAAAAGATAAAGGTGATTTTAAATTAAATAAATTTCAGATAGAAGAAATTTTTGAATCTGCGTTGGATTCTCTAATAAACCATTGCAGAGAGGAATTAGATAATTGCGAGTCAGAGTTAGAAAATGCTTCACAAAAAATATTAGATAGTGAATTGCAAGAAGGTGTTGATTCCTCTTATTCAAATGTTCGAGATGATTTAAAAAAATCTCTATCAAAAATTGAAACCGTAATGAATACACTCTCTGTCACTTTAGACTTTCCAAAATTAATTGTTTCTAGCGGTCAAATAGATATTAGAGAGGATGTAAATCTAAGGATTTGTAACATAGTTAATAATCTAAAAAGTATTGATTCTGATATCGATCAAGTAATGGATGGCTGGAGATTAAAAAGATTACCAAGAATTGATAGGGATATTCTTCGTCTAGCTTACGTGGATATCAATTTTTTGGACACACCTGTAGCTGTTGCTTGTGATGAGGCTGTTAATTTAGCTAATAAATATAGTGATTTGCAAGGAAGAAAATTTATTAATGGAGTTTTAAGGAGATTACAAACAATTTAATTGTCATAATTATTTGATATAAATAAATAGTATTTAGAAAATTTTAATTACGAACTATAGATAATAATGACTAATACTGACTCTGATAATTCTCGTGAATGGGCTGCACAAGCTTATGCACTTTTGAAAAAACGGCAGGAACAGCAAAAGCAAGAATTAGAGAAACAGGAACAGCAAAAGCAAGAATTAGAGAAACAGGAACAGCAAAAGCAAGAATTGATTGATATTTCTAATAAAGAAAATATTGTTGAACCTGAATTAGGAGAATTTGATGATAATTTTACTTGGTCTGCAATGGTATTAGCTGCTCAAGGAAAAAAAATAAATCAAATATCGATTGATGAAATTGATTGGTTAACTAAATTACGTAGAGGATTAGAAGAAACCCGAAAAGGATTTGTTACTGAATTATTGGATAAATTGGGCGATGATCCTCTTACTCCTGAATCTCTTGATGATTTAGAGACATTATTAATAAGAGCCGATGTAGGGATTGATTCAACCGATAAAGTGATAAATTCTCTAAGAAAGAAATTAAATGAAGAAGTCGTGGGTGGAGAAGCAGGAATAAAATTCTTGAAGAAGGAATTAAAATTAATTATCGATAAACCAATAAAAAATTCTGGCTCTGATCTTTTAGTGCCACAAAAGGGTAAGTTAAATGTCTGGTTATTAGTAGGAGTTAATGGTGTTGGTAAAACTACAACTTTAGGAAAATTAGCATATTTGTCATCAAAAAGTAACTATAAAACTTTGATTGCTGCTGCGGATACTTTTAGAGCGGCTGCAGTAGAACAACTTAAAGTTTGGGGAGATAGAAGTAATGTTGAAGTTATATCTAATCAATCAAAAAATGCTGATCCAGCTGCTGTAGTGTTTGATGCAATTAATTCTGCAAAAAAAAGAAATGTTGATCTATTACTTGTTGATACAGCGGGTAGATTGCAGACAAAAAATAATTTGATGGATGAATTAGCAAAAATAAAAAAAATTATTGATAAAAAGGTCCCAGATGCAATTATTGAATCATTATTAGTTTTAGATGCAAGTCAGGGACAAAATGGCTTAAAACAAGCAAAAAGTTTCGCTAAATCAGCAGATTTAAGTGGAGCAATTATTACTAAATTAGATGGTACTTCTCGAGGAGGAGTTTCTTTAGCTGTATCTGAAGAGGTAAATTTGCCTATAAGGTTTATTGGAGCTGGAGAAGGTATAAAAGATTTGAGACCATTTAATAGTTATGAATTTGTAGAGGCTATGCTTGCAGATAAATAAATATTTAATTAATTTTTTTTAAAAACTTAATTTTAATGTTAAAACATATTTATCTATTAGATTTGCTTTGACAAATAATCAAAAAGAAAAAATATTTTCGAATAAATTTATCCAAAAATTTTTAGAAAATGATCCTAAAGTAACTCTACAAAATAAATATAAATTTGCTGAAATTGCATCTTCCTTAGCATATTATTTAAAGTCATTTTCCAACATAAATAAATTACTGGATTATGTATGCTTAATTTTCAAGCATATTTTTTCGGAGAATATAATTTTAATTATTCCTTTAAATTACGATGGGGAGATATGGAATGAAAATATAAAAATATCTGTTAATTATGAACATTTAACAATTCAAGAAGAAATTAATAGTTTTTTGAATCAATTTCAATTTTCAAAAAATTTTAAAAAAAAAGAAATTCTAACTTTTGAAAATGTTCTAAAAAATAAATTTAAAGAATATAAAATTGAAACAAAAAAAATAATATCTAGAGGTAAATGTAGAGGATTTATTTATATTTTTAGTAAAGATATTTCTAGACAGTCGATTACTGAAGATAGTAATTTTAATTTTATTGAAAATTGTCTGGCTGTTGGATTAGAAAATCACTACTTAATACAAACAAAGAAAAAGCATGAAAATGTAGATAGAGAAATTTCCACTGGTGCAGAAATTCAATCTCAATTACTCCCTGATTTTTGTCCAATTATCCATGGTATAGACCTAGCTGCGCATTGTAGACCAGCTCTACAGCTTGGTGGGGATTACTATGATTTTATGTCCTTAAAGACGAATATCTCTGAAAAAAGGAAAGAAAAATCAAGATGGGCCTTTGTAATAGGTGATGTCATGGGTAAAGGGATTCCAGCCGGTCTTTTAATGACTATGTTAAGAGGAATGCTACGCGCAGAGGTTCTTACAGGCCTGCCTCCAGATAGAATCTTGCATGATTTAAATCAACTAGCAATAAATGATTTGGATCAATCGCATAGATTTGTGACATTATTTTATTCAGATTATGATCCTAGAACTAGGAAATTGAGATTCGCTAATGCAGCACATAATCCTCCTCTGCTTTGGAAAAGTTCAGATCAGCAAATTATTAAATTAGATGCAAAAGGATATGTACTTGGACTACAAAAAGATGCTGAATATCACTGTGGTGAAATCAAGCTTAATCAAAATGATTTAGTCCTTTATTACACAGATGGAGTAATTGATACTTCTAACTCTTTAGGACAAAGATTTGATGAGGAAAGATTAATTAAAACCCTAACAAAATTATGCAAGCAATCTTATACATCCCAAGAAATTTTAAATAAAATATTTAAAAAATTAGATGATTTTACAGGCCAAAATAGGCATCTTGAAGATGATGCCTCTATGGTTATTTTTCAGTTGAAATAGAAATTTTTTTGTCACTCATATAAAAAAATGCTTTATTAGAGATACTTAAAGTTACTAATTGATATGGCAAAAGTTTGGAGTAAAAGATTTGATAATGCACTTGATCCTTTTATTGAAAAGTTTAATGCCTCAATTGGTTTTGATAGAAAGCTTATTTTAGAAGACTTAGATTGCTCGATTGCTCATGCTAAAATGCTTGGCAAAACAAAAGTTTTATCCTCTTCTGAGACTTCGCAAATTATAAATGGTTTAGAGTTAATAAAAGTTGAGTATTTGGAGGGTAAATTTTCTCCTAGTCCACCTTCTGAAGATATTCACTATTGCATAGAAGAAAAGCTGATAAGTTTAATTGGTGAAACTGGAAAAAAATTACACACAGGTAGAAGTAGGAATGATCAAGTTGGTACAGACATAAGATTGTGGCTAAGAAAAGAGATTGACAATATTGAAAATTTAATAACCGATTTGCAAAAATCCTTCTTAAATCTTGCGAAATCCAATATTTATACCTTAATTCCTGGTTATACGCACATGCAAAGAGCCCAACCATTATCTTTGGCTCATCATTTATTGGCTTACATAGAAATGCTTCAAAGAGACCGTGAAAGGTATAAAGAAGTACGCTCAAGAGTTAATATTTCTCCTTTAGGAGCTGCAGCATTAGCTGGAACAAAAATAAAAATAGATAGGCAGTTTACAGCTACAGAATTAGGTTTTAAAAAGATTTATAAAAACAGTATTGATGCAGTAAGTGATAGAGATTTTTGTATAGAGTTTGTTTCTACATCTGCTATATTAATGTCTCATTTAAGTAAAATTTCAGAGGAAATAATTTTATGGGTAACTGATGAATTTTCTTTTGCAAAATTAACAGATAAATGTGCTACGGGAAGTAGCTTAATGCCGCAGAAAAAAAATCCCGACGTTCCAGAATTGATAAGAGGCAAGACAGGAAGAGTGTATGGACATCTACAGGCGTTGTTAACGATGGTTAAAGGGGTACCACTTTCTTACAATAAGGATTTTCAAGAGGATAAAGAGCCAATATTTGATACTGCAGAAACTATATCTTCTTGTATTAAAGCAATGACAATTTTAATTAATGAGGGCATTGAATTTAATATTAAAAATTTATCTAATTCTGTAGAAAACGACTTTTCTAATGCTACTGATTTAGCAGATTACTTAGTTGATAAAGATGTTCCTTTTAGGACCGCCTATCAAGTTGTTGGTCAATTGGTTAAATATTGCTTAGAGAGAAAAATATTATTTAAAAATCTCAAAATTGAAGAATTTAAAAAATTTCATCCTGAATTTGATGAGGATGTTTTTGTGGATCTTAAACCTTTTAATGTTGTTAAATCAAGAAATAGCGAAGGTGGTACAGGTTTTCTTCAGGTAGAAAAAGAGGTAAATAATTGGCAAAAAAGATTGTTACTTTGAATCTCAATTATTTTTCTACAACAATGGTATCCTTTGAAGTAGAATAATAGAGCAACGTTATGAGACTACTAATTGTAGTTTTTTTATAAGGTAAATTTTTTGTTGAGTTTAAAGTGAGTATTTTTGTTGGCAATTTGCCGTTCCGCGCAGAGCGTGAAGATGTTACACAGTTGTTTGCCCCTTTTGGTGAGGTTTTAAATTGTTCTCTTCCTTTGGAGAGAGATACTGGAAGGAAAAGAGGATTCGCATTTATTGAAATGGCAGATGAAGCGATTGAGTCAACAGCTATTGATGCTTTACAAGGCACGGAACTTATGGGAAGACCATTAAGAATTAATAAAGCTGAGCCAAGAGGTTCTGGTGGATCTCGTAGAGGAGGAAGGGGCGGCAATAATGGTGGCTACGGAGGCGGTAATAATGGTGGCTACGGAGGAGGTGGCTACGGCGGTGGTAATAATGGTGGCTACGGAGGAGGTGGCTACGGAGGCGGTAATTCTGGATCTAACAGCTCAAACGCTAATAAATCTTCCGGAGCAGAAGGTTGGGAAGACAGGAGTTATGGAAATTCTTCTGATAACCCTGAATATGAAAATGGTAGGATCAGAAGAAAAAGGGGAGTCTCCAACGAGAGTAACTCTTCAAACGAGACAAATTAGTAACCCATTTCTTCAAGCGCTGCTGTTAATTTAAGTAGATATTCAATATTTAATTCTTTTTTTATTGATTTATTTGAAATTTGATTTCTCCAAATTTTAGCTTTAGGTATACCTTCAACTAAATTTATAAGATGTTTACAAATATCCCAAGATTTTCCTCCTTTTCTTAAATGTTCTTCTATGTATGGAATTAAAGAAAATATGATATTTGAAGTAGATTTGGGTTTTTTATTAATTCCGTAAATTTTTTGATCAATTTCAGACCATCTTAAGGGATGTTTATAAACTGACCGTCCAATCATGACCCCATCAAAATCATTTAAGGCTTTTAATGATTCATCGATATTTGTTAAACCCCCATTGATTTCTATTAATAATTCTGGATTTGAATTTTTCAATTTTTTTACTACATCATAATTTAGTGGAGGTATGGTCCTATTTTGTTTTGGATTTAGACCTTTTAATATGGCTTTTCTTGCATGAACTGTAAATCTGTCTGCACCAGCATTTGCGATAATTCTTACGAAATTATTCAAGTTATCGAAACTATCATCATTGTCTAGACCGATTCTGTGTTTGATCGTAACCGGTAAGTTGCAATTATTTTTTAAGGATTCTATGCATTTTGCTACTTTTGCAGGATCTTTCATAAGTGAAGCGCCAAAATTTCCAGAACAGACCCTTGGGCTCGGACATCCAACATTAAAGTTTATTTCGTCATAACCCCAATCCTGTGCCATTTTGGCTGCCTCTTTGAGGATTTTAGGATCGTCTCCACCAAACTGAATCGATATAGGGTGTTCTTCATCATTAAAATCTAGAAATCCCCCCTTTTTATTTGTGTACACTAGACTCTGGGCCACAATCATTTCCGTGTATAGTAGAGCTTCAGAACTTATTTTTCTCATTATCATTCTGAAGTGTTTGTCAGTACAATCCATCATTGGGGCAATACTTAATTTATGAATATTTTTAATAGAATTATGTCTAATGAAATTCATTACTTTTCTTGTGGTTTAAATATATGAATCAATTTCTATCAAGAAGAACCTTTATTCTAATTCCTACTATGTCAATCTTAAGAATAATCTTTAATCCTTTGCAAGTATTAGCATCTTCACTTGCTTCTAAAGAAGAGTGGAATTTCTCAAAAGACGAATGGAAAGCAAGACTTAGTCCAGAATCTTATTATATTTTGAGGGAGGAAGGGACTGAAAGAGCTTTCAGTAGCCAATTAAATAATGAGAAAAGAAAAGGGATTTTTCACTGTGCAGGATGCGATTTGCCTCTTTTTTCCTCAGATAAAAAGTATGATAGTGGTACAGGATGGCCAAGTTTTTGGGATTCAATTAAGGGATCAGTAGAAACAAAAGTTGATTTCAAGTTAATTGTTCCAAGAACCGAATATCATTGCTCTAGATGCGGAGGTCACCAAGGACACGTCTTCAATGATGGGCCACCTCCCACTGGCAAAAGATATTGCAATAATGGATTAGCACTAAGGTTTGTTCCTGAATAAATATTTGTGCGGCCTTCCGCAACTTGTTTTGTGCATCACTTTATTGGAAAATAGTTTTATTAAATTTTAGAAAAATGATTGAAAATCAATCAGACAATATTGATAATAAAGAAAATGATGATTCTAACCAGGATAATGCCCCTGAAGATATATCATTTAACCAAAATTCAACTCCCGAAAATGATGAATTATCTTCTCAAAAAATACAAGAAATAAATACTGAAGAATTAAAAAATACCATTTCTAATAATGATGCAAGATTAGAACAGCTAGAAAAAGAGCATGAAACATTAAAAAATCAGTATGTAAGGATTTCAGCAGATTTTGATAATTTCAGAAAAAGGCAGTCTAGGGATCAGGACGACTTAAAAATTCAACTGGTTTCAAAGACTTTAACGGCAATTCTCCCCATTGTTGATAATTTTGAGAGAGCAAGACAACAACTTAAACCAGAAAGTGAAGAAGCTCAAGCTCTACATAGAAGTTATCAGGGGTTGTATAAACAATTAGTAGAAGTCTTAAAACAACAGGGAGTATCTCCTATGAGAGTTGTTGGTCAGCAATTTGATCCAAACTTGCATGAAGCTGTATTAAGAGAACCTAGTGAAGAGTTTGAAGAGGATTTTATTGTTGAAGAATTGCAGCGAGGATATCATCTAGAAGGTAAGGTTTTGAGACATGCATTGGTTAAGGTTTCTATGGGACCTGGTAAACAAAATTCACAACAGGAAGTAGAAAAGGATACAGTTGAAGGGGATGTTGATTCGGAGGTAAATACTTCTGAAGATGTATAAATTCCAAATTTTTATTTGAGCATTATCTAATGGCTGATTTTTACCAAATACTTGGAGTTTCAAGAGATGCTGATGCGGATACCTTAAAAAGGGCTTATAGAAAATTAGCAAGACAATATCATCCTGATGTTAATAAAGAGCCAGGTGCTGAAGATAAATTTAAAGAAATTGGTAAGGCTTATGAAGCATTAGCTGATCCTGAAACGAGAGCTAGATATGATCAGTTTGGTGAGGCTGGCCTTGGAGGTGCGGCCGGAATGCCTGATATGGGCGATATGGGAGGGTTTGCAGATTTATTTGAAACTTTTTTTAATGGCTTTGGTGGACAAAATCCTCAGGGAGGAAGAACTCAAAGAAGAGGCCCTCAACAAGGTGATGATTTAAGATATGACCTTAATGTTGAATTTAAAGATGCAATATTTGGTCAACAAAGAGAAATTAAGATTCCTCATCTTGAAACATGTGAAGTCTGTAGGGGAACAGGTGCCAAACCAGGTACCGGACCAAAAACTTGTTCAACATGTGGTGGCAGTGGTCAAGTTAGAAGAGCTACTAGAACACCTTTTGGTAACTTCACACAAGTAGCGGAATGTCCTTCATGTAACGGCGCTGGTCAGATAATTGCAGATCCATGTGCAAGTTGCGGTGGTAATGGAGTAAAGCAAGTTAGAAAAAAATTAAGAATTAATATTCCTGCGGGAGTTGATACTGGTACTAAATTAAGAGTTTCCGGAGAGGGAAATGTTGGTTTAAAAGGGGGTCCACCTGGAGATCTTTATGTTTTTATCAAGGTAAAGAATGATTCAAAACTTAAAAGAGATGGTGTGACTATTTACTCAGAAATAGATGTGAGTTATTTACAGGCTATTTTAGGTGATACTGTTGAAATTTCTACAGTTGATGGAAATGTTAATTTAAAAATTCCAAGCGGTACGCAGCCAAATACTACTCTCTCACTTGAGAATAAAGGGGTACCTAGACTTGGTAATCCTGTTGCTAGAGGAAATCATGAAGTTTTAGTAAAGGTTAAATTGCCAACACGTATAACTGACGAAGAAAGAAAGCTTTTAGAGGATTTGGCTTCTCAATATTCAGATAAAAATATTAATTCTAATAGTGGACTTTTTAGTAAATTATTTGGCAAAGAATCCCAATGATTTCTTTAAAGTATTTGGATCTTAAATCTGTTCCATGTCCTTTAAATGTTGTGAAAATTAAATTGGCATTGGAGAAGTTATCCAAAAATGAACACCTTATAGTTGAACTAGATAAAGGCGAACCAAAAGAAATGGTATTAAACAACTTAAAAGAGATGGGATGTTTGTTTAAAGAAATTAAAGAAAATGAAAAATTTATAAAAATAAAAATATTGAATGAAAATTAATAATAAACATTCTGGTTTAGTTACGAAAAAATTTAATGATTTTTTTTTAGTTGACTTAGAGAATCAAGAAAACTCTGGAAATAGCGAGAAATTTTTATGTAGGGTGAGGAAGTCTATAAATTTCAAGAATCAATTAATTTATGTTGGAGATAAAGTTGTAATTGAAAATATTGATTTAAAAAGCAAACGCGCAGTAATAACAAGTCTAAACAAAAGAAAAAATCTATTACTTAGGCCCTCAGTTGCAAATATTTCTAACATATACATTACTTTTTCCGTTGAAGAGCCAGCGTTAAATTTATCTCAAGTTAATAGGTTTTTGATATCAGCAGAATCTATTGGTGTTGAAGTTTCATTAGTTTTGACAAAATGTGATTTAATTTCGGATACAAGAAGATCTTTATTAATTGATAAATTTGAGAAATGGGGTTATCAAGCAATAACTTTAGATTTAGAGAACTCTGATTCCTTTAATAATTTATTAGTTGAGTTAAAGCAAAAAGAGTGTTCAATTTTTATGGGCCCATCAGGTGTTGGCAAAACTACCTTGCTTAATATGATAATTCCAGGTCTTCAAAATAGTACTGCTGCAGTTTCCAATAAAATAAAGAGAGGTAAAAATACTACTCGAAATGTTGAGTTATTTTCTATCTCAAATCAAAGTTATATTGTTGATACTCCTGGTTTTAATATGCAACCTTTTGAGGTAGATATTAGGTTATTACCAAATCTTTATTCAGAAATATATAAACAGGTAATCGATAAAGAAATTAAGTGTAAATTTCGTAACTGCTTACATTTAAACGATGAGGGCTGCAATTTAAATAAATCCTTCGAAAGATATTCTTTTTATAAAGAAATGATTGAGTCTTCTAAGAGTCACTATTATCAAAACCAGGAAGATTGAGATTTAATCCACCAGTCAAATCGTTCATCCTTTCTTTCATAGTTGTAGTTGATAATTCATGAGCTTTTTGAATAGCTTGTAAAATGTTTTTCTCTATTTTTTCTTTATCTGCATTTAAGATATTTTCTTGCACTTCTACCTTTAAAGGAAGTTGATTTCCACTTATCCAAACTTTTATCATCTCATCATCACTTTTTCCTTCAATCTCCATATTTTCAAGTTCTTCTTGTAATTTTTGAGCATCTTGTTGAATTTGTTTGGCTTTTTTAAAAGCTTCTGTAAGTTGTCCAAAGTTAGGAAGTCCAAAACCCGCCATTTTATTAAAAAAGTTTCTTTAATTAGGATAGTCAAAACCAATCATTCTTACTTCCGGTTGCAAAAAAATTCCTTTTTTTTGTAGTACTTTTTGTTGAATTACTGTTATTAATTCAAAAATATCTTTTGAACTTGCTGAAGAAGTGTTAATTATAAAATTTGAATGTATTGTAGAAATCTCAGCACCACCAATTTTTAATCCTTTTAAACCCATATCATCAATTAATTTAGCTGCATAATTATTTTCAGGATTTTTAAAAACACTACCAAAACTTGGTTGATGATATGGTTGTGTTTCTGTTTTTAATTTAAGGTTGTTTTTGGTTGTTTGAATTAATTGTTCTAGATTTCCATTAGGCTCAAAATGTAGCCTTGCACTAATAATTGTCAAATCATTTTTTTGAAAAGAGCTAAATCTATACTCAAAATTGATATCTTTTTTTTCAAGTTCCAGTTTTTCATGAGTTTTATTGTTTATTACCTTTACTGAAATAAGATTTTTTGCTAGCGATACATTATCTGTGCCAGCATTCATATAAATTGCTCCTCCTAATGTTCCAGGAATTCCAACAGCCCATTCCCCTCCTTGTAATCCATTTTTAGCAAGAGAATTAGATAATGTTGGGAGCATTACACCTGCTTCCGCTTCAACAATTCCTGAATATGGGTCTATCTTTAATGATCTCAATTTCTTTGTACATACAACTAAGCCTTTTATGAAAATATTATTTATTAAAAGATTTGAACCTGCACCAATTATTTGCCATCTTTGTTTATTTAAATTAGCCCATTTTATTAGATATGAAAATTCTTCAATGCTTCTTGGCTCAGCAAAATATTCAGCAACTCCTCCCACTTTTATAGTTGTGTAACTACTTAAATGAAAGTTTTCAGAAAAAATCTTTTTATTCATAAATTAATTATTAATTTGCATTGTTTTTTCATTTAAAATTGACCAGAAATTATGACAATCACCAGCTCCCATATTCAAAATTAAATCTCCTTTTTGAGTTAATTTGTAAAAATTCTTTGTAATTTCATAATAATTATTGATGTAACTGACATTTTTATTTTTTTTATAAATCAGATCAGTGATAATTTTCGAAGTAATTTTATCTTCGTTTTCTTCTCCTGCTCCATAAATACTGGTTACATAAATAATATCTGCTTTTGATAATTCTTCAGCGAATTCTTTAGTAAATTGCTTTACTCGAGAGTATCTATGAGGTTGAAATATAGCTACTAATCTACTTTTTTGAGAATTATTATGTTTTTGCTGAATAAATAATCTTCCTAATTTAATCGTCTCTCTTATTTCATTTGGGTGATGTGCATAATCATCATAAAAACTTCTTTCATCAATTTGGCCTTTGAATTCAAATCTTTTTTTTGGCAGTTTCAGATATTTTATATTTTTTTTAATTTCTATAAAATCTACTCCTATCATTCTTGAAGCTGCTATTGCTGCGGTAATATTAGATAAATTGTGTAAGCCTGGAATCGGAATATTTAAACTACTAATAAAATTTCCATTTTCATAATATTTTCCAATTGTATACTTTGAATTAATTTCAGTCGGGATTATTGCATAAGCTACGTTTTTAGCCGTAGTGTTTGACCACTGAAAATTAGAATAAAAATTAATTTTTGAGGTTTCACAGTCAAAATTTAGTAATATTTTTTTTGAGTTTCTAGCAAAACTTTTAAAAGAAGATATGACTTCACTTAAATTAGAAAAGTGATCGCAATGATCAAAATCAATGTTATTGATTATTCCAATATCAGATTTATATTTGTTAATTGTTCCATCAGATTCATCAACTTCAGCTACTAAGTATTTTGTATTTTCTAAATGGCAATTAGATTTATATAAAGGAATTACTCCTCCAGTTATTGAAGAAGAATTATGTGTAGATAGCTCAAGTATTGTAGAAAGAAATGTACTTGTTGATGTTTTTCCGTGGCTGCCAGCGACTGCTAATGTAGTGTAATTGTGCATTAGCATCGCAAGTATATCTGAACGATGTTTTATTGATAAATTTTTTTCTCTGCAGTACGAAAATTCTTCATTTTCTGGCTTGATCGCGGAGCTTACAACAAAATTAATAAATTTGTTGGTAAATTTTGAAATAACAAATTCAATATTTTGTCTAATTTGAGAAGTAAAGATTACTGCACCTAGTTTATTTAATTTCTTAGTTTCATCGTTTTTAACTAAATCAGATCCTGAAACTGAACAACCTTTTTTAATTAAACCCATTGCTAATGCTGACATCCCAATACCTCCAATTCCGATAAAATGAAAATGATTTTTCAACAGTAATTCTTTATCCAATGTTTATCTTTTACTTAAATTAAAATAACTTCTAGGTAAAATTTTGCTATTTTTTCTTAAAAAAAAATGTTTTTTTCCTTGAATTAATACAAAACTAGACTTATTTGCTTAATAAATCAAAAAAACCTTACGTTATTGCACAAAATTCAGTATGATCAGCAACTTAGGTTAATCATTTAGAAATTATTAGTTATGACTTTGCGTGTTGCAATTAACGGCTTTGGCAGAATTGGTCGAAACTTTATGCGTTGTTGGCTTAGTAGAGGAGCTTACACCAATATTGAAGTGGTTGGAATTAACGTTACCTCAGACCCTAAGACTAATGCTCATTTATTAAAGTATGACTCAGTTCTTGGTCAACTTGATGGTGTCGATATTCAATATACTGATGATACTTTTGTAATTAATAACAAAACAATTAAGTGTTTCTCTGATAGAAATCCAATGAATCTTCCATGGAAAGACTGGGGTGTAGATTTGGTTATTGAATCCACTGGAGTTTTTAATACAGATGTTGGTGCAAGTAAGCATTTAGAGGTAGGAGCAAAAAAAGTTATCTTAACTGCTCCTGGTAAAGGCGATGGCGTTGGTACTTATGTAGTTGGAGTTAATGCTGATGCATATAAACACAAAGATTATGATATTTTGAGTAATGCTAGTTGTACAACAAATTGTTTAGCTCCAGTAGTTAAAGTGTTAGACCAAACTTTTGGGATTAACAAAGGTTTGATGACTACAATTCATAGTTATACAGGGGATCAAAGAATTCTAGATAATAGTCATAGAGATCTAAGAAGGGCTAGGGCCGCTGCTACAAATATTGTGCCTACTTCTACAGGTGCTGCAAAAGCAGTGGCGCTAGTATACCCAGAAATGAAAGGCAAATTAACAGGAATTGCAATGAGAGTTCCAACTCCTAACGTTTCAGCAGTAGATTTCGTTTTTGAATCTTCTAAATCTGTTACATCTGAAGAAGTCAATAATGCTCTAAAGGAAGCCTCTTTAAGCTCAATGAAAGGCATTATTAAGTATGGTGATGAACCATTAGTGTCAAGCGATTATGCAGGTACAAATGAATCATCAATTGTAGATAGTGACCTTACTATGTGTATCGGAGATAACCTTGTAAAGGTCCTTGCATGGTATGACAATGAGTGGGGTTATAGTCAGAGAGTGGTAGATTTAGCAGAGATTGTTGCTAAAAATTGGGAATAATTAAAAGTGTTTGAAAGGCTTGTTATTAAGTAATTTGTTTTTTTTGTTATCTTTAAATTCTATTGATGGCTCACCATCAGCAAAAAACCCAATCTCGTTAATTTCTTTATCAAGTTTAGATAAATTCTTTGCCCATTTTTTTGGCAATGAAAAAACTAATTCATAATCCTCACCTCCAAAAAAATAATATTCGTCCCATTTATCTCCTTTAGGCCAATCCTTATCTTTAGGTATTTTTTCATAATTTAAGATCGCTTTACAGTTGCTAGCTATCGCTAAATCTTGTAAAGCTTGAAATAGACCATCACTGCTATCAGTACATCCTATTCTCCTTATTTTTTTGTTGGAGCGAGTTTTGAGGAGATTATTTAGAAAATTTGGATAAACTCTAGGGCGACAAAAATGTTCGATGGACTTAATGATTAATCTTTCATGAAGAGAAAATTCATTATCGAAATTAATTTTATTCTTTATCAAAAATCCCAATTTGCTAAGGCCATGAATTCCTGTAGTTAAGATTATATCTCCTGGTTTACATGCGTTCCTTCTTAATTCAAGTTCGCCTTGAATTCCAAAGGCCGTAATTGAAATGATTTTTTCATTCCCCTTCGAGCAATCTCCCCCTAAAATCATTCCGCCATATTCTTTTAATGCTTTATTTATTCCTTTGTATAATTCTTCAACCCAAATCCACTCAGTTCTAGCAGGTAGAACAAGGCTTATTGTAATGCCTATAGTCTTCTTGCTTCCACTAGAAAGTAAATCAGAGATATTGCTAACAACTGCTTTCCACCCAAGGTCTTGAGGACAAATGCTTATGTCATTAAAATGAACATTTTCCACCAAAGAATCAGTATTAATAAGTAAATTTTCATTTTTAGTTTTGATTAAAGCGCAATCATCTGAAACTTGATTTTTAGGCATAAATTTTCCAAGCCTATTTATTAATTCTTTTTCCCCTATATCTTCTAATATTTCTTTATGCATTTAATTTGAGGTTTTCAATCCCTTCTAAAACATCAATCGAAATTATTGTGTCATCTTTAGTAAGCTCTTCTAAAACATCAAAGCCATCTATAACGTAACCAAAGGCAGCATTTCTACCGTCTATTAAATTACGACCTGCTGGATTTAATTCTGCTTCATATAAGAAGAAGAAAAATTGCGATGACCCATCATTAACTGCGGTATTCGAATGGGACCATCCTAGAGTTCCCAGTGTGGCAAAAGGTAATGTTGGCGTCTCTGTGTAAAGACCTAAATCTTCAAAAGTTTGATTATAAAAAGTATCTTTTTCATCAGGAATTCTAATTTCTAGGGGAACATGACGTTCTTCGTTTGTTTCAGGATCTATGTAACCAATATCTTCACCAATTGGATCACCGGTTTGCAATACAAAAAATTCTTCTGCTCTGTTGATAGGTAAATCTTTGTAGAAGTTTTTTGAAGATAAATCTATGAATGCTCCTGCTGTAAGTGGGGCGTTAAATCCATCCACAATAGCTTGCATATCTCCCTTTGATGTTTTTATGTTGACTTTTGCTCTTCCCAGTAATCTTGGTAAATTATCAAATTCCTGGGGAATAGAGTATGGAAATTGATTTGGTAGGAAATATTCTTCTAATCCACCTATTTTATCTAAAGCATCTCTTCGGGTAGCTATAAATGAGTATTTATCCTTTGATTTAGAGTAATCTTGAAGACTATTAAAATTTTCTTTAAGCTCTAAAAATGTTTTTTCAGCAATTTTCTTTTTATCTTTTGGTAATTCTTGAATAATTTTACTTTGGTATTTTTTTAGTAAAGATTGACATTTTGTAACAGTTTTTGTAAGAGCGGGCCATCTTCCTCCTCTTACAAGGTCGCTAGTTTCTTCTAATTTGTGTTGAAGCTCTTGCAACTCAACTTGCTTGATAGGGAGTGCGTTTCTGAGGATTGCACTAGGGTCTTTTACTGCATTTCCCGTAGGTAAATCAGCTAGTACTTGAATCGGTTTTAAGATAAAAACCTGTAAAATTACAATCGATAAAGTTAATAAAAGTTTGTTCTGATTTGATAAGAATTTTTGCATAGCACTCTTGCAGGTTTATGATCCTTGGGGATGTAATACAGGAATGATTTCCAGTAACGATTTTCGCACAGGTACCACCATCGAATTGGATGGACAAGTTTGGCGTGTTGTAGAATTTCTACATGTCAAGCCTGGTAAGGGTTCTGCTTTCGTGCGAACAAAATTAAAATCAGTTCAAAGCGGCAACGTAGTTGAAAAAACTTTTCGAGCCGGAGAATCAGTACAGCAGGCTATCCTTGAGAAGTCTAACCTGCAGCATACTTATGTGGAGTCTGGTGATTATGTTTTTATGGATATGACAAGTTTTGAAGAGACTAGACTCACCTCTCAACAAATCGGTAAAGGTGCAAAGTATTTGAAAGAGGGAATGGAGGTTAATGTAGTTTTTCATAATGGTAAAGTTTTAGAAGTGGAACTACCAATATCTATTACTTTGAAAGTTACAGAGACAGATCCTGGAGTTAAAGGAGATACTGCTAGTGGGGGCACTAAACCAGCTATTCTAGAAACAGGTGCTCAAGTTATGGTTCCTTTATTTATTTCTGTTGGAGAAATGATTAAAGTTGATACCCGTAATGACAGTTATCTTGGACGTGAAAATTAATGGCTATGAAATTAGATCATGAAGACTTAAATCGCTTAATAGAGAAAATCTCTACAAGTGATATACAAGAGTTCTCACTAGAGGGAGAGGATTTTAAACTCGAAATAAAAAGGAATGTATTTGATCAAAATCAAGTTATTAATAATTTAGTTTCTAATACTTCATTCGATAAGCAAACAATTGCTAATCAAAAAACTATTAATGATAATATTTCTATAGTTAATGAGCCTGAAGTACCTCAGGTGGCGCCCCCAGGACGCTCTGATCTAACAGAAATTACTTCTCCTATGGTTGGGACATTTTATCGGGCTGCAGCGCCTGGTGAGGAGCCATTCGTCGAAGTAGGGAATAACGTTAAGGTCGGTCAAACTATTTGTATTTTGGAAGCAATGAAGTTAATGAATGAAATTGAATCTGAATTTAATGCTGAAATAGTAGAGATTCTCGTTGAAAATGGAACACCAGTTGAATTTGGTCAAGTTTTAATGCGTGTTAAGCAGTCTTGAATTGTTAGTCATTTCAATTGCAGTCTTAATAGCCTCAATCATGCTCTGGGATTGAGCAATTCCTTTGCCAGCAATATCAAATCCAGTTCCATGATCAGGAGATGTTCTTATAAAAGGTAATCCGATTGTGGTATTGACTGAATAATTAAGAGCTATCACCTTCATTGGTATTAGACCTTGATCATGATACATAGCAAGAATGCCATCATGCTTTTTAGCATTTTTGTCATTCCAAGCTTTTGCCGAAGAATTCCAGCAACTATCTGGTGATAAAGGGCCTAATAATTCAATGCCTCTATTCTTTGCATTCCAAGTAATTAATGCATCATTGAGCCAATCTTTCTCTTCACGACCTAAAATTCCCTCTTCGCCAGCGTGAGGGTTTAATCCAGCTACTTTTAAACTAGGTTTATCAGTATAGGTATTACAAAATTTCTTGAAAAGATCCAATTTGGAGTGGATTAATTCTGTAGTTAATTTCTTGGGAACCTCAGAAAGGGCTATGTGGGTTGTGGCTAATAAAGTATTAAATCTCCAACCTGTAATTGGTGATTTAGCTGTGAATAGCATGCCAACGTTTTTTACTCCACATGATTTTGCTAGTACTTCAGTTTGACCAGAGAAGTAATGACCTGCCAGAGACCATGATTTCTTGCAAATTGGTCCTGTTACAAGTGCTGAATTGGGATATTGTTTAACAATTTCTATTGCTTTTGTTAAATATTGAAAACTTGAATTGCCGTAACTTAATTTAGGGTCATTATCTGAAGAAAAAATTTCGAGATCATGCATCTTGAAATTTTTAGGATTTGCAAGGTTTTCTAATCCTAATGATCTAAGATATTCATATGTATTTTGTAGATTTTTTTTTGATCCAACTAGTATAAAGTCAATATTTTTTGGAATCTGATTAGAACAAAGTGCTTTTAAGAGTATTTCAGGTCCAATGCCTGATTCATCACCAACGCTTATTACTATCTTCAATATTTTATTTGTATTTTGAAAATTCATAGAAAGTTTCTAATGTATTTTTTTAACTGTTTAGATAGCAATTTTTTAAGCCTAATTTATAGTTTTTATAAATTAGTTTATATCCAAGTATTTCGCATAAAAGTTTGTTTGAAACTCGCCTATTTTCCATCCAAAAAGATTGAGCGATAGGTGATAATTCATCTTTTACATTGTCAAATAATTTTGGCTTTGGCATTCTTAAACCAAGTAAATCGTAGCAATATTGGATAACTTCTATTTGAGAACAGGGTTCATCATCTGCAATATTAATGATTTGGTGAAACTTTAAATAATCTTTATTTTGTAATAAAAAAATAATCGCATGCGTAATATCAGCAACATGAACTCTTGAAAATACTTGAGCTTTTTTTAGGATAACTCGAATTTTTTGATTTTTGATTGCTTCAAACGTGGATCTTCCAGGTCCATAGATACCGGGTAATCTAAAAATTTGTACGGGCAAACTAGATTCAATCCATTTTTTTTCGCAATTTAATCTATTCTGACTTCTTTTTTGCACAGGATTAGGCTGATCTATCTCAGAAACCCAACCACCTTCAGTATTTCCATATACTCCTGTTGTAGATAAATATCCAACCCATTCAAGGGGTAAATCTATTAGTTTACTTTGAAGGCTTTTTAGTACGGGATCATTACCATTTTTGTCAGGAGGAATGCAACTAAGAATATGCGTAACTCCATCAAAAATTTTTTCATCAGGAACAACTCCGTTTTCACTGTTGAAAATAAAACTATTGGGATCTTTGCTTGCAGATCTTGAGCTTGTTAAAACAGTGCAACCGAATTTTCTAATAGTTTTTGCAAAAAAACTACCGCTGAAACCACATCCCAAGACTAAAAATTTTTTTTTATTTCCGATTAAATTTGCAGGGCTCTTCATTTTGGGTTATAGTAGTACATATGTATTAATTAATGATGAAGACAGCTTTCGAACCCGATTTAAAATCAAAAACTTTCTGTATCAGCAAAAGTTACTCCTGTTTTGTAGAGAAAGAAATATGTTTAGTTAGTTTTAAATTCTACCAAAAGTTATTTGTCTTTCTTATTTCATTTTTGACAATTTTAATATTCCCAGAATCACCGAAAGAATTGGAAAATATATGTGAAAGTTACAACTCTAGAAAAATATGTAATGTTTGGTAATCAAGCTGCTTTATATTCTGATTCATCTTTTATGTAATTTTTATTTTTTACCTTAAAATTAGGATTAGCCCATTGTAGTAATCTAATGGCTAACCTTAAATCTCCTTCTAACCAAGCTCTTATAGCCATTGCTCTTCGGGGATCATAAAATTTTTGCCTCCTATACCAATACAAAGCATTTTCATCTGATTTATCCCCATTACATGAAAGACAAGCAGGGACGCAGTTTTCTGTTGTACTTAATCCTCCTTGGCTTCGTGGTATTACATGGTCAATAGATTCAGATGGATTTCCGCAATATATACAACTTTTTCCAGTAAATTTATGAATAGATTTTCGCCATTGTCTAAATCTGAACTTGGGACATAAATCCTCTAGAAACACCGCATCATTAATATGCATTCAGAATATTTAGTTAAATAAATAATCGCTTGAAAATATTAAAAGTCAACGTTTATTTATTTTTTTTAGCTTAAATTTGACAGTAAAAATATTATTTAGTGTGTTTAGATACAAAATAGTATCTATAAAATTTAAAAAAGTTATTATCTTTTAGAACTTTTAATTAATAACTATATCTATCAAGTGTTTCATCCGTAAATTCTTCAGAAATTTCTTCATTAGCTTCTTCTAATTCTTTTTTTAATCTATTTCTTTTGTTTTCTCTATCTTTTGCTTCTTTTTCTTTTCTTTTTTCTTCTTTTTCTAAATCTCGTATTAGTTTTCTATTTGGATGAAGATTATCTAAATATTCAATACAATAACTAAATTTTTCTCTTTCTCTTATAACTGTTTCTGTAATTTGCGCTGCTGCATTTTTAGGCGAAACTTTAAAGAGCCCTCCCTTTTGTTTTTTTATATACGTATAAGCTGCATCCCAACTACTTTCATGATCGTTTCCTCCATCTCTCATAGTACAAAAAATTTCTGCTCCAAATGTACTTGCATTTACTCTTGGCATAGTAAGGGTTAGAGGAGCGAAAATTCCCAAAGCTAATGGTATTAGTTTTTTCTTTTTTAATCTTTGCATTAGGCTTTTATCTTCTATTTAAAAATATCTTTTATTGTGAATATGTCTATAGAAATTTAAGATTTAATCACCCCAAATATATTCAAGCATTTCACAACTAAAGGAAGAATTAAGAGTACAGTAATCAATCTTACAGCGTGTAATGTTGCCACCGCAGGCCCAACTCCGTACTCAGACCCTACAAGACTCATTCCGCTAATTCCTCCTGGTGCAGCTCCTAGAATTGTTGTAATGATATCTATATTAAGTAATCTGCTTGTCCATAATCCAATTGCTAATCCAGTGATAACTAAAGTGAAGGTTATTAATATAGCTGGCCTCCATAAATTTTGAATATCAATTAGTGAGTCTTTTGTTAATGATGTACCAATGACTGTTCCGATTCCGATTTCTAAAATTGTTCTTGTTCCTACTGGCCACTCTGCGATGTCGACTTTGCCACTTATGCTAAGTATGCTTGCGCCTATTAAAGCACCTGCTAGAGGAGCCGCAGGAATGCCTGTTTTTAGAGCTAAAGCTCCAAAAATACAACCTGCCAAAAGATAATAGATTAAATTTATGTTAGGCATAAGTTTCAAGGATGTTAGAACATAATATTAGAAAAAATTTTTTTTGTTTAAGATTATACTCAAATAATATTTTTAGTTTCCTCTCATAATGTCCCCTTTTATTGGCATAATATTAACTAAAGCATGAATTTTTTATGTCTTCACAAATTTCTTACAAAGATAATAAAAACCGCATAAAGAAAAAACTATCTTTTTTTGAGGGTGGCCATCAGCTCGAAAAATTAGAGTTTGCCCTTGCAATAGCGCAAACCAAAGGTGATGAAAAAAAATCAATCGTTCTTAAAAAAAAGATTGTTGAATTAGGTGGAAATGTTGAAGAACCAGGAACTTAACTTAATTTTTCTCTAGATATTTTGATACCATAACTAATGCTTCTCCAGCTTGTTGGGCTGTAATTTTACCGAGGTTGAGAAGTGTATTACTCATAGCAGAAACTACAGTAATAATATCCCTATCAGTTATATAACCTAAATGTCCTACTCTGAATATTTTTCCCTTCAGATGATCTTGACCACCTGCAAGGAGAATATCAAAATTATTCTTTATTGTTTTTCTAAATTCTTCAGCATCAATTTCTTCAGTTTTTATTGCAGTAATTGAAGGACTTAAACATTTTTCATCAGCAAATAATTTTAGCTTTAAAGCCTTTACCGCATTGCTCATTGCTAATTTGTGTCTATTGTGTCTTTGGAAAATGTTATCTAAGCCTTCTTCTCTCATCATTTTTAAAGCTTCATCTAAAGCAAAAATTAAATTGACTGCTGGGGTGTATGGATTACTGTTAGCTAAAAGACTTTTTCTGTAGGATTTTAAATTCAAATAAAATTTTGGTAAATTAGATTTTTCTGCAGCTTCCCATGCTTTTTGGCTCACTGCTATAAAGCTAAGCCCTGGAGGTATCATATATCCCTTTTGTGATCCTGAAGCAACGATATCTAATTTCCATTCATCTACTGGTACATTGCAAGCGCCAAGACTTGTAACGCAGTCAACAATTGATAAAGCTGTGTTGTGTGCACGAATATATGAACTAATAGTTTCTAAATCATTAATTACACCTGTTGAGGTTTCAGAATGAGTCAAAATAACCGCCTTTATTTCTTTTTGTTTATCTTCCTCTAATACCTTTTTGAATTCTTTTGGATCAAGTGGAGTCCCCCATTCGGAATCAATTTTTATTACTTCCAGACCAAATTCTTCAGCAACTTTTACCCATCTTTCGCCAAATTTTCCATTTTCTCCGCAAATTACTTTATCTCCTCTACTTAAAGTATTTATTATTCCAGCTTCCATTGCGGCAGTCCCACTACCAGTGATTGTTAGAACATCATTTTGAGTTTGATGAAGCCACTTTAGATTTTTAGTTGTACTCTCTACAAGAGCTTGAAATTCTTTACTGCGATGGCCTATTGGATGTTTACTTAATGCTTGTAAAACTTTTTCTGGAACTGGTGTGGGTCCAGGAATCATCAATGATAATTTTTGTTGTATGGCCACTTTTTATTAAATAGGTCATTCTTAGATTAGTTCTCATTATATATTTTTCAATTACTTGATTTGAAAAAAGGATTTTCTTTACCTTTGTGGGTTGCTGGAGCTGCTAGGTCAGCATTAAATAAACTAGTAGGGCTACCATTTAAAAATTATGAACTAATAAAAATTCCTAATGAAAAAAAAGAAATAAAAATAGAGATTCATTCTGTTGCTTTACTCAATGATGACACGCATGCATTAGGAATTACCTTTGCAAAGTCTGGCTTAGATCTTGACATTACACAAAACTTAGAGATATGGACAATAGCCTCTCTAGAAAAAATTCCTTTAAATAATCTTGTTCAAACAATTCCAATAAATATCATTGCAGGATCTGGTGTAGGCATAAAAGAAGATACATCAGAGATATGCATTTCTAATTTTGCCAAAGAAGTTCTATATGAAAATTTATTAGATAGTATTCCTTCCGGCTTTAATTTGAAATTAGAAATTATTCTCCCAAATGGGGCTTTTTTAGCAGAAAGAACTAGTAATAAGTCATTTGGCATTGTTGATGGATTATCTATTATTGGCACTTCTGCTGAGACTTATTCGAGTGCTTCACCTGATCAATTAGAAGAGGCTAAAGATAATCTATTAAAGTTAACTCAAAATGATTTTAAAGGGGAAGTTATATTTGTTATTGGTGAAAATGGATTAAATTTGGCCAAAACTTATAATGTTAATTTACCAATTATCAAAATTGGAAATTGGATAGGACCATTATTAGTTGATGCTGCAATAAAAAAAGTTAAAACTGTAATTCTTTTTGGTTATCACGGGAAATTAATTAAATTAGCAGGCGGTATTTTTCATACACACAATCATTTGGCTG